>NZ_QGNJ01000045.1 GCF_003336875.1 Oleisolibacter albus | reverse complement strand
CTGCTGGCGCTGGTGGAGGCGATCCAGATCCAGAGCGGCTATATCTCCTATGTGCGCCAGGCCGAGCCGCTGGGGCTGGGCCATGCCGTCTGGTGCGCGCGCGAATTCGTGGGCAACGAGCCCTTCGCCGTGCTGCTGCCGGACGAGCAGGTGCTGGGGCACAAGCCCTGTCTGGCCCAGATGATGGAGGCCTATGAGCAGGTCGGCGGCAATCTGCTGTCGGTGTTCGAGGTCCCGCACGAGCAGACCAACAAGTACGGCATCCTGGATGTGGCCCCGGCCGCCGCCGCCGATGCCCGTCTGGTCGGCGTCAAGGGGCTGGTCGAGAAGCCCGACCCCGCCGTCGCCCCCTCCAACCTCTCCATCCAGGGCCGCTACATCCTGCAGCCCGAGGTGTTCCAGCATCTGGCCGCCTTCGAAAAGGGCGCCGGCGGCGAGATCCAGCTCACCGACGCCATGGCCAAGCTCATCGGCAACCAGCCCTTCCATGGCTTCAAGTTCGAGGGCAAGCGCTTCGATTGCGGCGACAAGCTCGGTTTCGTCCTCGCCAATGTCGCCTATGCCCTGGACCGACCCGACATGGCCGACAAGGTCAGGGCCGCCCTGAAG
>NZ_QGNJ01000044.1 GCF_003336875.1 Oleisolibacter albus | reverse complement strand
TTCAAGGTGCGGGCTGGAGCAGGAGGCCAGCCGGCATGACGCGACCTCTTTCCCTGGACCTGCGTTCGCGGCTCATTGCCGCCGTGGAGGGCGGGCAGTCCCGCCGGGCGGCGGCCAAGCGGTTCGGTGTCGCGCCCTCCACCGCCATCAAGTGGCTGGCGCGCTGGCGTGAGGAAGGCAATGCCCGGCCCCGGCCGATGGGTGGCGACCGCCACTCCCATCGGCTGGAGGCACATGCGGCAGAAATCCTGGCGCTGATCGAGGCAAAGCCCGATACCACGCTGGCCGAGATGGCAGCACATCTGGAGCGGGCGCATGGGGTGCGGGCCGCCCTGAGCAGCGTCTGGCGCCTGCTGGACCGCCACGGCATGAGCGTCAAAAAAAACCGCGCACGCCGCCGAGCAGCAGCGGCCTGACGTGCTCAAACGTCGGCGGGCCTGGTTCGAGTTGCAGCCCGATCTGGTCCCCGAGCGCCTGGTGTTCATCGACGAGACCGGCGCATCGACCAAGATGGCCCGCCTCTTCGGCCGGGCACGGCGCGGCGAGCGGTGCCGGGCGGCGGTGCCGCACGGACACTGGAAGACCACGACGTTTGTCGGCGCGCTCAGGCTCTGCGGCATGACGGCGCCCATGGTCCTGGACGGCGCCATGAACGGCCCGGCCTTCCTGGCCTATGTGGAGCAGGTGCTGGCGCCGACGCTGGCGCGGGGCGACGTGGTGGTGATGGACAATCTGCCGGCCCACAAGCTGGCCGGCGTGCGCGACATCATCGAGCGGACCGGGGCGGAACTGCGCTACCTGCCGCCCTACAGCCCCGACTTCAACCCCATCGAGATGGCCTTCTCCAAGCTCAAAAGCCTGCTGAAAAGGGCGGCAGCCAGAACCAAGGAGGACCTTTGGCAGGCCATCGCCACCAGCATCGATGCCTTCACCCCAACTGAATGCCAAAACTACTTTGCCGCTGCGGGATATGACCTCGATTGAAAGGAAAACGCTCTAG
>NZ_QGNJ01000043.1 GCF_003336875.1 Oleisolibacter albus | reverse complement strand
CGAGGCTAGACCCGTGCCGAAGCAGAATTACATTTTCACCAGTGAATCCGTGTCCGAAGGTCATCCGGACAAGGTGTGCGACCGGATTTCCGATGCGGTGGTTGATCTGTTCCTGGCGCAGGACCCGTATGCCCGTGTGGCATGCGAGACGCTGGCGACGACGAACCGTCTGGTGATCGCGGGCGAGGTTCGCGGCCCGAAGTCGGTTCTGGAGCAGGTCGAGGATGTTGCCCGTGCGGCGGTGCGCGACATCGGCTACGAGCAGGAAGGCTTTCACTGGCGGACGCTGGACTTTGCCTGCCATCTGCACCAGCAGTCTGCGGACATCGCGGTGGGTGTGGATGCGGCCGGGGCCAAGGATGAGGGGGCCGGCGACCAGGGCATCATGTTCGGCTATGCCTGCCAGGAGACGCCGGCGCTGATGCCGGCGCCGATCCATTACAGCCACCAGATCCTGAAGCGTCTGGCCGAGGCGCGGCATTCCGGGGCGGTGGCCTGGCTGGGGCCGGATGCCAAGAGCCAGGTGAGCCTGCAGTATGAGAACGGCCGTCCGGTGCGGGCGACCTCGGTGGTGGTGTCGACCCAGCATGGCGAGAGCGTGTCGCAGGAGGAGATCCGCGAGACGGTGCGCCGGCATGTGCTGGAGGTGCTGCCGCCGGGCTGGATGTGCCCGGAGGACCAGTTCTACGTCAACCCGACGGGGCGGTTCGTCATCGGCGGCCCGGACGGCGACGCCGGTCTGACCGGACGCAAGATCATCGTGGACACCTATGGCGGTGCGGCGCCGCATGGCGGCGGCGCCTTCTCGGGCAAGGACCCGACCAAGGTGGACCGTTCGGCGGCCTATGCCGCGCGCTATCTGGCCAAGAACGTGGTGGCGGCGGGTCTGGCGCAGAAGTGCACGATCCAGCTGAGCTATGCCATCGGCGTGTCGCATCCGCTGTCGGTCTATATCGACACGGCCGGCACGGGTCAGGTGGACGAGGACAGGCTGGCCGACGTGCTGCGCCAGCTGATGAATCTCAGCCCGCGCGGCATCCGCGAGCATCTGGGCCTGAACCGGCCGATCTATGCCCGCACCGCGGCCTATGGCCATTTCGGCCGTGAGCCGGAAGCCGATGGCGGCTTCGGCTGGGAGCGCACCGATCTGGTCGACGCCCTGCGCCGCGCCTTCTGAGCCGCACAG
>NZ_QGNJ01000042.1 GCF_003336875.1 Oleisolibacter albus | reverse complement strand
ATGGCGAAGGCAAAGTTTGAGCGGACGAAGCCGCACTGCAACATCGGCACGATCGGCCACGTGGACCACGGGAAGACGTCGCTGACGGCGGCGATCACGAAGGTTCTGGCTGAGACCGGTGGGGCGACCTTCACCGCCTATGACCAGATCGACAAGGCGCCGGAAGAGAAGGCGCGCGGGATCACGATCTCCACGGCGCACGTGGAGTACGAGACGGCGAACCGTCACTATGCGCACGTGGACTGCCCGGGCCACGCCGACTACGTGAAGAACATGATCACGGGTGCGGCGCAGATGGACGGCGCGATCCTGGTTGTGTCCGCGGCGGACGGCCCGATGCCGCAGACGCGCGAGCACATCCTGCTGGCGCGCCAGGTCGGTGTTCCGGCGCTGGTCGTGTTCCTGAACAAGATGGATCTGGCGGATCCGGACCTGGTTGAGCTGGTTGAGCTCGAGGTTCGCGAGCTGCTGTCGAGCTACGGGTTCCCGGGCGACGACATTCCGATCGTGAAGGGTTCCGCGGTCTGCGCGCTGAACGACACGAACCCGGAGATCGGCCGTGACGCCATCCTGAAGCTGATGGCCGAGGTTGACGCCTACATTCCGCAGCCGGAACGTCCGAAGGACAAGCCGTTCCTGATGCCGATCGAGGACGTGTTCTCGATCTCCGGCCGTGGCACGGTTGTGACCGGCCGCGTGGAGCGCGGTGTGGTGAAGGTCGGCGAGGAAGTCGAGATCGTCGGTATCAAGCCGACGGTGAAGACCACGGTGACCGGCGTCGAGATGTTCCGCAAGCTGCTGGACCAGGGTGAGGCCGGTGACAACATCGGCGCGCTGCTGCGCGGCACCAAGCGCGAGGACGTGGAGCGCGGCCAGGTTCTGGCCAAGCCGGGCTCGATCACCCCGCACACCAAGTTCGAGGCCGAGACCTACATCCTGACGAAGGAAGAGGGTGGCCGTCACACCCCGTTCTTCGCCAACTACCGGCCGCAGTTCTACTTCCGCACCACCGACGTCACCGGCATGGTCACCCTGCCGGAGGGCACCGAGATGGTGATGCCCGGCGACAACATCCGCCTGGGCGTCCAGCTCATCGCCCCGATCGCCATGGATGAGGGCCTGCGCTTCGCCATCCGCGAAGGCGGCCGCACCGTCGGCGCCGGCGTCGTCTCCAAGATCGTCCAGTAAC
>NZ_QGNJ01000041.1 GCF_003336875.1 Oleisolibacter albus | reverse complement strand
CGAACGCAGGTCCAGGGAAAGAGGTCGCGTCATGCCGGCTGGCCTCCTGCTCCAGCCCGCACCTTGAATCATGTCCCGCAGAAAAGAGGAATCCCAATACGATTCCGTCAGACAGAAAATCGCTCTAACAAAGACCTCGGGGTTGGCTATACCCCGTGGCAGGACGTGTTTGGTCGCCTTAAGGAACTTCGAAAGTGGGGACCAGAGGATCGGATATCGCCAGAGGACAAAGGCGTTCTGGAAGAGATTGCGGAAGACCTGTCAGAGGATGAATCTGTTAGGATCGAGGTGGAATTAGTTTATAGACCGAAGAAACAGGAAGCCTCAAACGCCCAAACGTCTTTTGAAGATCGTTTGCGCGAGCGTGGCGGTAGGTTGATCACATCCCAACGTATTGGTCCGATCTCTTACCACGGTTTACTGGTCGAGATTCCTGCAAGCGAGTTGAAGGCAATCCTGTCCCAGGAGGAGACGAGCCTTCGAGGCGCCAATGAGGTCATGCACATCCGCCCGCAGAGCTTGGGCAATGGCATTGGGACCACCGACATTACCGCAGCAGATTTTCCGGCGAGAGCGGCCGCCGACCGACCGCCCATTCTGGCCTTGCTGGATGGGGCCGTCGTTTCCGGCCACCCCTTGCTTGTCGGCAGGACCGACGGGATCGACCTGTTCGCCCTGGAAGAGCGGACACCCGTTCGGGACCGCAAGCATGGCACTGCCATGGCGTCGCTGATCGTCCATGGCGACCTGAACAGCCCCGGCAGTTCCCCATTGCCGCGCAGGATCATCACCGTGCCGGTGATGGAATTTGATGGTCGGGAAGAGTGTCTGCCGACCGAGCGCCTTGCCATCGACTTGGTCTATGAGGCCGTCCTGCATCTTCGCCAGCAGACCGATGCGGATATCCTGATCATCAACTTGTCGCTCGGCAACAAGCGGCGCCCGTTCCACGGCCAGATGTCCCCCTGGGCGCGCCTCCTGGATTGGTTAGCCTGGGAGCATGGCATCCTGTTCGTCATTGCAGCGGGCAATGATGATGGGTTCATAACCATCGAGGGCTATCCTACCGGAACCGCGTTGGAGAATGACAAGTCGGACAACCGCCCCAAGGCCGTGCTGAGGGCTGTTGATGCGCGAAAAGCTGAACGCCGCATCCTGTCGCGGGTGTGTCAGGAATTCTGTGTAAGAGCATCCCCGCGGGATGTCGCTTTCAGCCGTCAGCGCGCTGACGGCTGAAAGCGATCGCCGAACATGATAGCGAACTGATTGAGGGCTGTCCGCCATTCC
>NZ_QGNJ01000040.1 GCF_003336875.1 Oleisolibacter albus | reverse complement strand
CCCGGGCACAAGCGTCACCGCATCACCACCCATCCGATCCGTCCCGTCCAGGACCGCCCGGGCCGGGCAGCCTTGCCGGCTATCGCTCGTCCCTCGACCGCCGCCAGGGCCACCTGGACGGGCTATTCAGGCTCTCGTCGGCGGCACCTTCGCCGCCGTCTGGGTCATTTCTATTTCCACCCAAATGTTCAGCTTATCGACTTTCGGCCGATCGACGCTCTTTAATGAGGTCAGAAATTATTTTGAATAATGAAAGTGCATACAGCACCGGTGCAATCACTCCAAATATATTCGTCATTTTTGATGCAATTGGATACCATCCCATATTATATTTGTTAATATCATCTCTAGATGAATTTATTCCATCACCTTCTATAGAGCCAATTAAATAGAAATCATCAATCCATATAATGTACCATGGCAATTTAACTTTCATTAATTGAACGCGAACATTTTTTCCTTTGTTTGTTTTATTCCAAGGCTTAATTTTCTTTGATTCCATTAATCGCACAGCCCCGATGCAGTCCGCATCAATCCAGCGTTTTACGCAAGAAGTTCGATAGATATCTCCGGCATCGTCTTGCAAAACTAAACTTGATTCCCCCTTGACTTTGTAGTACCCGTAAATCTTAAGATTCTTTGAATTAAACTCACTTTCCGCCGGAAGGCGATAATCATTTTCGAACGGATTTCCGATACCATGAAAGTAAAGATGAATCGCATAAATACAAAAAACCACATTTAGCGCGACTATTGCAATAAACTTCATTTTTTGGCGAAGGTTCATTTAATCCAGCCTTTGCGTAAATTTACAGGAACGTTATTTTCATCTATTTTCCAGCTGAGAATTACCTTTCCCTCTCCGCCTCCTGCGTCGCCCGGACGATGGGTGACAACAGATAATCCGCCACCGTGCGGTGACCATTTCTGCCACCACAGCCATCCCGGGCACAAGCGTCACCGCATCACCACCCATCCGATCCGTCCCGTCCAGGACCGCCCGGGCCGGATAGACCAGCCCGCGCGCCGCGTCCGGCGTCGGTGTGGCCTGCCCCGGCTTCTTCATCCAGCCGAAAGGTGAGGCGCGGGCGCGCGCGGCGGGGGGGGAATCGGGCGGAGGGGGCGGCCCCCCCGGGTCAGAGCAGGCGGGTGCCCAGCAGGCTTTCGGCGGCGGCGCGGGCGGCGGGAGTGATTTCGGCGCCGGAGAGCATGCGGGCGATCTCCTCCAGCCGGTCGGCGGGACCCAGCTCCACCACCTCGGTCTGGGTGCGGCCGGCGCTGCTGCGCTTGCGCACATTCCAATGGTGCCCGCCGCGGGC
>NZ_QGNJ01000004.1 GCF_003336875.1 Oleisolibacter albus | reverse complement strand
TCTCTCCGGCCTCAACCCGCGCCAACGCAGCCAACTTCTCCTCTAAACTACGTCGCTTGCCCATCAGCCCTCTCCTCTCAAGAGAACTGTAGCTTTTCCAGATGTCCCAGTTTAGGGGGGCAGTCCAGCTTAAGGTCGCCTTTGGTCGCCTTTGCGGTGCGTTGCCCCGGCCTCAGCCCTCGATCCAGGGCGGGCAGCCCCCCAGGGTCGTGCCGCCCGCCGCGCCGGCCCGCACCAGATCCTTGGCCGCGGCCAGATCCGGAGCGAAGTAGCGGTCGCCGTCCCAGAAGGCCACGCGGCCGCGCAGCAGCCCATGGGCCGCCTCCAGCGCCGGGGAGGAACGCAGGGGCCGGTGGAAGTCCAGCCCCTGGGCGGCCTCCAGCAGTTCCACGGCCACGATGCCGGCGGCATTGTCGGCCATGTCGCCCAGCCGGCGGGCGGCCCAGGTGGCCATGCTGACATGGTCCTCCTGGTTGGCCGAGGTGGGGATGCTGTCAACGCTGGCCGGATGGGCCAGCCCCTTGTTCTCCGAGGCCAGGGCGGCGGCGGTGACCTGGGCGATCATGAAGCCGCTGTTCAAGCCCCCGTCGCGCACCAGGAAGGCCGGAAGGCCGCCATTGTGGTTGGGGTCCACCAGCATGGCCGAGCGGCGCTCCGACAGGGTGCCGATCTCCGCCAGGGCCAGGGCCACCTGATCGGCGGCGAAGGCCACCGGCTCGGCGTGGAAATTGCCGCCGGACAGGATATCGCCCTCCCTCCCCTCGCCGGCGGCGAAGACCAGGGGGTTGTCGGTGACGGCGTTGGCCTCCACCGCCAGCGTGCCGGCGGCCATGCGCAACTGGTCCAGGCAGGCGCCCATGACCTGGGGCTGGCAGCGCAGGCAATAGGGGTCCTGCACCCGGGTGCAGTCGCGGTGGCTGTCGCGGATGGCGCTGCCGGCCAGCAAGCCGCGATAGGCCGCCGCCGTGTCGATCTGGCCGCGATGGCCGCGGATGGCATGGATGCGGGCATCGAAGGGGGTGTCGCTGCCGCGGGCCGCGTCCACGCTCATGGCCCCGGCCAGGATGGCGGCATCGAACACCGTCTCGGCCGCGAACAGGCCGGCCAGGGCCAGGGCGGTGCTGACCTGGGTGCCGTTCAGCAGCGCCAGCCCCTCCTTCGGGCCCAGTTCCAGCGGGGCCAGCCCGGCCAGGGTCAATCCTTCCGCTGCCGGAACGATCCGCCCGCGGTGCCGCATCTCCCCCACGCCCAGCAGGGGCGCCACCAGATGGGCCAGCGGCGCCAGATCGCCGGAGGCACCGACCGAACCCTTGGCCGGAATGACCGGATAGACCTCGGCCTCCACCAGCCGCAGCAGCGCCTCGATGGCCGGGGCGCGCACGCCGGAATAGCCGCGCAGCAGGCTGGCCGCCTTCAGCACCAGGATCAGCCGCACCACGGCATCGTCCAGCAGCGGGCCGGTGCCGGTGGCATGGCTCAGCACCAGATTGCGCTGCAACTCGGCTAGCCGGTCCGCCTCGATGCGGGTGCGGGCCAGCAGGCCGAAGCCGGTATTGATGCCATAGACGGTGCGGCCGCGGCCGATGACCTCGGCCACCGTGGCGGCCGAGGCGGCGGCCCGGGCCAGATCACCGGCATCGGCCACCACCCGCACCGGTCCCGCCAGCACGCGGCGCAGATCCACCAGGGTCAGGCGTCCGGGGGCCAGGGTCAGGGCCGGCGGCGGAGCGGCGGGGCGGGAGGGGGGGAGGCTCATTGGCGGGGTCCAGTCAGCGGGGCGGCGGGGTGATGGGCCGCGGCGGCGGCCAGGAACGTCTCCAGCAGGCGGCGCAGCACGGGGCGGAGGCCGGCGGTCGCGGCCGGGTCCAGGGCCGGGGTCAGGGGCGGGTCCGGCGGGACGGCGGCGGGCGCCGCCGCCGGGCGGGGGGCCAGATGGGTGGCCTGGGACAGTTCCAGCTGCAGGGCATGGACCCCCTGCGCCGGCTGGCCATAGGACCGGGTGATGTGGCCGCCCTTGAAGCGCCCGTCGAGGACGGCCGTCATCCCGGCGGCGCTCCTGGCGGCGTCCAGCACGGCGGCGGCCACCGCCGGCGGGCAGGCGCGGCCGTCATTGCTGCCGAGATTGAGGTCGGGCAGCCGGCCCGGGAACAGGCGCGGCAGCACCGGCGCGATGGAGTGGGCATCCCACAGCAGGGCATAGCCGTGCGCGGCCCTGATCCGCTGCAGCTCCGCCGCCAGGGCCGCATGGTAAGGCGCCCAGATCCGCTCCCGGTGCGCCGTCTTCTCGGCCGCGGTCAGCGGGATCCGCCAGACCGGCCCGCCGTCGAAGGTCTCCGCCGGGAACAGGCCGGTGGTGGTCTGGCCGGGATACAGGCTCTCATCCGTGGCCGGGCGGTTGAGGTCCACCACATAGCGGCTGTAGCGCGCCACGATGCGGCTGGCGCCCATGGCGTGCAGGAAATCATAGAGATCCGGCAGCAGCCAGTCGGTGTCGGGCAGCGTCCCGGCCTGCGGCGACAGCCGCTCCGCCAGCCCCGGCGGCAGCGCGGTGCCCACATGGGGGAAGGAGACCAGCAGGGGAATGCGGCCGGGGGTCAGGACATAGGGGGGATCGGGGATCATGGCCGGCACCGTTGGTTCATCCCAGCATCGGCATATCGACACCCAGACGGCGGGCGCAGTCGATGGCGTCCGCATAGCCCGCGTCGGCATGGCGCATGACGCCGGTGGCCGGATCATTCCACAGGGTCCGCGCCAGCCGGCGGGCGGCGTCCTCCGTCCCGTCGCAGAGGATGACCATGCCGCTGTGCTGGCTGAAGCCCATGCCGACGCCGCCACCATGGTGCAGGCTGACCCAGGTGGCGCCCGAGGCGCAGTTCAGCAGGGCGTTCAGCAGCGGCCAGTCGGACACGGCGTCGGACCCGTCGCGCATGGCCTCGGTCTCGCGGTTGGGGCTGGCGACCGAGCCGCTGTCCAGATGGTCGCGGCCGATGACCACGGGGCCGATCTCGCCCCGCGCCACCATCTCGTTGAAGGCTAGGCCGATGCGGTGGCGGTCGCCCAGCCCCAGCCAGCAGATGCGGGCCGGCAGCCCCTGGAAGGCGATGCGCTCCCGCGCCATGTCGAGCCAGCGGTGCAGATGCGCATCGGCGGGCATCAGTTCCTTGACCTTGGCGTCGGTGCGGGCGATGTCGTCGGGGTCGCCGGACAGGGCGGCCCAGCGGAACGGCCCCTTGCCCTGGCAGAACAGCGGCCGGATATAGGCCGGGACGAATCCGGGGAAGGCGAAGGCGTCGGCCAGCCCCTCCTCCCGCGCCATCTGGCGGATATTGTTGCCGTAATCCAGGGTGGGAATGCCCATGGCGTGGAAGTCCAGCATGGCCTGCACATGCGCGACCATGCTGCGGCGCGCCGCGGCCTCCACGGCCTTTGGCTCGCGCTCCCGCCGCTCCAGCCACGCCGCCACGCTCCAGCCGGCGGGCAGATAGCCGTTGATGGGGTCGTGGGCGCTGGTCTGGTCGGTGACCACATCCGGGGTGGCGCGCCGGTCGCCGGCCTTGGCCCGGCGGGCCAGTTCCGGGAACAGCTCCGCCGCATTGCCCAGCAGCCCGACCGAGACGGGCCGCCCGGTTTCCCCCGCCTCGGCCATCCAGTCCAGCGCCTGGTCCAGGCTGTCGGTCCGGCGGTCGAGATAGCGGGTTTCGATCCGGCGCTCGATGCGGCTGGCCTGGCATTCCACGGCCAGACAGGAAGCGCCGGCCATGGTGGCGGCCAGGGGCTGGGCCCCGCCCATGCCGCCCAGCCCGGCGGTGAGGATCCATTTGCCGCGCAGGTCGCCGCCATAATGGCGCCGGCCGACCTCGACGAAGGTCTCGTAAGTGCCCTGCACGATGCCCTGGGTCCCGATATAGATCCAGGACCCGGCCGTCATCTGGCCGTACATCATCAGCCCCAGCCGGTCGAGTTCATGGAACGTGTCCCAGCTGGCCCAGTGCGGAACCAGGTTGGAGTTGGCGATCAGCACCCGCGGCGCATCGGCGTGGGTGCGGAACACACCGACCGGCTTACCCGACTGCACCAGCAGGGTCTGGTCCGCCTCCAGCCGCTTGAGGGTGCCGACGATGCGGTCGAAGCTCTCCCAGTCGCGGGCCGCCCGGCCGATGCCGCCATAGACCACCAGCTCCTCCGGCCGTTCCGCCACCTCCGGATCGAGATTGTTCATCAGCATGCGCAGCGGCGCCTCGGTGGCCCAGGATCGGGCGGTCAGGGTCAGGCCGCGGGGGCTGCGGATCAGGCGGCTGTTGTCGCTGCGGGTCGGCATGGGCGGACGGTCCGGGTCTGGGGTGGGGGAACGCGGGAAGCGGGCGGCGGCTAACGCAGCAGCCGGTCGAGCACGCGGCGATAGGCGGCGGCGATGGCGGCTTCGTCGCGGTGGTGGCCGTCGCGGATGACCGGACGGCCGGAGACATGCACATCACGGATGGGGCTGGCTCCGGCCTGGGCGAAGACCAGCGCATCCAGCAGCAGGTCGCCGTCGCGGCCCAGCAGGGCGGGATGATCAGGGTCCAGCACCAGCCAGTCGGCCCGGCAGCCTGGCTCCAGCCGCCCGGTGGGGCGGCCCAGGGCCTGTGCCCCGCCCTCCGCCGCATCCAGCCACAGGCGGGCACCCAGATGCGGGCTGCGGCCCGGCAGGTCCAGGGACCGGCGCCCGCTGATCAGGCGCTGGCCGTAATGCAGCCAGCGCAGCTCCTCCCGCGCATCGACGCTGATATGGCTGTCGCTGCCGACGCCGAAACGGCCGCCATTGCGGCGCCAGACCTCCCAGCGGAACAGCCCGTCGCCCAGATTGGCCTCGGTGGTGGGGCAGAGACCGGCCACGGCGCCGGTGGCGGCCAGCCGGCGGGTCTCGGCCTCGGTCATGTGGGTGGCGTGGATCAGGCACCAGCGGGCATCCAGCGCCAGCGTCCCCAGCAGCCATTCCACCGGCCGGGCGCCCAGATGCGCCTCCGCCTCCTCCACCTCCTTGGGCTGCTCGGCGATGTGGATATGCAGGGGGCCGGCGGGATCGGCGTCGGTCCAGCCGGCCACGGCCTCGCGCAGGGCGCGGGCGGGCACGGCGCGGATGGAATGCAGCGCCAGCCCCAGGCGCAGGTCCGGCCCGGTCTCCGGCGCCAGCCGCGCCAGCAGGTCCAGCAGGCCGGCGGGGGTGCCGGCGAAGCGCCGTTGCCCCTGGGCCAGGGGCCGCCCGTCCAGCCCGCCGACCATGTACAGGACCGGCAGATGGGTCAGGCCGATGCCGGCCGCCCGTGCCCCGGCGATCACGGCCCGCGACAGCGCCGCCGGATCGGCATAGGGGCGCCCGTCCGGCGCCTGGTGCAGGTAATGGAACTCGGCCACGGCGGTGTAGCCGGCCTTCAGCATCTCCACATAGAGCTGGGCGGCGATGGCCTGGACGTCCTCCGGCGTCAGCCGCTCGACGAAGCCGTACATGGTGCGGCGCCAGGACCAGAAACTGTCACCGGCCGGCCCGGCCTGTTCCGCCAGCCCGGCCATGGCCCGCTGGAACGCATGGGAATGCAGGTTGGCCATCCCCGGCACGATGGGACCGGACAGGCGTTCGACCCCGTCCCCCGTCAGCCGGTCCGGCACCGTATCGGGCGTGACAGCTGTCAGCGTGCCGGTCCCGTCCACCTCCAGCCGCACATTGCGGACCCAGCCCTGGGGCAGCCGGGCGGCAGGCGCGAAATAGCTGGGCATGTCCGTTCCTCCCCGCCAGCGGTGGCCGCGTTGTCCCACCCGATGTCGTCCGCCCCGGCTTTCAGTGGCTTCCGTCACGGATGCGTCGCTTGTCTATACAACCAGTCTAGCGGTAGGCTGCCCGCCGGACAAGGGCGCGGAATCGGGAGGTACGGCATGGCGGCACCGGCATGGGATACGCTGTGGCTGGACGGGCATCTGGCGACGCTGGCCCCCGACCGGGCGGACAGCGGCGATGCCTATGGCAGCCTTGCCGACGGTGCCCTGGCGGCCAGGGACGGCCGCATCGCCTGGATCGGCCGCCGCGCCGACCTGCCTGGCCGACCGGAGGATCTGGCCCGGCGCGTGGTGCAGCTGGACGGGCGCTGGATCACCCCCGGCCTGATCGACTGCCATACCCATCTGGTCTTCGGCGGCGAGCGCATCGATGAATGGGAGCGCCGCCTCAACGGGGAAAGCTATGCCGATATTGCCAGGAGCGGCGGCGGCATCGGTCGCACGGTGCGCCTGACCCGCGCGGCGGACGAGGACGCGCTGCTGGCCGGCGCCGCGGCTCGGCTGCGGCCGCTGCTGGCCGAAGGGGTGACCACGGTGGAAGTGAAATCCGGCTACGGGCTGGAGCTTGAGGCCGAGTTGAAGATGCTGCGGGTGGCCCGCCGCCTGGATGCGGTGCTGCCGGTGTCGGTCCGCGCCACCCTGCTGGCCGCCCATGCCCTGCCGCCGGAGTTCGCCCGGGACCGGGCCGGCTACATCACCCTGATCTGCGAGCAGATCATCCCGGCCGCGGCGGCGGAGGGACTGGCCGATGCCGTGGACGCCTTCTGCGAAACCATCGCCTTCACGCCGGAGGAGACGGCGCGTGTCTTCACGACGGCGCAGGCGCACGGGCTGCCGGTGAAGCTGCATGCCGACCAGTTGGCGGACAGCGGCGGGGCAGCCCTGGCCGCCCGCTTCGGCGCCCTGTCGGCCGACCATATCGAATATGCCGATGCGGCCGGGCTGGATGCCATGGCTGCCGCCGGCACCGTGGCCGTGCTGCTGCCCGGCGCCTTCTACCTGTTGCGGGAAACCCGGATGCCGCCGGTGGCGGGGTTGCGCGCCCGCTCCATTCCCATGGCCCTGTCCACCGATCTCAACCCCGGCACCTCGCCGATGCGCTCGCTGCTGCTGACGCTGAACATGGGCTGTACCCTGTTCGGACTGACACCGGCGGAGGCGCTGGCCGGCGTGACCCGCCATGCCGCCCGCGCCCTGGGCCTGACCGACCGCGGCATGCTGGCACCGGGCCTGCGCTGCGATCTTGCCCTGTGGGAGATCGAACGTCCGGCGGAGCTGGCCTATTGGCTGGGGGGCAGCCGCTGCAGCGGCGCCGTGCTGGCCGGGGTGGACCGGGTCCTGCCCTGACCCCCTATGCCTTGTCTGGTCCTAGATCTTGTCGGGACGGAAGCGTCCGCCCAGCCGGTAGCGGGAGCCGGGGAACCACAGATCGGCCACGGAAGCCACGCGCGCGCCGTCGCCCTCGCCCCCGCCAGCCATACTGGCCGGCACATTGGCGCCCCCGCCGCTCCAGGTACGGCGACGCAGCAACAGGCAGGGCTCGCCCACCGCCATCTCCAGGGCGCGGCGCACCTCCTCGCCGGGGATGACAGCCTCCACCAGATGCTCGGCCTCCTGCAGCGGCACGGCGGCCAGGAGATATTCCGACGGGGTCATAGCGGGGAAATCCTGCTGCAGATAGGCGGGTGCCAGCAGCGGCAGCACCCAACGGTCCTCCAGCTGCAGCGGCCGCCCGTTCTCCCGGTGCAGCAGCACGGAATGGAACAGCGGCGTTCCCGGCGGCAGGCCGAAGGCGGTGGCCACCAGCTCCGGCGCCGGTTCACGGGCCAGACGCAGCAGCACGGCCTGATGCCGGCCGCCGCGGGCGGCGATCTCCTCGGCGATAGGGCGCACCTCCAGCACCGTGCCCAGCGGCTTCGGCGCGGCGACGAAGGTCCCCAGCCCGGCGATGCGGGTGAGATAGCCCTCCGCCGTCAATTCGCGCAGGGCGCGGTTGGCGGTCATGCGGGAAATGCCGAAGGCCGCCACCAGCTCATGCTCCGAAGGCACGCGGTCGCCGGGTTTCAGCGCCCCGGCGGCAATGCTGTCCAGCACATGGGTCTTGACCCTGCGGTAGAGCGGTTCCCCCTTGCCTGTCCCCTGCCCTTGCTCCCGGTCCGCCCCGGCTACCACGGCATCCACGTCATGTCCCCATGTCCGACTGTTGACGCAGCATAACCGACGCCGCCATGGTCGCAACCATCGGCAGAACCGCCGGGGACAGGAGCCCCATGACCAAGCTCTTTCTCGATCTCGACGGCGTGCTGGCCGATTTCAATCGCGGGGTGGAGACCATCACCGGCCGCCGGCCCGATCAGCAATCGGCGCGGACCATGTGGGCCGCCCTGGCCCGCGCGCCCGATTTTTTCGGCACGCTGGAGCTGATGGCCGATGCCCGGACCCTGTGGGACCATTGCCTGCCGCACCGGCCGGTGATCCTGACCGGACTGCCGCTGGGCAGCTGGGCGGCGGCGCAGAAACGCCGCTGGGTCGCCGCCATGCTGGGAGCGGAGGTGGAGGTTGTCACCTGCATGGCCCGCGACAAGCCGGACTGGTCCGGTCCCGGCCATGTGCTGGTGGACGATCGGGAGAAGACCAAGGACAGATGGGAGGCCCGCGGCGGCGCCTTCATCCTGCACCGGACGGCCGCGGACTCGATCCGGCAGCTGCGGGCGTTGGGGCTGTAGCGCTCTGGCCACCGCCCGCACATTGTCCCCGCACGCTATCAATGAAGGCGCGCAGGGCCGGAGCCATCTGCCGCTGCTGCGGATAACAGAGGAAAATGCCGGGAAAGGGCTCGGACCATGCCTCCAGCAAGGGAACCAGACGCCCCGCCTGCAGATGGGTGGACACCGCACTGTCGACGGCGAAGGCGATGCCGACACCGCGTAGAGCGGCTTTGATGGCCATCTCCTTATCATTGACGATCAAGGGACCATCCACCGCCACATCGAACCAGGCACCGTTACCGAAGAACTCCCAGGCATAGAGCCGCGTCTGGCCTGGCCAGCGCCAACAGATGCAGCGGTGCTGCAACAGCTCCCGCGGATGCTGCGGCCGGCCATTCCTGGCCAGATAATCCGGCGAAGCCACGGCAATCTGGCGCATATCCGGCCCCAGGCGCACCGCGATCATGTCGCGCTCGATCACCTCTCCGATGCGCAGCGACACATCGAAACCGCACCGGACAACGTCCACCACCGTGTCATCCAGGGTGAGGTCCAGCACAATCTCGGGGTAATCGCGATGGAATCCGGCCAGCATCGGCTCAATGTAGCGGTCCGCTGCCGAGCGGAAACTATGTACCCGGATTGTACCTGCCGGGCGCGCCTGCGTCTGACGCAGCTGACCGAGGGCCGCCCCCAGCTCGTGAACCGCGGGTTGGACCCGCAGGAACAGGCTCTCCCCCGCCGAGGTCAAGGCGACGCTGCGGGTGGTGCGTTGCAGGAGCTGGGTGCCAAGCCTGTCCTCCAGCCCACGGATCAATTGGCTGAGAGCCGACGGAGTGATGCCCAGACCCTCCGCCGCACGGCTGAAACTCAAGGCCTCCGCCACCGCCAGGAAAGCGCGGAGTTGGGTGTAGTCACTGCTGCGCAGAAGCGTGTCCATGGGGTAAGCAGAACATCTTTTAGAAATACTAACAAGGCCCGTTAGTTTTCCCGGCATTCTGTAGCTGCCGTGGTGGGGCTATCTGCATCGGCGAAAGGAGACCCACCATGGCAACGTGGCTTATTACGGGTATTTCGCGCGGGTTGGGGCTGGAACTGGCAAAAGCCGTGCTGGCTGCCGGCGACACGGTCATCGGCACAGTTCGGGGCGCGCCCCCGGCCATCCCCGAGACAGAAGGCTCGGCAGCAGCGGGCCGGCTGCATGTCCTCAAGGCCGATCTGGCCAACGAGGGGGCCGCGGCGGAGGTGGTCCACCGGGCCTTTGCCCTGGCCGGCCGCATCGACGTCATCGTCAACAATGCCGGCTATGGCCTGCTGGGCGCGGTGGAGACCAGCACGGACGACCAGTTGCGCCGCCTGTTCGACGTCGATGTGTTCGCGCCAATTCGCATCGTCCGCACGGCCCTGCCCTATCTCCGGACCCAGGGCGGGGGGCATATCGTCACCATAACTTCCATTGCCGGGCGGGCGCCATCAGTGGGGTCGGCGCTCTATGCCGCGGCCAAGTACGCGCTGGAAGGGTTTTCCGCTGCCCTGGCACTGGAGGTGGCACCGCTGGGCATCAAGATGACGGCGGTGGCGCCCGGCGCCTTTCGCACCGACTTCCTGTCAGATCATTCTGTACAGTGGAGTGGCGACGCGGACGCGGCCTATGCCGATACCATCGGCCACAGCAATGCGGTTTTCGCCGGCAATCACGGCCGGCAGGCCGGCGATCCTGTCCGGGCGGCTCAGGTGATGCTGGCCGCCGTGCGGGCGGAGTCCCCGCCCCGGCAACTTCTGCTGGGGTCCGACGCGCTGCGGCGGGCGCGGGAGAAGCTCAGCGCCACCATCGCAGAGATGGATGTCTGGGCAGCGCAGACACGGAACACCGACTTCCCCGGCAGCTGACGGGTGCCCCCTGCGCAGGGCCGGGCGCCTATCGCCCGGCCCTGCGCAGGATCCAGCGGAAACCGAGATAGGCCAACGCCGCCAGCAGCGACAGCAGCACGGCCATCATGGCCAAGCTGCCAAGGATCGCCTGCAGCGTGTCCCAGAAGCCGAACTGGGCGATGAGGATCACGAGCAGCAGCAGGATGACGAAGGGCACGGGCGCAGCTCCCTGGCGGACATGCCGGGGCAACGCCCGGGGCGCGGACGGGTTCCCGCGACGGCCGTCAGCGTCCGGGGCGGACGGGCATCGGCACCGCGCGCCAGCAGCCTGGGGCCAGCCCCTCCAGGGTCCAGTCGCCCACGGACCAGCGGATCAGGCGCAGCGTGGGGAAGCCGATGGCGGCCGTCATGCGCCGGACCTGGCGGTTACGGCCCTCGCGCAGCACGATCTCGATCCAGGAGGTGGGCACCGACTTGCGGAAGCGCACCGGCGGCGTGCGCGGCCACAGACCAGCCGGTTCGTCGATACGGCGCACCTCCGCCGGCAGGGTGGCCCCGTCCTTCAGGGTGATGCCGGTGCGCAAAGGCGCCAGATCGGCGTCGGCCGGATCGCCCTCCACCTGCACGCGGTAGGTCTTGGGCCATTTGTGCCGGGGCTGGCTGATGCGGGCGATCAGCCCGCCATCATCGGTCAGCACCACCAGCCCCTCGCTGTCCCGATCCAGCCGGCCGGCGGGATAGACGCCCGGCACGTCCACATGGTCCTTCAGTGTGGCGTGGCCGGTTCCCTCATCGGTGAACTGGCACAGCACATCATAGGGCTTGTTCAGCAGCAGTACCCGTGCCATCGGCCCGTCCCTCAGCCCCGCGTCAGCAGATAGGCCAGGATGGCGGCGGTCGCCGACACATTCAGCGACTGCACCCGGCCGCTGCCGGGAATGGTGGCCAAAGCGGCACAGGCAGCCTGGGTGGGTGCGGGCAGACCCTGCTCCTCATTGCCCAGAACCAGGGCCACGGGCTTTCCTTGGGTGGGCGCGGCCAGCAACTGTTCCAGCGGCGTATGGCCGCCAAGGGCGGTGCCGATGGTGCGGTAGGCGCCGCCCAGCGCAGCCAGCACCCCGGCGAAGCCCGTGGCCCGGTAGAGGGTGACATGCTCGAAGCCGCCCTCGGCCACGCGGTAGGCGGAGTCCGACGGCAGGGCCTGGCCGGGATGGTCGGACAGCACCAGCCGCTCCAGCCCGAAAAAGGCGGCCGTGCGCACGATGGCGCCGAGATTGTGCGGATTGCCGACCCCGTCCAGCAGCAGCAGCGGATGCCCTGCGGCGGCCCAGCGGGAGGCGTCCGCCAGATCGAAGGGCAGGACCGGGCGCGGCGCGGCCACGGCGACGATGCCGCCATGCAGCGGCGTGCCCGCCACCTTCTCCATCTCCTCCGGCCCGACCAGACGGTAGGGGCGGCGGCGGGCCGCAAGATGGGCACAGAACGGCCCCACCTCGCCCTTCAGCCGGTCCTCGTAGAACAGCCGCTCCACCCGGTCGGGGTCACGGGCGAACAGGGCCTGCACGGCCGCCAGTCCGGCGATGCGCAGGGGCCTCGTCCGGCGCGCGTCCTCGGCGGCAGCCGCACCGGCCTCTGCTCCGGCACCGGGATTGCTGCCGAGGGTCAGGGTCGGCCGGCGGGCGCTGCCGGAGGGTGGGACGGGCGGGCGGCTATGGGAACCCTTGCGGCTGGTCATCGAACGCGTCCATCGGGGCCGCGATGGCGGCCGAGGACAGGGGTTTCGCGTGGGCCGCCGGAAAAGGCAAGTCCGGATGCGACCCTGCCGGCGGGAAGACCACCGGCAGGGTACTGACGGAAGCATCGATCAGTCCGCGAAGACGCCGGCATCCTGGATGATGGGGCGCCAGCGCTCGATCTCCGCCTTGACGAACGCGTCCAGCACCTGCGGCGTGGCGCGGTCAGCGCTGACCGGCTCGGTGCCCAACTCGGCGAACCGGGCCTTGACTGTGTTGTTCTTCAAGGCGGCCAGCAGGGCGCCGTTCAGCTTCTGCACCACATCGGCCGGGGTGCCCTTGGGCGCATACAGACCGTGCCAGACCGCCACCTGCACGCCGGGCAGGCCGGCATCCTTGGTGGTGGGCAGATCCGGCAGTGAGGCCACCTTGGTCGGCGTGGTCACGGCATAGGCCTTGATAGCGCCGCCCTTGATCTGGCCCGTGGTGTTGGTGGTCTGGTCGCACATGACATCGACCTGTCCGCCCACCAGATCATTCATGGCCGGACCCGTGCCCTTGTAGGGAACGGTGGTCAGCTGGGTCCCGATCTCCTTCATGAACAGCATGCCGCAGAGATGGGAGGCCGCGCCGACGCCGGCATTGGCCAGGGTCACCTTGTCGGCATTGGCCTTCACATAGGCCACCAGTTCCTTCAGGTCCTTGGCCGGAAACTCCTTCTTGGCCACGATGGTCATGGGCACGTCGGTGACGAGGCCGATGCCGGCGAAGTCCGTGGCCGGGTTGTAGGGCAGCTTGCGGTAAAGCGTGGCCGATGTCGCCTGCCCGATATGGTGCAGCAGCAGGGTGTAGCCGTCGGCGTCGGCCTTGGCCACGCGGGCGGCGCCAAGGGTGCCGCCGGCCCCGCCGACATTCTCCACCACCACCTGCTGGCCAAGCGTCTCGCTCATGGACTGGGCCACCAGCCTGGCCACGGTATCGGTGGGACCGCCGGCGGCGAAAGGCACCACCATGGTAATGGGGCGCGAGGGAAAGGACTGGGCGAAGGCCGATCCGGCCGCGGCGACCAGAGCCACGGCGGCGACGGCAAATGTCTTCAGACGCATGAGGTCCTCCCGGGATTGTTCGTTGATAATGACGGCGGTCTCAGTCCTCTTCGTGGAAGACCTCCTCGCGCCGTTTGCGCACCGACGGCAGCAGCACGACCGCCAACAGCCCGACGGCCACCAGAAGCAGGAAGGCGCTGATGGGACGGGTGATGAAGATCGCCGGGTCGCCGCGGGCGATCAGCAGGGCACGGCGCAGATTCTCCTCCAGCAGCGGTCCCAGCACGAAGGCCAGGAGCAGCGGCGCCGGCTCGAATCCGTGTTTCAACAGGAAGTAGCCGACAAGGCCGAACAGGGCGACCAAGAGCACGTCCACATGGGAACTGTTGATGGTGTAGACGCCGATGCAGCAGAACAGCAGGATAGCCGGGAACAGGAGCCGGTAAGGCACCCGCAGCAGCCGCACCCAGATGCCGACCAGTGGCAGGTTGATGATGACCAGCATGGCGTTGCCGATCCACATGCTGGCGATCATGCCCCAAAACAGGGTGGGATTTTCGGTCATCACCGTAGGGCCGGGGATGATGCCCTGCATGGTCATGGCGCCCACCATCATGGCCATGACGGCGTTGGGCGGAATGCCCAGGGTCAGCAGCGGGATGAAGCTGGTCTGGGCGCCGGCATTGTTGGCGCTTTCCGGCCCGGCCACGCCTTCGATGGCGCCCTTGCCGAAGCGTGACGGTGTCTTCGACAGCTTCTTTTCCAAGGTGTAGCTGGCATAGGGCGCCAGCACCGCGCCATTGCCCGGCAGGATGCCAAGGACCGAGCCGATGCCGGTGCCCCGCAGCACCGGCAGGGCGGACTGCTTGATGTCGCGCCAGGTCGGCATCAGCCCGATGATGCGGCCACCCAGCACACTGCGATCCTCCGCATGCTTCTCCAGGTTGCGCAGGATCTCGGCAATGCCGAACAGGCCCACGGCCAGGGTGGTGAAGTTGATGCCTTCGGCGATCTGCGGGATGCCGAAGGTCATGCGCGGCTCCCCCGTCTCGATGTCGGAACCGACCGATCCCAGCAGCAGCCCGACCAGGATCATGGCCACGGCCTTCACCACCGAGCCGCTGGCCAGCACGGTGGCGCCGACCAGGCCCGTCAGCATCAGCGAGAAATATTCGGCCGGGCCGAATTTCTGGGCGATGCCCGCCAGCAGCGGGCCGAACAGGGCCACCAGGAACGTGGCCACCGAACCGGCGAAGAAGCTGCCCAGGGCGGCGATGGCCAGGGCCGGCCCCGCCCGTCCTTGCCGTGCCATCTGGTGCCCGTCCAGGGTGGTGACGACGCTGCTGGTCTCCCCCGGCATGTTGACCAGGATGGCCGTGGTACTGCCGCCATACTGGGCACCGTAATAGATGCCGGCCAGCATGATCAGCGCGCCCAGCGGGTCGAGATAGAAGGTGATGGGCAGCAGGATGGCGATGGTGGCGATGGGACCGAGGCCGGGCAGCACGCCGATCAGCGTTCCCACCAGCGCACCGATGAAACAGAGGCCGAGATTGATGGGCGTGACCGCCGCACCGAACCCGAGCGCGAGATTGCTGAAGACCTGATCCATCAGAACCTGGGCCAGATGGCCAGCGGAAGGTTGAGGGCGACCTTGAACAGCAGCACTGTGAACAGCACCAGACCGGCACCGAACAGCAGCGTCTCGCGCCAGCGCAGGTCAGGCGCGGCGAAGGAGCCGATCAGCACGATGCCAGTGCCGGCCACCACCATGCCCAGCGGCCGGATGGCGAAGGAAAAGAAGATGATGGCGACGATGACCGGCAGCAGATGGCGCCAGCCCCAGGAATCCAGGCCCGGACCGGCGACGATCAGACCGCGCCCGGCGATGAAAACTCCGAAGAGGCCGACACCTCCCGCCAGCAGGGTCGGAAAATAGCCCGGCCCCATGCGGGCGGCCCGCCCCATGTCGAGATCGCTGATCTGACTGAAGGCCAGAACCGACAGGGCCACCAGGGCCAGACCGCCGACCAGATCCTGTGCGCTACGTCCCCGCATGGCCCGTCCCGTTGCTGACGCGCCATGACGACCCGACCGCTCCACCCATGCGCCGTTGCCTCCCGAGAACCGCACCCCGGCCTTCATCCGGACCGTTGGGCAAGCGGTTCATTGTTCTGTCAAACTTTGTATATCGATCAGAGGCTTGGCGCAATTGCGCAGGATGCCCCCCTGCTAAGGTCGGGGGCAGCGGCCAAGGATGTCCGCAGGGAAAATCCGGTCAGGCGCCGGTGAACTCTGTCCCGGCTTCCACGAAGACCAGCCGGTTGCCCCAGGGATCGCAGCAATGGAAGCTGCGTTCACCGCTGCCGGCCTCTTCCGGCAGGTCCTGCATCGGCTCCGCATCGAAGCGGGCGCCGGCCGTGCGGGCACGGGCCAGGAAAGTCTCCAGATCATGCACGGCCAGCGCCAGCGGGGCCGCCGCAGCGGGGACCGGTGCGCCACCTTCCGCCGCCCCGTCGACACAGGCCAGGATCGATCGGCCCACATCGAAATACTGCTGTCCCGGAGAAATCCGACGGCCCGGCTGGCCCAGAAGCGCGGCATAGAAGGTGCTCGCCGCATCAATGTCGGTCACACCCAGGATCACCCGGAACAGGCGCATGGCATTCTCCGCGCTGGATCGCTCCCACCAGCCCACTCTACGCCGAGTATGTCCGCCGGACCAGATCGTGGCCAGGCCGTGTCCCCGCGGCGTGCGGCCCCACCTGCTGGCAGAACAGGCGACGCTCGGAGTCGCTATGTTTCGTCGCAGGTCAGGTCTGCGCAAGTCTCTTGCGTATTTTCCACAGCATCCGGCTGTGGCATGGTGCTGTGGCATATTCCGATGCACGGACGTCAAGATCATGGACAAGTTCACGCAGTTGACCGGTGTCGCCGCCCCCCTGCGGCTGATGAATGTCGATACCGACATGATCATCCCGGCGCGCTATCTGAAGACCATCAAGCGCACCGGTCTGGGGGAAGGTCTGTTCGCCGCCCTGCGCTTCAACGGGGATGGCAGCGAAAAGCCGGACTTCGTGCTGAACCGCCCGGCCTACAAGGGGGCCAGGATCATCATCGCCGGTGACAATTTCGGCTGCGGCTCCTCACGCGAGCATGCACCCTGGGCTCTGGCCGATTACGGCATCCGCTGCGTCATCGCCCCCAGCTTCGCCGACATCTTCTTCAACAACTGCTTCAAGAACGGCGTGCTGCCCATCGTCCTGCCTCAACCTGTCATCGACCGGCTGATGGACGCGGCGGACAACGGCGCCAACGCCACCTTCACCGTGGATCTGGACGCCCAGACCATCCATCTGCCCGATGGCGGCAGCGTGCCCTTCGAGGTGGAGCCGTTCCGGCGCCAATGCCTGCTGAATGGCTGGGACGATATCGGCCTGACCTTGCGCAATGCCGGAGAGATCGACGGGTTCGAGGCGGCGCAGCGCGCGACCCAACCCTGGCTTTGGGCATCCTGAGTGGATGTGCGCTTTGCGCCCGGCCCTGACCGGGCGTAGATCTTCACTGAGATGACGACAGGGCCGCCGGTCCGCGGCCAGATGATGAGAGACAGAGGTAGCAAATGTCGGTTGCGGGTTCCCTCCTTCTCCTGCCGGGCGACGGCATCGGCCCCGAGGTCATGCGCCAGGTGCGCCGGGTCATTGAGTGGCTGGGCAAGCGGCGCGGCATCGAGTTCAAGGTGGAAGAGGGGCTGGTGGGCGGCTGTTCCATCGACGCCCACGGCGTACCGCTGACCGACGAGACCATGGCCCGCGCCCTGGCCGTGGATGCCGTGCTGCTGGCGGCGGTGGGCGGTCCGAAATGGGACGCGCTGGGCTTCGACAAGCGCCCGGAGGCCGGCCTGCTGCGCCTGCGCAAGGAGATGGAGTTGTTCGCCAACCTGCGCCCGGCCACGGTGTTCGATGCGCTGGTGGACGCCTCCACCCTGAAGCCCGAGGTGGTGCGCGGCCTGGACATCATGATCGTGCGCGAGCTGACCGGCGGCGTCTATTTCGGGGAGCCGCGCGGCATCAGCACCCTGCCCAATGGCGAGCGCCGCGGCATCAACACCCAGATCTATGACACCCACGAGATCCATCGCGTGGCCCGCATCGCCTTCGAGCTGGCGCGCAAGCGCGGCAACACCGTCTGTTCGGTGGAGAAGGGCAATGTCATGGAGTCCGGCCTGCTGTGGCGGCAGGAGGTCATCGCCCTGCACAAGGCCGAATATGCCGACGTCACGCTGACGCACATGCTGGCCGACGCATGCTCCATGCAGCTGGTGCGCAACCCCAAGCAGTTCGACGTCATCGTCACCGACAACCTGTTCGGCGACATGCTGTCGGACGAGGCGGCCATGCTGACGGGCTCCATCGGCATGCTGCCCTCCGCCTCGCTGGGCGCCGCCGACGCCCAGGGCAAGCGCAAGGCCCTGTACGAGCCGGTCCACGGCTCCGCCCCGGACATCGCCGGCCGCGACATCGCCAACCCCATCGCCATGATGCTGTCCTTCGCCATGGCGTTGCGCTGGTCCTTCGACCTCCAGACCGAGGCCGAGTTGCTGGAGCAGGCCGTGGAGAATGTGCTGAAAACCGGCATGCGTACCGGCGACATCATGCAGCCCGGCATGGCCAAATGCTCCACTTCGGTCATGGCCGACACCATCCTGCGAGAGATGGACAAGCTGGTCGCGGCGTGAGCCAGAACGTGGGGGCCGCGAGTACGACCGGCGGTCACCCTGTCGGCGGCCACCATGTCCGGCTGGCCACGCCGGAGGATGCGGAGGCCGCTGCCGCTCTGATCGCGTCCCTCTGCCTGGAGGATGGGCTGGGGCGGACGGCGCTGACGCCGGAGCGATTCCGCGCCGACGGCTTTGGCCCCTTGCCTCTGTTCCGCGCCTTGCTGGCCGAACGGGATGGCCGCCCAGCCGGGATCGTGCTGCTGACCCACGGCTATGACAGCGTCAGCGCCACGCCGGGACTGGTGCTGGAGGATCTCTACGTGGAACCGCTGGCGCGGCGACACGGCGTGGGCACGGCCCTGATGGCCGCCGCCGCCCGACTGGCCCGCGACGAGGGCGGGCACTGGCTGGCCTGGCACATGCGCCGGACCAATGTGCGGGGCCAGCTGTTCTACCGTGCCCTGGGCGCCGATCAGGAGGATGTGGTGCTGATGTCCCTGGCGGACGAGGCATTCACAGCCCTGGTCAACAGGGGCTGAGGGACCCACCGTCACCCGGCGGGCACCCCCGGCCATCAACTTGTCCTGTGCATGCGGCCCGGTTCAGGCCGCCTGAGCCCGACCGGCGCAGGCCAGCAGATCCTCGATACTGACCAGCGGCATGGCATGCTCCTTGGCAAAGCGCACGAGCTCCGGCAGACGGGCCATGGTGCCGTCGGGGTTCATCACCTCGCACAGCACCCCAGCCGGACGGCGGCCGGCCTGTTGCATCAGATGGATCGTGGCCTCGGTATGGCCACGGCGGGCGGCCAACCCTCCGGCATTGGCCCGCAGCGGGAAGACATGGCCAGGACGGGCCAGATCCTCCGGCCGGCAGGCCGGGTCCACCGCCGTGCGGATGGTGGTGACGCGGTCGGCGGCGGAAACGCCAGTGGTAACGCCCTGCTTGGCCTCGATGGATACGGTGAAGGCCGTGCCGTAGCGGGAATTGTTGCTGTCCACCATAGGCGGAAGCTCCAGCATCCGGGCACGCTCATCGGTCAGCACCAGACAGACAATGCCGGAACAGGTGCGGATCATCAGGGCCATCTGCTCGACCGTCAGGCTGTCGGCCGGGTAGATGATGTCGCCCTCATTCTCGCGATCCTCGTCATCGACGACAATAACGCCGCCACCTGCCCGGATCTGGGCGATGGCCCGGGCCACCCGCTGTTCCGGCGTGCCGAAAGCAGCCAGCAGGTTGTCCGGCGTGGAGGCGATCTGGAAGGAAAAATCGGTCATAATCTGATCCAAAGGTCTCACTCCTGTGTGGGGCGAGCCTGAATCAGGGCGCATAAGGAGACCCGGCAGGACCGGCGGATGCCGTACTGCCGGCGCAGACCAACGATGACCGCCCCTCCCCTGCGGGAAGGCCGATCCTGCTGGCCGCTCGTCCTCTTCCATCCGGACTGTAACCGTCGGCTCCGGCCTTGCACCGGATCTGCTGACCCCGGAACCGAAGCCCCGGGCGCTCGCGGGCTCCCCCTCCGCGCTGGAGAGAATACCGCCGGTCGGGAATTGCACCCTGCCCTGAGAACAAGCATCGAAAACACCGCCCCTGGAAGGGCGGCCGGGTCAGATTTGTCCCCGTGGCATCCCCCTGTCAAGACCGGGAGCACCGTGCCACAGGTGAGGCCACGGTCATGCCCGCCGACAGGGGCAGGGCCATACAACGCCGGCGTGCCGGGGATTTGCCCCTTACGCCTTGTCCGGGTTCCAGCCAGTGGACACCCGCAGCGGCCGCAGAGCTGAACCATCCCCCTTGTCACAGAGTTGCGCTTGCATCCGGCTGCGATTTGTTCTCAATTGCCAACTCGCTTCCGATTGCTGTGGTGGTGCTCCCGTGTCGTTGCTTACCAACACCTCCTCGACCGTGCGCCTGGGTGGCGGGCGGCGTGGCCTGCGCGGACATGTTGCCGGACTGAGCCCGGTCGACGTTTCGGGCATCAACCGGGATGAGTTGGAACGGCGGCTGATCGAGATGGGATTCATTGAGGGCGCCCGCATCGAACTGCTGCATGAAGGACCGTTCGGCCGCGACCCCATCGCCGTCCGTGTCGATGACACCACGGTGGCCCTGCGCCGCCGGGACGCCAATCTGGTGATCGTGACGGTCCAGGAGGGTTGAGCATGACGGCCTGTCACGCTGGCGCGCCGCCGCAGACGTCCGACGCCGCCGATCTGTCCGCCCCAGCCATAGCCCTGGTGGGATGCCCCAATTGCGGCAAAACGGCCCTGTTCAACGCCCTGACCGGCAGCCGGCAGAAAGTGGCGAACTATGCCGGCGTCACCGTTGAACGCAAGGAAGGCAGCTTCCGGACCCCGGCCGGCCGGCCTGTGCGCGTGCTGGACCTGCCCGGTACCTATTCCCTGCGCGCCCGCAGCCCCGATGAGGAAGTGACCCGTGACGTGGTGCTGGGGCGCCGCGGCGGGGAGACCGCACCGGACATCCTGGTCTGCGTCGCCGATGCCACCAACCTGCGGCTGGTCCTGAGGCTGGTGCTGGAGCTGAAGTCCGTCGGCACGCCTCTGGTTCTGGCGCTGAACATGATGGACATCGCCAAGCGCCAGGGCGTCGAGATCAATGTGGAACGGCTGTCGGCGGAGCTGGGCGTGCCCGTGGTGCCGTCCGTGGCCGTGCGCCGGGGCGGGACCCAAGCGCTGCTGCAGGAGATCGACAAGCTCTGCCTCGGCGGCGAGACCCTCCGTGGCTCCAACAGCTGGCACCCGCTGGAGGCTGGCGAGTTGCGCGCCCTGCACCGGGAGGCGGAACGCATCCTGAAGGCCTGCTCGTTCCGCCCTGCCGACAACACACTGACCGGCCGCATCGACCGGGTTCTGCTGCATCCGGTGCTGGGGACGGCCGTGCTGCTGTTGATCCTGTTCCTGATGTTCCAGGCCGTGTTCGCCTGGGCCGAACCGGTGATGGACCTGATCGAAGGGAGCATCGGCGATCTGGGCGCCCTGATCGGAGGTCTGCTGCCCGACGGCCTGCTGCGCAGCCTGCTGGTGGACGGTATCATCGCCGGCGTCGGCAGTGTTCTGGTGTTCCTGCCGCAGATCCTCATCCTGTTCTTCTTCATCATCCTGCTGGAAGATTTCGGCTACATGGCGCGGGCCGCCTTCCTGATGGACAAGATCATGGGCGGGGCCGGCCTGCATGGCCGGGCCTTCATCCCGCTGCTGTCCAGCTTTGCCTGTGCCATTCCCGGCGTCATGGCCACCCGTGTGATCGACAGCAAGCGTGACCGGCTGGCAACCATCCTGGTGGCACCGCTGACCACCTGCTCGGCCCGCATTCCGGTCTACACCCTGATCATCGCCGCCTTCGTGCCGAACACGACGGTGTGGGGCGGGTTCGGCCTGCAGGGATTGACCATGTTCGGCCTCTATGCCACCGGCATCCTGGCTGCCCTTCTGGTGGCCGCGGTGCTGAAGCGGCTGGTCTGGCGCGAGCAGCCGGAACCCTTCCTGATGGAACTGCCCAGCTACAAGCGGCCCAGCCTGCGCAATGTGGCACTGGGCCTGTGGCAGCGTGGCACCATCTTCCTGAAGCGGGCCGGCACCATCATCCTGACGCTGAGCATCGTCGTCTGGTTCCTCTGCACCTTCCCGGCGCCGCCGGCCGACGCCACCGCCCCGGCCATCGACTATGCCTTTGCCGGCATGATCGGGCACTGGCTTGAACCGGTGCTGGCCCCCATCGGCTTCAACTGGCAGATCGCCATCGCCCTGGTTCCGGGGCTGGCCGCACGCGAGGTCATGGTCAGCGCGCTTGGCACCATCTATGCCGTGGCCGAGACGGGCGATGCCGCCGCCGGCGCCCTGGAACCGCTGCTGGCCGCGCAGTGGTCGCTGCCCACGGCGTTGGCGCTGCTGGCCTGGTATGTGTTCGCCCCGCAGTGCATCGCCACCCTGGCCGTGGTGAAGCGTGAAACCAACTCCTGGCGCTGGCCGACCATCCTGTTCCTGTACATGCTGGTGCTGGCCTATACGGCATCCTACGCCGTGTTCCACATCAGCTCGGCGCTGCTGGGCTGAGAACCTGGAGCGGGTCGGCCGTCGGGTCCGGTGTCACCGGCAGGTAACTGAACCGGTCCGGTCCCGGCGGCAGGTCGGCCAAGCGCCGCAATCCGGCGAGCATGTCGCGCTGCCCGGCGTCCCAGCGATCAGCAATGGCGGCCGGGGAAAAATCCAGGCTCTTGCCCGCCCTCTGATGAGCGGGTGAGCGATGCGCCAGATAAAGCAGCGTTGCGGCCGGACCGCCGGGGTCCAGCCTCTGCCGCAACGCAAATTCCCGTCGCAGAGCGGCAACACTGCGACGGGCGTGGCTGGAGAACAGGATATCGGCGCTGCGCTCGACCACGGCATCCAGGGCCGCGGGGCGATGGTTGCGCTGGTTGAACAGGTCCACGGCGATGCACAGCAGATCCCGGCGCAAAGGCTCGGCGAAGGGCACGTCCAGGGGCAGGTTGTTGGCATAGCCCGGATCGCAATGCAGCCGCCCGGCGATCTCCACCGGCGGAAACAGGGGGGCGATGGCGGCGCTGGCCAGCACATGCTCCGGGCCGATCTCCCGCTCCCGGCTGTCGAAATAGACCTCGTCACCACTCTCCAGATCGACACAGCCGATGGTCAGTCGCACGGCCCCGCTGTTGAGACGTCCAAAATCCACCAGCCGCTCCAGGGTCGCGCGCAACGGCCCCAGATCATAGAGGGCCAGATCCCCCGGCATGCCAGGCCAGAGCGACCACAGGCCGGGGAAGCGATGGCGGAAGATGGTGGGCCTGCCGGTCAGCAGGGCCAGCAGCGTATGCGCCTCATGATAGCCGTACCGCAGCAATCCGGTGGGATCGGCGACGGCCGGGGCCGTGTGCTGGCGCGCCTCCAACCAGAATTGCCGCAGCCGCTCGATCCCCTGATCCGGTGGATTGCCGGTCAGAATCGCCGCGGTGACCGCGCCGATGGAGGCACCGACCAACCAGTCCGGCCGGACACCGGCCTGGGCCAGGATGGAGGCCGCACCACCATGATAGGCGCCCAGGGCGTTGCCGCCCCCCAGCACCAGAGCAACGGTGGGACCAGCACCGCTTCCGGGAAAAGACCTGTCGGGCATGGGAACCGCCGGCTGCCGCTGCATATGTCCTTCGCAGGTGCAAAAGACCAACAGGGCAACAGACCTGCGGTGATCCGGTTCCAGCCCGGTCAGAAACCGGCCGCCGCGGCCAGTGTGGGTGCCGCGGCGAACTGGCGGCGGACGGCGGACGGATGCCTCAGAGCGGCATGCACATCCACCCCGCCCTTCCACAGACCCCGGTGGCGGCGGCAATCGGCGGCGGCACCGATATCCTCCACCGGGTTGCCCGGCACCAACAGCAGGTCGGCCGCTGCACCGGGCGCGATGCGTCCATGGTCCGGCAGGTCCAGCAGATCGGCGGCGATGCAGGTGCCGGCGCGCAAGGCGTCCAGGGGCGTCATCCCCAGATCGACCATGTGGCGCAGTTCCACGGCGTTGGCGCCATGATGGTTGCCGGGTGTGCCGGCATCCGTGCCCAGGGCAACCCGCCCACCCGCCTTCACATAGCGGCGGAAACTGTCGAAATGCAGGGCGCTGAACCGCTCCACCTTCTCCCGGACATAGGCCGGCAACCCGTCCAGCATGGCGACCAGGCTCATCATCGAAGCCAGCGTGCCGACCAGGCAGGTCCCCCGCTCGATCATGGTGGCGATGACATCGTCCGGCAGTTCGAAACCATGCTCGATGCTGTCCACGCCGGCATCCAGCGCCCGGCGGATACCACGGACCCCCTGGGCATGGGCCGCGACCCGGATGCCGAAATCCCGGGCCATGCGCACGGCCGCCGCCATCTCCTCGGTGCTGGGGTGGGGAGCCAGCGGATCGACGCCGCCGGTCAGCACCCCACCGGTAGCGATCAGCTTGATGCAATCCGCCCCGTTCTTGACGTTGAGGCGCACACCCCGGGTGTAGGCCTCCGGCCCATCACACTCCTGGCCGATCCAGGCGCCATGACCGCCCGTGATGGTCAGCACCTTGCCGGCACAGCGCAGATCCGGCCCCAGGTGCCGGCCAGCGCGGATCGCATTGCGGACGGCGACCTCCGCCCACTCCACCCCGCCCAAGTCGCGGGCCGCGGTGATGCCACCGCACAGGCTGGCCTGGGCATTCTCCAGCATCCGCAGGGTCAGGTCGGCCGCCGGACGCTGGCGCAGCGTCGTCACCACATCGCCCGTGGCCTCCATGGCCAGATGCACATGGGCATCGATCAGGCCCGGCATCAGAGTACAGCCGCCAGTATCCACCCGCGGCCCAGCGAAGCCGTCGAATGTAGCCGCCGGGGCCAGCGCCGCGATCCGCCCGTCTGCCACCAGCACTCCAAGCCCCGGCCGGGGCGAATGCTCCCCATCGAAGACGAGGCCGCCGGTGAACAGGGTGGATGGCACGGACATGGACAGCGCGCTCCTTGGGACGGGACATTACCAGATCATATCAAGCCGGCCCGGAAGGCCAGCCGGAAATGGCCCGCTCAGAAGCCGGAGCCGGGCAGCGCCAGGAACTGCGCCTCCTCCGCCGTGGTTTCCCGCCCCAGGATGGCGTTGCGGTGCGGGAAGCGGCCAAAGCGCTCGACGATGACCAGATGCCTGCAGGCGAAATCGAGGTAGGAGGGATCGGCAACGCGGCCGGCGAAGAGGCGAACGCAACGCCGCTGTTGCTCCAGTGATTCCGCATGCTCGAACGGCAGATACAGGAAGACCCGCTCCACCTCCGCCAAGGCCAGATCGAATCGCCGTGCCACAGCATGTTCCGCTACGGCCAGGGCGGCGAAATCGCTGGCGAAGGCCCGCGCTGTGCCCCGGTACATGTTGCGGGGGGCTTGATCCAACAGCAGGCAGAGGGCGAGGCACCCCGCCGCCGTGTCCCGCCAACGATCCAACTCGCCCGCGACGGCCCGGACGTGGTCGGCTGCCAGGACCTGTGTCACCTGGGCATCGAAGGCATCGCCGCCATTGAACCACAGCGCCGGCCCCGCCTCCTCGAACCAGAAACGCAGGATGCGGGTGATGGCGGCATCGGCTTCCAACAGTGTCCCCTCCGGTCAGCGGATGGCATGCCGACGTTATGCCCGTTCCGCTGCCATCGGATAACGGCCGCAGAGGAGGGAGCGACGCGCAGACAAAGAAAAAAGGCGCCCCGAGGGACGCCCTTTTCCACATTTTCGATCCGCCGCCCTCAATGGACGTCGGCCCACACGCGGCGCTTGGCGGCATACATGATCCCGGCGAAGACCACCAGGAACAGGATGACCTTGACGCCGGTGCTGCGGCGATCCACCAGATGCGGCTCCGCCGCCCAGGCCAGGAAGGTCACCACATCATGGGCCTGCTGGGCGATGGTGGCCTTGGTGCCGTCGGCATAGGTGACGCCGTCCTCGAACAGCGGCGCCGGCATGGCGATGGCATGGCCGGGGAAATACTTGTTGTAGTGCGTGCCATCGGGGATCGGGTGGTCGGCCGGAGCCTCTTCGTACCCGGTGAGGATGGCGTAGACGTAATCCTCGAAATGCTCGCGCGCCTTGACCATCAGCGACAGGTCGGGCGGAGCCTTGCCGCCATTGGCGGCCGCCGCGGCCTGCTTGTTGGGGAAGGGCTTCTTGAAATGGTCGGCCGGCAGACCCGGACGGGTGAACATCTCACCCTGGTCGTTCGGGCCGTCCTGGATCTCGTACTGGGCGGCGATGGCCTTGACCTGCTCTTCGGTAAAGCCGATGCCGGTCAGGTTGCGGTAAGCCACCAGATCCATGGAGTGGCAGGCGGAGCACACTTCCTTGTAGACCTGGAAGCCACGCTGGGCGGCCGCATAGTCGAAGGTCTTGAACATCGACAGGAAGCTGTTGACGCCACCATGCGCCCACTCCTGGTGCGGCGGCACGACGCTCTCGGCAGCGAGAGCCCCGTTGGTGCCGGCCAGGCCGAGGAGACCGGCGACGATCAGGGAACGAAGACGACGCATCAGGCCTTCTCCATCGGGTTGGCGGCAGCGGTGGCAGCAACGCGCCCACCACCCAGGACAGACTGGGCGATGCTGGTCGGCAGCGGCAGCGGACGTTCGATGCTGCTGATGACGGGCAGGCCCACGAAGAACAGGAAGTACAGGAAGGTGCCGATCTGGCCGACCAGCACATAGGGCTGTTCGGCCGGCTTGCCGCCCGCATAGAGCAGCATGCCGAAGGCGATGATCAGCATCAGCACCCACCATTTGTAGAGCGGGCGGAACCTGTAGCTCTTCACCGGCGAGCGATCCAGCCAGGGCATCAGCACCCAGATCAGAATCGACGCGAACATGGCGATGACGCCACCCAGCTTGGCCGGAATCAGCACGATCTCGCTGAAGGGCAGGCCGATGTTGAAGGTGATGGAGCGCAGGATGCCGTAGAAAGGCAGGAAGTACCATTCCGGCACGATGTGCGGCGGCGTCACCAGTGGATCGGCGGGGATGTAGTTATCGGGGTGGCCCAGATAATTCGGGGCAAAGAACACGAACGCAGCGAAGAAGATCAGGAACAGGCTGAGGCCGAACAGATCCTTCGTCGTGTAATAGGGGTGGAACGGCAGCGTGTCCTGCGGCCCCTTCGGCTCGATGCCCAGCGGGTTGTTGGACCCGGTGATGTGCAGTGCTGCGACATGCAGGAACACCACGGCGAAGATCACGAAGGGCAACAGATAGTGCAGGGCGAAGAAGCGGTTCAGCGTCGGGTTGTCGACGGAGAAGCCACCCCACAGCAGGGTCACGATGCTCTCACCCACCACCGGGACGGCCGAGAACAGGTTGGTGATCACGGTGGCGCCCCAGAAGGACATCTGGCCCCAGGGCAGCACATAGCCCATGAAGGCGGTCGCCATCATCAGCAGGAAGATCACCACACCCAGGATCCAAAGCAACTCGCGCGGCTTCTTGTAGGAGCCGTAGAGGAAGCCGCGCAGGATGTGGATATAGACGACGATGAAGAACATCGACGCGCCGTTGGCGTGGATGTAGCGGATCATCCAGCCCCAGTTCACGTCGCGCATGATGCGCTCGACGGAATTGAAGGCGAGCCCGGTATTCGCGGTGTAATGCATGGCGAGCACGACGCCGGAGACGATCATCGTCGCCAGCACGAACATGGCCAGTGCGCCGAAGTTCCAGAAGTAATTGAAATTACGCGGAGTCGGGAAAGTCCCGTACTCCTTGTCCAGCATCGTGAAGATCGGCAGGCGCTGGTCGATCCAGTTCACCACCGGGTTCTTGAATGTGGAGGTATGGGCGTGAGCCATCGGGCACTCCCTATCCTGGATCGTTCTCAGCCGATCTTGACGCGGGTGTCGGTGAGGAATTCGTAAGTCGGCACGGCGAGGTTGGCCGGGGCGGGACCCTTGCGGATGCGGCCGGACGTGTCGTAGTGCGAGCCATGGCAGGGGCAGAACCATCCACCATAGTCGCCACGGGACTCACCCGTGTTGGTTCCCAGCGGGATGCAGCCCAGATGGGTGCAGACGCCAACCAGGATCAGCCAGTTCTCATGACCGGACTTCACACGCGACTCGTCGGTCTGCTTGTCCACCAACTCGGCCATGTTCACGTCACGCGCAGCCTTGATCTCCTCTTCCGTCCGATTGCGGACGAAGACCGGCTTGCCACGCCACATCACCTTGATGGCCTGACCGGGCTGCACCGGCGCCAGATCGACCTCCACACTGGCCAGGGCCAGCGTATCGGCCGCCGGGTTCAGGCTGTGGATGAACGGCCACAAGGCGCAGGCGGCAGCGACACCGCCGGTGGCGGCGGCGGCCAGATAGATGAAGTCGCGGCGGGTATGCCCCTCGCCCGCATGCATGGTGTCCGCCATACCTTACATCTCCTCAGGAACTGGGCCCCGTCACCGCGGCCGGCGCCCAAACGGCATTGTTGTTCCGGACTGGCTGTTTCCTTCCCCACCCCGCCCCTGGCCGATCCGTGCCCGACGACGATCTTATGGATCACCGCATGGTTGGATCGACAACGCACCCCGCCCTGAGGCAATGGGGGACGGTGCGGCTGGAGGCTTCTCCGGTCGCGGCTAGTGGGTATACATCCCTCCTTGCGGGTTGGGAAGCAGGAGCAGACACCCCGATCAGACAATCTGCCGCGCTCACCAGCCCGCCGGCCATCCGCCGCTCCACCCGACCGGGCAGACCGGACGCCATGCCCCACGGGGGAAGGCTGCAGGCCCAGCCAGCCTTGAGTTGGAGCGGGCCCGGCCGGCGTCAACGGCCATCCCCCAAACCCCGCTCACCAGGGCACGGCCGCGGCCCTGATGCGACGTTGTGAAGCACGAGATCCCATGCGCCTCGCCCTGTTCCAACCCGACATCCCCCAGAACACCGGCACCCTGATCCGCCTGGGGGCCTGTCTGGGCGTCCCCATCGACATCATTGAACCCTGCGGCTTCATCCTGGATGACCGCCGCTTGCGCCGCAGCGCCATGGATTACGCCGCGCAGGCGGAATTGGTTCGCCATGTGAACTGGGCGGCCTTCCAGGCCAGCCGTCACGGGCGAACAGTTCTGGTGGAAACGGACCAGGGCGCCCCCTACACCGACTTCGTCTTTCGCCCCGGAGACACGCTGCTGCTGGGACGGGAGACGGCAGGCACCCCGCCGGAGGTGGCGGCAGCCTGCACCGACCGCGTCTTCATTCCCATGCGTTCCGGCGTGCGCTCGCTCAATCTGGCGGTGGCGGCCAGCATGGTGCTGGGCGAGGCGTTGCGCCAGACCAGCGGCTTTCCCGAACCGGATCCGGCGCATCGGGATCCCGATCGCTCCGCCCTGCCCCGCATTGACGGTTGACGCCCGCGCCGCCCGGTGGGAAGCGTGTGCCCCTGTCCCGTTCCAGCCCGACAGGCCCCATGCCGACACCTCTGCCCGCCCCCGAGATCGTTGCCGAGCGCCAGAACCGCGCCCGCAGCTGGTTCGAATCCCTGCGGGACCGAATCTGCACCGCCTTCGAGGCCATCGAGGATGAGCTGGCCGGCGGTCCCCATGCCGATCTGCCGCCCGGACGTTTCCAGCGCACCGCGTGGGACAGGGCCAACCATGACGGCGCACCGGGCGGCGGCGGGGTGATGTCGGTCATGCGCGGGCGCGTGTTCGAGAAGGTGGGCGTCAATGTCTCCACCGTGCATGGCAGCTTCAGCCCGGAGTTCCGCGCCAACGTCGCCGGCGCCGGCGAGACCGGAGCCTTCTGGGCCAGCGGCATCAGCCTGGTGGCGCATATGCGCAGCCCGCTGGTACCGGCCGTCCACATGAATACCCGCCATCTGGTGACGCAGATCGGCTGGTTCGGCGGCGGTGCCGACCTGACGCCCATGTTCCCGGACTCGGCCGAGACGGAAGAGGATGCCGCCGACTTCCACGCGGCCCTGAAAGCCGCCTGCGACGCCCATGGCGCCGACTATTACGCCCGGTTCAAGGCGTGGTGCGACCGCTACTTCTTTCTGCCCCACCGCAACGAGGCACGCGGGGCCGGCGGTATCTTCTACGACAATCTCGACACAGGCGGCGCCGAAGACGACCGCTGGGAGGCGGACTTCGCCTTCACCCGCGCCGTGGGCGAGGCGTTCCTGGCGGTCTATCCTCGCATCGTCCGCCGCCGCATGCACGACACCTGGACCGCGGACCAGCGCGAACAGCAACTGGTGCGCCGCGGCCGCTATGTGGAATTCAACCTCATCCATGACCGCGGCACGCTGTTCGGGCTGAAGACCGGCGGCAACATCGAAGCCATCCTGATGAGCCTGCCGCCGGAGGTGAAATGGCCGTGATCCCGACGCATCCCATCTGGCTGGTCCGCCATGGCGAAACCGAATGGAACGTGGCGGGGCGCTGCCAGGGCCACCGCGACTCCGACCTGACCGCCCGTGGACGCGCCCAGGCCGCCCTGGTGGCGGCGATCCTGGAGCAGGCCATCGCCGGCCTGTCCAACGTGCGGCTGGTGGCCAGCCCGCTGGGCCGCACCCAGATGACGGCCGCCATCATCGCCGGGCGGCTGGGCCTGCCGGTGGAGACGGACCCGCGGCTGGCCGAAGTGTCCTTCGGCGCCTGGGAGGGCATGACCCGGCGCGAGATCGAGGCCGCCAATCCCTGGCTTGCCGGCTATGGCCCTTATGGCTGGCAGTTCCTGGCCCCGGATGGCGAGAGTGCCGCCCAGGTGCTGGACCGCCTGACCGCCTGGATGGCGACGGTGGACCGGCCCACCATCGCCGTCAGCCACGGCATGGCGGGCCGTCTGCTGCGCGGCTGGTACAGCGGCCTGGATCTGGAAGCGAGCAACGCCCTGCCGGCGCCGCAGGACCGGGTCTTCCGGCTGGAGGCCGGCCGGGTGGCGGAGCTGGAGCCGGCCTGATGCACCAGCCGCTCCCGGGGGCCGGTCAGCCCGCCTTCGCCGCCGTCAGGCGGCGTTCCAGTTCGGCCAGGCACAGGTCGCGACCGGGACGGTAGTCGCGCTCGATCCACCACGCCTCGATCTCCGCCAGCAGCGTGCCGATGGCGGGTCCCGGCGGCAATCCGCGGTCCAGCAGATCCTGCCCCTTCAGCGGGAAGGGAATGACGATCCAGGCTGCGGCCTCGGCCAGCGGCTGCAACAGCTCCGACGCGGGCGTGCCCTGGTCGGCAGCCGCCAGCAGCAGCAGGTCGCGGAACAGGTCCGGGCCGAGCGTTTGCAGCGCCTGCCGGCGCCCCCGCAGATCCAGATCCGGCGTCACCGCCCGCGGCGGCACGCACAGGGCCAGCAGCCGCTCCCGTTCGGCGTTGGACAGCTTCAGCCGCTCGCCCGTGGCGCAAGCCGCATCGGTTGTGCCGGGCAACAGGGCCGCCAACCGTGCCATGGGATCGGCCGGCCCCAGCATCCATTCCAGCCGGTCCAGCGCGGCCAGCCGCTCCACCCGCACCGCCGGGGGCAGCAGATGGGCCACAATCCCCTGCTCCAGCATTAGGCGCCAGACCTCCACCGCCCGGTCCTGTGGCAGCAGCCGCAGCACCTCGGCCCGCACCCGCTCCCCCGACAGGCCGGGAAGCAGGGAAGCCAGCGCGGCACACGCGGCCAAGGCCGCCGGATCAGCCCCACCGCGGCCGAAGCGGGCATGGAAACGGAAATAGCGCAGGATGCGCAGCACATCTTCGCGAATACGCTCGACCGGGTCGCCGACAAAACGCACACGCCCGGCCTCCAGATCGGCAAGGCCGTCGAACGGGTCGTACAAGTCTCCCTCGGCCGACAGCGACAGGGCGTTGAAGGTGAAGTCCCGCCGACGCGCATCCTCCACCCAGTCGTCGGTGAACTCCACCCGGGCGTGACGACCGAAGGTTTCCACATCGCGACGCAGGGTCGTGACCTCATAGCCCACACCGTCGATGACGGCGGTGACGGTGCCATGCTTCAGGCCGGTGGGAACGGTACGGATGCCGTCCTGCTTCAGACGGCGCATCACCTCGTCCGGCGGCAGCGGCGTGGCGATGTCCACATCCGCCGCCGTCACGCCCAGAACGGCGTCGCGGACGCAGCCGCCGATGAAGCGGGCCTCCTGACCGGTGCGCATCAGGACCTGCAGCACCCGCCGCGCCCCGGTGCCCGCCATGAGGCCGATGGGTTCCAGTTGGCGGACCGGATGCATCACGCCACCTCCCCCGGTACCGCCGTCTCGCCATGGCCGGCCAGCAGGTCGCAGAAATTGACCAGCATCCCGGCTGTCGCGCCCCAGATGTAGCGGTCCTGGTACGGGAAAGCCCAGAAATGCCGCAAGGCACCCTTCCATTCCCGCGACTCGCGGCGGCGGGCGGCCGGGTCGAGGATGAAGGCCAGCGGCACCTCGAACACGTCTGCCACCTCGTAGGGGTCCGGATTGAGGATGAAGGGGGGCCGCACCAGCGCCACCACCGGCACCACGCGGAAGCCGGTACGAGTGACATAGGTGTCCAGCCGGCCGATGATTTCGACCCGGTGGCGGGGCAAGCCCACCTCCTCCTCCGTCTCGCGCAGGGCCGTGGCCTCGGCATCGGCATCCTCTGGCTCGACACCACCACCGGGAAAGCTGATCTGCCCGGCATGGGCGGTCAGATGAGCCGTGCGCTGGGTCAGCAGCAGCGTCATGCCATCCGGCCGGTCCACCAGCGGCACCAGGACCGCGGCATCACGCAAGGCCGCCGGGGCCGACAGCCCGGGATTGCCGTCATGGTCGCCACGAAAACCGGTGAGGCGCCCGCCAGCCTGTCCACCGCTGCGGTTCCGGAAAAAAGTGCGCAGCTGGTCCGCTGTCGGTGGAGCCGTTGCGCCGCCGGTATCACACCTCCTGCCGCCCCCGGTCATGCCATCGTCGCCGGGTCCAGCCGACCAAGGGTAAAGAAGGTGCCGCTGCTCCATAGTCCGATCTCGGCTCCCGTTCCGGTCTCCCGCGCCTCTCCCCGCTCCACCAGCTCATAGAAGACCGGGCGGTTGATACGCGCCTCAAGCATGTCGCGGACCAGGATATAGGGCCGCGGCTCCCCTGTCGCGCCATCCGTATCCACCCGGATGGGATGATCGGGGCCGGCCACGACTTCCTCATCCAGGTTGGTGCGGAAGACCAGACGCTGGTCCCGCCCCTCCCCCTCGATCCGCAGGGCCACAGCGATGAACGGGGCATCCTCGACCGTGATGCGCCCCCGTTCCGCCGGCGTGATCAGCCAGTAATCCCCCGCCGCATCCCGATGCAGAACCGTGGCGAACAGCTTCACCAACGGCAGCCGGCCGATGGGGCTGTCATGATAATACCAGGTGCCGTCGCGGGCGATGCGGATGGCATAGGCCTCGTCCTCGGCCGTGGGGCCGGGCCGGCGGGCACCGGCCAGAGCGGCGGCGGCGTACGGAGCGGGGATATCCTTGCCCACAGGGGACTTGCTTTCCGACATGGTGGAACAGACCATTGTTGGTTCGAACTGCCGGCGCAACGGATCGGGATCATCGGCCGGGACCGACCCGGCCCGGGTGACGCGACGAAGAGGGGATTGCGAACCCGGCCGGGTTCCGCCACGAAGGTAACATAATCAGGCCGTCTTGGTTCAGGAACCGCCATCACCCACATGGCCGGTGGCGCTGGACCGCCAACAACCTCGGGGATGCAGACCGTGAGTGCCGTAGACCTGTCCCGCTCCGCCGATGCCCAGGCCCTGGTCCGCGACGTGGAGGTCCTGGGCAACCGCCTGGCCGCCGTGCGCGAGATGATCGGTCGGGTCATCTATGGCCAGGAGGAGGTCATCGACCTGTCCCTGGTGACGCTGCTGGCCGGCGGCCATCTGCTGCTGATCGGCGTGCCCGGCCTGGCCAAGACACGGCTGGTGGAAACGCTGGCTACGGTGCTGGGCCTGGATGAACGCCGCATCCAGTGTACTCCCGACCTGATGCCGGCCGACATCCTGGGTTCCGAGGTGCTGGAGGAGACGGAGAACGGCCGACGCGCCTTCCGCTTCCTGCCCGGCCCTGTGTTCAGCCAGTTGTTGATGGCGGACGAGATCAACCGCGCCAGCCCCCGCACCCAGTCGGCCCTGCTGCAGGCCATGCAGGAGGGCCGGGTGTCCGTGGCCGGCCAGCACCACCCGCTGCCCCGGCCCTTCCATGTGCTGGCGACCCAGAACCCGCTGGAACAGGAAGGCACATATCCGCTGCCGGAAGCCCAGCTGGACCGGTTCCTGATGCAGGTGGACGTGACCTATCCCGACCGTGAGGCCGAACGGCGGATGATGATCGCCACCACCGGCGCCGTTGCCGACAGCATCGGCGCCGCCCTGTCCCCGCAGGACCTCATGGCGGCACAGGCCCTGGTGCGCCGCATTCCCGTTGGGGAAAGCGTGGTCGAGGGCATCCTGGATCTGGTGCGCGGTGCCCGGCCGGAGGAGACGACCCTGCCGGAGGTGCGGCAGCATGTGGCCTGGGGGCCCGGCCCGCGCGCCAGCCAGGCGTTGATGCTGGCCGCCCGCGCCCGTGCCCTGTTGCAGGGGCGCCTGACCCCGTCGCTGGACGATGTACTGGCCCTGGCCAAGCCGGTGCTGCGCCACCGCATGGCGTTGAACTTCTCCGCCCGTGCCGACGGCGTCACCCTGGATGAGGTCATCACCCGGCTGTGCGCACCGCTGGCCTGATCCGGCGCCAGATCCGCAACCCCGCCCTTGCCGTCCCGACGAAGGCATCCAGCATGGCCGTTTCCCCCACCCTTCCGACCGCCGCCGACGCGCTGCGCACCCAGCAGCGGGCCGAATCGCTGGCGTTGCGGCTGCCGCCGCTGCTGGTGGCGGCGGAAAGGGTGGCGGCGACGGTGGCCCAGGGGGTGCATGGCCGGCGCCGCGTCGGCACCGGAGAGACCTTCTGGCAGTTCCGGCGCTACCAGCCCGGCGACTCCGTGGCGACCATCGACTGGCGCCAATCCGCCAAGTCCGCCCACGTCTTCGTGCGCGAAACGGAATGGGAGGCGGCGCAAACGGCCTGGCTCTGGCGGGACAGCAGCCCCTCCATGAACTGGCGCTCGACGAGATCGCTGCCGACCAAGCGCGAGCGGGCGGACCTGCTGACACTGGCCCTGGCCGTGCTGCTGGTGCGCGGTGGCGAACGGGTGGCGCTGCTGGGCAGCGGCATTGCGCCCAGCGCCGCCCGCAGCATCATGCCCCGGCTGGCCCTGCACATGACAGCCGAAGCGCCGCGTTCAGATGGTATGGGCCTCCCCCCACCGGAACCCCTGCCCCGCCACGCCCAGCTGGTGGTGGTCGGCGACCTGCTGTCGCCGCTGGCGGAGATCCAGGCCATGGTGGCGGCCTTCGCCGCCCGCGGCCTGCGCGGCCATCTGGTGCAGGTGTTGGACCCGGCCGAAGAGACCCTGCCCTTCGACGGACGCGTCGCCTTCGAAGGGCTTGAAGGGGAAACGCAGATGCTGGTGCCGCGGGTGGAAAGCATCCGGGCGGCCTATCTGGAACGGCTGTCTGCACAGAAAGCGGGGTTGACGGCCATCGCCCGTACCGCCGGATGGAGTCTGACCTGCCACCGCACGGACAGGTCGCCCCAGGCGGCCCTGCTGGCCCTGTGGGGCGCCTTGGCGCGGGAGGCGGTGTGAAATGCTGAGCCTGGGTCCGCTCGCCTTCGCGACTCCGTGGATACTGGCGGCACTGGCCGTGCTGCCGGTGCTGTGGTGGTTGTTGCGGGTGACGCCGCCGGCCCCGCGTGTCCAGGAATTTCCGGCCATCCGTCTGCTGCGCGATCTGGTGGCGCGGGAGGAAACCCCGGCGCGCACGCCGCTGTGGCTGCTGTTGCTGCGGCTGGTCCTGGCGGCACTGGTGATCCTGGCCCTGGCCCGGCCGCTGCTGAACCCCGATGCAGCCCTGCCTGGCGGCGGGCCGCTGTTGCTGGTGGTGGACAATGGCTGGGCCGCCGGCCGCGACTGGCCGGCCCGGCAGGACCTGATGGAACGGCTGATCGCGCAGGCCGAGCGTGCCGGCCGGCCGGTCGTGCTTCTGGCGACAGCCCCCTCGCCCACGGCGGAGCCCCCGCATCTGGTCGGACCGTCGGCGGCCGCCGACGCCCGCCGTGACGTGCAGGCCCTGACCCCGAGTCCCTGGCCTGTGGACCGCACGGCCGCCCTGGCAGCCCTGGACCGACTGCCGACCGAGCGCGCCCCCTACACGGTCTGGCTGTCCGACGGGGTTGCCGATGCCGGGGCGGAGGCGCTGGCGACGCGACTGCGGCGTCTGGGCGGGCTTGAGGTGGTGGGCGACGGTCCCGACCGCCCGGCCCTGCTGCTCCGCCCCCCCACGGCGGAGGGGCTGGATCTGGTGGTGCCGGTGGAGCGCTCCGACTCCGCCTTGCCACAGACGGCAACGATCCGGGCCGTGGCCACCGATGGCCGCTTGCTGGGGGCCGCCGATGTCCGCTTCACCGCTGGCACCGCCCGCGCCGAGGCGCGGCTGAACCTGCCGACGGAATTGCGCAACGAGGCGGCGGCCCTGCGTCTGGACGGGCAGAACACCGCTGGCGCCACACTGCTGCTGGATGAGGGGCAGCGCCGCCGTCCGGTGGGGCTGGTTTCCGGCCGCGGTGAAGGCGAGGAGCAGCCGCTGCTATCCGACCTGCATTATCTCGACCGGGCCCTGTCCCCCTTTGCCGAGATCCGCCGGGGCGATATCGGCAGCCTGCTGCAACGCGAGTTGTCGGTGCTGATCCTGGCCGATGTGGGCAGTCTCAGCGGTAGCGAGGCCGAACAGCTTGACGCCTGGGTGCGCAAGGGCGGAGTCCTGCTGCGCTTCGCTGGCCCCAGGCTGGCCCGTAATGCCGACACGCTGACGCCCGTGCGGCTGCGCAGCGGCGACCGTGCCCTGGGTGGCGCGCTCAGCTGGTCGGTCCCCGCCAGACTGGCCCCTTTCCCCGAAACCAGCCCTTTCCACGGCCTGACCGTTCCCGAGGACGTCACCGTCAGTCGGCAGGTGCTGGCAGAACCGTCCCTGGAGTTGCCCGACCGCACCTGGGCCCGGCTGGAGGATGGGACACCGCTGGTGACGGCCGAGAAGCGCGGCAACGGCTTCACCGTGCTGGTCCATACCACCGCCAGCCCGGACTGGTCGAACCTGTCGCTGTCCGGACTGTTCGTGGAAATGCTGCGGCGGGTGGTGGCCCTGTCGGCCGGTGTCGCCACCGCCGAGGGCGCCGGCACACTGGCGCCGCTGGAGCTGCTGGACGGCCAGGGCCGGCTGGTGACGCCGGGCGTCACGGCCTTTCCGCTGCCGGCGGAGCGGCTGGCCCGCGCGCCGGCCGCTCTGCTGGGGCCGCGCCATCCCCCCGGCTTCTACGGCATCCCCGAAGCCCGCCGCGCCCTGAACCTGGCGCCGGCCGTGGCCACGCTGCAACCGCTGGCACCGCTGCTGTCCGGTATGGCCCAGGACCTGTATGGCGTGCGGGGGGAGATGGACCTCAAGCCCTTGCTGCTGACGGCAGCCCTGATGCTGCTGGTGGCCGACCTGTTCATCGGTCTGGCCCTGCGCGGCCTGCTTCGCGGCGCGCGGGCGGGACGCGGCATCGCCGCGCTGGCGGCCCTGCTGCTGCTGACCCTGCCCCCGTCGGCACGGGCGCAGGAGCGGCCCCTGGATGTGGACAAGGCGATCCAGGCCACCGCCCAGACCTGGCTGGCCTATGTGGTCACCGGCGATGCCGCGGTGGACGCCGTCAGCAAGGCCGGGCTCGAGGGGCTGTCCTACGAGCTGGGACAGCGCACGGCCGCCGAGACCGCCGGCGCCATGGCCGTGGACGTGGACGCCGACGAGCTGTCCTTCTATCCCCTGATCTACTGGCCGGTGACCCCGGCGCAGCCCCCGCTGTCCGACCGGGCGCGGGAGAAGCTGACCGCCTATCTGCGCCAGGGCGGCATGCTGCTGATCGACACACGCGACCAGGGCGTGACCGGTGGCCGCGGTCCCGGTGGCCCGCAGTTGGAGGCGCTGCTGAGCGGGTTGGACATTCCGCCCCTGGCACCGATCACGCCGGAGCATGTGCTCACCAAGTCCTTCTATCTGCTCCAGGACTTTCCCGGACGCTATGCCGGCGGCGAGGTCTGGGCAGAGGCGCAGAGCGGCAGCGTCAATGACGGTGTTTCCGGCGTCATCATCGGCGCCGCCGACTGGGCCGGGGCCTGGGCGGTGGATGGCCAGGGGCGGCCCATGTACGCGGTCGTTCCGGGTCCGGAACGTCAACGGGAAATGGCCTACCGCTTCGGCATCAATCTGGTGATGTATGCGCTGACCGGCAATTACAAGGCCGATCAGGTGCATGTGCCGGCGATCCTGGAAAGGTTGGGCCAATGAACGGAACCTTCCTGGTCTGGGCGCCGCTGATCCCGCTGCCGCTGTTGCTGGCCCTGTTTGTTCTGGGACTGGCCGGCTGCGGCCTGTCTCTGTGGCACCGCGCCCGCGGCGGCCTGCTGCGGCTGGCTGCGCTGACCGTGCTGGTGCTGGCGTTGGCCAACCCGTCCCTGGTGGAGGAACAGCGCCAGCCCATCAAGGATGTGGCCGTCATCATCGTCGACCAGTCCCCCAGCCAGAACATCGGCGAACGCCGGGCACGGGCGGAACAGGCCCTGGCCACGCTGCAGCAGACCCTGGCCAAGTACCAGGATCTGGAGGTGCGGATCGTCCGCACGGCCGACGCCCGCAGCGCCGAGGGCGCCGCCATCGAGGAGACCCGCCTGCTGGAGGCGGTGACCCGGGCCACAGCCGACGTGCCGCGGCGGCGGGTGGCCGGGGCCGTGCTGATCACCGACGGGCAGGTGCATGACGTGGCCGAAGGGCTGCCGCAACTGCGTGACTTCGGCCCTGTGCATGCGCTGCTGACCGGCGAGCACAACGAGGGCGACCGCCGCCTGACCGTGGTCCAGGCGCCCAATTTCGGACTGGTGGACAAGCCGGTCACCTTTACCGTGCGGGTCGAGGATCTGCCGGGCGCGGGCGGCGGCGACGCCACCGTCACGCTGCGCCAGGATGGGGAGGCACCACGCCCGCTGCGTGTGCCGGTGGGACAGGATGTGCCTTTGACCTTCACCCTGACCCATGGCGGGCTGAATGTGTTCGAACTGGCGGTGGAGGCCGGTCCGCAGGAACTGACCCTGGCCAACAACCGGGCGGCCATCGTGGTCAATGGCGTGCGCGACCGGTTGCGCGTGCTGCTGGTCTCGGGCGAGCCCCACGCCGGCGAACGCACCTGGCGCAACCTGCTGAAGGCCGACCCGTCAGTGGATCTGGTGCACTTCACCATCCTGCGGCCACCGGAGAAGCAGGACGGCACCCCGATCCGCGAGCTGTCGCTGATTGCCTTTCCCACCCGCGAACTGTTCGAGATGAAGCTCGACGAGTTCGACCTCATCATCTTCGACCGCTATCGCCGCCGGGGCGTCCTGCCGAACGCCTATCTGGCCAACATCGCAGATTATGTCGAGAAGGGCGGAGCCTTGCTGGAGGCCAGCGGCCCCAGCTTCGCCACGCCCTTGTCCGTCTATCGCACGCCGCTGGGCACGGTGCTGCCGGCCGAACCCACGGGTGAGGTGCTGGAGCAGCCTTTCACCCCCACCGTCACCGATCTGGGCAAGCGTCATCCGGTCACCGCCGGGCTGACCGACGCGGCGGACGGTGTCGGCCCATGGGGCCGCTGGTTCCGCCAAATCGATGTGGCCCCGACGCGCGGCAGCGTGGTGATGTCGGGTGCCGGCGGGCGGCCGCTGCTGGTGCTGGACCGGGTGGGTGAAGGCCGCGTGGCCCAACTGTCCTCCGACCAGATCTGGCTGTGGTCCCGCGGATTCGAGGGCGGGGGACCACAGGCCGAATTGCTGCGGCGGCTGGCCCACTGGCTGATGAAGGAACCGGAGCTGGAGGAGAACGATCTCAAGGCCCGCGTCGACGGCAACCGCATCAGCGTAACCCGGCGCAGCCTGGAGCCGGACCCGCGCGCCATCCAGGTGACCTCGCCCGGCGATGTCGCGTCCGACCTGCGGCTGGAGGATCAGGGCGACGGCACCGCCACCGGATCGCTGGTCGCCGGCGAGCCAGGCATCTGGCGCATCAGCGACGGCCAACGCACGGCCCTGGCCGTGGTCGGCGCCGTCAACCCGCCGGAACTCCGCGATGTCCGCACCAGCCACCAGCCCCTGGCGCCCGTGACAAAGGCTACGGGCGGCGGAACTTACTGGCTGGCCGACGGGACACCCGACGTGCGCCGGACCCGGCCGGACCGGGACGGTGCCGGCCGAGGCTGGCTGGGCCTCCGGGCCAATGCCGACTACGTCGTGACCGGCGTCAGCCAAGTCCCGCTGCTGCCGGCCCTGGCCGTGCTGCTTCTGGCCCTGGGCCTGCTGTTGCTGGCCTGGCGGCGGGAGGGGAGGTAGCGAGGGCTGACATGGGCGCGTGCCTATCGCCCGATGTCAGCCGTTGCGGCTCCAGACCTTGCTGATCAGGAAATGCTGAGCCAGGAATTGGTAAGTCCGCTTCAGCAGTCCCTCGGTCTCCGGTCCCTTGTCGACCTCGTGGCCGTTCCAATCCTCAATCAATTCGTCCCAGATCATCAGATTGGTATGGAGTTCGTCGCGCATGCGGCGAATGAAGGCGACCTGGGCGTCGAAGCTGCGCAACATGGCCATGACTTCGGCGCACTGACCGTCAATCTGGTTGAAGGCATCGTCGAAATTGGCGATGGGGACCTTGGCGAGTGCCTGCATGCGGGCGATATCGGACTGGATCGTATTGTCGCCTTTAAAGACCCGCCGTGCCTGTCCCAGACTGGACATGATCTTCTGCACCAAGCCGTAACGGTCACGCAGGGCCTCGATATAGCTTAACTCCCGCGCCAGGGATTCGACCTTGTCGATCATCTCCTGTTTGCGCTCTTCCGGCAGGCCGAACTGCCGCGCCAGCCGGGCAAAGGCTTCCTGTGTCTTGGCCTTGGTTTGGGGATCCTCGACCATCTGCAACAGTTTAAAGCGGTCGGTGATGATTTCGTCCTTACCCGAGATCCATGAGACCAGCTGCAGAGTCAGGCGTCCACGGGCGATCAACAGATGTTGTTCATCCACGCGCCAACTGGCGGAACCATCCAGCAATTCCCTGGGGATACTGTCACCGGGCCGGATTTCCTTGACAAATTTCAGCCCTTTCTCGACGACGCCGAGCAGGCGTCCATCCTGGCTTTTCTCATCGATATCGAAAGTCTCCCGCATGGTGCGGAAGGGGATCTTGCCCCAGACATCGCCCAAATGGACATTGAACACGGCTTCACCCGTGTCCTTGGCCAGACAAAAATAGCCGCCGGGCAAGGCGAAAACCTTGCTGACAAAGATGAAGTGCGTGCTGGGATCGGCCCCGGCCTGCCCCCCGGCTTGGGCCGGTGTGGTGCCGGCGGCCGCATGGGTATCGTCAACCGACGTCATGGGCGACGCCTCACCTCCAAACGGACTAGTCCGGCGCACTATAGCGGAGTTTGTGACAGTTGCGTTGGTTCATATTGGTAGGAGTTTCCTGTCTTGACATCGATCAAGGTCGACCGATGTTCACTCCTATGAGCACGACCACCCCTTTCCTTTCGCCCGTCCGTTCCTGGTTGGGGCTGACCGTCATTCTGATCGGCTGTTTTGCCGTGGCGGCTGTCGGTAGCAGCGTCACCACTCCTGAAATCGGCGGCTGGTATGCGACCTTGCAGAAGCCGCCGTTCAACCCGCCCAACTGGATCTTTGGCCCGGTCTGGACCCTTCTCTATGCCATGATGGCCGTAGCGGCTTGGCTGGTCTGGCGGCGGCAGGGCGTGACCGGGGCCCGTGGGGCGCTGGCATTGTTCGTCCTGCAGTTGCTGCTCAATCTGGCGTGGTCGATCCTGTTCTTCGGCCTGCGCAGCCCCGGTGCCGCCCTGGTGGACATCCTGCTGCTGTGGAGCGCCATCCTGCTGACATCCCGGACCTTCGCCATTCACAGCCGGCCGGCTGGTCTGCTGTTGCTGCCCTATCTGGCCTGGGTCAGCTTTGCCGCTGTGCTCAATGGCTGGATCTGGTGGCACAATCCGGGATGAGGCTGTTGGGGCCTGAACCGGTCAGGCCGCATCCATGGCTTTGGCGGTCTTGATGGCGTCGCGCAGCAGCACGCCCTTGCGCAGGATGTTATCCACGACCCGGCCCTGCACCAGGTTGATGCCGCATTTCTCGGCGAACATCAGACCACGGACACTGCCGCAGCGGGCCAGGACGAAACGGCAATTGCTCTGGGCCTGGATGCGCTCGACAAAGGCGTCATACTCGCGCGGCGGCAGGCTTTCCATCTCGTCGGACCAGAAGATCTTGGCGTAGTCGCAGGCCATGTACTCCAGATCCATATGGGTGACCCAGAAATCGTTCAGCCCGTCGATGCAGATCTTGTAGCCCTTGCTGGCGGCAAAATCGATGACCTCCTTGTACAGGGAGACATTCTCGACCACGTCGGCCTTGTTGATCTCCAGCACCACATTGCCACGGAGTTCCGTGGTCAGACGCTCGTCGAACTTCACGAAATTCGCCGACAGGATGGTGGACAGGTTGAGATTGAGGCCGATGCGCTTGCCACGCAGAAAATCAACCCCGTAATTCAGTGCCTTCAGCACAGAATTGTCGAGATTGGCCGTGAAATAGCTGAACAGCCATTTGTTGGCGGTGATGTCGTATTGGGGTGAGAGTCGCTCTTCCAGTGCCTTGACGGCGATATAGAGTTCAAAATATTCGAATTCGTTCTGCTCTAGCCCCTGGATGTTGACAACGGGCTGATTCAGCATGAAGGGCGACAGATCGAACATCTGCACCGCCCGCTCGATCTTGCCCAGTTCCTCCAGCGTGACCGGCGGTTTCGTCTCCTGCTTCTGTTCGGTCCCGCCATCGCGCCCCAGACTCTCGATGAAGCGGATGACGCTCACAAAGTTCAGCGACAACTCCATGATCGAGTAGAGGCTGTCCTCCCCGTAGGGATTGCGCTTCACCAGGCTGGTGCGCGACAGCAGCAAGCGCTCGATCTGCGAGCAGACGGTGGAGATCACCGAAAATTTGATGCCCTTGTAGAGAACGATGACGTCGTCGTTCGACAGGGAAAATACCTGGAGATAGGCCGACTGGTCCGCCGTCTCCTGCATGGCGCGGCGGATCGACAGGACATCCAGGTTCGATTTGTCGCGCAGCAGCGACATATGCAGATGGATCAGCCGCAGTCCCTGCACTTCGCGCTTGGCAGACTGGAGCAGCGTATAGAGTTTCTGGTCGTCATACTCGACGCGATCGGGAAGCTGGGCTGTCCTTTCCCCCGGCTTGATGCGGACCCAATCCCGCTTCGGTGCCTGCGGCTGCCGATTCATCGTCCCTTGCGCCTCACCCAGCCGAGCCCTTCCCAGTGCAGATATAACGGAATGATACATAAAGCAACCGCCGGTACCTGCATTGAACGAATTTATACAGAATTTATGCGTATTCCGACACGGTAATTTTAACAGCAGTTTAACAATGATCGGCCGGAGAAGGAAAGCCCAAGCGGCTGCACGGCTCCCGCCGCCAGCCCCGCGTCGGCACGACTGCTGATTTCATGTCTATGACTGGAAGGGAGACAGGTGGCTGGGGCGCCAGGATTCGAACCTGGGAATGGCGGTACCAAAAACCGCTGCCTTACCGCTTGGCGACGCCCCAAGACCCTCGCAAGGGCCGGCACCATAATCGGATTTTCCCCCGGCTGCAACGGGGACGATCCGGATTATGGGGGAAGGGAGGAATGCCGGTCGAGCCGGGGCTGCTCACTGGCCGTTAAGGGCTTTCCTGCTACGGTGGATCCGGTCAATTCTTCGCCGCCCATACCGATATCCATCCAGGGAGAGACCGGCCATGCGCCGGAGCTGCCGACTGTTCGCCCCATTTCTGCTCGCCACCATGCTGGCAGCCCCGCCGGCCTCCGCCGCCACGGCCAAGCAGCCGGACGCGACCGCCAGCCACGAGACAACAGCCGCGGGCAAGAAGCCGGCCGTGAAGACGCCTGTGGTGAAGCCGGTCGCGAAGCCGGCGGTCAAGCCCGTCGCCGCAGCAAGATCCATGGCCAAACCGGCGGCGAAGCCGCAGAAGGCGGGCGCGCCCGCCCAGACGCCGGCAAAGGCCACCCCGGCGGCTAAATCCGGTCCCTTTGCCGGCAAGGCCGCTGGCAGGCCGTCCAAGGGCGGGAAGGCCATGGCAGCCGCGGCCGGTGCCGCGGCCCTGACCGCACCGCCCCCCCTGCCCGCCAAGGCCGACGAGCCGCTGCGGCTGCTGGACAGCCGCGCCCGCGCCGGCGATGTCGACGCCCAGGTGGAACTGGCCGAGTATTTCGCCTCCGGTACGCCGCCGACGGCGGCAGATGTGCGCAAGGCCGTCTACTGGTACGAGCAGGCTGCCACCCAGGGCGATGCCGATGCCGGCTGGGCCCTGGCCGCGCTCTATCGCGGCGATCTCGGCGTCCCGGCCGATCTCGACAAGGCCGTGGGCTGGTACCGCCGGGCCGCCGAACTGGGCCATGCCGAAGCCATGTATGATCTGGGGCTGCTCTACAGCGATGGAACCGGCGTCGACCGCGACCTGGAGCAGGCCGCCTCCTGGTTCGAACAGGCGGCCGATGCCGGGATCGCCCGCGCCCTGATCATGCTGGGCGCGCTGTACGAGGAAGGGGTGGACGGGGCACCGGACCTGGACACCGCTGCCGGCTGGTACGCCCGGGCGGCGGAAAGCGGTGACAGCACCGCCCGCGCCGCCCTGCAACGGCTGGCCGAAGGCGGCAGCAACATCGAGATCGCCGAGGCCGGGCCCCTGGACGCCGCAGCGCCGGCGGCAAGCCGGCCACCGGCTACGGCCGCCAGCCACGGCAACCACGCCATCCCCGTGGACCAGGCCGGGGTCAAGGAGATCCAGGAACGGTTGAAACGGCTGGGCTACAAGATCGGCACGCCGGACGGCTTCCTGGGCAAGCGCACGGTCGCCGCCATCCGCGCCTATCAGAAGAAGCAGGGTCTGCCCGCCGACGGCCGGGCCAGCCATGATCTGCTGGTCTCGCTGCGGGGCAGCCGGGTCGGCTGACGGAAAAGACCGGTCGGCCGGGGGCGGCCATCGCCCCCGGCGCGCGCAGACAGGATCACGCCTCCGGCCCGAAGACGCGGGCGAAGATCGTGTCCACATGCTTGGTGTGGTAGGCGAGGTCGAAGGCATCGTCGATCTGGGCCGCCGACAGATGCTTCATCACCTCGGCATCGGCCTTCAGCAGGGTGCGGAAGTCCTTGCCTTCCAGCCAGACCGGCATGGCGTTGCGCTGCACGGCGCGATAGGCATCCTCGCGGCTCATGCCGGCCTGGGTCAGGGCCAGCAGGACGCGCTGGGAATTGTGCAGGCCGCCCAGCATGTCCAGGTTCTTCTGCAGATTCTCCGGATAGACCACCAGCTTCTCGATCAGGCCCACGGCCCGCATCAGGGCGAAATCCAGGGTCACGGTGGCGTCCGGCCCGATCATGCGCTCCACCGAGGAGTGGCTGATGTCGCGCTCATGCCAGAGGGTGACGTTCTCCAGCGCCGGAACCACATAGCCGCGCACCACCCGCGACAGGCCGGACAGATTCTCCGACAGCACCGGGTTGCGCTTGTGCGGCATGGCGCTGGAGCCCTTCTGCCCCGGCGAGAAGAATTCCTCGGCCTCGCGCACTTCGGAACGCTGCAGGTGGCGGACCTCGGTGGCCAGATTGTCGAGGCTGGCCGCGATCACGCCCAGCGTGGCGAAGAACATGGCGTGGCGGTCGCGCGGGATGACCTGGGTCGAGTGCGGCTCCACCGACAGGCCCAGCTGCCCCGCCACATACTCCTCCACGAAGGGATCGATGTTGGCGAAGGTGCCGACCGCCCCGGAGATGGCGCAGGTGGCGATCTCGGCCCGCGCCGCTTCCAGGCGCTTGCGGTTGCGGGCGAAGGCGGCGTAGTGGCCGGCCAGCTTGACGCCGAAGGTGGTGGGTTCGGCATGGATGCCGTGGCTGCGGCCGATGGTGGGGGTGTATCTGTGTTCCAGCGCCCGCGCCTTCAGCGCCGCCAGCAGCTTGTCCAGATCCGCCAGCAGCAAATCGGCCGCCTGTTTCATCTGCACGGCCAGGCAGGTGTCCAGCACGTCGGAGCTGGTCATGCCCTGGTGGACGAAGCGGGCCTCCGGCCCCACATGCTCGGCCAGATTGGTCAGGAAGGCGATGACGTCGTGCTTGGTCTCGCGCTCGATCTCGTCGATGCGGGCAATCTCCCAGGCGCCGCGCTCCCACACCGCCTTGGCCGCCTCCGCCGGGATCACGCCCAGCTTGGCCTGGGCGTCGCAGGCATGGGCCTCGATCTCGAACCAGATGCGGAAACGGTTCTCCGGCTCCCAGATGCGGGTCATTTCCGGGCGGCTGTAGCGGGGAATCATGGGCCCTGTCCCTAAGCTCGGTGGCGATCTGGCCCGGGACCCTAGCGGCGACGGTGTCCGAACACCAGTGCCGGGAGATCATGCCGCCCCGTCCCTGCCGCGGGGTGGTGCCGCAACGGCGGGGATGGGCAAGGGACGGGTACTGATGCAATCTGCCACCGCCGTTCCCGCTCCTCCCCCGAGGGTCCTATGCTGATCGACGCGGCCCTGTTCCTTGCCGCCTTCCTGGCCGGTGCGCTCAATGCCGTGGCCGGGGGCGGAACGTTCCTGACCTTCCCGACACTGATCTTCGCCGGCGTGCCGCCGATCCAGGCCAACGCCTCCAGCACCGTGGCACTGTTCCCCGGCTCCTTCGCCGCCCTGGCCGCCTACCGCAAGGATCTGGCCCGGCTGAAGACCGTCCACATCCCGGCCTTTTTCGCCATCAGCCTGCTGGGCGGGCTGCTGGGGGCACTGCTGCTGCTGTGGACGCCCCAGGCGGTGTTCCAGGGTATCATCCCCTGGCTGCTGCTGTTCGCCACTGTGCTGTTCGCCTTCGGCAAGCCCATCAGCGCCTGGATCTCTGCCCGCTGGACCCTGACCATGGGGCCGCTGCTGGTGGTGCAGTTCTTCGTCGCCCTTTATGGCGGTTATTTCGGCGGCGGCATCGGCATCCTGATGCTGGCCTCGCTGGGCCTGTTCGGGCTGAAGGATCTGCATGTCATGAACGGGCTGAAGACGCTGGTGGCCGGGGCGCTGAACGCCGTCGCCACAGTGACCTTCATTGTAGCCGGCGCGGTGGACTGGCGAGCCGTGGCCATCATGCTGCCGGCCGCGGTGCTGGGCGGCTATGGCGGGGCCGCCCTGGCCCGCCGGGTGCCGCAGCCGATCCTGCGCGGCTTCATCCTGACCGTGGCCGTGCTGATCACCGGCTATTTCTTCGTCGAGGGGTAAGGGCTACAGCAGCCCCGCGCTCTTGAAACTGACATGGCGGCCCTTGCCGATGACGAGATGGTCATGCACCACCACGCCCAGCGCCTGGGCGGCGGCCACGATCTGCTTGGTCATGTCGATGTCGGCACGCGACGGTGTGGGATCGCCGGAGGGGTGGTTGTGCACCAGGATCAGGGCGCTGGCTCCCAGTTCCAGCGCCCGGCGCACCACCTCGCGCGGGTAGACGGGCGTATGGTCTACGGTGCCGCGCTGCTGCACCTCGTCGGCGATGAGCGTGTTCTTGCGGTCCAGGAACAGCAGGCGGAACTGCTCGACTTCCTGATGCGCCATGGCGGCGGCGCAGTAATCCAGCAGCTTCTGCCAGGAGGAGAGGACGGGCTTGTTCAGCACCTCCTGCCGGGCCATGCGCAGGGCCACCGCCCCCGCCACTTTCAGCGCGGAGACGGCCCCCTCGGTCATCTGGGCATAGGATTGCAGCCGCTCGACCGGGGCATTGACCACGGCCCACAGTCCGCCGAAATCGCGCAGAAGCTGCTTGGCCAGGGGCTTCACGTCGCGGCGGGGGATGACGAACAGCAGCAGTTCCAGCAGCTCGTAATCCTGCAGCGCCTCCGCCCCCTGGCCCAGGAAGCGGGCGCGCAACCGTTCGCGGTGGCCATGATAATGGGGCTGCTCCGCCGTGCCGTCGCCGGCACCGCCGTACTCCCCCGCGTCGAGCAACCGGTCCGCTGTCGCCGCCTTCGGCTTGCCACCCATGAGCGAACATCCCCATTGCCACGCCCGCATGCAAGTGTAGCAACGGGGACGGGAACGTGCCAGCAGGGATCAGCCGGCGGTCGCGATGCCGAGGGCCGATGCCATGGCCGGCAATTCGTAAGGCGGCTTGGTCAGGCCGGCGGGGGACAGGGTGAAGATCTCGTACCCGTCCTTGGTCACGCCGATGGCATGCTCGAACTGGGCCGATAGGCTCTTGTCGCGGGTGACTGCGGTCCAGCCGTCGGACAGCACCTTCACCTCGTAGCGGCCGGCATTGATCATCGGCTCAATGGTGAAGAACATGCCTTCCTGCAGCACCGGTCCCTGACCGCGCTTGCCATAGTGCAGCACGCTGGGCGCGTCATGGAAGACGCGGCCCAGGCCGTGGCCGCAGAAGTCCCGCACCACGGAGAAGCGGTGGCTTTCGGCGAAGCTCTGGATGGCATAGCCGATATCGCCCAGGGTGGCGCCCGGCTTGACCACGGCGATGCCGCGCATCATCGCCTCATAGGTGACGTCGATCAGCTTCTTGGCCTTCACCGACGGCGAACCGGCCACATACATGCGGCTGGTGTCGCCGAACCAGCCATCCAGGATCACGGTGACGTCGATGTTGGCGATGTCGCCCTCCATCATCCGCTTGGTGCCGGGAATGCCGTGGCAGACCACATGGTTGATGCTGATGCAGCTGGCCTTGGTATAGCCCTTGTAGCCGATGGTGGCCGGAATGGCCCCGTGATCGCGCATGAACTGCTCGATCAGCCGGTCCAGTTCCTCGGTCATGACGCCGGGCTGCACATAGGGGGTGATGAAATCCAGCGTGGCCGCAGCCAGACGGCCCGCGCGGCGCATGCCCTCGAAATCCTCCGGCGTATGGATCTTGATGCTGCGCGTGTCTTCGTATTCGTCGTCCACCGGAAGCTCTCGTCTGACAAGGGAAGGGGCAAGGAAGGCATGAAACCAATGGCCGGCCGGGTCAGCCGGCGGCCACCGGGGTCGGAACGGGCTGGATCGGTCCGGACAGCACGGTCAGGGGCCGATCGACGCGGATGCCCTGGGGCGTGACCTTACACCCCCAGCAATAGGCTTCAACCCCGGCCAGCCGTGCCCGCTCCAGACCCAAGGCATAGGTCGGGTCCAGATCGGCGGCAACCCGGAAGTGGTCGCAATCCTCCCGCTGGACAAGATAGAGCATGACCGCCCTGTGCCCGGCGCGCACCATATCCGCCAGTTCCAACAGGTGTTTGGCCCCGCGGCTGGTCACACAGTCCGGGAATTCCGCCACCGGCGGCCCGCGGCGCAGATGCACATTCTTGACCTCCACATAGGCCCGGCCCCGGGCCGGGTCCTCCAGCAGGAGGTCGATGCGGCTGCTGATTCCGTACTTCACCTCCCGGCGCAGGCTGGCATAGCCCGCCAACGCCGGGATCAGGCCGGCATGGATGGCCTCCTCCGCCAGCCGGTTGGGATGATTGGTGTTGCAGCCGACCAGGGTGCCGGTGGCCTGCTCCACCACCGCCTCCAGCGTCCAGGCCAGCTTGCGCGCAGGATTGGGCGATTGCGACAGGAAGCAGCGGCTGCCCGGCCCGTCCAGCCCCAGCATGGCACCGGAATTGGGCACATGGGCGGTGACGGTGCTGCCGTCGGGCAGCACCACATCGGCCAGGAAGCGCTTGTAGCGCCGCAGCAGGGTGGCCTCGATCAGGGGGGCGGGGAACTGCATCGATCGGTGGGACGCAAAAGGACAAGGGAATGGGCCGGGACTGTCGCGCAATGGCCCGGGCGGGTCTATACCATTCCTGCCGCAAGACCGGAGCCATCCGCATCATGACCGAAAGCCCCCTGTCCGCCGCCCCCGCCACGGGCACCCCGACCGCCGCCCTGCTGATCATCGGCAACGAGATCCTGTCGGGCCGCACCCAGGACGCCAATCTGGCCTTCATCGCCAGGCATCTCAGCGGTCTCGGCGCCCCGTTGCGGGAGGTGCGCGTGGTCCCGGACGTGGAGGAGGAGATCGTGGACGCGGTCAACGCGCTGCGCACCCGCTACACCTATGTCTTCACCACCGGCGGCATCGGCCCCACCCATGACGACATCACCGCCGAGTGCATCGCCAAGGCCTTCGGCCTGCCGCTGATCCGCCATCCCGAGGCCGTGCGCCGGCTGGAGGCGCATTATGCCGGCACCGCCCTGCTGAATGAGGCGCGGCTGCGCATGGCCAACACACCCGAGGGCGCCCGCCTGATCGACAATCCGGTCAGTGCCGCCCCCGGTTTCCAGATCGGCAATGTCTTCGTCATGGCCGGGGTGCCGTCGATCATGCAAGCCATGCTGGTGACGCTGGACGACCGGCTTGCAGGGGGGCCGAAGCCCCTGATCCGCAGCATCATCAGCAGCCTGCCGGAAGGCAGCTTCGCCGATGGGCTGCGCGCCCTGGCCGCCGATCATCCAGCCGTGGACATCGGCAGCTATCCCAGCTTCCGCCAGGGCAGGGTCTCCACCGCCCTGGTGTTGCGCACCACCGATCCGGCGGCGCTGGACGCGGCCCTGACCGCCGTTCTGGCCCTGTTGCAGGGGTTAGGCGCCGATCCGACCGTGGTGGAGGGGTACGGGGAGGCGTAAGCGCCACACCCATCCTGTCCCATGAAAAAAAGGGCGCCGCAGCGGGCGCCCTTTCCTTGTCGACGTATCCCGGGGGCCGTCGGGTCAGGCGTTGGTATCCAGCTTGGCCGGATCGGCGGCACCGCCCTTGGCGACTCCGACGATGGCCTCGCGCAGCAGACGGCCATGGATGGTGTAGCCGGACTGCAGCACCTGGACCACGGTCCCCGCCGCCTTGCCGGTGCCCTCCACCTCCATCATGATCTGGTGGAAGTTGGGATCGGCCGGCTTCTCCAGCACCTCCATGCGGGCGATGCCGGCACGCTCGAAGGCGGCGGCCAACTGGCGCTCGGTGGCTTCCACCCCAGTCAGCAGGCTGTTCACGGCCTGATCCTGTTCGCGGGTCTCGGCCGGCACGGCCTCGATGGCGCGGCGCAGATTGTCGGCGACGGCCAGAAGGTCCTTGGCGAACTTGGAGACGGCGTACTTGGCCGTGTCCTCGCGCTCGCGCTCGCTGCGGCGGCGGACATTCTCGGTTTCGGCCAGGGCGCGCAGCAGCTGGTCCTTCAGCGTGGCCACCTCGGCCTCCAGGGCGGCCGTGCGGTCGGCGGACGGGGCGGCCTTGCTTTCAGGGGTGGCACCGTCGGCTGTGACGTCGGTCTCCGGCGTATTGTTCGTTTCGCTCATTCTCAGGGCCTCGGATTCACTTCGGACGGGTCTTGGACGGATCGGCGGCGGTCGGGTCCGCGCGCCTTCGTTTAGGCAGCTTTGCCGCTGCTGTCGAGAGATTGCCTCAGCAGATAAGAATGCGGACACCGCCCGTCGAGGGGAAAAGCGGTGCGGATCACCCGCCCCCTCTCCGAAGCCCCGCGGCGGCTCAGCCGATCAGGCGCCCGATAACGCGGGCCGTATAGTCCACCATGGGGATGATGCGGGCATAGTTGATTCGGGTCGGGCCGATGACGCCGATGGCACCGACGATCTGTTCCTTGGTGTTGCTGTAGGGGCTGATGATCATGGAGCAGCCGGCATGGCGGAACAGGTCGTTCTCCGCGCCGATGAAGATCTGCACCCCCTCGCCCTTGCCGGTGGCGTCCAGCAGCCGGACCATCTGCTCGCGCGTATCCAGCGCTTCGAACAGGCTGCGGATGCGCTCCAGGTCCGATAGGGCGGTGACATCCTCCAGCAGCTTGGCCTGCCCGCGCACGATGAGGTACCCGCCGCCCGACCCGGTGCTGGACCAGGTGGCCAGCCCCGTCTCCACCACCTTCTGGGTCAGCAGGTCCAGCTGGGTGCGCTGTTCCTCGATCTCGCGTTGGATGGTGCTGCGCGCGTCGGCCAGGGTCCCGCCGACGACCTTGGCATTGAGATAATTGCTGGCCATCTGCAGGGCCGAGGGAGGCAGGCCCAGCGGCACCTCCACCACCCGGTTCTCCACCAGCCCGTCCTCCGTCACCAGCACCACCAGGGCCTTGCCCGGCGACAGGTTGACGAATTCGATATGCTTCAGCGGCCGGTCGGTCTTGGGCGCCATCACCAGCCCGGCACAGCTGGACAGGCCGGACAGCAGATTGGTCGCCTCCTCCAGCACCTGCGGCACCGAGCGGCCACGGGTAGCGCAGACGGCCTCGATATCCTCGCGCTCGCGCTCGCTGAGATCGCCCACCTGCAACAGCCCGTCGACGAACAGGCGCAGGCCGGCATCGGTGGGCACGCGCCCGGCCGAGGTGTGCGGCGCCTTCAGCAGCCCCAGATCCTCCAGATCGGCCATGACGTTGCGGATGGTGGCCGGGGACAGCTGCACCGTCAGGCGCCGGGACAGGGTGCGCGACCCCACCGGCTCGCCCGTCTCCACATAGGCTTCGACGATGTGGCGGAAGATCTCCCTGGACCGCTGGTTCAGTTCACTGATCATGCCCATGTCGTACCGTTGATTCTGCTCTTTGAGTCTAGTGGTCGCGGGGTCCGAGATCAACGGGGCCGCCCGTCATGGCTGCCGCAGCGGCAAAGGCGACAGCCGGCGGGGTGGACGCGCCTGCCCCCGCCGGAGTATCAGAGGCCGGCGAACAAATCCCTGCCTGGAGTCCCGATGATGACCCGTCCGTCCGGCCGTGCGCCCGATGCGCTGCGCCCCGTCAGCCTGGAGACCGATGTCTCCAAATATGCCGAGGGCTCGTGCCTGGTGAAGTTCGGGGACACCCATGTGCTCTGCACCGCCAGCGTCGAGGACAAGGTGCCCCCCTTCCTGCGCGGCAAGGGCGAAGGCTGGGTCACGGCGGAATACGGCATGCTGCCCCGCTCCACCGAAAGCCGGATGGACCGTGAGGCGGCCAAGGGCAAGCAGTCCGGCCGCACCCAGGAGATCCAGCGCCTGATCGGCCGCTCGCTGCGCGCCGTCACCGACCTGCGCGCTATGGGCGAGTTGCAGGTCAAGGTCGATTGCGACGTGATCCAGGCCGATGGCGGCACCCGCACCGCCGCCATCACCGGCGGCTATGTCGCCCTGCATCTGGCCTTCCAGCATCTGGTCCGCATCGGCGTGCTGAAGGCCGTGCCGATGACCGACAGCGTGGCCGCCATTTCCTGCGGCCTCTACAACGGCACCCCGGTGATGGACCTGGACTATGCCGAGGACAGCAACGCCCAGGCCGACTCGAACTTCGTGCTGACCGGCACCGGCGGCATCGTCGAGATCCAGGGCACGGCCGAGAAGACCCCGTTCCAGGAAGCCGAGTTCCTGGCCCTGATGGCCCTGGCCCGCAAGGGCATCGCCACGCTGACCGCCCTGCAACAGAAGGCGCTGGGCCGATGAGCGCGACGATCTCGGGCACACCGTCGCCGGAGGGAACGCCGCGGCGCTTCCAGGGCGATACGCTGGTCATCGCCAGCCACAACAAGGGCAAGGTCAAGGAGATCGCCGCCCTGCTGGGCGCCTATGTCCGCCACTTCCCCTCGGCCGGTGATTTGAATCTGGCCGAGCCGGAGGAGACCGAACAGACCTTCATCGGCAATGCCCGGCTGAAGGCGCTGGCCGCCGCCCGCGCCTCCGGCCTGCCGGCCCTGGCCGACGACAGCGGTCTGGCCGTGGACGCGCTGGACGGCGCCCCCGGCATCTATTCGGCCCGCTGGGCCGGTCCGGAGAAGGACTTCGCCCTGGCCATGGAGAAGGTGCGGCGCGAACTGACCCTGGCGACCGAGCGCAAGGACGACCGTGCCCGCTTCGTCTGCGCCCTGGTGCTGGCCTGGCCCGACGGGCATGTGGAGGCGGTAGAGGGCTATGCCCATGGCCATCTGGTCTTCCCGCCGCGGGGTACCAGGGGCTTCGGCTACGATCCCATCTTCATCCAGGACGGCCACGGCATCACCTATGCCGAGATGGAGCCGGAGGCCAAACACGCCATCAGCCACCGGGCCGACGCCTTCCGGCAACTGGTGGCCCGCTGTTTCACCCCACCCGAGGCCTGAACGGGCCGTCCGGCCGCTCCGCCTGCGGGAAACGCCACTGTGAGGACACCATGATCGGATATGTGACGCTGGGCACCAATGATCTGGCCAGGGCGGCCGTCTTCTACGACGCGATCGCTGCCGAACTGGGGGTCGGGCGCTTCATGGAGTTTCCCACGGGCATCGCCTGGGGCCGCCCCGGCGGCGCCGCTGGCATCGCCGTGATGAAGCCGTTCGATGGCAATCCGGCCAGCGTCGGCAACGGGGTGATGGTGGCGCTGGCGGCCAAGGACAAGGCCCAGGTGGAGCGGCTGTACCAGTTGGCCCTGTCCCTGGGCGGCCGTGACGAGGGGGCGCCGGGTCCCCGCGGCGAAGGCGGCTTCTACGCTGCCTATTTCCGCGATCCGGACGGCAACAAGCTGAACGCTTTCGTCGCCAACCATTGAACCCAGGCGGCTTGAACCAGGGCGGCGCGCAGGGGCGGAGAAGAGCGGCGGGGGCAACGGTGCCCTGGCCGGCCGGCGCAGTATGGACGGATGGATGAACGACAGGCTTCCCGGCTTCGCCCTTTATGTCCACTGGCCGTTCTGCGCCAGCAAATGCCCCTATTGCGACTTCAACTCCCATGTGCGGGAGGGGGTGGATCATGCGCGCTGGCGTGCCGCCCTGCTGCGCGAGCTGGACCATTTCGCCGACAGCACGCCGGGGCGTATCCTGACTTCGGTCTTCTTCGGCGGTGGCACCCCGTCTCTGATGCAGCCGGAAACGGTGGAGGCCATCCTGCGCCGGGCCGATGCGCGCTGGGGCCTGCCCGCGGACACCGAGGTGACGCTGGAGGCCAATCCCACCAGCGTCGAGGCCGACAAGTTCCGGGCATTCCGCGCCGCCGGCGTCAACCGAGTCAGCCTGGGCATCCAGGCCCTCAATGCCGCCGATCTCAAGGCCCTGGGCCGCCGCCACTCGGCGGAAGAAGCCCTGGCCGCCATCGCTCTGGCACGGCAGTTGTTCCCCCGCTACAGCTTCGATCTGATCTATGCCCGCCCCGGCCAGACGGTGCCGGCCTGGCGCGAGGAACTGGCCCGCGCCCTGGACCATGCGGTGGGGCATCTGTCTCTGTACCAGCTGACCATCGAGGAAGGGACCCAGTTCCACACGCTGCATGCCCGCGGCGCGCTGGTGATCCCGGACGAGGACACCCAGGGCGAATTGTATGCCGCCACCCAGGATGTGCTGACGGCAGCCGGTCTGCCGGCCTATGAGGTGTCCAACCACGCCCGCCCGGGCGAGGAGAGCCGGCACAACCTGACCTACTGGCGCTATGGCGATTATGTCGGCATCGGCCCCGGCGCCCATGGCCGGCTGACCCTAGACGGGCAGAAGCTGGGCACCCGCACCCACCGGGCGCCGGAGGTCTGGCTGGAGCGGGTCGAGCGCCTCGGCACCGGCGGCCACGCGCCGGAACCGGTGGCAACGGCGGACCGGCTGACCGAGCTGCTGATGATGGGGCTGCGCCTCAGCGAGGGCGTGCCGCTGGCCCGTGTCCATGCGGAGACCGGGCACGATCTGGAGCATTGGGTGGCGCCGGAGCGGCTGGCCCGCCTGGTCCGCCACGGCATGCTGGACAGCGACGGCAGCACGCTGCGGGCCACGGCCGCGGGGCGCGAACGGCTCAATGCCGTATTGGCCGCCCTGCTGGGCTGAGATCGCCCATCCATCCGCTGTGATCGACCCGCTGTGATCGACACGACACCGCATGCGTCCCCGGCATGGCCGCCGCGGCGGCATCGGGGTCGACCGGCCGAACGGTGCGATTGACCGCGGCCGAGGGCGGCCCCATAGTCGCCGTCGAAATACTGGACCGTCCAGTTTCATAATTTGGACATCTTCCCCTGCCGAGGCTTGCCATGAAGAAGACGATCGGCCTGCTCCTGCTGCCCGTGCTGCTGGCCGGGGCGGCCTGGTTCGCCTGGTCCTGGTGGACCGAGGGGCGCTTCATCGAAAGCACCGACAACGCCTATGTCGAGGCGGACATCACCACCATTGCCCCGCGGGTCGAGGGCTATGTGGCCGAGGTGCGGGTGGTGGACAATCAGCCGGTCAAGGCCGGCGATGTGCTGCTGCGCATCGACGACCGCGACTACCGGGCCAAGGTGGCCCAGGCGGAGGCCCGGCTGGAAGCGGCCAAGGCCAAGATCGCCAATATCGACAGCCGCCTGACCCTGGAAGCGGCGCTGATCCGGCAGGCCGAGGCGGGCGTTGCCTCGGCCGAGGCCGAGGTCGCCCGCGCCCGCGGCGACCAGACGCGCTATGCCGCCCTGGCCGGCCGCGACTTCGCCAGCCAGCAGCGTCTGGCCACGGCCGTGGCCGATGCCGGAAAGGCGGACGCGGCCCTGACCCGGGCCCGTGCCGCCCTGGCGGCCGAACGGGAGCAGGTGGGCGTGCTGGAAACCGAGCGGGCCGGCGCCGTGGCCAGCCTGTCGGAGACCGATGCAGCCCTGACCCTGGCCCGCAACGATCTGGAGAAGACGGTGCTGCTGGCGCCGGTGGACGGGGTGGTGGGCAACCAGGGCGCCCGCGTCGGTCAGTATGTGCGGGCCGGCAGCCAGCTGATGTCGGTGGTGCCGGTCCAGGCCGCCTACATCACCGCCAATTTCAAGGAGACTCAGATCGAGGGGCTGAAGGTGGGCCAGCCGGTGCGGCTGAGCATCGACGCCTATTCCGGGCTGACGGTGACAGGCCGGATCGAGAGCCTGGCCCCGGCGTCGGGCGCCCGCTTCAGCCTGCTGCCGCCGGAGAACGCTACCGGCAACTTCACCAAGATCGTGCAGCGCATCCCCGTGCGCATCGCCGTGCCCGCCGACAGCCCCCTGGCCGGACGGCTGCGGCCCGGACTGTCCGTCGTCGCCGCCGTGGACACCCGCGCCGACGGCACGCCGCTGCGCCCGGTCCCGGCAGGAACGCCCATGGCGGCGCAGGCGGCGACGCCCCCCGCCGCGCCGGTTGCGGCACCGGCCGGCAACCGGTGACCCGGCCATGAGCGCCGTCCCTCTGGAGCAGGTGCCGCCTGAGGCCCGGACCGTCAGCACCCGCACGCTGGTGGGTTTTCTGGCCATGGTCTTCGGCATGTTCATGGCCATCCTCGACATCCAGATCGTGGCCAGCAGCCTGACCCAGATCCAGGCCGGCGTGGCCGCCAGCGCCGATGAGATCGTCTGGGTGCAGACCAGCTACCTGATCGCGGAGGTCGTGATGATCCCGCTGTCGGGCTTCCTGTCGCGCCTGTTGTCCACACGCATCCTGTTCACCCTGTCAGCCCTGGGCTTCACGGCCATGAGCTTTCTCTGCGCCCAGTCCAACAGCATCGAGGAGTTGGTGGTCTGGCGCACATTGCAGGGATTCGTCGGCGGGGCCATGATCCCCACCGTCTTCGCCACCACCTTCCTGACCTTTCCGCCCAGTGCGCGGGCTCCGGTGACGGTCATGATCGGACTGGTCGCGACGCTCGGCCCCACCATCGGCCCGACGCTGGGCGGCTATCTGACGGAACAGCTGAGCTGGCACTGGCTGTTCCTGATCAATCTGGTGCCGGGCCTGCTGGTGGCCGGCACGGTCTGGAGCCTGATCGACATCGACAGACCCAATCTCGGCCTGCTGAAAGGCATCGACCTCATCGGCATGGGGCTGATGGGCGCCTTCCTGGGCAGCCTGGAATATGTCATCGAGGAGGGTGCGCGGAACCAGTGGTTCGAGGACGAGGACATCGTCCACTTCACCATCGTGGCCGCGGTGTCCGGCCTGCTGTTCCTGTGGCGCGTGCTCAGCTATCGCCAGCCCATCGTCGATCTGCGCAGCCTGCGCAACTTCAACTTCGCCATGGGCTGCATCTATGGCTTCATCATCGGCATCGGCCTGTACGGCTCGGTCTATGTGCTGCCGCTCTATCTCGGCCAGATCCGCGGCCTGAACGCCCAGCAAATCGGTGAAACCATGTTCGTCACCGGTATCTGCCAGTTCCTCTCCTCCCCCATCGCCGGGGTGCTGTCGAGCAAGATCGATGTGCGCAAGGTGCTGGCCATCGGCTTCGGCCTGCTGGCCACCAGCTTCCTCATCACCGCGCCGATTACCGCCGACTGGGACTTCGATCAGTGGATGCTGCCGCAGATGATCCGCGGCGCCGGACTGATGTTCTGCATCATCCCCATCACCACCCTGGCGCTGGGCACGCTGAACCAGGATCAGGTCAAGAACGCCTCGGGCCTGTTCAACCTCATGCGCAATCTGGGCGGGGCCTTCGGCCTGGCCGGCATCAACACCGTCATCACCAACCGGTCGGCCCTGCACGGCCAGCGCCTGTCGGAATGGGCCGATCCCACCCGGCCGGAGGTGGCCCGCTGGCTGGAACAGGTCTCGGCTCGGCTGTCGGCCAGCCTTCCCGGCGACAGCGAACTGGGCGCCATCCGCATGCTGGTGCGCACCGTGTCCCGGCAGGCGACGGTCATGACCTTCGCCGACGTGTTCCTGTTGATGGGTGTGGTCTTCGTGCTGGCCCTGGCCACCCTGCCCTTCGTCCGCCGCCCGGTGCTTCAGGGCGCCGGCACCGACAGCGGAGCCCATTGAGAGCATGACCGATCCCCTATCCTCCACCGCGTCCTCCCCCCGGCGCCGCGCCGGCCGCCCGCCCGATCCGGAGAAGCGCAGCGCCATCCTGGATGCCGCGCGCGAGGTGTTCCTGCGCGACGGCTATGGCGCCAGCATGGACAGCGTGGCCGAGCGGGCCGGCGTGTCGAAACAGACCATCTACAAGCATTTCTCCGCCAAGGAGCAGCTGTTCCAGGCCATCATCCGCAGCCATTGCGACCGGGTGCTGGAACCGCTGCTGGCCGGGCGGGAGGTCCGACCGCCGCGGGAGGCGCTGCAGATCCTGGGCGTGCGCTTCCTGGAACTGATGCAGATGCCGGATTACGGGCGGCTGCTGCGGACGCTGGCGGCAGCCTTCCCGCAGTTCCCGGCGTTGGGGGAACTGTTCTACGAGGCCGGCCCGCGGCGGTCGCGGGCGGCGCTGGTGGCCTATCTGGCGGAAATGGACCGGCACGGCCTGCTGCACCTGCCGGACCCGGCCCTGGCAGCCGAGCAGTTCATGGGCATGGTCGGCGGTTCGATCCAGCTGGGTGCCCTGCTGGGCACCGGGCGGCCCCTGTCGGACACCGAGCGGCAGGACCGGGCGGCCGCGGCCGTGGCCGTGTTCATGGCCGCCTATGCGCCGTTGCCGCTGGCAGGGCCGCCGTCGGCGGCGGGCACAGCGGATCGGGCGGGTTAGGCCCGCCGGCGCTGCGCGGGCGTGTCCGCCTGGGGCGGGTCCAGCAGATCCGCCAGTTGCCGCGCCAGTTCCCGGCCCTTGTCGGTCAGGGTGATGATCTTGCGGCGGCGTTCGCGCGGGTCCTCTTCCGCCTGGACCAGGTCATGGCCGGCCTTGCCGAAGCTGTGCCACTTCGACAAGGCGGCCACATTGCGCGACGCGGAGGACTGGGCGATGCCCAGACGCTCGGACAGGTCGCGGATGGACAGGCCCTCATTCTGCGCGATGGTCAGGAACGACAGCGCATACTGGATGGGCAGGTCCGGATCGAGGGTGCGGAACGCCCCCAGCACCCGGACGATCGGGTCCAGGTCATCAGGTTGCCAGGCTGCGTCCGTTGGATGTACGGCCATCAAATGTCGGTCCCCGGACTGCCGGCCGCCAACGGGCCGGCGTATAGATCAGATGGACACGACCGAGCCAGAACAGGACTTCCCCGTTCTCCCGCCGGACTTGCAGTCCACGCGGGGCTTCGGCCCAGCGTGCGACCTCAATGAAAAGCTTGGGGCCTTTTCCCAAGGAGATGAACAGGCTCATGACGTCCCTCTTGTTGTCGGATTCTGTGCTGTGCGTCGGATGGAAGCGCACGGCCGGTGCGGGCGTCGCCGCAACGGCGCGTGCCGCTGCCGAAGCCAAGGAGACGGTGGGACTGCAGCATGGGGTTTCCTCCTGCCTGGGGTGAACGTCAGAAGCGGTTGTGACCGAACTTCGGGAGAGTTGCAACCGGCAATCTATCGCATAGGCCAGTCTATTCCGAGATCGGATGATTTAGTGCAAAAGAAACCAGCGTCGGGCCGGCTGGTCCGACCCGCTGCGGCGACGGATACGGCACGCCCACGCCGGCCCGCATCCGATCCGGCATCGCCGAGCACATCCCGGACAAGGGCAGCCGGCAGATCGCCCAGCCCTGGCGGCGCGGGCCGGAACAGAAGAGCCAACCGCCGGAATGGCTCGATGATCATGGGGCACCTCACAAACCATGGGACGACGGCGAAACGTCGCCGGAAGCGCATTACATCCGATATAGGATGTTTTATCAAGATCGCTGTTCCGGGGGCTGACGGGAATGCCGATCACCGGCGGACACCATTGTCCTTGCCCACACCACCGAGTCGGACCCGTCATCCGGCAGGTTTCCCTCCCGCGACGGCGGTGCAGTGCGGCGCGGGCGGGTGGTGGAAGCCGGAGCGGACCACTTCGCGGCGACAGGCAGGGGCCAAGACCCGGGAGACCCTCCCACCCCCTTGATCTTGCCCGCATTTGCTCGCACGCTGCCCGCAGTTTGGTGGGGGACAGATGAGCACGGAAATCGAAGCCGCCGGGGCTCTGGCCACGGCTGGTCTGGCGGCGGCCGCCATTGACGGGGACAATCACGACGGGAAAGGTAGCGGCCATGCCCATGGGCACTGTGCCAATTGCGGCACGGCGCTGGCCGGGACCTTCTGCCATGCCTGCGGACAGCCGGCCCATCTGCACCGGTCGGTGCTGCATGTGGTGGAAGAGTTCTTCCACGGCATTCTACATTTCGACAGCAAAGCCTGGCGCACCCTGCCCCAGCTGGCCTTCCGCCCCGGCACGCTGACCCATAATTACATCCACGGCCATCGCGTTCGCTACGTCTCGCCGCTGGCCCTGTTCCTGTTCACCGTTTTTCTGATGTTCTTCGTCTTTGCCCGGCTGGGCAGCGATGTCCATCTGGGCTTGCCGACGGACATCCAGGCCGATGCCCGCGCCGGCCTGACGGCGGAACTGGACGATGCCCGCGCCGATCTGACCGACGCCGAAGCCGATCTGGCGGAGGCCGTAGCCGAAGGCGGCAATGTGGAACGGGCGACCGAACGGCGCGATGCCGCCCGCAGCAAGGTGGAACAGGCCGAGGAGGCTGTCCGCGGCTTCGATACGGCATTGCGGACCATGGGTGTTGCCACCCCGGCCGAGCAGACCAAGCCGCCGAAAGACATCGGCACCGAGGTCCGCGATCAGCTCAAAAAAGAACTGAAAATCGACATCGGAAACCCCACACTGGAAGAAAAAATCAAGAAAAAACTCGAAAATCCCGATCTTCTTATCTACAAACTTCAGAATACAGCGTACAAGTTCAGCTGGATGCTGATCCCGATATCCCTGCCCTTCATCTGTATTTTATTCGCCGGCAGGCGGGATGTATACATGTATGATCACGTAATATTTTCTCTATATTCCCTGTCTTTCATGTCGCTTCTTTTCATTCTCTACTCACTGATGCTGGTGGGTGGAAAGACATTGAGCGGCCTCAGCGGCTATCTGCTGTGCGCCATCCCGGTCCACATGTATTTCCATCTCAAAGGCACCTATGGCCTGGGCCGGGCAGGTGCTTTATGGCGCACAGCCGCGCTCCTGGTCATCGCCAGCGTGGCCCTGGTGCTGTTCGTCCTGTTCATCCTGTCCATGGGATTCACGGGGTAAGATCGGGTCCCGATGGGGTTGGCTTGGCCGGGACAGGGACGGCAGCGGCAGCCGCCCCCTCGGCTTTGGCCCCATCGTCCTTGCCCACAGGCGATCAGCAGGGTTCCGAAAGGGGCGCGTCGATGCCGGGTTCTGAGCAACGCCCTCAAGTGGTCGTCAGGTGAAGTGTGTCACGCCTAACGGAGCAGGATCGCTCCAGACGCGATGATGCAAGCACCGATGAACCGGACTCGGCCGACTTTCTCCTGGAGCAGGACAGCGGAAATGGCTGTGCCAAACAGGATCGAGGTCTCGCGAAGGGCCGCGACGACCGCAACCGGAGCAACGGTCATCGCCCACAATGCCAAGCCGTAAGAGCTGATCGTACCAATGCCGCCGATCACCCCCCGCCTCCAGTTGCGACCGGTATAGGCGCCGAAAGCTGCCCGTTGCGTCACGACCGTCCACGTCACGAGCGCCACGCCCGTCAGGAGGAAAATCCATAAGGTGTAGGCGGCCGGCGAACCGGACTGGCGCACACCGATCCCGTCGATCAGCGTATAGCCGGCGATGACGACGGCGTTTGCCAAGGCGAGGAGGATCCCTGCCTTGTTCGTGTCGCGCCGGATCGCTCCAACCATGCTCAAGATGCCCGCACAGATGATACCGATCGCGAGCCAGACGTGCGCCGACAGTGATTCGCCTATCCACACCATGCTGGCCACCGCAACAAGCAGCGGAGCGGTCCCGCGCATCAACGGATAGGTGAGGCTCATATCGGCCAATGCGTAGGTATGCGCGACAAGTACGAAGTAGCCGACCTGCAATGTGGTGGACATTGCAATGAACGGCCAGCTTTCCCGCGCGGGGGAGGGAAGGAAAGGAAGGCCGATGATCGCCAGCAGGGCAGCCGATGTGGTTACAAGCACCGTCGTCAGCAGGGTGTCGTCCCCCCCTTTCACCACAGCATTCCAGCTTGCATGAAGCACTGCGGCCAGCACGACCATCATGAATACGGGAAACGCCATAGATGCCCCTTAAGAGTTCGCATCGGGAGTGAAAGGACGCCGACGCAGATCGCAGGCACGGACCGCCGATACGCCAACCCGCCCCGTTGTCGTGGGCTGGCGGCCCGCGACCCGATCCGTCCTTCCGCCTGATAAAGCTGAGTAGCCCGCTGATGTGGCCCATGCACCCTCCACGTGATGCTGGCAGGTATCGCCGATGCGGGCCGCCCCCGCCGGAGCAGGCCTCCATCACCGTGCCCGAAGCTGGTGACAGGTCGGTCAGCAAAGGCGGGATCCCGCACGGGACGGAGACCATTCCCCTGGATCGGACGGATGCCTGTCCGACAACCGAGTCTCGGCATCGATCAGCGACGGGGCTGCGCCCGCCTCCCATCCGAAGCGCGGCGGGACAAAGGGGCTCGGGATCCGCGGGTCGGGGAATTTTCATATTCGGATGTTTGACCGTCCCGCCGCCCGGTGGCATGAAGGCGACGTTAGGACAACTGCCGCGATAGAGGCATCATGGCGTCACGCCCCCATCCCTCCGTGCCCCGCTCCGTGCTGCGGACAGTCTTCGCCGGCCTTGCCCTGACCGCCACCGGGCTGCTGCCCATGGCCGGCACAGCCCGGGCCGAATGCCAGCTGAAGGAACTCTACCAGTTCCCGCTGACCATGCAGGCCAACCGGCCGCTGGTCGATGTCACCGTCAACGGAACGCCGCTGAAAGCCCTGCTGGACACCGGGGCTTCCGCCACCCTGGTCATCCGCAGCCATGCCGAACGCCTGGGCCTGCCGCTGGTCGAGAAGGCCGGCCACAAGGTCACCGCCATCGGCGGCTACAGCAAGGTCTACACCGCAGAGATCGCTAAATTCAGCCTGGGCGGCCTGCAGGCCAAGGATTTCAAGATCGGCGTCACCGGTGAACGCGACACCAAGGATTTCCAGCTGATCCTGGGCCAGTCGCTGCTGGCCATGTACGATCTGGAACTGGATCTGGCCAACAATGTTGCCCGTTTCATCAAGGCGGAGGGCTGCGAGGGGCAACCACTGGCTTATTGGGCCGTCGGCAAGCCGGTGAGCGAAGTCCGCCTGAAGGAACTTGAGGATCGCGCCGGCAAGCGGCGGACGAGACCGCAGATCCTGTTCGATATCGAGATCAACGGCCGCTGGATGGAAGCGAAGCTGGACACCGGCGCCTTCACGTCGGTCATGACCCGGGATGCCGCCGCCCAGATCGGGATCACGCCGGACAGCCCCGGCGTGGAACTCCAAGGCAAATCAGGGGGCCTCGGCCGGGCCACCATCGATAACTGGCTGACCACCGTCGAGAGCGTCAGCATCGGCGGCGAAACCATCAAGAACCCCAAGTTGCGCATCGCCGACCTGTTCCACGGTACCAAACGCCGCAATACCTTCGACCTGCTGCTGGGAGCCGACTGGGTGCGGGCACACCGCATCTACATCGCCTACGGCCAGGGGAAGATGTATTTCACCCACAATGGCACCAGCCCGGTGTTCCAGACCGTTGGTCCGATCACGGTCCCGGACCAGGACGAGCCGGACGACAAGGATGAGGATGGCAAAGGCGCGGACGGCAAGGCAGGCTGAAGCGGTTCCGGCCGGCGCCTCTCAACGCCCCGGCGCGATGCGGCGATAGCCCAGGGCCTCGGCCACATGGATGCGGCGGACGCGGTCCGACCCGTCCATGTCGGCCAGGGTCCGCGCCACGCGCAGCACCCGGTGATAACCGCGGGCGGACAGTTTCAGCCGCTCCGCCGCCTCGGTCAGCAGGGCGCGCCCCTGCGGCTCCGGTGCAGCCACCTGCTCCAGCAACTCCCCATCGGCCTCGGCATTGGTGCGGATGGGCGGAAGGCCGGATTGGACCAGACCGGCATAGCGGGCGCGCTGGCGCTCCCGCACGGTGGCAACGCGCGCCGCCACGTCGGCCGTCCCCTCCCGCGGCGGTGGCAATGACAGGTCCGACGCCGCCACGGCCGGCACATCCACATGCAGATCGATGCGGTCGAACAGGGGGCCGCTGATCTTGCTCTGATACTCCGCGGCGCATTTCGGCGCCCGGTTGCAGGCCAGGGCCGCATCGTCCAGGTGGCCGCAGCGGCACGGATTCATGGCCGCCACCAGTTGGAAGCGGGCGGGATAGCTGACATGGGCATTGGCGCGGCTGACGCTGGCGCGCCCGGTTTCCAGCGGCTGGCGCAGCGCCTCCAGCGTGCCGCGGGGGAATTCCGGCAGTTCGTCCAGGAACAGTACACCATGGTGGGCCAGACTGATCTCCCCCGGCCGGGCGCGCACGCCGCCGCCGACCATGGCCGCCAGGGTGGCACTGTGATGCACCTCGCGGTAGGGGCGCCTGCGGATCAGCCGGCCGCCCTCAAGATTGCCGGCCACGGAATGGATCATCGACACTTCCAGCGCCTCTGCCGGGTCCAGCGGCGGCAGCAGACCGGGCAGGCGTGAGGCCAGCATGGACTTGCCTGATCCCGGTGGCCCCAGCATCAGCAGGTTGTGTCCACCACAGGCCGCCACCTCCAGCGCCCGCTTGGCCGTCTCCTGCCCCTTCACATCACGCAGGTCCTTGCTTCGGCCGGGATCATCCAGGGATTCCAGCCGCGGTTCCGGCCGCGACAGCACTTGCGTGCCTTTGAAATGGTTGACGATGGACAACAGGCTGGGCGCGGCCAGGATCTCCAGATCGCCGGCCCAGGCCGCCTCGCCGCCACAGACCGCCGGGCAGATCAGCCCTTTGTCGTTGGCAGCGGCGTTGATGGCCGCCGGCAGCACGCCGGCCACGGGGGCGATGGACCCGTCCAGCCCCAGTTCGCCCAGGGCATAGAACCGCGCCAGGTCCTCCCCCGGCAGCACACCCATCATCACCAGCAGAGCCAGGGCGATGGGCAGATCGAAATGCGACCCTTCCTTCAGCACATCGGCCGGGGCCAGATTGACGGTCAGCCGCTGCGGCGGCAGGGCCAGCCCCAGGGCGTGCAAGGCGGCGCGCACCCGTTCGCGGCTCTCACCCACGGCCTTGTCCGGCAGACCGACGACGGTGAAGGTGATCTGGCCGTTGCTCATCTGCACCTGGCAGTCGATGTCGAGCACGCCGATGCCCTGGAATGCCACCGTCGCCACCCGTGCCGCCACGATCCCTCCCGCCCCACCCTTGAAACGTGCATTCAATACACTATACTCAACCTCAATGCCGGGCAATGCCGCGCAGGCCGCGTTCCTTGCCGGCGCAAGAATCTGGAAGACGGAGGCTGGCACCCTCCGACATCCTTCAGCTTCACTGCCGCCCTGCCCCCATCCGGGGGCGGAACCAAGAGCAGACGAGAGACAAGGTGCTCCTCCCACGATGCGGGGGACACAAGACAGATCGGGTGGGAGAGACGAATGATCCGGCTGACCATCAACGGGCAGGAACGGGAGGTCGACGTGCCTGCCGACATGCCCCTGCTCTGGGTGTTGCGGGACGAGCTGAACCTGACTGGCACCAAGTTCGGTTGCGGCATCGCCGCCTGTGGTGCCTGCACCGTGCATGTGGACGGGGTCCCCACCCGGTCCTGCCAGTTGCCGGCCGAGGCCGCCGCCGGCATGCACGTCACCACCATCGAGGGCATCCAGGGCAAGGCCGCCGCCGCCGTGCAGAAGGCGTGGCAGGATCTGGACGTGGTCCAGTGCGGCTATTGCCAGTCCGGCCAGATCATGTCGGCCGTGGCCCTGCTGACCGAGAACCAGGACCCCGACGATGCGGCCATCGAGGCGGCCATGGATGGCAATGTCTGCCGCTGCGCCACCTATGTGCGGATCAAGGCGGCGGTGAAACACGCCGCCAAGACGATGAGGGCCTGAGCCATGCACCTGCCCATGCTGTTGAGACAGGCCGCCGCCACCACGGTGGAGCCGCCGAGCCGCCGTCAGTTCCTGAAAGGCGCCGCCGGTGCCGGTGGCGCCCTGGTGCTGGCCGCCGCCCTGCCGGTCCCCGCCAGGGCCGCCGAGGGCGCTGCGGCCCGGATCATGGGGCCGGCCGACCCGCGCCCGCTGGCCTTCGTCCGCATCGCCCCCGACAATACGGTGACGGTGCTGGTCAAGCATCTGGACAAGGGCCAGGGCATCATGACCGGCCTGACCACCATCGTGGCCGAGGAGCTGGATGCCGACTGGGGCCAGATGCGTGGCGAATTCGCCCCCGCCGACAGCGCGCTGTACGCCAACCACGCCTTCGGCATCCAGGGGACCGGCGGCTCCACCGCCGTGACCAACAGCTGGGACGAGCTGCGCATGGCCGGTGCCGCCGCCCGCGCCATGCTGGTGGCCGCCGCCGCCGCCCAGTGGGGCGTGCCGGCCGCGGAGATCACCGTGGCCAAGGGTGTGGTCAGCCACGCCAGATCCGGCAAGTCCGCCCCCTTCGGTGCCCTGGCCGAGGCCGCATCACGCCAGCCGGTGCCGGCCAAGGTGACACTGAAGGACCCGGCCACCTTCACCCTGATCGGCAATCCTTCGCTGCACCGGCTGGACCATGTGTCCAAGACCAACGGCACCGCCATCTTCGCCCTGGATATCCGCCGACCCGGCCAGCTGACGGCCGTGGTGGCCCGACCACCGCGGTTCGGCGGCACGGTGGCCGGTGTCGACGACAAGGCGGCCCGTGCCGTGCCCGGCGTGGTGGACATCCTCCAGATCCCCACCGGCGTCGCCGTCCTGGCCCGGAACAGCTGGGCGGCCATGAAGGGCCGCGAGGCCCTGGCGGTGACCTGGGACGAGTCCAAGGCGGAAAAGCGCGGCACGGAACAGATGCTGGCGGACTACCGGGCGCTTGCCCGCAAGCCCGGTGCCAAGGCCGCCCGCAAGGGCGATACGGCCAAGGCCTTCGCCGGCGTGGCCAAGGTCCTGGAGGCGGAATACAGCTTCCCCTTCCTGGCCCATGCCCCGATGGAGCCGCTGAACGCCACGGTGGAGCTGACCGCCGACGGCGGCGCCGAATTCTGGGCCGGATCGCAGTTCCAAGGCATCGAACAGCCGACGGTGGCCGCCATCCTGGGCTGCAAGCCGGAGCAGGTGAGGATCAACACGGTCTGGGCCGGCGGCAGCTTCGGCCGCCGTGCCACGCCCACCGCCGACTACATGGCCGAGGCCGCCCATATCGCCAAGGCCTACGCGGCCAAGAGTGGCAAGGCGCCGATCCATGTGGTGTGGACGCGCGAAGACGACATCAAGGGCGGCATGTACCGCCCGCTGTTCGTCCACCGCTTCAAGGCCGGGCTGGACAAGGGCGGGAATCTGGTGGCCTGGGAACAGACCATCGTCGGCCAGTCCTTCATGGCCGGCACGCCGTTCGAGGCCGTGATGGTCAAGGACGGGGTCGACGCCACGGCCGTGGAAGGGGCGTCGGACATGGCCTATGCCGTGCCGAATCTGGCCGTGGACCTGCATGTGGTGAAATCGCCGGTGACCACGCTGTGGTGGCGCTCGGTCGGGCACACCCATACCGCTTATGCCAAGGAGGCCTTCCTGGACGAACTGGCCGCCGCGGCCGGCAAGGACCCGGTACAGTTCCGTCTGGCCCTGCTGACGGGGCATCCGCGCCTGCAGGGCGCGCTGAGGCTGGCGGCGGACAAGGCCGGCTGGGACAAGCCGCTGCCGCCGGGCGCCAAGGGGGAGACCCGTGCCCGCGGCGTGGCCGTGCATGAGAGCTTCGGCAGCTTCGTCGCCCATGTGGCGGAAGTGACGGTCAGGGCCGATGGCCGCATCAAGGTCGACCGTGTGGTCTGCGCTGTCGATTGCGGCGTGGCCGTCAACCCGGATGTCATCAAGGCCCAGATCGAGGGGGGCACCGGCTGGGGCATCGGCCATGCCCTGCGCAACGCCATCACCCTGACCGACGGCTTGGTCGATCAGGCGAATTTCGATGGGTACGAGCCCATGCGCATGTCGGACATGCCGGCGGTGGAGGTCCATATCGTGCCGTCCAGCGAACGCCCCACCGGGGTGGGTGAACCGGGCGTCCCCACGGCGGCCCCGGCCGTGGCCAATGCCGTGCTGAAGGCCACCGGCAAACCGCTGCGCGACCTGCCCTTCAGCAAGGCCGGCATCGTCTAGACCCACCATGCCAATGCGACACGATCCCGGATGCCGGCGCAGGCGGGCATCCGGGATCGTGAAGCACAGCGCATCGATCTTGCTGCCCCGGGGTGCTCCGCCTGCGCGGAGGATGATGCGGGAAGGTGCGGCCGGCAGGCGGAGGACGGGCTTTGCGCGGTCAGTAGCCGCTGTTGGCCTGTGCGGCCGCGGCCGACTGGCCCAGGGCGCCCAGCAGCGCATCCAGCAGACCGGAAGCACCGAAACGGAAGGTGGCGGGCGATGCCCATCCGGCGCCGCAGATCTCGTCCGCCACAGCCAGATAGGCGGTGGCATCGGCAAGGCTGCGCACGCCGCCGGAGGCCTTGAAGCCCACCGGGCGTTCAGCATCGCGGCAGGCCTCCAGCATGAGGCGCGCAGCCCCCAGGGTGGCGCCGACCGGCACCTTGCCGGTGGAGGTCTTCAGGAAATCGGCCCCGCCGGCCACGGCGATGCGGGCCGCCTTGTCGATCAGCGCCGGCTTGGCCAATGATCCCGTCTCCAGGATCACCTTCATGGTGGTGTCGCCACAGGCCACGCGGCAGGCCTGCAGATGCTCCAGTGCCCGCTGGCCACTGCCCTGGATGATGTCGGCATAGTTCATGACCACGTCGATCTCATCGGCACCCGCCGCCAGGGCACGGGTGATCTGGTCGGCCACGCGGTCGGCCGGGAAGCTGCCGCCGGGGAAGTTCACCACGGTGGCCACCTTGACCCCGGTCCCGGCCAGGGCCTGCTTGGCCTGGGTCACGAAGGACGGCCACAGGCAGACGGCGGCCACGGACCCGGCCGGCGTCACCGCCCGGCGGCACAGCGCCGCCGCCGTCTCGGCATCGTCGCCATCATTGAGACTGGTCAGATCCAGCAGCGGCAGGGCGCGGCGGGCGACCTCCGCGTCGGAACCGGGCGCGGCGGAAACAGGAGGAACACTCATCATCAAAATCCCAGATTGTCGGGGCCGAAGCTGAAGGGAAGCAACTGGTCCAGGGTAAAGCTGCGCAGATAACCGCCGGCATCATAGATATGGATCGGCGTGTCGGGCGCGCCGAACTCACGGATGCGTTGGCGGCAGCCGCCGCAGGGCGTGCAGAGCAGGCCCGATCCGGCCTCGCCGCCCACCACCACGATCTCGACGATGCGGCGGTCGCCCGAGGCCACCATCAGGCCCATGGCCGTGGATTCTGCGCACTGGCCCTGAGGATAGGCGGCATTTTCCACATTGCAGCCGGCATAGATGGCGCCGCTTTCCGAGCGGATGGCCGCCCCCACCTTGAAGCGGGAATAGGGGGCATGGGCGCGGTCGCGGGCAGCGAGCGCAGCGGTGAACAGGTCGGGCACGGGGCTGGTCATCACAGGGTCCGTCGCACGGAATCAGGGGGTCGGACCGCGCAGCATAGGGCGACACGGCACGCCCCGCCAGTGCCAGCAGGACGCGGGGCTCCCCCCACGGCGGCATTGCACCGATCGCCCCGACACGGAACAATCAGGCCAACGACAACAAGGGGGCAGCCGCAGGGCCGCGGACAATCGCCGGCCGCCCCGACATAGGAGGAACACCCATGATCGCCACCGTCCTGACCCCGCGTCACCTGGAGATCGGCGGCGGGGCCGTCGGCCGCCTGCCCGAGATCGTGCAGCGGCTGGGCATCACCAGGCCGCTGGTGGTGACCGATCCCTGGATGCACGACAGCGGCACGGCGGAGCGCGTGCTGGCGCCGCTGCGGGCCGCCGGAATGCCGGTGGAGCTGTTCGCTGATACCGTTCCAGACCCGACCACCGATGTGGTGGAAGCCGGCACGGCCCGGCTGCGCGCGGGCGGCCATGACGGGCTGGTGGCACTGGGTGGCGGGTCCCCCATCGATACGGCCAAGGCCATGGCCATCCTGGCGGCCAATGGCGGGGCATTGCGCGACTACAAGGTGCCCAACCCCATTCCCAGGGCAGGCGTGCCGCTGGTGGCCATTCCCACCACCGCCGGCACGGGATCGGAGGTCACCCGCTTCACCGTGGTCACCGATACGGCGACCGACGAGAAGATGCTGATCGCCGGGCCGGTGCTGGTGCCGACGGCCGCCATCATCGATTACGAACTGACGCTGACCTGCCCGCTGCGGCTGACCGCCGACACTGGCATCGATGCCCTGACCCACGCCATCGAGGCCTATGTCAGCCGCAGGGCCAATCCCTATTCCGACAGCATGGCGCTGTCCGCCATGCGCCTGATCGCTCCGCATATCCGCCGGGCCTGTGCCGATCCACAGGACCGGCCGGCGCGGGAGGCCATGATGCTGGGGGCCACGCTGGCCGGGATGGCCTTCTCCAACGCCTCGGTCGCCCTGGTCCATGGCATGAGCCGGCCCATCGGCGCCTTCTTCCATGTGCCGCACGGCCTGTCCAACGCCATGCTGCTGCCCGCCGTCACCGCCTTCAGCCTGCCCGCCGCCGAGGGGCGTTATGCCGATTGTGCCCGCGCCCTGGGGGCGGCGGCACCGGACATGGCGGACGGACCGGCCGGGCTGGCGCTGCTGGACGCGCTGCACCAGCTGAATGCTGACCTGGCGGTGCCCAGCCCCAGGCGCTACGGCATCGATGAGGGGCGCTGGTCCGGCCTGCTGACCACCATGGCGGAACAGGCCATCGCCTCCGGCAGCCCCGGCAACAATCCGCGCGTGCCGACGGCGGAAGAGATCGTGGCCCTGTACCGGGACGCCTGGGCCGCCTGACGCGCCCGGCACCACACCGGCCGCCGGTGAGACCTGTCCCGGTCACGGGTCCCCGGTCACGGACGGCCGGTATCAGCCCTCGGCCTGCGGCGCCAGGGCCAGCCGGCTGGCGACCAGGGCGGCCTGGGTACGGCTGTGCACACCCAGCCGGCGCAGGATCACAGTGACATGGGCTTTCACCGTGGTTTCGACCACGCCCATCTCATAGGCGATCTGCTTGTTCAGCTTGCCCTCGGCGATGCCGGCCAGCACCCGCAGCTGTTGCGGTGTCAGGCCGGCGACACGGGTTGCCAGATCGGCCTCGTCGGCTTGGGGGGGGGATTCAGCGGCCGGAACCCAGATGGCACCATCCAGAACCGCGCGGATGGCCTCTCCGATCTGGGTGATGGGGGCGGATTTCGGCACGAAACCGGACGCACCGTAATCCATGGCCCGCTGGATGGTGGTGCCATCCTCCTGCGCGGATACGACGATGACAGGCGTGGCCGGATATTCGCTGCGCAGCAGCACCAGCCCGATCAGGCCGTTCATGCCCGGCATGTGCAGGTCCAGCAGCACAGTGTCGAAACCGGCCCCGTGGGACAGGGCCTGTTCCACCTCCTCGAAACGGGCGGCCTCAACGATCTCCGCGCCGGGCAGAGCCTGCCCGACGGCCTGATGCAGGGCCGCCCGCATCAGCGGATGGTCGTCGGCGACCAGGATGCGGAACGCCATCGCGGAACTCTCACCGATCATGAAGTCGCAGCAGGACCGCATGATGCCGCTCCCATCGGCCTTGGCAAGCCCGGCGTGATCCCGGCCGGTGCGGGAAAGAAAAAGGCGGGCGGGTTCGACCCGCCCGCCAAGGGGGAACAGGGCGGTTCCAGCCGCCTCAATCGTGCTGGTAGATGTCCACGTCCTTGGTATCACGCACGAACAGCATGCCGATGACGAAGGTCGCGGCGGCGATCACGATCGGGTACCAGAGGCCGGAATAGATGTCGCCGGTGGCCGCCACGATGGCGAAGCTGGTGGTGGGCAGGAAGCCGCCGAACCAGCCATTGCCGATGTGATAGGGCAGCGACATCGAGGTGTAGCGGATGCGGGTGGGGAACATCTCCACCAGCATGGCGGCGATGGGGGCATAGACCATGGTCACATAGATGACCAGGACGACCAGCAGCGCCAGCACACCGATGTGGTTGATCTGACTGGGGTCGGCCTTGGCGGGATAGCCGGCGGTCTTCAGCGCGTCGCCCAGGCTCGTCTCGAAGGCGGCACCGGCAGCCTTGGGGTCGGCCGCGGGAGCATGGCCCGGACCATGGCTGAGATTGACCTCGGTCTTGGTGGCAATGCCGGAAGCGTCATAGGACGGGATGACCGTCTGGCCGACGCGGATCTCGGCCACGCTGCCGGCCGGCGCCGCCTGGTTGCTGTAGGGCACACCGCGCTTCACCAGGGCCGCCTTGGCGATGTCGCAGCTGGTGGTGAACTTCGAGGTGCCGACCGGGTTGAACTGGACCGAGCAGTTTTCGGGATCGGCGACCACGACCACGGGCGCACTGGCGATGGCCTGTTCCAGGGCCGGATTGGCGAAGTGGGTGATCCCCTTGAACAGCGGGAAGTAAGTGATCACCGCCAGGGCCAGGCCGGCCATGATGATCGGCTTGCGGCCGATGCGGTCGGACAGGCTGCCGAAGATGATGAAGAAGGGCGTACCGATCAGCAGGGCACCGGCGATCAGCAGGTTTGCCGTCTGCGCATCGACCTTCAGCGTCTGTGTCAGGAAGAACAGGGCGTAGAACTGGCCGGTATACCAGACCACCGCCTGACCGGCGACCAGACCGAACAGAGCCAGGAGCACGACCTTCAGGTTCGACCATTGGCCGAAGCTCTCGGTCAGCGGCGCCTTGGAGTGCTTGCCCTCCTCCTTCATCTTCACGAAGGCGGGGCTTTCATTCAGCATCAGCCGGATCCAGACGCTGATGCCCAGCAACAGGATCGAGACCAGGAAGGGGATGCGCCAACCCCAGTCGTTGAAGGCCTCTGCCGACATCGACAGGCGGCAGCCCATGATGATCAGCAGCGACAGGAACAGGCCCAACGTCGCCGTGGTCTGGATCCAGGCCGTGTAATTGCCACGGCGGCCATGGGGGGCGTGCTCGGCCACATAGGTGGCGGCACCGCCATACTCGCCACCCAGCGCCAGGCCCTGCAGCAGACGCAGCACGATCAGGATGATCGGGGCGGCGATGCCGATGGCGGCGTAATTGGGAAGGATGCCCACGATGAAGGTGGACAGGCCCATGATGAGGATGGTGACGAGGAAGGTGTATTTGCGGCCGATCATGTCACCCAGACGGCCGAACACCAGAGCACCGAAGGGACGCACGGCGAAACCGGCGGCGAAGGCCATCAGCGCGAAGATGAAGGCCGCCGTCGGGTTGACGCCCGAGAAGAACTGGGCGGCAATGACCGCGGACAGCGATCCGTAGAGATAGAAATCATACCACTCGAACACCGTCCCCAAGGATGAGGCGAAGATAACCCGCTTCTCTTCGCGGGTCATCGGTGCCGGCTCGGCATTGGCCGTCATGGAAATATTGGACATTGACCCTCCCAGTCCAGGCAGTTCTTGCCAGAGGGGCAGTATCGGCCCTTTCCGGGCCTATGGTCCGGCGCTGCGGACACTGCACCATGACGGCAGGGTCGGTCAGGACTGTCCAGATTACAGCCCCGACCTTGGTCGGGGGCGATCAATGCTTGGCGGGCATACAGCGACCACGAGGGCGGGCAGACGGCATCCCTCCAGCACCGGGCCAGCACCGGGGACGGCCCGGAATCAGAACAGGGCGTCGATCTCGCTCTGGTCCAGGCTGGCCTGGGGCAGCGAGCCATGGACGATGGCGCTGCCCTTATCGACCAGACGCTGCAACCGCTGCCAGTAATCGGCGGCGGTAAAACCCAGCATGTCCGGATCGTCCTTCATGCCGTCCAGCACCTCCACCGCCTCGGCGATGAGGGCATTCATCTCATCGGTATTGGCATCGAAGGGAACGCGGAACTCTGCCGGCACATATTCATAGGCCTCGATGGCCAGCGGCGCGAAGGCCAGACCCGACGCGGCGAAATGCTCACGATAGGTCTTGGGCTGCCAGGCCCGGATCTCCTCCAGCATGTCCGGCATATCGCCGAGCATCGAGAGAAGCATGATCACTTCATTGAAATGGTTGAAGTAATCCGTCGACAACAAGGTGTTGTCGTCGATGGTCGTATCGCGGACAAGCCGCCGGAAATGATCGAGCATGGGAACGTCGGGCATAATCAAGGTGGATAGCATATCCATGGCCGGGCGCATTGCCAAATTTGTATAGTCTTTTGAAGTGTCACGGTCTTGCCACGGCCATCAGCCGGGAAAGCCGGCCATGGCCCGGACCTCCGCCGCGCTGTGTCCGGCTTGTCGCAAGACCCGCAACGCCGTGGCCCCGTCACGTTTCGACAGGCGCCGACCGTCGGCGTTGGTCAGCAGGGCATGGTGATGATAGTCCGGCACTGTCAGCCCCAGCAGAGCCTGCAGCAGCCGGTGCAGATGGGTGGCGTGAAACAGATCGACGCCGCGGGTGACCAGGGTCACACCCTGGAGATGATCATCCACCGTCACCGACAGATGATAGCTGGTGGGCACATCGCGGCGGGCCAGCACCACATCACCCAACAGGCCCGGCTGTGCCACCACTGTCCCGGCGGCGCGGTCGTGCCAAACCAGCGGCCCGGTCAGGCGCAGCGCGGCGGCCACGTCGAGGCGCAGCGCATGGGGCTGCCCCGCCGCCAGCCGGTCCTGTACCAGACCGGCCGGCAAGTGGCGGCAGGTACCGGGATAGAGCGGTCCGTCCGGTCCCGCCACCGTCAGGTGCGGGGCGTTGCCGGCCCGGGCGATCTCCTCCTGGATCTCCCGGCGCGAACAGAAGCAGGGATAGATCACCTCCAAAGCGCGCAGGCGGTCCAGGGCGGCGGCATAGTCGGCCATATGCTCGGACTGGCGCCGCACCGGCCCATCCCAGTCCAGCCCCAACCAGGCCAGATCCACCTGCAGGGCCGCCTCGAAGTCCGGGCGGCAGCGGGCCGGGTCGATGTCCTCGCTGCGCAGCAGGAACCGCCCGCCGACATGCCGCGCCGCCGTCCAGCCGCACAGGGCGGAATGGGCGTGGCCCAGGTGCAGATAACCGGTGGGGCTGGGCGCGAACCGGGTGACGGTGAGCGCAGGGGCCGGGAAACGGGGGGTGGACATGGTCCGTGATCTAGCACCCGCATGCCCGGATTGACAGGGCCGCCCGCCACGGGGGACGCTTGCCGCATGAGCATGCCCAGTTCCGACCAATCCGGATTCGACCTGTCCAGCCCCGACCTGACCGGCCCGGCGCGCACGCCGGCCGATGGCAGCCCCACCCGCCAGCTTGTCGTGCTGCTGCACGGGCTGGGCGCCGACGGACACGACCTCATCGATCTGGCCGACGCCTGGGCGCCGCTGCTGCCGCAGGCCGGCTTCCTGTCGCCCCACGCCCCCTTCCCCTGTGACATGGCCCCCTATGGCCGGCAATGGTTCTCCCTGCGCGACTGGACCATGGCCAGCCTGACCGCCGGGGTACAGGCCGCTTCGCCGGTGCTGCAGGGCTTTCTGGAACGGAAACGGCAAGCGCTGGGACTGTCCTGGTCGCAGATCGCCCTGGTCGGCTTCTCGCAAGGCACCATGCTGGCCCTGCATCTGGCCCCGCGCCTGCCCGAGCCGCTGGGCGCGGTCGTCGGCTTCTCCGGGGCATTGGCCGGGCCAGAACTTCTGCCCACGCAGATCCGGTCGCGGCCACCGGTGCTGCTGCTGCATGGCGAGGCGGATGGGGTGGTGCCGGTCGCCGCCTCGATGCTGGCCGCACAGGCGTTGGAACAGGACGGTATTCCCGTGACGCTGCATGTGCAGCCCGGTCTGGACCATGCCCTGGACGAGGACGGCATCACGCGGGCCGGACAGTTCCTGACCCGGCATCTGCGGTGACACCTCCCAGGGGGAGTAGCTGATATCAAGCAGGACCACCAGCCCTTGCGTCTCGACGAAATATGACGGCGGCGTGACATTTGCGCCGAGAGATAAGCCGGTCATGGACAGGGCACGGATTAGCGCGTAAAAAGGGCGCCAGTTCCGGCCTGGCGTGCAGCAGGCGCCGGTCGGGCACCGACGGAACGGCAAAGGGGGTGGGCGTTGTCTCCACCACTTGAGAGTTGTCCGGCTTTGGTGCTGAACGCGGACTTCCGTCCGCTCAGCTACTTCCCCCTGTCGCTTTGGTCGTGGCAGGAGGCGGTGAAAGCTGTTGTCCTTGACCGGGTCAATATCATCTCGGTCTATGACAGAACCATCCGGTCTCCGAATTCGGAAATCCGGCTCCCCAGTGTCATCAGTTTAAAAGAATACATACCTGCGACACGAAGGCCGGCTTTCACAAGATTCAACGTTTTCCTCAGGGACAGTTTCACCTGTCAATATTGCGGTCGAAGTTTTCCCACCCCGGAACTCACCTTCGACCATGTCATTCCCCGCTGCCGCGGCGGGCGCACCAGCTGGGAAAACGTCGTCACCTCCTGCTCCGCGTGCAATCTTCTCAAGGGCAGCCGGTTGCCGCACCAGTGCGGCATGCACCCGATGCAGCCGCCCTTCCAGCCCACCGCCTATGAGCTTCAGGAAAACGGCCGGGCCTTCCCGCCCAACTTCCTGCATGAAAGCTGGCGGGACTTCCTCTACTGGGACACGGAGCTGGAGACCGGGTAGCCTTTCCCCGTCTCGCTTCACACCGCGATCTTAAAATCCGGATCAGACCCGCTGCGACAGCCAGATGGCGGCGCGCGACCCCGCCTTCACCAGGGCGGACAGCAGCGGATAGCCCGTGGCCAGCTCGGCCCCGTTGGCCAGACCGATATCCCGGTGCTCCGACTCCTCGGCGCGGAAACGCGCAATGGTGGCTTTCAGCGCAGGCTCGTCGTCGCCCAGCGACTCGGCCTGATGGGCGTAATGGCCGTCGATCACCTCTTCCACCGCGACGGTGCAGGCCATGGCCGCCCGCTCACCCAGCAGGGCGGTGACGGCGCCGAGGGCGAAACCCGCCACATGCCAGACCGGCTGCAACAGCGTCGGCCGCACATGGCGGCGGCGGATCTGCCGGTCGAACTCGTCCAGATGCACCCGCTCCTGGGCCGCCATATGGCGCAGCACGGCCCCGTGCCGCCCCTTGCCCAGCACGGCGATCTGGCCGGCATAGATGCGGGCGGCGCCATACTCCCCGGCCTGATCGACACGGATCACGCGGTGCAGGGCCGTGCGCCGGTCAGGATCGCCGGGCAGGCGGGCGGGCCGGACCAGGGGCGGCGTCCCGGCGCTCACGCCCCCCGCCCCCGGCCACAGCGCAGGGTCAGGATGGCGGACAGGGCGGCGGCCACGGTCAGCCCCACTGTGGCCAGCAGGTTGAAGCCGGCGATGGAGATGCCGAACAGCGACCAGGGCACATCATCGCAGCGCACCACCGGCGCCGCCAGGATCTGGCTCCGCAGATCGTCCAGGCCGCCGCCGATGCTGACATCGGCGGTGCAGCCGGTGAAGCCCTGCCACCAATGCTGCTCGATGCCCACATGGATGAAGGACAGCACCGCCCCCACCAGGAAGCCCAGAGCGCCCAGGGCCAGGACCAAGCTGCGCGCCTGGGGCCGGTCGGCCATGGTCAGGCCGGGCAGCAGCACGCCGATGGTGCCGGCATAGGCCCAGCGTTCCAGGATGCACATCTCGCAGGGCAAAAGCCCGAAGACGTATTCGGCGATGAAAGCGGTCGCCAGGGCGGCCACGCAGATGCCGATGAACCCGAGCACAGGCAGGCGGGGCGCGGCGAGCAGGGCGAGGATGCGGTCGATCATGTCCGTCAAAATAGGCCATCCCGCGCCGCAGCGGAAGCGTCCCCGCCGCGACCATTCGGCCCCGTCTGTCCATCCGGTGTTCTCAGCGGAGCACCCGCCAGATTTCCGTTGAATGGCGGCCGGCAGCCGCTATGATCCGCCCGCGTCCACAGCGCCCGGTGCCCCAGTGGCGAAATGGTAGACGCGGCAGACTCAAAATCTGTTGCCCGCAAGGGCGTGCTGGTTCGAGTCCGGCCTGGGGCACCACTTTATTTTCAAGGGCTTAGCGTAGGGTTGGGTGAGAAGAACGGAACGGGAATACCAACTCACCCGTACCAACTCGTACCAACTCCGTTCCAGCCCAGAGAACAAAAGAGAACGGCGGCCACTGGCCGCCGTTGGTGTTTTGGGATCCACCAACACCGCCATTCATCGCGAATGCCGTCGCCATCCTCCGGCCCCACATCCCTGTCCGCATCCAGCCCCTCGGGCCGCCCCCGGCAGGAAGGTCTCCCGGCCGGAGGCGACAGCGATGGTGCGCGTCACATATGGATGGCGCGTTTGTCGACGGCCAGTGCCGCCTCCTTCACGGCCTCGGCCAGGGTCGGATGCGCGTGGCAGGTGCGGGCCAGGTCCTCGGACGAGCCGCCGAACTCCATCAGCACCGTGACCTCGGCGATGAGGTCCCCGGCATGGGGGCCGATGATGTGGCAGCCCAGCACACGGTCGCTGGCCGCATCGGCCAGGATCTTCACGAAGCCGTCGGTATGCTTCATGGCGCGGGCGCGGCCATTGGCCGAGAAGGCGAACTTGCCGACCTTGTAGGCGATGCCGGCTTCCTTCAGCTCCTCCTCGGTCCGGCCGATCGCTGCCACCTCCGGCGCCGTATAGACGATACCGGGAATGGCATCGTAGTTCACATGGCCATGCTTGCCGGCGATGATCTCGGCCACGGCCACGCCCTCGTCCTCGGCCTTGTGCGCCAGCATCGGCCCGCGCACCACATCGCCGATGGCATAGATGCCGGGGACGCTGGTGCGGAAATGATCGTCGATGACGATGCGGCCGCGCTCGGTCACGACCCCGGCCTTGTCGAGACCCAGACCATCGGTGTTGGGACGGCGACCGATGGCCACCAGCACGATATCGGCCGAAAGCGTCTGCGCGGCACCGCCGGCGGCGGGTTCCAGCGTGACGGTGGCACCACCCTTCTTGCCCAGTTCGACCCCGGTGACCTTGCTGCCGAGATGGAAGCTGAAGCCCTGCTTTTCCAGGATGCGCTGGAACTGCTTCGCCACCTCGCCGTCCATGCCCGGCAGGATGCGGTCGAGATACTCCACCACGGTCACCTTGGCGCCAAGGCGTTTCCAGATCGACCCGATCTCCAGGCCGATGACACCGGCTCCGATCACCACCAGTTCCTTCGGCACGGCCGCCAGGCTGAGCGCACCGGTGGAGGTAACGACGGTCTTCTCGTCGATGACCACGCCGGGCAGGGCCGCCGTTTCCGATCCGGTGGCGATGACGATGGCCCGCGTTTCCAGGGTACGGGTGGTGCCATCCGCCGCCGTGACCAGGACCGCGCCGGTCGCCGGGATCGAGGCGACGCCCTGGAAGGCCTCGATCTTGTTCTTCTTCAGCAGGAAGCCGACACCATTGACGTTGGCATCGATGGTCTCCTGCTTATGAGCCATCATCTGCTTCAGGTCGATCCGGGGCGGGGTGATGCCGATGCCCAGACCGGGGAAGGCACGCGATGCCTCTTCGAACAGGGCGGAGACGTGCAACAACGCCTTGGACGGGATGCAGCCGACATTGAGGCAGGTGCCACCATGGGTGGCCCGCTTTTCGACGACGGCGACCTTGAGGCCGAGCTGGGCGGCCCGGATGGCGGCCACATAGCCGCCGGGTCCGGTGCCGATGACGACGAGATCATAGGACATGTCAGAAGCCTCGTAAGACCCGGCCGGAGCCGGGCTGACCCCGACCGGTCGCCCGCTGAGCGGACAGCCGGCCGGGGACGTGGAGCAGGGGGCGGAGGCGCCCGGGCGGTGACGGGGGGGCCGCTCAGAGGTCCAGCACCAGCCGGGCCGGGTTCTCCAGCATCTCCTTGATGCGCACGAGGAAGGTCACCGCCTCCTTGCCATCGATGATGCGGTGGTCGTAGGAGACCGCCAGATACATCATCGGCCGGATCTCGACCTTGCCGGCCACCGCGATCGGCCGCTCCTGGATCTTGTGCATGCCCAGGATCGCCGATTGCGGCGCATTGAGGATCGGGGTCGACATCAGCGAGCCGTACACGCCGCCGTTGGAGATGGTGAAGGTGCCACCCTGCATCTCCTCGATCTTCAACTGGCCGTCACGGGCGCGCTTGCCGAAATCGCCGATGGCCTTCTCGACACCGGCGATGGACAGGGTGTCGGCGTCGCGCACCACTGGCACCACCAGGCCCTTGTCGGTGCCGACGGCCACGCCGACATGGTAGTAATTCTTGTAGATGATGTCGGTGCCGTCGATCTCGGCATTGACGGCGGGCACCTCCCGCAGCGCCTGCACGCAGGCCTTCACGAAGAAGCCCATGAAGCCCAGCTTCACACCGTGCTTCTTCTCGAACACGTCCTTGTACTGGTTGCGCAGCGCCATCACCGCCGACATGTCGACCTCGTTGAAGGTCGTCAGCATGGCCGCGGTCGACTGCGCCTCCTTCAGGCGGCGGGCGATGGTCTGGCGCAGCTTGGTCATCTTCACGCGCTCTTCACGCGCACCGTCGTTCGCGGGCGATGGCACACGGACCAGCGCCGGGGCGGCGGCGGGGCGGGCGGCGATGGCGGCCAGCATGTCCCCCTTGGTGACGCGGCCATCCTTGCCGGAGGCCGCGACCGAGGCGGGGGCGATGCCGCTCTCCGCAACCAAGCGCGCCACGGCGGGACCATTGTCTGCGACCTTCGCCACCGGTGCGGCGGCAGCCGGGACCGCGGCCGGGACACTGACTGGGGCTGCGGCCGGTGCCGCGACAGGCTTCGATGCGGCCGTCGGCGCCGTGGCGCCGGCATTGAGCGAGCCCAGCAAGGTGTTGACGCCGACAGTGTCGCCCTGCTTCACCAGGATCTCACCCAGCACACCGGCGGCCGGTGCATTGACCTCCAGCGTGACCTTGTCGGTTTCCAGCTCGACCAGCGGCTCGTCGAGCTTCACGGCCTCTCCCGGCTTCTTGAACCAGCGGCCGATCGTCGCCTCGGTAACGGATTCACCCAGGGCGGGTACGCGGATTTCGATGGACATCGTTTCGATCCAGATTGTCTTGCGCGCGCTGGCGCGGAGGAAAGAGGGCGGCGCGCCCGGGGGCGCGCCGCCAGGCATCACGCCGCGAATGCGGCCTCGAGGAAGGCGCGCAGCTGCGCCTGGTGGGCCGACATGGTGCCGGCCGCCGTGGACGCGCTGGCCGGACGTCCGGCATAGGCCGGGCGGCCCGCCTTGGCCCCGGCCCGCGCCAAGGCTTCTTCCAGATGGGGCTGGACGAAGGTCCAGGCGCCCATGTTCTTCGGCTCTTCCTGGCACCAGACCAGGTCGGCATTGCGGAACCGCTTCAGTTCCTGCGTCAGCGGCTCCAGCGGGAAGGGATAGAGCTGCTCGGCCCGCAACAGATAGACATCGTCGATGCCCCGCTTCTCCCGCTCTTCATAGAGGTCGTAATAGACCTTGCCGGAGCAGAGGACGACGCGGCGGATCTTTTCGTCCGGAACAAGACGGATCACCTCGCCGGAACGCCGGGCGGCATCATCGTCGAGCAGACGATGGAAGCTCGTCCCCTCGGCGAATTCGGCCAGCTGGGACACACAGCGCTTGTGACGCAGCAGCGATTTCGGCGTCATCAGGATCAGCGGCTTGCGGAAATCCCGCTTCAGCTGCCGGCGCAGGATATGGAAGTAATTGGCCGGCGTGGTGCAGTTGGCCACCTGCATGTTGTCTTCGCCGCAGAGCTGGAGGTAACGCTCCAGACGGGCGGACGAATGCTCAGGTCCCTGGCCCTCGTACCCGTGCGGCAGCAGGCAGACCAGACCGGACATGCGCAGCCATTTGCGCTCGCCGCCGGAGATGAACTGGTCGAACATGGCCTGGGCACCGTTGGCGAAATCGCCGAACTGCGCTTCCCACAGCGTCAGCGCGCCGGGTTCGGCCAGCGAGTAGCCGTATTCGAAGCCCAGCACCGCCTCTTCCGAGAGCATCGAGTTGATGACTTCGAAGCGGGCCTGACCTGGACGGATATGCTTCAGCGGGATGTGGCGCGCCTCCGTCTCCTGGTCGGTCAGGACGGCATGGCGGTGGCTGAAGGTGCCGCGTTCGCAATCCTGGCCCGAGAGCCGGATGGACTGGCCTTCATCGAGCAGGGAGCCGAAGGCCAGCGCCTCGCCGGTGGCCCAGTCGATGCCGGCGCCCGTCTCGATCATCTGGCGCTTGTTGTCCAGCATGCGGGCCACGGTCTTGTGCAGCTGGAAGCCCTCCGGCACGGCGGTGAGCCGCTGCCCGATCTCCCGCAGGCGGCCCGCGGCGACGCCGGTGACACCGCGGCGCGCCTCGCCCATGCTGTCGGACGGCACGGCCTTCAGCCCGGCCCAACGCCCTTCCAGCCAGTCGGCCTTGTTCGGTTTGAAGCTCTTGACCGCGTCGAAATCGGCGGAGAGCTTCTCCTTGAAGGCGGCCCGCGCCGCCTCGAACTCGCCGGCGCCGATCACGCCCTCGGCTTCCAGCCGGGCGGCATAAAGCTCCAGCGTCGTCTGCTGCGACCGGATCTTCCGGTACATCAGCGGCTGGGTGAAGCTCGGCTCGTCGCCCTCATTGTGGCCGAAGCGGCGATAGCAGACGAGGTCGATCACCACAGGCTTGTGGAAGGTCTGGCGGAATTCGATGGCCAGCCGGGCGGCGAAGACGACCGCTTCCGGATCATCGCCGTTCACATGGAAGACCGGTGCCTCCACCACCTTGGCCACGTCCGACGGATAGGCCGAGGAGCGCGAGCAATAGGGGTTGGTGGTGAAACCGATCTGATTGTTGACGACCACATGGACCGAGCCGGCAACCGTGAAGCTGCGCAGGCCGGACAGGCCGAAACACTCGGCCACGATGCCCTGGCCGGCGAAGGCGGCGTCGCCATGCATCAGCACCGGCAGCACCGCCGCCCGCTTCTCCGCCGGCATGTCGTCGGCGATCAGCGTATCGGCCAGCATGTCCTGCTTGGCGCGGCTGCGGCCCAGCACCACCGGGTCGACCACCTCCAGATGCGAGGGGTTGGGCGACAGCGACAAGTGGACATTGGCGTCACCGATGCTGCGGTCCATCGACGCGCCGAGATGGTACTTCACGTCGCCCGAGCCCTCGATCCCGTCGGGCTTGAAGGAACCGCCGGCGAACTCGTGGAAGATGGCGCGGTGCGGCTTGCCCATGACCTGGGTCAGCACGTTGAGGCGACCGCGATGGGGCATGCCGATCACGACCTCCTTCACGCCCAGACCGGCCGCGGTGCAGATGATCTCCTCCAGGGCGGGGATCAGCGTCTCACCGCCATCGAGACCGAAGCGCTTGGTGCCGGGGTATTTCAGGTCGAGGAATTTCTCGAAGCCTTCGGCCCGGACCAGTGTCGCGAAGATGCCGCGCCGCTCCTCGGCGGACGGGCGGTCAAGCCGGACGGGATTCTCGATCCGCGCCTGCAGCCATGCCTTTTCCTGCGGATCGGCGATGTGCATGAACTCGAAGCCGAGCGCGCGGCAATAGAGGCTGCGCAGCCGCGCCAGGACTTCACCCAGCGTCGCCGTATCGAAGCCAAGGGCACCACCGACGAACATTTTACGGTCGTGGTCGGCCGGGCCGAAGCCATAGGTCTCCGGATGCAGGTCGGCATGGTCGCGTGGCGCGGCAAGGCTCAGCGGATCGAGATCCGCCAGCAGATGGCCGTGGGTCCGGTACGCGCGGATCAGCTTGGCCACGCGCACACTGTCATGGGCGGCGGCGGCCAGTTGCTCGAAGGACGGCACCGCGCCGTTGGCCGCTGGCTTCTGTCTGGCAGGGGCTTCGACCGCCGGCCAGTTGCCGTCCAGCGCGAAGACCAGGTCGCCCTTGGCGACCTGCGGCCAGTCGGACCGGCCCCAGGACGGGCCGCTGACCACCGTTTCGCCGGCGGCGTCCATTTCGGCGAACACGGCCTGCCAACTGGCATCGACCGAAGCGGGATCACGGAGGTAACGGGCGCGGAGATTCTCGAGCCAGGCGAGATCTTCGGCGGGAAGGGTGGAAATCGGTGTCTGTGTCATGGCGTATCACGAACCTGAACGGTTCTCTCCCTGTGAGGGCGATCCGCCCCGCGCCGGTGCTGCGGGGCGGACGTGGCCTGTCAGCGCTTCAGCAGATCCACGAGGGTCTTCCCGAGGCGCGCCGGCGAAGGTGAGACGGCGATACCGGCCGCCTCCATCGCCGCGATCTTGTCCTCGGCTCCCCCCTTGCCGCCGGAGATGATGGCCCCGGCATGGCCCATCCTCCGGCCCGGAGGGGCGGTCCGGCCGGCAATGAAGCCGACAATGGGCTTCTTGCGCCCTCGCCTGGCTTCGTCCTTGATGAACTGCGCCGCATCCTCCTCGGCCGAACCACCGATCTCGCCGATCATGATGATCGACTCCGTCTTCTCATCGGCCAGAAGCATCTCCAGCATGTCGATGAATTCGGTGCCCTTGACCGGATCACCGCCGATGCCGACGGCGGTGGTCTGGCCCAGCCCTTCCCGGGTGGTCTGGAACACGGCCTCGTAGGTCAGCGTGCCGGAACGCGAGACGATGCCGACCGAACCCGGCTTGAAGATATTGGCCGGCATGATGCCGATCTTGCTCTGTCCGGCAGTGACGACGCCCGGGCAGTTCGGCCCGATCAGACGCGAGGTCGATGCCGACAGGGCGCGCTTGACCTTCACCATGTCGATCACCGGAATCCCCTCGGTGATGCAGACGATCAGCGGGATTTCCGCCTCGATGGCCTCGCAGATGGCATCGGCGGCACCGGGGGGCGGCACATAGATCACGGTGGCGTCGGCGCCGGTCCTGGCCGCCGCTTCGGCGACGGAGTCGAAGACCGGCAGATCCAGATGCGTCTGGCCGCCCTTGCCCGGAGCCACGCCGCCGACCATCCGTGTACCGTAGGCGATGGCCTGCTCGGAATGGAAGGTGCCGGTCTTGCCGGTGAAGCCCTGGCAGATGACCTTGGTGTTCTTGTCGATCAGAATGGACATCTGGCGCTCCTTCAGCTCCGGACGGCGTTGACGATCTTCTGGGCGGCATCGTCCAGGTCGTCGGCAGGGATGACGTTGAGGCCGCTGTCGCGGATGATGGTCTTGCCGTCCTCGACGTTGGTGCCTTCCAGGCGGACCACCAGCGGAACCTGAAGGTTGACGGTCTTCATGGCCGCGACCACGCCGCGGGCGATGACATCGCACTTCATGATGCCGCCGAAGATGTTGACCAGGATGCCCTTCACCTTCGGATCGGCGGCGATGATGCGGAACGCCGCGGTGACCTTCTCCTCGGACGCACCGCCGCCCACATCCAGGAAATTGGCCGGCGCCTCGCCATAGAGCTGGATGATGTCGAGCGTGGCCATGGCCAGGCCGGCGCCGTTGACCATGCAGCCGATGCTGCCGTCCAGGGCGATGTAGGCGAGGTCGTGCTTGGAGGCCTCGATCTCCTTCGGGTCCTCCTGGGACTCGTCGCGCAGTGCCAGAATGCTCTGCTGGCGGAACAGGGCGTTGGAATCGAAGCTGATCTTCGCGTCCAGCAGGTTGAGCCGCTGCTGCTTGGTCACGATCAGCGGATTGATCTCCAACAGCGCCATGTCGGTGGCGACGAAGGCGGTGTAGAGGTTGCGGCCCAGCGCCTCGGCCTGTTTGGCGAGATCGCCCGTCAGGCCCAACGCCCGGGCGATGGCGCGCCCGTGATGCGGCATGTAACCGGTGGCCGGATCGATGGAGAAGGAAACGATCTTCTCCGGCGTGTCATGCGCGACCTTCTCGATATCCATGCCGCCTTCGGTGGAGATGACGAAGGCGATGCGCGAAGTGCCGCGATCGACCAGCATCGACAGGTAGAATTCCTTGTCGATGTCGGACCCGTCTTCGATATACAGGCGGTTGACCTGCTTGCCGGCCGGCCCCGTCTGCGCCGTGACCAGGGTCCTGCCGAGCATCTCCTCGGCGAAGGCCCGCACCTCCTCCACTGATTTGGCCAGACGCACGCCGCCCTTGGCGGCGGCCGGCAGTTCCTTGAACTTGCCCTTACCACGGCCACCGGCGTGGATCTGCGACTTCACCACATAAAGCGGACCGGGCAGCGCCCCGGCCGCCTGTTCGGCCTCGGCCGGCGTGAAGGCCGGATAGCCGGCGGAAACGGGCAGCCCGAACGTCTTCAGCAGGGCCTTGCCTTGGTGTTCATGAATATTCATTGCGATGCATCCGTTGGCTGGGGCCGGTGCCGCCCGGCGCTCCCCTGTGGAGGCCGGAGCGGGGCAGCGCCGGACAGGGTCAGGCGGCGAGGCTGGAAGCGATGGCGCTCTGGATCACGCGGGCACTGGACTGGAGGGCCGTACGCTCCGATGCGTCGAGTGCAGGCATCAGCGGGCGCGACGCGCCGTTGCGGCCGAGCACATGCGGCAGCGAAATGCAGGTCCGCTCCACATCGAGGACCTCGTCCAGGTAGGTCGAGACGCTGAAGACCAGTTGCTCATCCGCGAGGATGGCCCGCGCCAGCCGGGCAATGCAGCCACCGATGCCGAAATTCGACACACCTTTGCCGACCTTGATGCGATAGGCGGATGTGCGGACCTCCTGGGTGATGCTTTCCCGCAGAGTGGCGTCGATGGGACGGCCAATGGACTGGGCGAAATGGTCGAGCGGCATGTCGGCCACGTGGGCCGCACTCCAGTGCAGCACTTCGGAGTCGCCGTGTTCGCCCAGCACATAGGCGCTGACCGACGGCGCCGCGACATTGAGATGCCGTGCCAGCCGCTCGCGGAACCGGGCGCTGTCCAGCGCGCAGCCCGTGCCGATGACACGGCCCGGCTTCAGGCCGAACCGTTCGACGGCGATGGCGGGCATCACATCCACCGGGTTCGTCGCCAGCAGCAGGATGGCCTCAGGCGCATGTTTCAGCACCTGTTCGATGATCGACATCACGATGCCGGTGTTGGTCTTGGCCAGATCGAGCCGGGTCTGGCCCGGCTTCAGGCTGGCACCGGCGGTCACGACGACGAGATCGGAACCGGCCAGATCCTCGAATGTGCCGGAGCGGACGTGCCAGCCGATGCCGAACGCAGCGGCGTGGGCGATATCCTGGGCCTCGGCTTCGGCGCGGTTCCGGTCGATATCGACGAGGACCACATCACCGCCACCAGGCAGCAGCGTCAGGAGATAGGCGGCGGCCGAACCGACGAGGCCGGCGCCGACAATGCCGATGGAACCGGACATGATCAGAGTACTCCGAGCAGGGGCCAGTAGGTGACCGACAGCAGGGCCACCAGCAGGAGCCCGATGATGGTGACCGTCAGGCCGACCTTGACGAATTGCGTGGTGTTGAAGGCGCCGGTGGCGTTGCAGAGCATGTTCTGCGGCGCGTTTGGCGGCAGGATGAAGCCGAAGGACACGACCATGCTCTGGACGAAGACGATGCCGAACATGGTGGACTTGTCGACGGGCAGGGACTGCGTGAAGGCGATGACGATGGGGATCAGGGTGCTGGCCAGTCCGGTGGCCGAGGCGAAGCCGAGATGCAGCACCACACTGAAGACCGACAGCAGGGCGATCACGATCCAGATCGGCTTGTCGGCAAGGCCCAGCTGACCCAGGCTGATATTGGCCAGCCAGGCAGCGGCTCCGGTCTTCGACAGCAGCAGCCCCAGGGAGATGCCGGCGCCGAACAGGATCACGGTTCCCCACGGCACCAGCTTTTCCGCCTGCGACCAGTTCATGACGCCGATGCGGGGCATCAGCAGCAGTGCGATGCCGACCTGCGTGGTGGTGGTGGTGTCGAGCGGATGCAGCCAGCCTTCGGTCGACCACAGGAACAGCAGAGCGACCGCAACCAGGATCAGGCGGAGTTCGGCCGGCGACAGCGGGCCGAGTTCGGCCAGCTGCTGGCGGATTCTGACCTTGGCGGCCTCAGGCTCCGGGGCTTCGGGGCGCAGGACGAACAGGGTCACGAAGAACAGCGCCACGCACATCAGGATGGTGAAGGGCAGGGCGTAGATGAACCACTCACCCCAGGTGTAGGTGTGGCCGAAGGTCTTCTGCATGAAGTCGAGGCTGATCAGGTTCTGCGCCGCCGCCGTCTTGATGCCCATGTTGAAGACGGAGCAGACCTCGGCCGTGACGATCATCAGCGCCGCGCCGAGCCGGCTGTTGATCGGCATCTCAAGGGCCGCGACGATGCCGACCATGATGGGGATGACAGCACCCACGCGCGCCGTGGCCGAGGGCACGAACAGCGCCAGGACGAAGCCGACCAGCATGGCGCCGAACAGCAGCCGGGGCGGGGACACGCCGACCGCATTCATGATGATGAGGGCGATGCGCTTATCAAGCCCGGTATGCTTGAGCGCAACGGCGAGGAACAGCGCCATCGCCACCAGGATCGCGGCCGACGACGAGAACCCGCCCAGCATCAGATTGAGGGACTGGGCGGAGGTCAGCGGCGCCTTGCCATCCGGCATCATGGTGCCGATCAGGCCAAGGGCGGCTACGCCGACCAGGATGATGGCGCTGGCGGCTGGCGAGACGCATTCGCTGATCCAGATGATGACCACCATGGCCAGCACACCCAGAGCGGCCTGACCGGCGGTCGAGAGACCCACAGGGGTCGGCATCAGCATGATGCAAATGAATACGAGGAAAGACGCAAGAAGGATTCCGAGCTTTTTATTCGATCTTGGCTCGGCAGGGGATAAGAACTGCATGGCGCATCTCCTTGCCAAATCCTCGCCAGGCACAGGATTTCGTTTCCTCTTCGTCTCTATCGAAGTGGATCATCCAGCATTTCGAGGATAAGCGTTGTTTTCGTCCGGGATTTCAGAACGTGCGTTCTTCATCTCGATCGAGGAAACCGGTTCACGCTTTCCGAGGAGATATCAGCAAGGAGGATGCCAGGGCGTGGCCATGCCACCGAAAAACATGCATACAAATCAATGTCTTACATGTTTGATCCAGATCAAGTCGCAAAAATCGGCAAGTTCTTGCCGATACGACCGAATTCATGCGCGGAAAACAGCCTGTCCGCCGGCTCGGGTCTGGCGGAAATCTGGATTCTATTTGCAGAGATTTTCCCGGGCCTGTCCCCCGGGGGCGCCGACGGGCTTCCGGTGCCTGCCTGCCGGCGCCGGCTGTTCCATGTCATCCGTCTGGTTTTCTACCGCGGACCGGGGCCGATGTGCGGCCCCTCCCGCAATCGTCATGCCTCGCCGGGGGGATGGGCGCGGGCAGCGGCGCGCTCGATGCTCAGGCGGCGCATCTTCTCGTTCAGCGTCCGTCGCGGGACATCGAGGATCTGCATGGCCCCGGCGATCGAACCTTCGCTCTGGTTCAGCGCCGCCAGGATCAGGCTACGCTCATAATCATCCAACATGCTGTCAAGGCTGCGCATCTCGGCGACGGCCGGGGTGGCGCACCCACAGAGATGCAGACCGAGGCCAAGGCCGAAACGCTCGGCCGCACTCTTCAATTCGCGCACATTGCCGGGCCAGGGATGGTTCAGCAGGGTCGCAACCAGAGCCGGCGTAAGCTCGGGCGGGCGGCGTTTGGCACGCTCGGCACAGGCGGTGGCGAACTGGGTGAACAGCAGGATGACGTCGTCGCCGCGCTGGCGCAGCGGTGGAATATCGATCTCGTAGCCGGCCAGCCGGTAATAGAGGTCTTCCCGGAAACTGCCTTCGCCCGCCGCTTCCCGCAGCTTGAGCTTGGCGGCACTGACGACCCGGACATCGATGGGGATCAGGCGGTTCGAACCGACACGTTCGATCACCCGTTCCTGCAACACGCGCAGCACCTTGGCCTGGGCCCCCAACGGCATGCTCTCGATCTCGTCGAGGAAGACCGTGCCGCCATTGGCGAACTCGAACTTGCCGACGCGCTGCGTCTTGGCGCCGGTGAAGGCCCCGGCCTCATGACCGAAGAGTTCGCTTTCAAAAATCTCGTGCGGAACCGCCGCGCAGTTGATGGCGACGAAGGGTTTGGTGCGACGCGGCCCGCAATCGTGCAGGGCACGCGCGACGACCTCCTTGCCGGTGCCGGTCTCCCCGCGGATGAGGATATCGAGCGGTGCATCCAGCAGTGCCCGCACCTCGTCCTTCAGCTTCAGCATCGCAGCGGATTGCCCGAGAATGCAGGTGGAGACGGCGTCCTGGCCACCCAGCCTGGCTTCCGCGGCGTGCAGGCGGCGTGTCAGGACATGTTGCGTGCAGGCGTTGCGCAGCGTCGCGATCAGCCGTTCCGGATCATGCGGCTTGGTCAGGAAGTCGAAGGCCCCGAGCTTCAGCGCCTCGACGGCCAGCGGCACGTCACCATGGCCGGTCAGCAGCACCACGGGCAGATCGGGGCTGCTGTCCCGCAGGGTGCGCAGCAGATCCATGCCCGAGCGTCCGGGCATGCGCACATCGGTCAGCACGGCATCGACGGGATGGGCCTGCAGCAACGTGACGCCGGCATCGGCATTGGCCGCCGTCAAGGTGTTGAACCCGGACAGGGTCAGCCATTGCGCCAATGCGCCGAGAAGCATCTCGTCATCATCCACCACCAAGACGGTTCCGAGCATCTCGGTCACGTGTGCTGCTCCTGGGCCACAATGGTCGTCTTCACCGGAAGATACAGATGGAACCAGGTCTGGCCCTCGGCCGTGCGCTCATAGCGGAGCGCACCACCATGCTCCTGGGCGATGGCATAGCTGATCGCCAGACCGAGCCCAAGCCCCTCACCCACCTCCTTGGTCGTGAAGAAGGGTTCGAACAGGCGGGCGCGGGCGGTTTCAGGCACGCCGGCGCCATAGTCGCCAACGCCCAGATGGGCGTACCCGTCCCGGATATCGGCAATGACGACGATCTCGGGCCGGACCGACCGTTTGGCGGCATAGATGGCATTCTTCAACAGGTTGAGAATGATCTGCTCGATGCGGGCCGGGTCCGCATCGACCAGCACCGGCGCATCATAGGCGCCACCAACCGTGGTGCCGGCATCGCGGATGCGGAACTTCATCAGTTCGATCATGCGACGCGCCGTTTCGGCGAGATCGATCTCTTCCCGGCGGTGGTCGCTGCGGCGCGACAGGTGCTTGAGGCTGCCGGTCAGCCGGGCCAGACGTTCGACCGTCTCGTCCATGATGCCGATGTTGGCGACGGCGCTGTCCGTGTCGCCCCGCGACAGCAGCAGCCGGGTGCTCGACAGATAGGTCTTCAGCGCCGCCAGCGGCTGGTTGACCTCATGGGCGAGGCCGGCGAACGCCTGCCCCATCGACGCCAGCTTCGCCGCCTGGACCAGCTCATCACGGGCCTTGTGCAGGGCGGCGTCGGCGTTGCGCCGCTCGATGATCTCCGCTTCGAGCAGCGACATGGCACTCACCAGCTCGCTGGTGCGTTCGGCGACGCGGATCTCGAGGTCGCGCTTGGTCCGGCGGTCGGCCTTGTGGCGATCGCTCTGCTGCTTCAGCGTCACGATGGTCAGCAGCGTGACGAGACCGACGAGGAAGACCGTGAGGGCCGCCGTCGGCGGCTGCCAGTCCCGCGAGCTGCGCAGCAGCACCGTGGTGATTTTCCAGGATGTGCCGTCAATCTCGCGCGAGGAGATCACACTGGGCGGAAATTCCCGGCGCAGGTCGATCGTGGCACCGATGGGGTTGGTGGCGTAGCGGTGTTCCGCGTCCAGCAGCGCCCGCACCTGCGGGGACAATTCCGCCAAAGGCCGGTAGCGCAGGCTGGAGGTGCTGCTGAGGAAGACGACACCGTCGGCATCGCTTACCAGCACACGTTCCCCGCCATCGGCCCAACTGGCCTCCAGCCGTGAGAACACGGTCTTCACAACGATGACGCCGAAATCCTGGGGACCGGGGCCGAATTGAATCCGCGACGACAGGAAATAGCCGGGCCGGCCTGTGGTGACACCGACACCATAATAGGAACCCGAACCTGTCTCCTTCGCGATGCGGAAATAGGGGCGGAAACTGTAATTGCCGCCGATATAGCTGCCGGTTTCCGCAAAATTGCTGGATGCCAGCGTCACACCGCGGAAATCCAGCACGAAAACGGCATCGAGACCGTTCTCCCGGGTCATCCGCTGCAGCAGGACATTGGCCGCGGCACGGGCCGTCTCGTCATCGGGGCGCTGGAGCAGGGTCCTGACATCGACCGTGGCCCCGGCCAGGGCCGGCAGGCCGCTGACGCGGTCGATCGAGGTCCGGAACGTGTCGGACAGCAGCGACAGGCGGGCCTGCGCGTCGCGGGCCAGCTGTCCTTCCACATACCAGGACATGCCGATATGGACGAAGCCCGCCAGCAGCAGCAGCGCCAGGACGAAGAGCGACGTGACAAGGCGCGGTTTCATAAGAAAGCGGGTCTGCAGATCCGGGGACAAGGCTGCAACCGGCCGGATCATGTCTGTGCCGATCGTCCGCTCCACTGTGGCGCCGTCGGGGGTAAGCCGTCCAGGATCTTCTTTGCCGCGCCCAGTCCGGCGGCGTTCAACCGGCCGGGAGGGACCGTCAGCCGCGGCGGGCCGCGGCCAGATGCAGGACCTGGCGCAGAGGGTCCCAGGCCACCAGCCCGTCCGCCTGCTCCAGGGTGGCCCAGCGGGCGTCCAGCACATCGTCGGCGGCCACGGGATCGCCGCACAGCCAGTCGGCCAGCACATTGACGATGGTGTAATGGAACAGCAGCGCACCGTCTGTGTCGTGAACGATGTTGTCCACCGCGGTCAGCACGGCGGTGGCACGGGCCCGGACCCCGGTTTCCTCCCACACCTCGCGTTCGGCGGCGGCGAACAGAGTCTCCGCCAGTTCCTGGCTGCCGCCGGGCAGCGACCATTCGCCATAGCCGGGCGGCTTGCCGCGGCGGACCAGCAGCAGCCGGTCGCCTTTCCAGACGATGCAGCCGACCCCGACCCGGGGATGGAGGGGCGCACCAATGGTCATGGTGCGCCCGTCCCCGGCCTCAGTACATATGCTGGCCGCCATTGATGGACAGGGTGGAGCCGGTGATGAAGCCGGCTTCGTCCGCCACCAGGAACAGCACGCCGCGGGCGATCTCCTCCGCCTTGCCCAGGCGGCCCACCGGCACCTTGGCCACGATCTTCTCCAGCACATGGGGCGGCACGGCGCGGACCATGTCGGTGTCGATATAGCCGGGGGCGATGGCGTTGACGGTGATGCCCTTGGCGGCCCCCTCCTGGGCCAGGGCCTTGGTGAAACCGTGCAGACCCGACTTGGCGGCCGCGTAGTTCACCTGCCCGTACTGGCCGGCCTGACCGTTGATGGAGCCGATATTGACGATGCGGCCGAAATTGCGGGTGCGCATGCTGTCGATGACGGCGCGGCAGGTGTTGAAGCAGCTGGTCAGGTTGGTCTGGATCACCGCCGCCCACTGCTCCGCGCTCATGCGATGCATGACGCCGTCGCGGGTGATGCCGGCATTGTTGACCAGCACATCCACCGGACCCAGATCCTGCTCGATCTGGGCGATGCCGGCCCGCACCGCCTCGTAATCGGCCACGTCGAACTTGTAGGCGGGAATGCCGGTGCGCTCGGTGAATTCCTGCGCCGCCTGCGCGTTGCCACCATAGTTGGCGGCCACCTTGTAGCCGGCATCCCGCAGGGCCACCGAGATCGCCTCACCGATGCCGCGGGTCCCGCCGGTCACCACGGCCACGCGCGCCTTATTCTCCATGTGTTTCCCCCCGAGGCTGGATGGATGGCCCGATCAGTGGCGGGCCGTTTTCCTGGAAAAAGCATAGCCGGCTTTTGGGCTGGATTGCCAGCGCACCTGCAGGAGACGGGGGCGCGGCCCGGCCTGGCCGGACCGCGCCGTCTCCATCCCTTACCCGCGCTCGACGCAGAGCGCGATGCCCATGCCGCCGCCGATACAGAGCGTGGCCAGACCCTTCCTGGCATCGCGCTTCTGCATCTCGAACAGCAGGGTGGTCAGCACACGGGCGCCGGAGGCGCCGATGGGGTGACCCAGCGCGATGGCGCCGCCATTGACATTGACCCTGGCCGGGTCCCAGCCCAGATCCTTGTTCACGGCCAGGGCCTGGGCGGCGAAGGCCTCGTTGGCCTCGATCAGGTCGAGGTCGTCGACACCCCAGCCGGCCTTCTTCAGGGCGGCGCGGCTGGCCGGGATCGGGCCGGAGCCCATGACCGCCGGATCGACGCCGGCCGTGGCCCAGGAGACGATGCGGGCCAGCGGGGTGATGCCGCGCCGCGCCGCCTCGTCGGCGCCCATCAGCACCAGCGCCGCGGCGCCGTCATTGATGCCCGAGGCGTTGCCGGCCGTGACCGTGCCGTCCTTCTTGAAGGCGGGGCGCAGCTTGGCCAGGGCCTCGGCCGTGCTGCCGGCCTTGGGATATTCGTCGGTGTCCACCACCACGTCGCCCTTGCGGCCGGCGATGGTGACGGGGACGATCTCGTCCTTGAAGCGGCCGGCCTTCAGCGCGGCCTCGGCCTTCTGCTGGCTGGCGGCGGCAAAGGCGTCCTGCTCCTCGCGGGTGATCTGCCACTTCTCCGCCACGTTCTCGGCGGTCATGCCCATGTGGTAGCCGTGGAACGCATCCATCAGCCCGTCCTTGAGCATGGTGTCGACCAGCGTGGCGTCGCCCATGCGGGTGCCGCCGCGCAGATGCATGGTGTGGGGCGACTGGCTCATGCTTTCCTGCCCGCCGGCGACGACGATGCGGGCATCACCCAGCCGGATGGCCTGGAAGCCCAGGGCCACGGCGCGCAGGCCGGAGCCGCAGAGCTGGTTGATGCCGTAGGCCGTCTTCTCCACGGGGATGCCGGCCTTGACCGCCGCCTGGCGGGCCGGGTTCTGGCCGGCTCCGGCGCTGAGGATCTGGCCCAGCACCACCTCGTCGACCTCGGCCGCATCGGTGCGGGCGCGGGACAGCGCCTCGCGGATGGCCACCTCGCCGAGGGTATGGGCCGGCACGCTGCTGAGCGCGCCGTTGAACGACCCGATCGGCGTCCGGGCGGCGCCGGCGATCACAACCTCGACCATGGTTCCTCTCCTCGCATTATCATTAGCCCGGTGAAGGGCCAGGGAAGCTTAGGCGGACTCCAACAGGGCACGCAAGGCAAGGTCTAACGCAGGACAATGGCGGTTGCATTATTGTTCTGAGTCAATCGTAAAAATCCATATCGGACTAATCCATCGGCGTCCCCGGCCGCATCCTGGCGCGTCCGCGCGCAGGACCGCAGCCGGCGCCGGGGCGCCGGGCCGGAACGGCCAGCCCGGACCATGGCGACCGGCGCATCCCAAAGGCGACGTTAAGGCGACATGACGCGACGCTTAAGGTGACGAAAGGCGACGTTAAGGCGACCAAAGGTGACGCTTAAGGTGACGGGCGTCGCCTGGCACGCCCCTGAAAATAAAGGATTATTTTCCTTAAAGTGACAAAGGTGACGGATTTTTCCGTGCGGGAGTCCGTCGCGTTAGCGTCTGGCTTTGTTATGTTCACGCTGTCCAAGACCCCTGCACCCGGCGGTGCGGATGAGTGCAGCGAAGCATGAAAATAGGACTTTGGTCAAATGAACAAGCACGACGGACCCGCAGGCGATCTGGACCGCGGACGGAGGCGGAGGGACAGGCCGATCCGTGTCCTTCGGCTGTCTGGCGGTCACACCGCCAATCCTCCGCAAAGGCGGAGCATCCAAGGCCATTGCGCGCCCGATCCCGGGGTCCCGCCTTCGCGGGAACGATGCGGGAAAAGCCCTGCGGGACGGGCGCGCGCATGCCGGGGCCACACCAGGGTATCGGCAAAGAAAAACCCCCGTCCCTGGCGGGACGGGGGTTTGCCTGACGACAGTCCGGCCGGCGATCAGCTGGCTTCGGCGGCGCGCTCGGCGCGCTTGCGGTCGTTCGGGTCCAGCAGCTTCTTGCGCAGGCGGATGGACTTCGGCGTGACCTCCACCAGCTCGTCGTCCTGGATGTAGGACAGAGCCTTTTCCAGCGTCATGCGGATGGGCGGGGTCAGGACCACGGCCTCGTCCTTGCTGGTGGTGCGGATGTTGGTCAGCTTCTTGCCCTTGAGGACGTTCACTTCCAGATCGTTCTCGCGGGTGTGCTCGCCGACGATCATGCCCTCATAGACCTTCCAGCCCGGCTCGATCATCATCGGACCGCGATCCTCCAGGTTCCACAGGGCGTAGGCCACGGCCTCGCCATCGGAGTTGGAGATCAGCACGCCGTTGCGGCGGCCGGGGATCGGGCCCTTGAAGGGGGCGTAGTCGTGGAACAGGCGGTTGATGACGCCGGTGCCGCGGGTATCGGTCAGGAACTCGCCCTGATAGCCGATCAGACCGCGCGACGGCACATGGAACACCAGACGGACCTTGCCGGCGCCCGACGGCTTCATCTCCAGCATCTCGCCCTTGCGCTCGTTGAGCTTCTGGACGACGACGCCGGAGAACTCCTCGTCCACATCGATCACCACCTCTTCGATCGGCTCCAGGCGCTGACCGCTGGTGGTATCGGTCTTCATGACCACGCGGGGACGGCTGATGGACAGCTCGAAGCCCTCGCGGCGCATGGTCTCGATCAGGATGCCCAGCTGCAGTTCGCCACGGCCGGCCACCTCGTAGGCGTCGGCACTGTCCGTCTCCCGGATGCGCAGGGCCACATTGCCCTCGGCCTCGCGGAACAGACGGTCGCGGATCATGCGGCTGGTGACCTTGTCGCCCTCGCGGCCCGCCAGCGGGCTGTCATTGACCGAGAAGGTCATGGCCAGGGTCGGCGGGTCGATCGGCTGGGCCGGCAGGGCCTGCTCCACCGCCATCTCGCAGATGGTGTCGGCCACGGTGGCCTTGGTCAGGCCGGCCAGGGCGATGATGTCACCCGCCTCGGCCTCATCCACCGGCACGCGCTCCAGCCCGCGGAAGGCCAGCACCTTCGAGGCGCGGCCCTGCTCGATCAGCTTGCCGTCGCGGGTCAGGGCCTTGATGGCCATGTTGGTCTTGACGCGGCCGGACTGGATGCGGCCGGTGAGGATGCGGCCCAGATAGGGGTTCGCCTCCAGCGTGGTGGCCAGCATGGTGAAGGGCGCATCGGCGCTGTCCACCTTCGGCGCCGGCACATGGCGCACGATCAGTTCGAACAGCGGGGTCAGGTCCTTGCGCTCGTCGTTGAGATCGACCACGGCCCAGCCGTTACGGCCCGAGGCGAACAGGGTGGGGAAATCCAGCTGCTCGTCGCTGGCATCCAGCGAGGCGAACAGGTCGAAGATCTCGTTATGAACCTCGTCGGGGCGGGCGTCCTGGCGGTCGATCTTGTTGACGACGACCATGGGGCGCATGCCCAGCTTCAGCGCCTTGCCCAGCACGAACTTGGTCTGCGGCAGCGGGCCTTCGGCGCTGTCCACCAGCAGGCAGACGCCGTCCACCATGTTGAGGATACGCTCCACCTCGCCGCCGAAATCGGCGTGGCCCGGCGTGTCCACGATGTTGATGCGGACATTGTTCCACACCACCGAGGTGCACTTGGCCAGGATGGTGATGCCGCGCTCACGCTCCAGGTCGTTGCTGTCCATGGCGCGTTCGGCGACCTGCTGGTTTTCGCGGAAGGTGCCGGACTGTTTCAGCAGCATGTCGACCAGCGTGGTCTTGCCGTGGTCGACGTGGGCGATGATGGCGATATTGCGCAATTCCATGGGACGACCTTTGTACCCTCGGCGCGCCGCCACTTGGGGCCGCCCGTCGGCCCGGGATGCGCGCATGAAAAACGCCCGGCAACTTTCCCATGCGGGGAAGGAAGCCGGGCCTGTCTTGACGCGGCGCAATATAGCGATGGCGGTCCAGCGCGCAAAGTCCCGGACATGGGGGGGCAGCGTTGCATTTACGGGACAAGAGCGCATACCCGCCGGCCGGAGCCGGCGCGGACGGAAACGACAGGGGTACCCCGCCCGCGGGATGACAGCGCCGGCTTTGCCGTTACTCTTGGCGGCCCGGGGATTGGTGATGAAACGTTCACCCCGGAGGGTCGGCCCTGTATCGTGGCGACAGCCGATCCTTCCCGCACGGGCCGCGTCAGACAGAACATGCGCTTGCGTTCCCTCCTTCTTGCCACCGTTGTCGGCCTGTCTGTCCTTGCCCCACCGCCGGCCAGGGCACAGGACACGCCCTACACCGTGGAGATCAGCGGCGCCGAGGGCGGGCTGGAGACGCGGCTCAGCGACGTGTCGCGCCTGGTGGGGCTGCGGGAAAGCCCCCCGCCCTCGCCGCTGGGACTGCGGCGCCGGGCCGAGGCCGACCGCGAGCGGCTGGCCGCCGCCCTGCGGTCGGAGGGCTATTTCGACGCCGTGCTGGACATCGATGTGGATGTCGGCCAAAGCCCGGCCAAGGTCGCCATCGCCGTGGAGCCGGGGCCGCGCTACAGCATCAGCAGCGTCACCCTGACCGATCCGGACGGCAATCCCTTGCCGGAAGGGCTGGTGACGGCGGCGGACCTGGGACTGGCCGTGGGCAGTCCGGCCACCGGCCAGGCCGTGCTGGACGCCGAGGGCCGCGTCCCCGCCCGGCTGGCCGAGCGCAGCCGCGCCTTCGCCCGCGTGATCGACCGGCAGCTGGTGGTCGACCATGCCACCCGCGGCATGGACGTGACCTATCGCGTCGATCCCGGGCCGGAGGTCCATATCGGCCGCATCCAGGTCAACGGGCTGCAGCAGGTGGAGGAACGGGCCGTCCGCCGCCGCCGCGATTTCAAGATCGGCGATCCCTACAAGCCGTCGCTGCTGGAAGATTACCGGCAGGCCCTGGCCGATCTGGAGGTGTTTTCCAGCGTGCGCGTGCGGCTGGGCGAGCAGGTGGACGCCGACGGCCGCGCCCCGGTGCAGGTGGACGTGCAGGAGCGCGAGATGCGCTTCGTGGGCTTCGGCCTGAAATACGGCACCGAGGACGGGTTCGGCGGCAACGCCTATTGGGGCCACCGCAACCTGCTGGGCGGGGCCGAGCGCTTCCGCCTGTCGGCGGCGGTGGACGGCATCGGCCGCAACAGCACCACCGATCCCGGCCAGTACGACTATACCCTGGCCGCCACCTACCGCGAGCCGGACTTCCTGTCCCGGCGCCAGGCCCTGACCCTGTCGGCCCAGGCCATCTCCGAACGCCCGGACGCCTATCGCCGCAAGGCCCTGGTGCTGACCAGCGTGGTGGAGCGGCCGCTGGCCCATGGCATCACCGCCAGCCTGGGCGCCACGCTGGAACAGTCGCGCATCATCGAGAACGAGCAGACCACCAGCAACACCCTGCTGGGCATCCCGGCGGCGCTGACCATCGACCGCAGCAACGACCTGCTGAACCCCACGGCGGGCTGGCGGCTGAACGCCGCCGCCACACCCTATTGGGCGGCGCTGGGCGACAGTTCCAGCTTCACCATCGCCCGTGTCGGCGGCACCGCCTATCTGGGGCTGGATGCGGAGGATGATTTCGTGCTGGCCGGACGCGCCGTCTATGGTGCCATCGTCGGCGGCGGGCTGTTGAATGTGCCGGCGGACAAGCGCTTCTATGCCGGCGGCGGCGGCTCCATCCGCGGTTACGGCTATCAGGATGTGGGGCCACGCGACGCCGAGGGCGACCCGCGCGGCGGCCTGTCCCTGTTCGAGGCCAGCACCGAGCTGCGCTTCAAGGTGGCGGAGAATATCGGTGTCGTCGCCTTCCTCGATGCCGGCAATGTCTATGAGACGGAATACCCGACCCTGGGCGCGGGGCTGCGCTACGGCGCCGGGCTGGGCGCCCGTTACTACACGCCCATCGGGCCGATCCGGGTGGACGCGGCCGTACCGCTGAACAAGCGCAGCGGCGACAGCGCGTTCCAGCTTTATGTCAGCATCGGCCAGGCCTTCTGAGGGGACCGCCATGGCGATGCCGCATTACCGCACCCTGCTGCCCCGACGCACACCGCCTTCGCCCACCGACCGGGGGACGCCATGACCGACAGCCGACCGGATACCGCGCCCGAAACGGGCGGCCGCCGCCTGCCCCATCCCGTCAGCGTCACCCTTTATATCCTGGGCGGGCTGCTGGCGCTGACGCTGCTGCTGGTCCTGGGGGCCATGGCCTGGCTGTCCACCGGCAGCGGCCGCGGCTTCGTGCTGGCCCAGGCCCGGACCGCCGTGCCCGGCCTGACCATCGAGGGGGACAGCGGATCGCTGTTCGACCTGCGCATCGACCGCATCACCCTGGCCGACGCCCGGGGCGTGTGGCTGACAGTGGAGGGGGCGGCGCTGGACTGGTCGCCGCTGGCCCTGCTGACGCGCACGCTGGAGATCAACCGGCTGGCCGCCGACCGCGTGGCCGTGGCCCGCACCCCGGAAAGCCCGGACACGCCGCAACCCGAGGACGATACGCCGTTCCGCCTGCCGGTGGCGGTGGACCTGGAGCGGCTGGACCTGCCGCGCATCGAGCTGGGAGCGGCGCTGGCCGGCGGCCGCCCGGCCATGGGCAAGGCCGAGGGCGCGGCCGAGATCCCCGCCGGCCGGCCGGGCGGCCATGTGCGCCTGAATGCCGCCCGCACCGACGACATGCCCGGCACCGCCGTGCTGGACGCCACCTATGTGCCCCAGGACAGCCTGGCGCTGAACCTGACGCTGGAGGAGCCGGTGGGCGGGCTGGTGGCCGACCTGCTGCAGATCCCCGGCCGCCCGCCGGTGACGGTGACCCTGACGGGGTCCGGGCCGCTGACCGACTGGACCGGGCGGCTGGCCGCCCGGGCCGGCGACGTGGTCCATGCCACGGCCGAGGCCCGCATCCGCCCCACCGCCGACCGCTTCAGCTTCGGCCTGGAGGGCACTGGCGACATCCAGGCCCTGCTGCCGGCACCGCTGAACACGCTGGCCGGGCCGGAGGTGGCCTTCGGCGCCGGCGGGCTGATCGTGCCCGGCGAGCGCATCGCCCTGGACGGCGTCGGCTTCACCGTGGCCGCCGGGCGGCTGTATGGCGGCGGCGAATATGCGCTGCAGACCGACGCCCTCAATCTGGGTCTGGTGTTCGAGGCGCCGGAGAATTCCGCCCTGCATCAGGTGCTGGCCCAGCCGGGCTTCCGCAGCGGACGGCTGGAACTCCAGGTCCAGGGCACCAGCAAAGCGCCGCAGTTCGTCAGCAGCCTGGAAATCCAGGCCCCCACAGTTCAGTCCTATGGCGCGGACAGGCTGACCCTGACGGCCAGGGCCGTGCCCCAGGGCGGGCGCGAGCGCATGGCGGTGACGGCGGAGGCGGTGCTGGAGCAGCCGCTGGCGGGCGACCCGGCCCTGGCCGGGCTGCTGGGGCCGGCTCCCGTGCTGTCGCTGGAGGCGCTGGTGCGCAGCGACGACGCGGTGGTGGAGATCGGGCGGCTGGCCCTGGACGCCGCCGCCCTGGACCTGGGCGGCAGCGGCACCCTGCGCGACTGGGGCCGGCGGGCCGAGGCCACGCTGCGCCTGGACGCCGCCGATCTGGCCCCCCTGTCCAGACTGGCCGGACCCAATGGGGCCGGGCGCGACCTGCGCGGCGCCGTGACGGCCGAGATCGGCCTGACGCGGCAGGACGACACGCTGACCGCCCGCATCGACGCCAGCGGGCGCAGGCTGGGGGTCGGCATCGCCGCCGCCGACGCGCTGCTGGGGGCGGAGACCCGGCTGACCGGCACGGTGGAGAGCGGCGGCGCGCTGCGCCTGCACGACCTGAGGCTGACCAGCCCCCATGCCACCATCGACGGCGAGGCCAGCCTGGAGGGGGACCGGCTGCGCGCCAGCAGCCGCGCCACCCTGCCCGATCTGGCGCCGCTGGCCCCGGCCCTGCGGCAGCCCATGGCCGGCAGCGCCACGCTGGAGCTGCGGGCCGAGGGGCCGCTGGAGGCGCTGGCCGTCACCGGCACCCTGACCGGCACCGGGCTGGACATCGGCGGCCGCCGGCTGGGGGACGCACGGCTGACCGCCGAGCTGACCGAGGTGCCGCGGGCGCCGAAGGGCCGGATCACCGCAGACACCGCCCTGTCGCAACGGCCGGTGCGGCTGGAGGCGCGGCTGGCCAGCGGGGCGCGGGACCTGACGCTGGAGGATCTGCTGCTGCGGATCGGGGAGAACCGGGTCAGCGGCCGGCTGGCGGCCGATCTGGCGACGGGCACCGCCAGCGGCGCCCTGTCCGCCGCCCTGCCCGATCTGGCCGCCATCGGCGAGCTGGCGGGGCAGCGCCTGTCCGGCGAGGCCACGGCCGAGATCCGGCTGGAGGCACCGGGCGGACGCCAGACCGTCATCCTGGAGGTGGGCGCCACCGGGCTGGAGCACCGGGCCGACATGCGCGCCCAGCGCCTTCAGCGCCTGACCCTGGGCGGGCGCATCACCGACCTGCTGGGCACGCCGACCCTGGATCTGCGGGCCCAGGCCGCCAACGGCTTCGCCGCCGGGCTGCGGCTGGAACGGGTGGAGGCCACGGCCCGCGGTCCGCTGACCAATGCGGCGCTGGGCCTGGAGCTGAGCGGCAGCAACGGCCGGCCGATCAGCCTGTCGGCCGCCGGCACGCTGGGCCGGGACAAGGCACTGACCACCCTGGCGCTGCAACGCTTCAGCGGCAGCATCGACGACACCCGTTTCCAGCTGGCCCAGCCGGCCAGGCTGGGCTTCGGCGGCGACCAGATCCAGGTGCAGGGGCTGACCCTGGTGTCCGGCGACAGCCGCGTGGCCGTCAGCGCCGAGCTGAGCCAGCGCCGGTTGCAGGCCCAGGCCGAGCTGGTGCGGGTGCCGCTGGCCTGGGCCCAGCTGATCGACCCGACCCTGACGCTGGAGGGCGAGCTGAACGGCAATGCCCGGCTGGACGGCAGCGTGGCCGCCCCGCGCGGCGAGGCGTCGCTGCGCCTGACCCGGTTCCGGCTGGCCCCGGAAAGCCAGGCCGGCCCCAGCGCCCTGGGGGCCAGCATGAATGCGGTCTGGCGCGACGGCCGGGTCGAGGCCGATCTGAAGGCCGAGGCCCAGGGCGGCGGTGTCGACCTCAACGGCCATGTCGGGCTGCCGCTGGTGCTGGCCGGCGGGCCGCTGGCCTTCGCCCTGCCGCCGGACCGCCCCGTCAACGGCCGGCTGGACGGCACGGTGGAGCTGGTGCGGCTGAACGATCTGCTGGCCACCACCGGCGACCGGCTGGGCGGGCGCATGGCCGTGGCCCTGCGGCTGGAGGGGAGCATGGCCGACCAGCGCCTGGCCGGCACGGTGCGCCTGATCGAGGCGTCCTATGAGAACCAGCAATGGGGCACCCGCGTCACCGCCATCACTGGCACCCTGGCCGGCGGCCCCGACGGGCTGGTGGTGCAGGACCTGCACGGCAGCACCCCCGGCGACGGGCGCGTGGCCCTGGAGGGCGCCATCCGCTTCAACCCGGCCTTCGGTGACCGCCAGATCGACCTGCGCCTGCGGGCCGACAAGGCGCGGGTGGCCCAGACCGACCTGGTCACCGCCACCGCCGATGCCGATGTCAGCGTGGCCGGCAGCTTCCGCGACGTTCTGGTGGCCGGTCAGGCCACGGTCAGCCAGGCGCGGGTGAACATCCCCGACCGGCTGCCGGCCTCGGTGGCCGATCTCACGGTGCAGGAGGTCAACCAGCCGCAACAGCGCCCGCGTGGCGCCGAGCGGCTGGCGCCCGGCCGCCTGCCCCCGGCCCCGGCACGGACGGCCGGCGCCCGTGCCGGCCAGGCGGTGGACGAGGACCGCTCCGCCGGGCCGGGCATGGTAGTGGCGCTGCAACTGGACGTGACCGCCCCCAACCAGATCTATGTGCAGGGCCGCGGGCTGGACGCCGAATTCAAGGCCGATCTGCAGGTCCGCGGCACGGCCGAGCAGCCGCTCGTCAGCGGCGCCGTCACCCTGGTCAAGGGCGAGGCGGCGGTGCTGGGCCAGACCTTCAGCCTGTCGCGCGCCAGCTTCACCTTCCTCGGCGACGGCACGCTGGAGCCGGCGCTGGACATCGAGGCCACGACCCAGCGCGGCGACCTGACCGCCATCATCGATGTGGAGGGCCGGCCATCGAAGCCCGTGGTGCGCCTGTCCTCCAACCCCGCCTATCCCGAGGACGAGGTGCTGGCCCGGCTGCTGTTCAACCGCGGCGCCGGCCAGCTGTCGGCGTTCGAGGCGGTGCAGCTGGCCCAGAGCGCCGCCCAGCTGACGGGACTGATCGGCGGCGGCCCCGGCCTGATGGACAATGTCAAACGCTCGCTGGGCGTGGACCGGCTGGAGATCCGCAGCAGCGAGACCGGCGAAGGGCTGGGCACCGTCGCCGCCGGCCGCTACATCGGCAGCAAGGTCTATGTCGGCGTGGAGCAGGAGCTGGGCACCGGCCAGAGCAAGGCCACGGTGGAATACGGCATCACCGACCATATCAAGGCCCGCGGCGAGGTCGGCACCGAGAGCCAGGTCGGCGTGCAGGTGGAGTGGGACTACTGACGCCGGCGCAGAAGCGCCGGCGGTGTCAGCGGGCCATGCCAGCCGCAGCGGCCTTCGCCCGGCGCAGCCCGTCGGGCAGGCAGTCGCGCAGCACCTCGGCGATGCGGGCGAGGTCGTCGGCGCGGGGAGAGCCGCGGCGCCAGACCAGGGCCATGGTGCGCGAGGGCTGCGGTGCGGCGAAGGGGCGGATGGTGACGCCGGTCCCCGGCCCCGGCGCCGGTGCGGCCAGGGCCGGCACCAGGGTCAGACCCAGGCCGCCGGCCACCATCTCCATCAGCGTGGCCAGCGAGGTGGCGGCGAACCCGTCCGATTCGGCGGCCCCGGCCAGATGGCAGACATGCAGGGCCTGGTCGCGGAAGCAGTGCCCGTCCTCCAGCAGCAGCAGCGATTCGCCACGCAGGTCGGACTCGGTCAGCGCCGTCCGGGCCGCCAGCCGGTGGCCCGGCGGCAGCGCCACCAGGAAGGGCTCGTCATAGACCTCCGCCTGGTCGAGCCAGCTTTCCGCCAGCGGCAGGGCCAGCAGGGCGGCATCGAGGTCGCCACCCCGCAGCCGGTCCAGCAGCCGCTCGGTCAGATCCTCGCGCAGGTAGAGCTTCAGCTCGGGATAGGCCCCGCGCAGGGTAGGCAGCACCCGCGGCAGCAGATAAGGCCCGACCGTGGGGATCACCCCCAGCCGCAGCACGCCGGACAGGGGCCGCCCGGCGGCCCGCACCGCCTGCGACAGGTCGTCCAGCCGCGCCAGAATGTCGCGGGCGCGGCGCACCGCATCCTCCCCGGCGGGGGTCAGCAGCACCCGGTGCTTGGTGCGCTCCACCAGGCCGGTGCCCAGCGCGTCCTCCAGCTGCTGGATCTGGGCCGACAGGCTGGGCTGGCTGACATGGCAGGCGGCGGCGGCGCGCCCGAAATGCAGCGTATCCGCCAGGGCCACCAGATAGCGCAGCTGCCGCACCGTCACATTTGCCGGGATCATCGGGGATTCCTATTACGACAGTCGGAAGATACGATTGGAAATATCAAAGGGATGTTGGCATTTTTGGAACCGTTCAAGGCGGCCCGCCGGGCACGCCCCCCTGGGTGCGCCCCGCGGCAAGCCCTGTGGAAAAACGACCCGACCGAAATCCAACCGCTAAGCGAAACTGGAGCTATAGCATGCTGACCGTTGGCGACAAGTTCCCGGCTTTCAATCTGAAGGCCGTCGTGTCCACCGACCCGAAGTCCGCCTTCGCGGACATCAACAACGACACCTACAAGGGCAAGTGGCTGGTCGTGTTCTTCTGGCCGAAGGATTTCACCTTCGTCTGCCCGACCGAGATCGCCGCCTTCGGCAAGGCCAATGGCGAGTTCGCCGACCGTGACACCCAGGTGCTGGGCGCCTCCATCGACAGCGAGTTCGTGCACCTGGCCTGGCGCAACAACCATGCCGACCTGAAGGACCTGCCCTTCCCGATGCTGGCCGACCTGAAGCGCGAGCTGAGCACCGACCTGGGCATCCTGCACAAGACCGAGGGCGTCGCGCTCCGCGCCACCTTCATCGTCGATCCGGAGGGCATCATCCGCTTCGCCTCCGTGCACGACCTGTCGGTCGGCCGCAACGTGGCCGAGGTGCTGCGCACCCTGGACGCCCTGCAGACCGACGAGCTTTGCCCCTGCAACTGGCAGAAGGGTGAAGAGGTTCTGAAGGTCGCCTGATCTCCCCAACGTCAGGTGATCTTCCCGCGGCGGGCGCCGCATTCCCCCCGCCAGGCGCCCGCCGCGCATGTCCCCGCTATCCGGGGCGCACCCCGGATAGCGGTTCCTGCCCCGCCGCAGGGCGGCTGTGACCGCCGCCGCCAGCCGGCATCTGCTGGACTGCCGCCGGAAACCGGCCCGTATCCAGGGGCCACCGCGATGCAGGCAGACCCTGTGCCCGTGCGCGTTGTGACCGGCGCGCCCCATGCCGCGCGCGGGTTGCCATTGCCGAATGGACGGTGGCTTCCCACCTGAAGTCCGTTCCCGCGTGCGGTTTCCCGTCCGGCCGTGGTTCCCCCGGCCGCCATTTCCCGTCCGTTTCACTGACCCCGGAGAGGACCGATGTCCATCGACGCCCTGAAGTCGCGCCTGCCCGACTATGCCAAGGACCTGAGGCTGAACATCGGGTCGGTCATCACCACCTCGTCCCTGTCGCCGCAGCAGGCCTGGGGCACGGCCGTGGCCGCCGCCATCGCCAGCCGCAATGCCGAGGTGACCGCCGCCATCGTGGCCGAGGCCAAGGCCCATCTGGACGAGGCCGTGCTGACCGCCGCCAAGGCTGCGGCCGCCATCATGGGCATGAACAACATCTATTACCGCTTCGTCCACCTCTCCTCCAACGAGGAGTACGGCAAGATGCCGGCGAAGCTGCGCATGAACATCATCGCCAATCCCGGCGCGCCCAAGGTGGATTTCGAGCTGTGGTCGCTGGCCGCCAGCGCCGTCAATGGCTGCGGCATGTGCATCGACGCCCATGAGCGCGAAGTGCTGGCCAAGGGCGCGACCAAGGAGAATGTGCAGGACACGGTGCGCATCGCCGCCGTGGTCCATGCCGTCGCCACCGTGCTGGACGCCGAGGACGCGCTGGCCGCCGGCTGATCCGTCCACGGCCCTGGCAAAAAACGGCCCCGGGGAGCGATCCCCGGGGCCGTTTGCTATGGCGCATCGCGGGCGGGACCGATCACGGCCGTTACACCAGCAGAACCCCGGCCAGGGCCCAGAGGCCCAGCGCCGCCAGCAGCACGCCGGTGCCCACATTGATCCAGTGGACCGTGCGCACGGTGACGCGGTGCCGGATCAGGGTGATGCCGCCGGACAGCACGGTCCACCAGCAGAGCGAACCCAGGAAGATGCCGGCCACCAGGGTGCCGGCCGCGCCGGGGCTGGGAGTGGCGCCGAAGCCGGCGATGACGGCGAAGATGCCGAGGATGGTCACCGGATTGGTGAAGGTGAGCCCCAGGCCGGTGACGGCCGCCGCGAACAGATTGCCCGCCACCGGCTCCTTCGCCAGCGGCTTGGGCTCGCGCAGGAAGCTGTGAACGGCCACCGCCAGCAGGAAGACACCACCGATCAGGCGCAGCTCGCGCACATGGCCGGTCAGGAGGTCGATCACCGCGGTGACACCGAAGGCGGCGATGGCGCTGAACAGGGCATCGGCCATGGCCGCACCGACGCCAGTGGCCAGCCCGGTGGACAGGCCCCGCTCCAGCGTGCGGCGGATACACAGAAGGCCGATGGGTCCGACCGGTGCGGCGATGACCACCCCCAGCACCAGCCCGCGCCAGAGAATTCCCAGATCTTCCAGCAAAAACAGCGACTCCGTCCGGACAGGCGACGCACTCTGCCAGCGCCGGGCGGCGCCGGAATAGCGGAAACCGACCAACATCGTTAGGATGCGACGCCATGACCGGGCGCCCCACATCCGACCTTCTCGATCCCATCGGCCGGCAGCTGCTTGCGGCGCTGCAGACCGATGCACGGCAATCCTTCACCGATCTGGCCCGCCAGGTGGGGCTGACGCCGCCGGCGGTGGCCGAACGGGTCCGGCGCCTGGAACATGCGGGGCTGATACAGGGCTACCGGGCCGAGGTCAACCATGCCGCCCTGGGGTACGGGCTCTGCGCCTTTGTGCGCATCCGCGCCCTGCCCGGCCGCGATGCCGCGGTGGAAGCCTTCGCCGCCGGGACGCCCGAGGTGCTGGAATGCCACGAGGTCACTGGCGAGGACAGCTACCTGCTGAAGGTGGCCGCCAGTTCGGTGCCGCATCTGGACCGGATCATCACCGCCCTGGCCCCCCATGGCGCCACCCGCTCGGTCATGGTGCTGTCCACCAAGGTGGCGGGGAAGACGCTGCTGCCGCTGGACGGCGTCCAGCCATGAGGGGGAGCGCATGAGCGCGGGCGCGGCCCACCATCCGTCCTCCGTCCGCCGGGCCACGCTGGTGGGGGGCAGCGCCATCCTGCTCTGGTCCACCCTGGCCCTGCTGACGGCCCTGGCCGGGCCGGTGCCGCCCTTCCTGCTGGTGGCCCTGGCCTTCGCCATCGCCGGCACGCTGGGGCTGGCGGTGCAGCTGCTGCGCCGTGAGAACCCGCTGCCGGCCCTGCGCCAGCCCGCCCCGGTCTGGCTGCTGGGGGTGGGCGGGCTGTTCGGGTACCACGCCCTGTATTTCCTGGCGTTGCAGACGGCCCCGGCGGTGGAGGCCAACCTCATCAACTATCTCTGGCCGCTGCTGATCGTGGTCTTCGCCGGGCTGCTGCCGGGCGAGCGGCTGGGCCGGCCGCAACTGCTGGGCGCCGTCGCCGGGCTGGCGGGAACGCTGGTGCTGGTCAGCGGCGGTCATGGTCCGGACCTGCGGGGCGCCGCCCTGCCCGGCTATGGCGCCGCCCTGGCCGCCGCCGTGACCTGGGCCGGCTATTCCGTGCTGTCTCGTCGTTTCGGGAACGTACCGACCCGCGCGGTGACGTTCTTCTGTCTGGCGACATCGGGGCTGGCCGGCCTGTGCCACCTGGGTTTCGAGCCACGGATCTGGCCGCAGGGGACCGTCGCCTGGCTGGCGGTGCTGGCCATGGGGCTGGGGCCGGTGGGCGGGGCCTTCTTCGTCTGGGACCATGGGGTCAAGCGCGGCGACATCCAGCGGCTGGGGGCGTTGAGCTATGCCACGCCGCTTTTGTCCACGGCCCTGCTGATCCTGGCCGGGCGGGCCGAGCCGGGCTGGCCGGTGGCGGTGGCCTGCGCCCTGATCGTCGGCGGCGCCGCCCTTGCCGGCAGGGGCGGAGGCGGGGGCCGCGGCGGAGACAGGGAGCACTGACCGGCCGCGCTCAAGCGTCGCCGGGGTCCCCGGGACAGGACCCGTCCGGGTCGCCGGCCCGGTGCTCCACCGCCACGCGCCCGAAGACGGGCTGGGCCGCGGGGGACAGCAGGCGGCGGCGTTCCCGCGTCTTGGCCCGGCCGGCGCTGGCATAGATCTGCTTCGACGCCTCGATCATGTGGACGCCGGCGAAGGCCTTGAACCAGCGGGATCCCAGCTCCTCCCACGCGCCGGCGCCGGCCAGGACGAATCGGCTTTCGGTCGGCGGGAGGAACAGGGCGCACTGGTCACGCTCGGGCACGAACATGTTGGCGCGCAGGGTCTGCTTCAACTGCGAGGGCGAGAAGGGGCTGCCATGGCCGAAGGGCGTGCGGTCGCTGCGGGCCCAGATGCCGCGGCGGTTCGGCACCGCCACGATCAGCCGCCCGCCGCCGGCCATGACCCGCCAGATCTCCCGCATCATCGGGCGCAGCGCCTCGGTGCATTCCAGCGCATGGATCAGCAGCACCCGGTCCACCGACATGTCGGGCAGCGGCAGCTCCGCCTCCTCGGCCAGGGCCACCTGACCCGGCCCCTCATGCGGCCAGAACACCACGCCCTGCCCCGCCGGCATCAGGCACATGACCCGCTCCGCCTCGTCGCGGAAGGGGCGGAGATAGGGGGTGGCGTAGCCCAGCCCCAGCACGCGCAGGCCGGTGACATCGGGCCAGAATTCGCGGACGCGCCGGCGGATCAGGCGGCGCACCACCTGGCCCAGGCTGCCGTCGTAGAAGTCACGCAGATCCAGGACATCGCTGTACATGAGCGCAACGGTAGCACGATTGGCCGGCGATGGTGACGGGAGATCGCCCGCCACTGGCCCGGCGCGGGCGCATCACGAGACGGTGAGGCCGGCGATGGCGGGGATGCATTCGGCCGGCATCGGGTTATCTTTGGAAAAACGCCCGCCTGCCCGCACCAGGGACGCCATGACCGCCGCCGTTTCCGCCCCCCCTGCCCGCGCCGCTTTGCCCCCGACCGCGCCGCAGCGGCCCGTGACACCGCCCGTAACGCCGCCTGTGACACCGCTGAACCCGGCCAAGTTCCGCGACCCCGCCCGCACCGCCAAGGGCGAGGAAAGGGCCACGGTGACGCTGCAACGGCTGGAGACTCTGTGGCTGAACACCGGCACCCTGTGCAACATCACCTGCGCCAACTGCTATATCGAGTCCAGCCCGCGCAACGACTCCCTGGCCTATCTGCGCCGGGACGAGGCCGCATCCTATCTGGCGGAGATCCGCGCCCTGGGGCTGCCGACGCGGGAGATCGGGCTGACCGGTGGCGAGCCCTTCATGAACCCGGACATCCTGGGCATCCTGGAGGACGGGCTGGAGGCCGGCTTCCACCTGCTGGTGCTGACCAACGCCATGCGGCCGATGCAGCGCCATCAGGCGGCGCTGCTGCGGCTGAAGGCCCGGTTCGGGGCGCGGCTGGGCCTGCGCGTCTCCATGGACCATTACAGCCGCGCCGTGCATGAGGCGGAGCGCGGCCCCCGCACCTGGGAGCCGATGCTGAAGGGGCTGCGCTGGCTGGCCGACAACGGCTTCGCGCCGGCCGTGGCCGGACGCGGCCTGTCCGGCGAGGGGCTGGCCGATCTGCGGGCCGGCTATGGCCGCCTGTTCGCGGCGCTGGGCATGGCACTGGCTGTGGACGACCCGGCGCGGCTGGTGCTGTTCCCGGAGATGGATGCGCGCCAGGACGTGCCGGAGGTCAGCACCGGCTGCTGGGACATCCTGGGCAAGCGCCCGGAGCAGATGATGTGCGCCACCAGCCGCATGGTGGTGAAGCGCAAGGGGACCGAGCGGCCGGCCCTGGTGGCCTGCACCCTGTTGCCCCACGACCCGCAGTTCGAGCTGGGCACGACGCTGGCCGGGGCACGCCCGACCGTGGCCCTGAACCACCCGCACTGCGCCAAGTTCTGCGTGCTGGGCGGCGCCTCCTGCAGCGCCTGACCCCCGCCGCCAGTCACCCCGCGGCCGGTCACCCCGCGGCCCGGCCGGTCCCGTCGGCCGCGGCTTCGGTGGACTGGGCACGGGCAGGGGCGGCGGAATGGGCGGACTGGCGGGCCAGCCGATGGGCCGCGGCGGCCAGATCGCCGACGAAACGGGCATAGGCCGCCTGCCGCTGGTCGGCATCGGTGATGCGCAGCAGCGCCGACGGGTGGATGGTGCCCATGATCCAGCCGGCATAGGACGTGGCCAGGATCTCGCCCCGGTCGGCCATGACCTTGAAACTGCGGCTGATCAGGGCCTGGGCCGCCGTTGCCCCCAGACAGACGATGCCGACGGGGGCCAGGGCCGCGATCTCGCCCTCCAGCCAGGGCAGGCAGGCCGTGACCTCCAGCCGGCCCGGCTTCTCATGGATGCGGCGGCGGCCGCGCTGCACCCATTTGAAGTGCTTCACCGCGTTGGTGACATAAGTCCGCGTGCGGTCGATCCCCGCCTCGGCCAGGGCCCGGTCCAGCAGCTGGCCGGCGGGACCGACGAAGGGACGGCCGGCCAGATCCTCGCTGTCGCCGGGCTGTTCGCCCACCAGCAGCAGCGGCGCCCGCTCCGGCCCCTCGCCGAATACGGTCCGGGTGCCGGTGGCATGCAGCGGGCAGGCGGTGCAGCCGGCCGCCGCCGCCCGCAGCCGATCCAGGCTGCGCTGGCCCAAGGGCGGCAGGAAACGCGCGGCGGTGTCGACGGGCGGACGCGCGGCCATGGCGGGACTCCCGGAACGAGACGGGGTGGACGGGCGGGCTGCTCCTTCAATCGCAACCGCGTCGCCAAAGTTCCGGGCGTGCCGATCCGTGCCCCGGCCTGTTGCCGGGAGACGCGCAGACACGGGATAAGGAGGGAGACCATGCAGCTTGACGGGGCAACGGTGGTGATCGTCGGCGCTTCCAGCGGGATCGGCCGGGCCACGGCCCATGCCTTCGCCCGCGACGGCGCCAATCTGGTTCTGGCCGCCCGCGGCACGGAGAAGCTGGACCGGGCGGCGGCGGAATGCCGGGCGCTGGGAGCGGAGGCCGTGGCCGTCACCGCCGACGCCACCGACGATGCCGACATGCGCCGGCTGGTCGATACCGCCGTGGACCACTTCGGCGGCATCGATGTCTGGATCAACAATGCCGGCATCGGCGCCGTGGGCTGGTTCGAGCAGGTGCCGCTGGCCGCGCACCGCCGCGTCATCGAGGTGGACCTGATCGGCGCTCTGAACGGCAGCCATGCCGTCCTGCGCTATTTCGTGCAGCAGGGGCACGGGGTGCTGATCAACACCTGCTCCTCCGGCTCCTGGTTCGCGCCGCCCATGGCCGCCGCCTATACCGCGGCCAAGTACGGGCTGCGCGGCCTGACCGAGGCGCTGCGCCAGGACATGCGCCGCCACCCCGGCATCGCGGTGGCCGCCATCTATCCCAGCTTCGTCGACACGCCGGGCCTGCGCCATTTCGCCAACTATACCGGCCGGCGGCTGCGGCCCGGCGGGCCGTTGCAGACGCCGGAGCGCGTGGCCCGCGCCATGGTCCGGCTGGCCCGGCATCCACGCGGGCGCCTGCCCATCGGCCTCAGCAGCAGCCTGGCCCGGCTGGCCTTCGCCCTGGCCCCGGACCTGTCCGGCGGGCTGATGGAGGCGGGCTTCCGCCGCGCCGTGGAGCGGGCCGAGGCGGAGCCGTCGGGGAAACCCGAGACGGGCAACCTGTTCGATGTCCCCGACGACGATCTGGGCGTGCATGGGGGGGCCCAGCGCGGCGGCGGCACCACGCCCTGGCTGGTGGCGGCCGGCGCCATCGGCGGCATGGCCCTGGCGGCGGCCGCCACCGCCCGGCGCCCATAGCGGCGCCCCTGCGGCATTGCCGCACAGGGTGGGCGCAGGCGCACCGCAGGACGACGAGGCGGGGCGGAGACGGCCGGCCCGCGCCGAATGCAGGGTTGCAGGGTCCTTGGCTCTCGCGCTGTAATGCCATCCGTGTCGGCCGGAGTGTGCCCCCATGTCCGCGGATGATCTGCTTTGCCTCGTCTATATCAGCCGGTCGGCCGGCCCGGTCAGCGATGACGCGTTGCTGGCCCTGCTGGTCCAGGCGCGGAGCAACAACGCCCGCGACGGCATCACCGGCATGCTGCTGTACAAGGGCGGCTATTTCATGCAGGCGCTGGAAGGGCCGAACGCCCTGGTACAGGCGCTGTACCGCCGCATCTGTCTGGACCCGCGCCACCGCGACGTGACCACGCTGATCAAGTTCCAGCCGGACGGCCGTGCCTTCGATGGCTGGACCATGGGCTTTGCCAACATCGACCGCATCCCGCCGGAGCAACGGGCGGGCATCAGCCCCTTCCTGGACCAGGATTTCGAACCGGCTTCCTGGGCTGAGGCCCCGCATCAGGCCATGCGGCTGCTGCGTGCCTTCCGCGATGTGAACGGGGACAGCACGCAGGACACCCGGCCGGTGGAGGCGTAAGGGGGCGGATCAGCCCACGGGCTGGTCGGGATAAGCCAGTTCGTGGCGGGAACGCCATTCCGGCTTCACATAATTGACGATCAGCGTGCGGCGCACGCCGCGGATGGTGCGCGGCTCGAACCCGTGCCAGGTGTCGGTGCCGGGCACGAAGATCAGACCGCGGTTGAAGGCGGCGTTGGCCCGGCCGACCGGCGGCTTGGCCGGATCGGCATAGATGTCCGTCCCCCACTGGTCCGCGTCCGCTTCGGTGGACAGGTAGATCAGCATGGTGAACAGCTTGGCACCGATGTCGGTATGCGGCTCCAGCCAGAAGCCGGCAGTATCCTGGCAATATTCGATGCGCAGGAACGAGCCCTTCAGGGCCACGCCGCAGCGCCGGGAGAGCAGGCCCACGGTTTCCGGGTGCTGCAAGGCCTCGGCCACGTCGGCGGCCACGGCGAACTGCTGCCGCGCCTCGGCATTGAAGAAGCGGCGGCTGGCATTGTGGGTCTCGCGCCGCCCCTGGGTATCGTCGATGGCGGGCGGCTGCCAGGGCAGGCCATGCACGGCCTTGGCCGCATCGGCCGGCAGCACCTGGGTCAGCAGCCAATGGCGGAACGGCCATTCCTGCTGGTTGCAGGCTTCCAGGACATGATGCAGATGCTTGGCGGTGGCGCCGGGCGGCGTCGACACCGGCAGGGAAATGTCGAGCATGGCCGTTTTCCTTGCGGACGGAGCGGAACGGGATCGGGATGCGGGCGGCCCGGCGGTCAACCGCCGGGCCGGGATGGACGGTCACATGGACGAACCGCCGGACAGGCGCTTCCAGGCGGCGGACAGGCCATGGCGCAGGGTCTCGCGCTTGGCGGCACCGGCATCGACCATCCAGTTCAGCATGATGTAGCGGCGCACGCCCTCATAGGGCTTGTGGCCGTGCCAGCTGTTGTCGGTGCGGCGGAAACAGACCAGCGTGCCGTCCAGGGGCAGCACCTCGGCGATCATGTCGTCGATGTCGTCGGGGCCGCGCAGCAGGCGCAGCCGCCCGCCCTCGGGCGTCCAGCCGTCGTTGAGATAGATCAGCGCCGTCACCTGCTTGGAGACGCTGTCGGTATGGATGCGGCCGTCCTTGGCCTGACAGCGGTCGCGCAGGGTGACCATCAACGATTCGTTCGACAGGGGAAGGCCGAACTTGGCGGAGAAGGCGGCCGTCATCTCCGGGCTGCGCAACGCCGCCAGCAGCACGGCGAATCCGGGGTTCAGCCCCGCCAGCCCCTCGCGCCCCGGCGCCGGGGCCAGACCACCCTGGCCCGAGGACGGGAACCCCTGCCGCGCCAGGGCGGCGGCAGCCGGCTTCACGAACTCCGTCAAGGCCAGATGCGGGAAGGGCTCCGTCGTCAACGGGGCGGCCCGGAACCGCTCCAGATCGATCGGCCAGTCCGCGGTGTCCGCAGGCAATAGTTCCGGCCCGATCGCGCCGACCCGCAACCCATCCATTGTCGCCACCCAAGCTGTGCGTATTGTTGCGACGCAACGTAGAAAGGGTTGGCGGCCACATCTTTGATTCAGGTCAAAGACAGGCCGGGGCTGCGTCAATTCGCCCAGCCCCGCTGGCGGCGGGGGGCCGCCCCGCACAGCCGGTCAGCGGATCGGATCAGGGGTGGCCGATGCTGCCGCCGGTCAGGAACCAGGCCGCCGACCAGCCGGGCAGACGCCCCTGCGCCAGATGCTCCTCCACATCCTCCGCGCTGGCCAGCAGCAGATCGCCGGGCGGACGGGCGAATCCGGCCCGGCCCTCCCCGCCCAGGGTGGCCACGGCCGACAGGGTGGCTCCGTCGGCCAGCGTCCAGGTCATGGCGGCGGCATGGCCGTCCCAGACACGCCCCTGCGCCAGCCCGCCGGGCAAGGCGGACAGGCGCGGCATCAGGGCATTGCGGCGCAGGGTCAGCAGCAGGCTGGTCCAGGCCAGCCAGTCCTCATGTTCTTCCTTGGCCAGATCGTCCCAGTCCAGGCGCGACGCCAGCAGGGTGGCTTCGGCATTGGGGTCGGGCAGGCCGGTCAGCACCGCCGGGTCGGCGAGACCGGTAAAGGCCGCAAATTCGCGCCGGCGCCCGTCGCGCACGGCGCCGGCCAGATCGCCATGGAAGTCGCAGAAGAACAGGAACGGCGTGCGCGCCCCCCATTCCTGCCCCATGAACAGCAGCGGGATCTGCGGGGACAGCAGATGGAGTCCGGTCATGACCCGCAGGGCGCGGGGATCGGCCTGGCTGACCAACCGGTCGCCAGAGCCGCGATTGCCGATCTGGTCGTGATTCTGCAGATAGGTGACGAAGGCCAGCGGCGTCAGCAGCCCGCTGGGCTGGCCGCGCGACGGCATGCCATGGAAGACCGACGGCTGGCCCTGATAGACGAAGCCCTCGGTCAGGGCGGTGACCAGGGCGGCAGCCGCATCCTCGGCATAGTCGGCGTAATAGCCGTCACGCTCCCCGGTCAGCAGCACATGGGCGGCATGGTGCCAGTCATCGTCCCACTGGGCGGTATAGGTCAGCGGCTGCCCCGCCGCATCGCGCTCCAGCCGGTCGACCGCATTGAGCCCGTTCTCCAGCACCAGATGGACATGGCGGCCGGGGAAGCGCGCCCGCACGCTGCGGGCCAGTTCGGTCAGGATATCGGGATCGCTGTCGTCGCGGATGCTGTCCACCGCGTCCAGCCGCAGCCCGTCGAAGCGAAACTCCTCCAGCCAGTAGAGGGCGTTGTGGATGACGAGGTCGCGCACCGGCCGGGCATCCGGCCCGTCGAAATTCAGCGCCGCCCCCCAGGGCGTGTGGTGACGGTCGGTGAAGGTGGGGGCGGCATAGGCGTGGAGATAGTTCCCCTCCGGTCCGAAATGGTTGTAGACCACGTCGAGGAAGATGGTCATGCCACGGGCATGGACGGCATCGACCAGGGCCTTGAGATCGTCGGGTGTGCCATAGCAGCGGTCGGGCGCGAAGGGCAGCACCCCGTCATAGCCCCAGCCGCGGCGGCCGGCGAAATCGGCCACCGGCATCAGCTCGATGGCGGTGACGCCCAGCATCTCCAGATGGTCGAGCCGGTCGATGACGGCGCGGAAGCTGCCGTCCGGCGTAAAGGTGCCCACATGCAGCTCATAGAGCACCGTCTCTTCCCAGGGGCGGCCGGGGAAATCGGCATGGTGCCAGAGGAAGGCACCGGGATCGACGACGACGGACGGCCCATGCACATCCTGCGCCTGCCCGCGCGAAGCCGGGTCCGGCACCAGCAGACCACCGGGCAGGGCATAGCGGTAATGGCTGCCGGGACCGGCCTCCGCCACGAACAGCTCGAACCAGCCGTCGGCGGCGGGCTGCATGGGCAGGCGCCGCTCGGCCGCCCCTTCCCCCAGCACCAGGGTCAGCGACGGCACCGACGGGGCCCAGAGCCGGAAGCGGACACCGCCGCCCGGCTGCGGCATGGCGCCGAACGGCATGTCGTGAACCAGCCGGCCGCCTGAGTCCAGGCGGGGCACGGTCGGCGCAGCGGACGGGCCAGTCACGGACGGATCGGTCATGGCGGTTCTCCCTGGAATGCGGCGACGGAAGACCGCCCGGTCAGGCGCTTGCCGCCTCCGGCGCTGAATGGGCCTTGGCCTGGGCCAACTGCTCGAGCCGGGTGCGGTAGGCGGTAACGGCGACCGACACCTCCTGTTCCAGCTGGCCGCGGTCGCCGCGGCGGCAGATCATCGCCGCCAGATCCAGTGTGGCCCGGGCCAAGCCGGCGGGATCGGCAAGCGGCCGGTCGAGCGCAGCCTTGAACCGGTCGATATGCTGGCGGATGGTGGTGACGGGGCCATCGATGCCGCTGCGCTCGGCATCGGCAGGCAACCGCCGCAGCATGTCGTCCAGGGTGATGGTGGCGCGCAGCAGATGCTCCACCGCCATGCGGTCGGGCGGTGTATGCGCCAGCCCCGGCAGGGCGAAATCCACGAGGAAGGCAATCTGGAAGGCCTGGCGCATGATCTTCTGGCCGTTGATCCCGGCCAGGGCGGCCGAGATCTCCTCCGTCACACGCGCCTTGTCATACTGGCCCAGGGCCTTCTGGCGCAGTGTGTTGGGGACCTCGGTCAGCGGCACCTGCTGACCCTCGCGCGGGTGGCGCCGCCGGTCCGGCCCGATATAGTCGCTGCTGACCACGAACTTCTTGCGCGCCTCCACCAGATTCAGCAGCCGGTCATGCACCTGCTTGGCCGAGAAGGGCTTGACCAGCAGATCGTCGGCGCCGCTGGCGGCGAACCGCATCATCAGGGCGTTGGTGGGCTGCCAGGTGGTGGCGATGATGCAGGCGAAGGGATTGAGCGCCCCCAGGCTGTGCCGGACGGCATGGATGAATTTCAGCCCATCACCATCGGGCGGATCGGCATCGACGATCATCAGGTCGGGCAGGATGCCGTTGAGGGCCCCGGCCACGTCCTGCACGGCAGCGCATTCCGTGAAGGCGGTGATGCCGTCCCGGGCGAGAATGCTACGCACCAGCCGGCGGATGCTGCTGTCACGGTCAACCAGCACCACATGCAGGCCGTGAAAATCCAGTTCGCTGGCCATTTATCCCTCGGCATCCTCCGGCGCCGGACGGATTGCCGGCGTTTCCTCCTGGTCCAACAGTTCGAACAGCGTCAGGCTGCGCCCGCCGATGGTCGCGTCGGTTCCCGATTCTTCCCGCCGGTCCCCCGGCGCACCGGTGGGGTGGCCGGTGTCGAGCAGGCAGCGCCAGATCCGCCCGCCCGGCAGCGCCGGCAGGCGGAAGGGCACATCCTCATGATGGGCGTTGACGATCAGCAACAGCCGCCCATCGGCAGCCGGGCGGCCATCCGTGGCCAGATGCTCCCCGGCCCGCCCGTTCAGCAGCAGACCCAGGCAGCGGGCCTGGGTGTCACGCCACTGCTCCGCCGTCTTCTCATTGCCGGCGGGGGCGTACCAGGTGATGTCCTTGACCCCATCGGCCGACTCCTCCCGCCCATGCAGGAAGCGGCCGCGACGCAGCACGGGATGCTGCCGGCGCAGATCCGTCAGCCGGTGTACGAACTCGATCATGGCCCCGCCGGCGGCTCCGCCGGCAGCCCAGTCCAACCAGCTGATCTCATTGTCCTGGCAATAGGCGTTGTTGTTGCCGCGCTGCGTGCGCAGCAGTTCGTCACCGCCCAGCAGCATGGGCGTGCCCTGGGACAAGAGCAGCGTGGCCAGCATGTTGCGGGCCTGGCGCAGGCGCAGCGCGCGGATGGCCGGATCGTCGCTCGGCCCCTCCACCCCGTAATTGGCACTGTAATTGGCATCGTGCCCGTCGCGGTTGCCCTCCAGATTCGCCTCGTTGTGCTTCGTGGCGTAGGAGACGGTGTCCAGCAGGGTGAAGCCGTCATGGCTGGTGATGAAATTGATGCTGGACCAGGGGCGGCGCCTGCCGTTCTCGAACAGGTCGGCGGAGCCGGTCAGCCGGGCGGCCAGTTCCGGCAGCATGCCCTCGTCGCCACGCCAATAGCGCCGCACCGTGTCACGGTAACGGTCGTTCCATTCACTCCAGCCCGGCGGGAACTGGCCGACGCGATAGCCGCCCGGCCCCACATCCCAGGGCTCGGCGATCAGCTTGACCCGGGACAGCACCGGGTCCTGGCGGCAGGCATCGAGAAAGCCGCCCTGGGGATCGTACCCATGCGGTTCCCGCGCCAGGGTCGTGGCCAGGTCGAAGCGGAACCCGTCCACATGCATGTCGGTGACCCAGTAGCGCAGACTGTCCATCACCATCTGCAGCACCCGCGGATGCACCAGATTGAGGCTGTTGCCGGTGCCGGTATGGTCGAGATAGTAGCGCTTGTCGTGGGGGTGCAGCAGGTAGTAGCTGGCATTGTCGATGCCGCGGAAGCTCAGCGTCGGCCCGAGATGGCTGCCCTCGCCCGTATGGTTATAGACCACGTCGAGGATGACCTCGATCCCGGCATCGTGCAGCCGGGCCACCATGGTCTTGAACTCCTTGGTGCTGCTGCCGGCCATGTAGCGCGGGTCGGGCGCAAAGAAGCCCAGCGTGGCATAGCCCCAGTAATTGTGCAGCGACTTCTCCACCAGATAGCGGTCGTCGGTGGAGGCCTGAACCGGCAGCAATTCGATGGCGGTCACACCCAGGCTGCGCAGATGATCGATCATGGCCTGGCTGCCCAGGCCGGCGAAGGTGCCGCGCAGGGCCGGCGGCACGCCGGCATGTTTCAGCGTCAGGCCCCGGACATGCGCCTCGTAGATCACCGTGTCGGTCCAGGGAACCGCGGGCGCCCGCTCGATGCCCCAGGTGAAAGCCGGGTCGATGACCCGGCATTTCGGCATGGCGCGGGCATTGTCGCGCCGGTCGAAGGACAGATCCTCGCGGCTGGAGCCGACACGATAGCCGAAATGGGCATCCGACCAGCGCAGCGGCCCGACCAGGGCCCGGGCATAGGGGTCCAGCAGCAGCTTGTTGGGATTGAAGCGGTGCCCCCGCGGCGGATCATAGGGGCCATAGACCCGATAGCCATAGAGCAGGCCCGGCCGGGCGTCGGGCAGATAGCCGTGCCAGACCTCGTCCGTGCATTCCGGCAGGACGATGCGTTCTAGCTCGCGCAGCCCCTCGGCGTCGAACAGGCACAGTTCGACCTTTTCGGCGTTGGCGGAGAACAGGGCGAAGTTGGTGCCCGATCCATCCCAGGTGGCCCCCAACGGATAGGGACGTCCAGGCCAGACAGTGGTGCGGGAGGCGCCGTTTGTTCGCATCGCAGGACTTCGTGGTTGGACGCATACCCCGTTATTCCCCAGGGTACCTCAAGGCGTATGACAGCACGCACGCTCTATCAATTGGCCCCCCGATGCAAGGGCGGCATAATACGGTCACGCGGCGGCAACCCTTTGGAAACCATTCCCTTCCCGCCGGATGGCCCGGCCGGCGGCGGCCGCTGGCCGCAGCTCAGGCCGCCTGGCGGCTGCGCACGGTCTCGCGGTGGATGATGTAGAGGCCGGAAGCGACCACCACCGCCCCGCCGATCCAGATGGCCTTGTCCGGCACCTCGCCGAAGAACAGGTAGCCGAAGCTGGCCGCCCACAGCATGCCGGTATATTCGAACGGCGCCAGCAAAGCCGGCTGGGTCAGGCGGAAGGCCTGGGTGAAGACGATCTGGGCGGCGCCGCCGATGACGCCGATGGCCGCCAGCAGAGCGAAATCCACAAGGTCGGGCGTGCGCCAGACCGGGATCATCACCACCCCCGCCACCACGGTCAGGGTGACGATGAAATAGAAGACGATGGCCGCGTTGGTCTCCGACCGGGCCAGGATGCGGACATAGAGCATGGACAGGGCATAGAGGAAGGCGCCGGCCAGCGGCATCAGCGCCACCCAACCCAAGACCCCCTGCCCCGGCCGCAGCATGATCAGCACGCCACCGAACCCCACCAGCACCGCCGTCCAGCGCCGCCACCCCACCTGTTCCTTCAGCACGGGCACCGACAGCGCCGTCATGAACAGCGGCGCGGCGAAGGCGATGGCATAGACATCGGCCAGCGGCATGCGGCTGTAGCTCCAGAAGAAGAAATAAGCCGCCGCCACGCCCATGGTCGAGCGCAGCACATGCCCGACCACATGCCGGCTGCGCAGCGCGGCGGCGCCGCCGGACTGCCGCACCAGCAGGGCGATGGGCAGCAGCGAGAAGGCCCCGCGGAAGAACATGATCTGCCAGGTGTCGTACCGCGCCGACGCGCCCTTGATCATGCTGTCCATGATGCCGAACAGGAAGATGGCCAGCAGGAAGAAGCCGACCCCGGCCAGACTGCCGCCGGCCCGCAGGGCGGAGGACAGGCCGCCAGCAGGTGCGGCCGGGGTCGCCCCGGCGGTGGGCGTGGCGGGCGTGGGCGGTGATACGGTCATGACAGGGAATCCGGGGAGCGGGACGGGGCCACCAGCGGCCGGCCGAGCACGGTCTCGCGGTAGAGGATGTAAAGGCCGCTGGCGATGACGATGGCACCGCCGACGAACAGCAGCCCGTCGGGACGGGTGCCGAACAGCAGCACGCCATAGAGGATGCCCCAGATGATCTGGGTGTACTGGAACGGCGCCACCACGGCCGACGGGGCGCAGCGGAACGCCGTCAGCAACGTGATCATGGCGGTGCCGGACAGGGTGCCGCCCAGGGCCGACAGGGCCAGATCCACCCCGTCCGGCACCCGGCCCAGCCAGGGCAGCATGGCGCCATAGACGACCAGCCCCGCCAGATTGCCGAAGCAGGCGAAGGAGACGCTGCTTTCCGTTCCCTTCATGTGGCGGGCGATGATCATGCCCCCGGCATAGAAGAAGGCTCCGCCCAGGGCGGCCAGTGCCGCCAGATCGAGTACGCCCTGGCCCGGGCGCAGCATCACCAGGACACCGGCGAAGCCCACGGCCACGGCCGACCAGCGCCGCCAGCCCACCGGCTCGCGCAGGATCGGCACCGACAGGGCGGTGATGAACAGCGGTGCCGAGAAGGCGATGGCGTAGGCATCGGCAATCGGCATGCGGCTGTAGGCGAAATAGGTGCAGAAGCTGCCGCACACCACCCCGGCCGCCCGCAGAAGATGCAGCGGCAGCCGCCGCGTGCCGAGATGATGGCGGATGCCGCCGGTGGCGGCGGCATAGGCCAGGATGACCAGCAGGGCGAAGAAATTCTGGCTGGCGATGACCTGGGGCACGCTGTAGCGGGCCGTCAGCAGCTTCACCGTCACATCCATGACGCTGAACAGGGCGAAGGCGGTCACGGCCAGAAGGATGCCGCGCGCCTTGTTTTCATCGCTGGGAGCGGAGGTCGACATGGGGCCTGCAGCGGCAGCGGTGGCACAGCCGGGATCGGATTGTCCCGGCGGGACGGAACGAGCGCGCGGAGCCTACTGTGCCGCCCGGCCTGAGAACAGGCCGCGGGCCGCATGGCGTCAATGCGGGGATGACGGGGAACAGGGGGCCGGACCCGGTGGAACCGGTCCCCGGCCGGGCCGCCTAGTGCAGCGGCGGCAGCCCCAGGGCGCCGACGGTGCGGGCCTCGGCCAGATCGGCACCGGCCAGATGCAGCCCTTCGCACTGGGCATCGGTCAGGTCGGCCCCCACCAGCGACGCCCCTTCGGCCCGGGCGCTGCGCAGCACCGCGCCGGTGAAGTTGGCCTGGGCCAGCGTGGCCTGATGCAGGTCGGCCCCGGTCAGATCCGCCCCGTCCAGACGCGCGCGCTGGAGATTGGCGCTCCACAGGCGGGGCGATCCGCTCTGGATGCGCACCGGGCCGAAATTGGCGCCGGCCAGCACCGCCGCCGACAGCGTCGCCCGCTCCAGCGTGGCGCCGCGCAGATCAGCCCCGGTCAGATCCGCCCCGCGCAGATCGGCCAGCGACAGGTCGGCCATGGCCAGCTGCGCCCCCGCCATGCGGGCGCCGCGCAGCACCGTGCAGTGGAACACCGCGGCCGACAGGTTCCGGCCGGACAGGTCGACACCGGCCAGATCCAGGGCGGAGAGATCGGCGCGTTGTCCCTGGCGCCCCTGGCTGTCCACCCAGCGGGCATGGTCGGCCAGAACCGACGGGAGATCCTGCCCGGCCTTGGCTGGCGACCGCGGCAGGATGGCGTCGGTCAGATTGGCCCGGCGTTGGGTCTGGTCGTCCATAATGGCGCCCACCAGATCGGCATTGACCAGAATGGCAGCGTCCAGCTCCGCCCCGATGAGATTGGCCCCGTTCAGCCGGGTGCCGGTGAGATTGGCCTCGCGCAGATCGGCCCCTTGCAGATCGCAGCCGATCAGGGTCGAGTTGGTGAGATTGGCGCGGTAGAATTTCGTGCCGCGCAGCACGGCGTCGGTCAGATCGGTCTGCATGATGAAGCCGTTGGCCAGCCGTGCCCGCGACAGATCCGCGGCACGGATGGTGGCCGCCGACAGCTCGGTATGCACCTCGACGGCCTCGAACTCGTGCAGGGCCAGCTCGCCATTGCCGCGCACATGCATGATGGTGCCGTCGCGCAGATCGCTGTCGCTCATCTGCGCTTCCGACAGCACGGCGCCGCGCAGACAGGCACCGCGCAGGTCGGTCCGGCGCAGATCGGCCCGTTCCAGATTGGCCAGACGCAGATCGGCGGCGTAGAGGATGGCCCCGGTCAGCACCGCCCCGGTCAGGCGGGTCCCGAACAGGCGCGCGCCCGACAGGTCGGCATCACGGAGGTCGGCTCCCGACAGGTCCAGATGTGCCAGATCGCGCAGCTTGAAATTGGCCCGCGCCCCGCCCGGCTGGCGGCGCAGATAGGCCAGATGCCTTGAAAGCACCCCTTGCAGCTCGGTCACGGTCACCCGCGGCCGGTCAGGCTGTTGGCCGACCCACCCCGACATTCCTGGTACTCCCGCCATCCGTGACCCCGGGCCGCCCCGGCAAAATCGCCCGATTGCACACGGCCGCATGCCATGCCCGAAAGTGCTACCTCCCCTCCTTATGCATGAGCGGACCGGATGCGTCCAGCGACGCACCGGGACCTGACCGAAAGGGCAGGCCGCGCCGGATGCCATGCCGCATCCCGCCGGCACAGTTGACTCCCGACCGCGGCCCGTCTATCTACCCCGTAACCCTGATGGGTCCAGCCCACGGCACCACGGTGCCACGCCAGTCCGCGAGTGTCGCGCACTGGCGCTTTTGCGTTTGGGAAATCCAAACCGCAGAGGACGGGACCGGGACGGGGACGGGGTCGGAAGGACGACGGTATGTTCGAGGGTCTGACGGGTCGGCTTGGCGATATCTTCGACCGCCTGCGCAAGCGCGGGGCGTTGACGGAGGACGATGTCAACGCGGCCCTGCGCGAGGTGCGCGTGGCGCTGCTGGAAGCCGACGTGGCCCTGCCGGCGGTCAAGGCCTTCGTTGCCGGCGTCAAGGAGAAGGCCATCGGCCAGGAGGTGCTGCGCGGCATCAATCCCGGCCAGATGGTCATCAAGATCGTGCACGACCATCTGGTCGAGCTGCTGGGCGAGACCAGCGAGGCGATCAACCTGACCGCCACGCCGCCGGTGCCGGTGCTGATGCTGGGTCTGCAGGGCTCGGGCAAGACCACCACCTCGGCCAAGATCGCCCTGCGGCTGAAGACCCGCGAGAAGAAGAAGGTCCTGCTGGCCTCGCTGGACACCCGCCGCCCCGCGGCGCAGGAGCAGCTGAAGGTGCTGGCGGACCAGGTGGGTGTGGCCAGCCTGCCCATCATCCCCGGCCAGACGCCGGTGGAGATCGCCCGCCGCGCCATAGAGACGGGCCGGCTGGAAGGCTTCGACGTGGTCATGCTGGACACGGCCGGCCGCCTGTCCATCGACGAGGAGCTGATGGCCGAGGTCGTGGCCATCCGCGACGCCACCAGGCCGGTCGAGAGCCTGCTGGTGGTGGACGCCATGACCGGCCAGGACGCCGTGACGGTGGCCACCAACTTCAACGAGAAGGTGGGCATCACCGGCATCGTCATGACCCGCATCGACGGCGATGCCCGGGGCGGTGCGGCCCTGTCCATGCGCCATGTCACCGGCAAGCCGATCAAGCTGCTGGGCGTGGGCGAGAAGGTGGACGCGCTGGAAGCCTTCCACCCCGACCGTATCGCCGGCCGCATCCTGGGCATGGGCGATGTGGTCAGCCTGGTGGAGAAGGCGGCCGAGACCATCGACAAGGACGAGGCCGAGAAGCTGGCCCGCAAGATGGAGAAGGGCAGCTTCGACCTGGACGACATGCTGAGCCAGCTGCGCCAGATCAAGAAGATGGGCGGCATGGGCGGCATGCTGGGCCTGCTGCCCGGTGTCGGCAAGATCAAGGAGCAGATGAAGAACGCCAACATCGACGAGAGCATCCTGAAGCGTCAGGAGGCCATCATCCAGTCGATGACCAAGAAGGAACGGAAGACCCCGGCCATCCTCAACGCCTCGCGCCGGCGCCGCATCGCGCTGGGGTCGGGCACCACGGTCGCCGACGTCAACCGCCTGATCAAGCAGTACCAGGACATGTCCGAGATGATGAAGAAGATGAAGAAGCTCGGACAGAAGGGCCTGATGCGCCAGGGCCTGTCGGCGCTGATGCCGAAGGGGATGCGCTGACCGCCATGCCGCCCGACGCCGTCACGCTGACCACGGAAAGGCTGCTGCTCCGCCCGCTGACGCTGGCGGACGCGGACGACCTGTTCCCCGTGTTCAACGACCCGGACAGCATGCGCTACTGGTCCCACCTGCCGCACAAGGATGTGGACGAGACGCGGGAAAAGCTGCAGCGCGTGCTGGAGGACGAGGACACCGCCCGCACCTGGGCCGTGACCCGCGACGGCGGCCGCTGCCTGGGCTGGATCTCGCTGTTCGGCGCCCAGGACCGGCTGATCTGGCTGGGCTATATCCTGCTGCCGCAGGTGCGCGGCCAGGGCTTCGCCGCCGAGGCGGTGACCGCCGCCCTGGATTTCGCCTTCGGTCCCTGGGACATGCACCGGGTCGAGGCCAATCTCGACCCGCGCAACGACCGCTCCGCCCGTCTGCTGGAGCGTCTGGGATTCACCCGCGAGGGCACCCGCCGCGCCGATTTCCTGCTGGGCGGGACCTATCACGACACCCTGATCTATGGGCTGCTGAGCCATGAATGGCAGCAGCGGCGGGGGGCGGCCTGATGCGCACGCCCGTCCCGCCGGCACGGCCGCACGGCCGCCCCGTCTTCCCTGCCGCCCCCGTATCCGCGCCGGACGGACACGGGACCCATGCGGTCCATCATCATCCGGAATTTGCTTCACAGAGGAACTGAGTCCCATGTCCGTTAAGATCCGCCTCGCCCGTGGCGGCGCCAAGAAGCGCCCGTTCTACGCCATCGTCATCGCCGACAGCCGCGCCCCGCGCGACGGCTCCTTCATCGAGAAGGTGGGCACCTACAACCCGATGCTGCCGGCCGAGCATCCGGAGCGCGTGACCCTGAAGGAAGAGCGCGTGAAGGAGTGGCTGTCCAAGGGCGCCCTGCCGACCGACCGCGTGGAGAAGTTCCTGGCCAAGGCCAATCTGGTGGCGGCCCCGGCCATCCGCCAGACCCCGAAGAAGTCCGCGCCGAAGGCCAAGGCCCAGGAGCGCGCCAAGCTGGCCGCCCAGGCCGCCGGCGGCGAGGGCTGAGTCCCCGCTGACCCTGGCGCGTCTTGACGGGACGGGGATGGGGCTGCGGCCCCGTCCCCACACCCCGTCCGGAGCGCCCGTGCCGCGTATCCGTCTGCGCGTGTCCGTTTCCCTGCGTCCGACCGCCCCGTGTCGGGTGCCTTGCGTATCGAGTGCCGTCCCATGTCTTCGCGTATCTGTGTCGCCCAGTTCATCGGCGCCCATGGCGTCCACGGCCGTGTGCGGCTGAAAAGCTTCACCGCCGATCCGGAGGCCGTGTTCGCCTACGCGCCGCTGACGGATGAGACCGGCGGCCGCAGCTTCCGCGTGCGCATGACCGGCATGGGCAAGGACCATTTCATGGTCGAGGCCGAGGGTGTGCGCACCCGCGAGCAGGCCGAGGCCCTGAAGGGCACCCGGCTCTATGTGGAGCGTGACCGCCTGCCGGAGACGGCGGACGAGGACGAGTTCTACCATGCCGACCTGATCGGCCTGGGTACCGTCACCCCGTCCGGCGAGGCCTTCGGCACCATCAAGGCCATCCATGATTTCGGTGCCGGGGACATGCTGGAAATCCTGCATGCCTCGGGCAAGACCGTGTTCGTGCCCTTCACCAAGGCCTGCGTGCCGGTGGTGCAGCCGAAGGCGGGCCATGTGGTCGTCGACCCGCCGGTTAACCTCTTCACCCCGGCCAAGCCGGACCCGGAGGAGCTGGCGGAGATGGGCGGCAAGCTGGATGCCGAGCCCGATGCCGATACGGCGGACGGCGAGGCCGGAACAGCGGCGGACCCGGCCGACGAAGCGGCGGACCGCTGAGGTCATGGACACGGAGTCCCCTCCTCCGGCTCCGGCACCGCCTGCGGCCCCGCCATGGCATGTGACCGTGCTGACGCTGTTCCCGGAGATGTTTCCGGGTCCGCTGGGCCACAGCCTGGCCGGCAAAGCGCTGGAAAACGGCAGCTGGAGTCTGGAATCGGTGGACATCCGCGCCTTCGCGCGCGATAAGCATCGCTCCGTGGACGACACCCCGTTCGGCGGCGGCCCGGGCATGATCCTGCGGCCGGACATTCTGGACGCGGCCCTGCGCTTCACCGAAGCCCGGGACCGGGACCGGGGGATCGAGCGGGGACGTCTGATCTACCTCAGCCCACGCGGACGTGTGCTGGACCAGGCCCTGGTGCGGGAACTCGCCGGGGAACGGTCGGTGACATTGCTGTGCGGCCGCTTTGAGGGGGTTGACGAGCGCGTCCTGGAGGAGCATCGCCTGGAGGAGGTTTCCCTGGGCGATTTCGTGCTGTCCGGCGGTGAGCCGGCGGCCCTGTGCCTGATCGACGCCGTGGTCCGGCTGCTGCCGGGGGTCATGGGCAATGCCGAGACGGCCGGGGAGGAGAGTTTTGAACGGGGACTCCTGGAGTACCCGCAGTACACCCGTCCCGCAGTCTGGAACGGGCGCCCGGTGCCGGAGATCTTGTTGTCCGGCCATCACGGGAAGGTCCGGGCTTGGCGGCTCGAACAGGCGGAACGGATCACGGCGGAGCGTCGCCCCGATTTGTGGTCCCGATACCTGGAAAGCCGTCCGGCCCCAAAGGTGAAACAACGCCGCGCTCGCCGAGACGCGGCACCGCCAACCAAAGCCGGCGACCATCAGGACGATGGCGGCGGCCGTACCGAAGGATGAGTACCATGAACCTGCTGCAGCAGATCGAGGCCGAACAGGTCGCCAAGCTGACCGAAGGCAAGACCATTCCGGAGTTCTCCCCGGGCGACACCCTGAAGGTGAACGTGAAGGTGGTCGAAGGCACCCGCGAGCGTATCCAGGCCTATGAGGGCGTCTGCATCGCCCGCAAGAACGCCGGCCTGAACAGCTCCTTCACCGTCCGCAAGATCTCCTACGGCGAAGGCGTGGAGCGCGTGTTCCCGCTGTACAGCCCGCGCCTGGACAGCATCGAGGTGCTGCGCAAGGGCGATGTCCGTCGCGCCAAGCTGTACTATCTGCGCGGCCGCCGCGGTAAGAGCGCCCGTATCGCCGAGCGCACCACCGGTCGCGGCATGAACGACAAGTCCGAAGGCTGAGACCACAGGCGGCCCGCGCCCGGCGCGGCCGCCCCGGCCCGAAGGCAGTGACAAACGGCCCGTCCGGCATCCCCGGACGGGCCGTTTTCCTTTGGGGGGCCTTCCCCGGAGAGCGATATCAGCCCTGGAGCACCGGGCGCGATGAGGACGGGCAGGAAGCGGTGCCGGTGCCGGCACCGCAGCCCGCTTTCGATCAAGGGCTTGGCCGCCCGTGCCGGCCGGACTGTCCGCCGGCCGACACGGGGACGGGGGATCACAGCGCCTTGGCGCGGTCGCGCAGGACGAACTTCTGGATCTTGCCGGTGGAGGTCTTGGGCAGTTCGCTGAACACCACCGTGCGCGGGGCCTTGAAGTGGGCCAGATTCTGCCGGCAGAAGGCGATCAGTTCCTCCTCCGTCAGGGTGGCGCCGGGCTTCAGCGTGACGAAGGCGCAGGGTGTCTCCCCCCATTTCGGGTCGGGGCGGGCCACCACCGCGGCCTCCAGCACGGCGGGGTGGCTGTAGAGCACGCTCTCCACCTCGATGGTGCTGATATTCTCCCCGCCGGAAATGATGATGTCCTTGGAGCGGTCCTTCAGCTCGATGTAGCCGTCGGGATGCCGCACGGCCAGATCGCCGGAATGGAACCAGCCGCCCTGGAACGCTTCCTCCGTGGCGGCGGGGTTCTTCAGATAGCCCTTCATGGTGATGTTGCCGCGGATCATGACCTCGCCGATGCTGGCACCATCGGCAGGCACGGGGGCCATGGTCTCCGGGTCCAGCACCGCCAGCCCTTCCTGCAGGTGGTAGCGCACGCCCTGGCGCGCCTTCAGCCGCGCCCGCTCCTCCAGCGGCAGCCCGTCCCACTCGCCCTTCCAGTCGCAGACCACGCAGGGACCATAGACCTCGGTCAGGCCGTAGACATGGGTGACATTGAACCCCAGCGCCTCCATGGCGGCGATGACGGGGGCCGGCGGGGCGGCCCCGGCGGTCATGACCTTGACCCCCGGCGCCACGCCCTGCTTCATCTCGGCCGGGGCATTGGCCAGCAGGTTCAGCACGATGGGCGCGCCGCAGAAATGGCTGACCTTGTCCTCCACCAGGGCTGCGTATATCGCCTTGGCCTCAACCCGGCGCAGGCAGACATGGGTGCCGGCCAGGGCCGTGATGGTCCAGGGGAAGCACCAGCCGTTGCAGTGGAACATCGGCAGGGTCCAGAGATAGACGGGATGCCCGCCCATGGACCAGGCCACGGTGTTGCCCACGGCGTTGAGATAGGCGCCGCGATGGTGATAGACCACGCCCTTGGGATTGCCGGTCGTGCCCGAGGTGTAGTTGAGGGCGATGGCGTCCCATTCGTCCAGCGGGTCCAGCGGCTGGAAATCCCCGGCCGGCGGGGCGATGAAGGCCTCGTACTCCGCCATGCCGATGGGATCGGCAGCCACGGCGGGGTCGGGGATGTGCACCACCGGCAGCCGGCGATCCAGCAGCGGCAGCACCTTGCGCACCAGCGGCGCGAATTCCTCGTCCACCAGCAGCAGCTTGGAATTCCCGTGCTGAAGCTGGAAGGCGATGGCGGCGGCGTCCAGACGGATATTGATGGAATGCAGCACGGCGCCAGCCATGGGCACGCCGAAATGCGCCTCCAGATGCGCCGGGGTGTTGGGAGCCAGGATCGACACCACATCGCCGCGGCCGATGCCGGCGCGGGCCAGGGCCGCGGCCAGACGGACACAGCGGTCCCCGAACTCGGCATAGGTGCGGGTGATGTCGCCGTAGCGCACGGCGGTGCGGGTCGGATGCACGTCCACGGTGCGGCGCAGCAGGGACAGCGGCGTCAGCTGCACGAAATTGGCCGGCGTCCGCACAAGGTCATGGTCGGCGATGGCAGCGCACATGGATCGTTTCTCCCGGAACATTGTCTTGGCCGGACCGTGACCCGGCCTCTGACTGTTGACGTAACATTCCGTGTGCAGTGCGGCAAGATCTCGCCTGAAGGGTTTATCCCGGCCATTCCGGGCGATCTATCCCGCCCGTTCGTTCCGCCGCCGGATTATATCTCGATCTGCGTGCCCAGCTCCACCACCCGGCCCGGCGGCAGACGGAAGAAGCGTGTCGCCGGCAGCGCCGTGGCCGACAGGGCGATGAACAGCCCCTCCTGCCAGCGGGCCAGATCGGGCCGGCTGCTGGGCACCAGCGTCTCCCGCCCCAGGAAATAGCTGGTTTCATCCAGATCGACCGCCAGCCCGTAGGCGCGGCAGGCCTCCAGCGCCCGCGGCACATCCGGCTCGTCCATGAAGCCGAAGCGGGCGGTGACGCAGAAGAAGCCCTTGCCCAGCTTCTCCACCTGCAGGCGCTGCTCCGGCGCCACCGTCGGCACCTCCTCCATGATGAGGGTCATGAGGATGACGCGCTCGTGCAGCACCTTGTTGTGCTTGAGATTGTGCAGCAGCGCATGGGGCACCGTGCCCAGATTGCCGGTCAGGAACACCGCCGTGCCCGCCACCCGCACCGGCGTGCGGTCGGCCCGCTCCAGGAACAGCGACACGGGCAGCGCATCCTGGTAGAGCCGGCGGTAGAGCACGCCGCGGCCCCGGCGCCAGGTCAGCACCGTCAGATAGACCAGCCCGGCCACCAGCAGCGGAAACCAGCCGCCCTGGGGGATCTTCAGGGCATTGGCGGCGAAGAAGGCCATGTCCACCAGGAACAGCCCGCCGAACACCAGCAGCGCCCGCACCCGGCCCCAGCGCCACAGGCCGACCGCGACGACCAGGGCCAGGATGGCGTCGATGCCCATGGCCCCGGTGACGGAGATGCCATAGGCCGCGGCCAGGGCGCTGGAACTGCCGAAGCCCAGCACCAGCACCAGCACGCCGGTCAGCAGCAGGGCGTTGATGCGGGGGATATAGACCTGCCCCACCGTGTGGGCCGAGGTGTGCAGGATGGCCATGCGCGGCAGGAAGCCCAGCTGGATGGCCTGCCTTGTCAGCGAGAACACGCCGGAGATCACGGCCTGGCTGGCGATGATGGTGGCGCAGGTGGCCAGCACCACCAGCGGCAGGCGCAGCGCCTCCGGCGCCAGCAGATAGAAGGGATTGGCCGCGGCGGCCGGATCGCGCAGCAGCAGCGCCCCCTGGCCGAAATAGTTCAGCAGCAGCCCCGGCAGCACCAGCCCGTACCAGGCGATGCGGATGGGCCGGCGGCCGAAATGGCCCATGTCGGCATAGAGCGCCTCCGCCCCCGTCACCGCCAGCACCACGGTGCCCAGCACCAGGAACAGCAGCCAGCCCTCCTCCACGGCGAAGGCCAGGGCATAGCGGGGATCGACGGCCAGCAGCACCCGCGGTTCCTGCACCACGCCGGCCAGACCCAGCACGCCCAGGGTCAGGAACCACAGCACCATGATCGGGCCGAAGATGCGCCCGACCTTGCCGGTGCCCCGGCTCTGGGCCAGGAACAGGGCCGTCAGCACCAGCACCGCCAGCGGCAGCGACCAGTGGGCCAGCGTGGGCGCCACCACGCCCAGCCCCTCCACCGCCGACAGCACGGAAATGGCCGGCGTGATCAGCCCGTCGCCATAGAACAGGGCCAGCCCCATCACGGCCAGCCCGGTAATCAGGGCGCGGCGGCGGGCGCTGCCGTCGCCGCCGGCCAGGGCCAGGGTGGCCAGCGCCAGCACCCCGCCCTCCCCCCTGTGGTCGGCCCGCAGGATCAGCACCACATATTTCAGCGTGACCACCAGCATCAGGGCCCAGAACACCAGGGACAGGATGCCCAGCACATGGAAATCGGTCACCGCCAGCCGGCCCGTATGCCCGAAGGCCTCGCGCACGGAGTAGAGCGGGCTGGTGCCAATATCGCCATAGACCACGCCCATGGCGGCGATGGTCATGGCCGCCAGACGCCCATGGGGCGTGGCGGGCTGGGACGGGTCGGTGCGGCCGGCCGCCGGGCCGAGGGTGGTCGTGCTGGGCATGCCGGGGACAACAGGTGAGGGTGGCGGTTGCTTCCGCAGCATGGGGGAGGCATCCGCTATCGGCAAGAGAGGGCGCGCACCGGCCGATCCAGAACGGCGCCGACCGGATCAGATATCGGTGCCGCCTTCGGCCGGCACCGGCGGCGGACGGTGGAAGCGGCGCTCGATGGCGTCGAAGGGACCGAAGGTCTGGTAGGCCAGCCCCAGCAGCAGGAACACCACCAGCCAGATCACCACATTGCGCAGCATGCCGTCGCGCGGCAGCACCCGCACCCCGCGCCAGACCAGCAGCAGGACCAGGAGACCGGCGATCAGGGAAACCCATTGGGAGTCGTTCATACCCCAGGAGGTGTCCCCGCCGCCGCCCGCCGTCAAGCCCCCCCGGCGGCGGCGCTGGCTGGCCAGCGCCGCCGGACGCCCCCGCCGCACACACCCCTTGCACCGCTCCCACCCCCTCCGCTAGGGTCGCCGCACCCGATGCCGGAGCAGCGCCCGCTTGGCGGAATCGGTAGACGCCAGGGACTTAAAATCCCTTGTCCGCAAGGACGTGCCGGTTCGAGTCCGGCAGCGGGCACCACCGGCGGCGGAACAGGCGCCCCACCGCACGGGTTGCATCCGCCGGCCCCGGCTTCCTATGGTCGTGCAGCCGTTGCCACCGCCACCCCGGATGCCCATGTCCCGCCCCTTGCGCTTTCTCGCCGGCCCCGAAGCCATGGCCCGCATCCGGGCCGAGGGGTTCCAGGAGGATCTGTTCGATGTGGTGGCCGGGGCCTCGGGCGGGCCGAAATGGCTGGCCCTGACCCGGCTGGACCGGGCCCTGTTCGGGCGCTGGTTCCGCACGCGCACACGGCCGCTGCATCTGGTCGGCAGTTCCATCGGCTGCTGGCGCTTCGCCTGCATCGCCCAGCCCGACCCGGTGGCCGCCTGCGCCCGCTTCGAGGACACCTATCTCGATTACGAGGTGGAGGCGCCGGTGACGGCGGCCGCGCTGACCGCGCATTGCCGCGGCTTCCTGGATGTCATCCTGGGCCGCAGCGGAGCGGCGGACATCCTGGCCCATCCCTGCATGCGGCTGTCGGTGCTGGCCGTGCGCGGGCGCGGCATGCGCGACCATCCCGTCAGCATGGGGCTGGGGCTGGCGGCGGCGGCGCTGGCCAACACCGCCAGCCGGCGCAGCCTGCACCTGTTCTTCGAGCGCACCTGCATCCAGGACCCGCGCAGCGCCCCGCCCTTCGCCCCTGGCTTCGCCGCCCGCGCTGTGCCGCTGACGGCGGCAAACATGGAGGCGGCGCTGCTGGCCACGGCGGCCGTGCCCTTCGTCTTCGCGGCGGTGCCGCAACTGGAGGGCGGGCCGCCGGGCCTGTATCTGGACGGCGGCATCCTCGATTATCACCTGGACATCCCGTACCAGCCGCCGGGACTGGTGCTCTATCCGCATTTTTCCGAGCGCATCGTGCCCGGCTGGTTCGACAAGTCGCTGCGCTGGCGCCGGCCCGACCCGCGCAACTTGGCGCGCACGCTGCTGATCTGCCCGTCGCGGGACTTCATCGCCGGCCTGCCCCATGGCCGCATCCCTGAGCGCAGCGACTTCAAGCGCCTGCCCACGGCGGCGCGCAAGACCGCCTGGCGCCGCGCCGTGGCCGAGACGGACCGGCTGGTGGACTGCTTCCTGGAGGCGGTGGAGCGTCAGCGCGTGCCCGACCTGCTGGAACCGCTGTGCTGAGGGGGACAGGCCGGGGTGGGAGGGGCGGCCCGGGATATCGGGGCGGGATGCCGCCGGGATGCCGCCCTCGGGCACTCCCGTCAGCCATAGGCCCGGCGGCGCAGCATGGCGGCGGTGTCCTTGTCCACCACCTCCTTGCCGATAGGGGCCAGGGACAGGCCGGCGAACTTGAAATGCTGCCAGCCGAAGGGAATGCCGATGATGGTCAGGCAGAAGCCGAGGCCGATCAGCAGATGGCCCAGCGCCAGCCACCAGCCGGCGAACAGGAACCAGAGCAGATTGCCGACGAAGCCGAAGCCCCCGGTGCCGATATCCTCCCGCCCCGTCAGCAGGCTGCGGTCGATGGCCTCCCGCCCCACCGGCCAGAGCATGAACAGGGCGATGGTCAACGCCCCCCGCGCCCAGGGGATGCCGACGATGGTGATGACCATGAGCACCGCTGCCAGCAGCCAACCCAGGGCCGCAGCCCAGCCGAACAGCAGCAGCCAGACCAGATTCAGCAGCAGGCTCATGGCCCCTTCCCGTCCCGGATTGCGATACGGCCCAGGGTGAGGCCGACAGCGCCGCCTGTCGATAGCCATTGCACCGGATCGGCGGGGATCCATTGCGGCGGCGGCACGGGGAAGCGCGGGACCACGCCAGGAGCACCATGAAAAAAGCGGATCGTTCCAAAACCGGAACGATCCGCCTCCTCCCCGGCTCCGACAGCGGGCCGGCTGCGGTCAGGCGCCGTCGCGAGCGCCGGGGATGGCGTCCCGACTGGGGAACTGGCGGTCCTCCCCCTGGTCGGTCAGGCCGGGAACCTCCCCCATAGTCTCATAGGCCAGGGTCGGTTCCACCGGCTGCTGGTGCAGAGCCACGTCGTCCGGCCCGCGGGAGGGATTCCTTTCCAAGGTACCGGTGTAGTTCTCCTCCTGCGCCACCAGCTCGGAGGCCATGTCCCAATGGGCCTGCTCGCGTCCCTCCGGCCGGCCCTCCTGTTCCCAGATCGCGTGCGCGCGGGCGCGGATGCGATCGTCGCGGCTATCCTCAGTCATGCTGCTTCCTCCATCGGGCCTGTCGGGTCAGTTCATGGGAGCCGGCCGGGTCCGGAGCCCATCTGCGGGTCCATTTGCGGGACGGTCCGTGCGCGGATGGCACGGCCGACCTGCACCAACAGCCGGCCCGACCTTTTGTGCCGATCAGCCATCCACGGCGGAACCGCCGCCGGGCCGCACCGTCTTGACCCCGATGGGCAATCGGATCAATATACCCCCAACGTGTGAGGTGCATCATGGCCATCAACAGCCTGTCCGGCAGCAGCTTGTCCGGTTCGTCGGCGTCCGTCTTCGGCGCGCCGGGGATTCGTCAGCCGGACCCCAATATCCAGCCGCCGATCGATCCGGTCGATGCCGTCGCCGCCAACCAGAAGCGGGCCGCGGCCGATGCCTTGACCAGCGGGCGTCAGGACACCAGCGGCAGTGCCGCCAATCTCAGCAGCCTGAACACCGCCCCGACCGAGGATGAGCGAGAGCAGGCCCTGGGCAGTGGGCGGACGCGCGGTGCCTTCGTCGATATCCGGGCCTGATCCGGTCCGTGCGCTGATCCACGCCCTTTTCCTGTCCGCGTGACATTTTCTTTCCTGTCCGCGTGACATTTTCCGGCGGCGCGCCCTGGCGGGTGCGCCGTTTCGCTGTCCGGACGCCGGCAATGTCCGGTCCCATGCCGGATCGCCGCCATGGCCGGGGTCTTCCCCGCTGGCATTACTCCCGATCGCGGGGTGGAACCTGAAACACGGGTCGCCGTTCCTTTAGCGCTTCGGCGTCGCCCTTAGACGAGGGCGGCCGAAGCCCAGACATGCCGGAAATAACCGCTCCGGCCACACAGAAAGGATCGACCATGGCTGCTCGTTTTTCTCTGTCGAAGATTTCAGCGGCTGCCCTGCTGCTGACGCTGCTGGGCCTGACGGCCTGCAACACCGTGGAGGGGGCCGGCCAGGACCTGCAGGCCGGCGGCGAAGCCATCGAGAAATCGGCCGACCGCAACAAGTGAGCCCGTGCCCGGCGGCCAGGCCGACCGCCCAGGCCGCGGATTGTGCCGGATACGACGCGGCAGCGCCCTTGCCGGCCTGCCGCGTTCGCTCCATTCTGACGGCATGAGCTCGCCGCCCCCCGCCGCAGGCCCCCGCATCCGCACCGTGCCCGCCGGCGAGGACCGGGAGCGGCTGGTCTGCCCGGACTGCGGCTATATCGCCTATGAGAATCCCAAGATCATCGTCGGGTCGGTGGTGACGGATGCGGATGGGCGCATCCTGATGTGCCGCCGCGCCATCGAGCCGCGCCGCGGCTTCTGGACCCTGCCCGCCGGCTATATGGAACTGGGCGAGAGCTGCGAGGAGGGCGCCGCCCGCGAGGCCTGGGAAGAGGCGCGGGCGCAGATCGCCATCGACGCGCTTCTGGCCGTCTACAGCCTTCCCCGCATCGACCAGGTGCAGCTGATCTACCGCGCCCGGCTGACGGCGCCGACGGTGGCCGCCGGGCCGGAAAGCCTGGAGGTGGCCCTGTTCGCCTGGGAGGAGATCCCCTGGTCGTCCCTGGCCTTCCCCAGCGTGGCCTGGGCGCTGAACGACCATCGCGCCCGGCTGGGCCAGAGCGCGTTCGCCCCCGCCGTCGCCCCGCCGGAACCGCCCCTAGGGCTGTGACCCCCTCCCCGGCGCTGGCGTTCCGGGCGCGGCCCTGGCAAGACTGGGGGCGTGAAGGCCGCAAGGCCCGGCCGGAGGAAGAAGCCCATGCGAAAATCCACCACCGCCCCCCGCGGCACCATTCACCGTCTGAGCCTGACCAGCCGCGTGCTGGAGGGCAATCTGCTGGGCGATCCGGCGGAGCGGGAGGTGCATGTCTATGTCCCCGCCGGGTTCGAGGGAGCGGGGGCCACGCGGGGCCTGCCGCTGCTGGTGGACATCGTCGGCTATACCGCCGGCGGTCCCGCCCACACCAACTGGCGGAACTTCGGCGAGAATGTGCCGGAGCGGCTGGACCGGCTGATCCACAGCGGCGCCATGCCGCCGGTCCTGGTGGCCTTTCCCGACTGCTTCACCCGGCTGGGCGGCAACCAGTACATCAACTCCGCCGCCATGGGCCGCTGGATGGATTTCCTCTGCGACGAGATGGTGCCGTGGCTGGAACAGCGCTTCGGCTGCGGCGGGCCGGGGCGGCGCGGCCTGTTCGGCAAGAGCAGCGGCGGCTATGGCGCCCTGGCCCATGCCTTCCTGCGCCCGGATGTCTGGGCCGCCGCCGCCAGCCATTCCGGCGATGTGGGGTTCGACCTCTGTTACCTCTATGATTTCCCCAACGTGCTGCGCGGTCTGGCCAAGCACGAGTTGTCGCCGGAGCGCTTCATCCGCAGCTTCGAGCAGGCGCGCAAGCCCGACGGCAAGGACACGCATCTGCTGATGATGCTGTGCATGGCCGCCACCTACGACCCCGATCCCGGCCAGTTCCTGGGCATCCGCCTGCCGGTGGACCTGCGTACCTGCGAGACCATTCCCGAACGCTGGGCGGCCTGGCAGGCCTGGGACCCGCTGGCCCTGGCCCCGCGCCATGCGGACGGCGGGGTCAAGGGGCTGAAGGCGCTCTACATCGATTGCGGCGACCGCGACCAGTACAACCTGGTCTATGGCGCCCGCCGGCTGCACCGGACCCTGACCACGCTGGGCATCGCCCACCGCTACGAGGAATTCCCCGACGATCATTCCGGCGTGGATTACCGCATGGACGAGAGTCTGCCCTTCCTGGCCAAGGCGCTGGCGGGCTGACCCATGGCCGAGCACGACCTGTCCGGTCACGATCCAGCCGATGCGGCCGATCTGGCCCAGGGCCGGCTGCGGCTGGACAAATGGCTGTGGTACGCCCGATTCGTAAAGACCCGCAGCCTGGCTTCCAAACTCTGCGGATCGGGCAGCATCCGGCTGGCCGGGACGCCGGTGACCAGGGCTAGCCAGACCATCCGACCGGGCGATGTGCTGACCTTTCCGCTGGGGCCGCATATCCGCGTCATCAAGGTGCTGGCCCTGGCCGCCCGTCGCGGCCCGGCCCCCGAGGCCCGCGCCCTGTACGAGGATCTGGCTCCGCCGACGCCGGAAGCGCGGCTGCCGCGGATCTGAGCGGGACGGTGCGGGACATATCCTGCGACGTGGATTGCGCTGGACAGCGGGACAAGTTCAGGTAGCTGTAGGGCACCCTGTATCCGGACGATGCGATGCGCCCGACCACGACCCGACAGCAACTGACCCGGCTGGTGCTGATCGCCCTGGTGCCGCTGCTGGCTCTGGCTGGCCTTCTGGTCTGGTGGTCGGTACAGGAAGCCACGCGCACGGCGCAGGAACGCACGCTGGTCGCGGCCCGGCTGCTGGCAGCCTCCATCGACCGGGAGCTGGATGCGCTGCGGCTGTCCCTCGACACCATGGCCGGCATGCCGGATCTGGCCGCCGGGCGGCTGGAGAGCTTCTACGCCTTCGCCGTCACCGCCAAGCCGGACCGCGTGGATGCCGTGGCCCTGATCGACGGGAACGGGCGCCCGGTGTTCAACACGCTGCGGCCCTTCGGCGCACCGCTGCCGGCCTCGAAGATCGAGGATGTGTTCCGGGCGGCAGCGCAAGGAGAACGGTTCCAGGTGTCGGACCTGTTCCTGGGCAATCTGGCCGGACGTCCCATCTTCGTCATCATGCGGCCGGTGCGGGTCGAGGGGCAGCGCCATCTGCTGGCCTTCACCCTGTTCACCGACCAGCTGCAACGGCTGCTGGCCGGTCTGCCATCCCCCTATGTCGGGCTGGTGGCCGACCGCAGCGGCACCATCGCCGCCCGCAGCTATGCCCCGGAAGCCGTGGTGGGGCGTGCGCTGGTGGCGGAGACACAGGCGCTGCTGGCCGGACGCGGCGAGGGCCAGGGGCTGGTCACCAGTCCCGAAGGGGTGCGGGTGCGGGTGGCGGCCGTGCGCTCGGCCGAGGCCGGCTGGATCGCCGTCGTCGGCGAGGCGCAGTCGCTGCTGCTGACAGAGGCCTGGCGCCTGGGCAGCAGCACCTTCCTGCTCTGCCTGCTGCTGGTGGGGATCGTGTTCGTGGCCCTGCGCCAGATCGCCCGCCGGCTCGGCCAGTCGTTCGAGGATCTGGCGGACGTGGCCGCCGGCATGGCCCAGGACCGTGTGCCGGCCCTGCGCCTGCCCCCGGCCACGGCGGAGATCAGGGCGGTGGAGGCGGCGCTGCAGGACAGTCACCACCGCATCCTGCAACATACCCAGGAGCTGGAGCGGGCGCGCCGGGCAGCGGAACGGGCCAACACCGCCAAGGACCAGTTCCTGGCCCATGTCAGCCACGAGCTGCGCACGCCGCTGACCGCCATCATCGGTTTCGCCGAGGTCCTGGAAGTGGACGAGCAGGCCCGGCCGGGACCGGCGGGCGAATATCTCGGCTATATCCTGCAGGCGGGGCGGCACCTGCTGTCGCTGATCAACGACATCCTGGACCTGTCGAAGATCGGCGCCGGCCGCTGGGAGCTGATGCCGGAGGCGCTGGCCCTGGACGGGGTGCTGGCCAATGCCATGACGCTGGTGGCGGGACAGGCCAAGGACCGCAGCATCCGCCTGGAGTCCGCGCTGCCGCCGGACCTGCCGCCGGCCCGGGCCGACCGGCGCGCCGTGCTGCAGATCGCCGTCAACCTTCTGTCCAACGCCGTGAAGTTCTCGCCGCCCGGCGCGGCCGTGCGGGTGGACCTGACCGCCGAGGCCGGCTTGCTGTGCATCCGCATCGGCGACACCGGCCCCGGCATGACGGCGGAGGAGGCGGCGCAGGCGCTGCTGCCCTTCCGCCAGGGCGCCCACGCCCAGATCAGCGATGTGCGCGGCACCGGCCTGGGCCTGCCCCTGGCCAAGCAGCTGGCCGAATTGCAGGGGGGCAGCCTGCGGCTGGACACGGCGCCCGGCCGGGGCACGATGGTGGAGGTGCGGCTGCCCGCCGCCTGATCCCGCCCCCTGCTTTGCGCACGGCCACCATGCGGCAGGCGCCGGCTCCCAGCCTTGTTCATCCCGGCGGCACGGGCTATTGTCGGCTGTCCGCGAAAGAAAATGGCGCGATCATGCGCCGCACCTTTCCGGATAAAACGCACCGAAGGCCCCGCAGCGATATCGAGCGATCATGTCCAAGCCCCGTACCCTCTATGACAAGATCTGGGACGCCCATGTGGTCCACCGGCAGGAGGATGGGACCTGCGTCCTCTATGTCGATCTGCATCTGGTGCATGAGGTGACAAGCCCGCAGGCATTCGAGGGGCTGCGTCTGGCCGGCCGCCGCGTGCGCCAGCCGCACAAGACCCTGGCCGTGGCCGACCACAATGTGCCCACCAGCGCCGACCGGCTGCAGGGCGTGCGCAACGAGGAAAGCCGCATCCAGCTGGAGCAGCTGGGCATCAACGCCCGGGAGTTCGGCGTCGAGTATTTCGACATGGCCGACATCCGCCAGGGCATCGTGCATGTGGTCGGGCCGGAACAGGGCGTGACCCAGCCGGGCATGACCATCGTCTGCGGCGACAGCCATACCGCCACCCACGGGGCGTTCGGCGCCCTGGCCTTCGGCATCGGCACCTCGGACGTGGAGCATGTGCTGGCCACGCAGACGCTGCTGATGAAGAAGTCGAAGAACATGCGGGTGCTGGTCGATGGCGATCTGGGCCCCGGCGTCACCGCCAAGGACCTGACCCTGGCCGTGATCGGCGCCACCGGCACCGCCGGCGGCACCGGCCATGTCATCGAATATTGCGGCAAGGCCTTCCGCAGCCTGTCCATGGAAGGCCGCATGACCGTCTGCAACATGGCCATCGAGGGCGGCGCCCGCGCCGGCCTGATCGCCGCGGACGACACCACCTTCGCCTATCTGCGCGGCCGGCCGCGCGCACCGCAGGGCGCCGATTTCGACCGCGCCGTCGCCCATTGGCGCACCCTGGTCAGCGACGAGGGGGCCGTGTACGACAAGGAGGTGGTGCTGAACGCCGCCGACATCGCGCCGGTGGTGACCTGGGGCACCAGCCCCGAGGATGTGGCCCCCATCACCGCCGCCGTGCCCGACCCGGCCGACTTCAAGGACCCGAACAAGCAGCAGGCAGCGGCGCGCTCTCTGGCCTATATGGGCCTGACCCCCGGCACGCCGCTGACCGAGGTGCCGGTGCAGAAGGTGTTCATCGGCTCCTGCACCAACAGCCGCATCGAGGATCTGCGCGCCGCCGCCGCCATCGCCGAGGCCGCCCTGGCCCGCGGGCGCCGGGTGGCCGATGGCGTCTATGCCATGGTGGTGCCCGGCTCCGGCCTGGTGAAGCAGCAGGCGGAACAGGAGGGGCTGGACCGGGTGTTCAAGCAGGCCGGCTTCGACTGGCGCGAACCCGGCTGCTCCATGTGCCTGGCCATGAACGACGACAAGCTGAAGCCCGGCGAGCGCTGCGCCTCCACCTCGAACCGCAATTTCGAGGGGCGCCAGGGTCCCGGCGGCCGCACCCATCTGATGAGCCCGGCCATGGCCGCCGCCGCCGCCCTGACCGGCCGGCTGACCGACGTGCGCGATCTGGGGTGAGGTGGCCGGCATCGGGGCTGCCGCCCGCGGCCGGCCCCGATGCGGCCGCGTGGCAATGGGGAAGACAAGCCGCCGCCGCGGCGCTACCCTCTCCGCTCTTTCGGATGGGAGCGGTGATCGATGCGTCTGGTCCGGGTGCTGCTGGCGACAGCGGCGGTGCTGATATCCCCCCTGGCGGAGGCCGCCGACACCCCGAAGCCCACGGTTACAGCAGCGGACCGGGCCGCGGCCGACCCGGGCTCCAGTGAGCGGGAGGCGGCCAGACCCGCCGTGCCGCCGGCCCGGCGCTTCGTCAGCCAGCATGAGGGCAAGTTCGGCGGGCAGAGCCTGCGCTACACCGCCACGGCCGAGGAAACCTATCTGACCGACGACAAGGGCGAGCCGGTGGCCGCCATCTGGTCGGTGGCCTATACCCGCGACGGGGTGGAGGCCGGCAAGCGGCCCGTGACCTTCGTCTTCAATGGCGGGCCGGGATCGGCCTCGGTCTGGCTGCATCTGGGGTTGCTGGGACCGACGCGGGTGCAGGTGGCCAGCGAGGCCGACGCCGATGACGGGGCTGCCCCCTACCGTCTGCTGGACAACGGGGCCAGCCCGCTGGACCTGACCGACCTTGTCTTCATCGACCCGGTCGGCACCGGCTACAGCCGCACCGTCGGGGCCGGCAAGCCGGAGGATTATCTGAGCCTGACCGGCGACATCGCCAGCATGGCCGATTTCATCCGCCGCTGGGTCACGGCCAACAAGCGCTGGAACGCGCCGAAATTCATCATCGGCGAGAGCTATGGCACCACCCGCGCCGCGGCGCTGTCCGACGCGCTGCTGGACGATGGCCAGGGGCTGGCGCTGAACGGGCTGGTGCTGATCAGCCAGGCCCTGGATTACGAGGGATCGACCTCGACCCCCGACAATCTCATCAGCTTCGCCACCTATCTGCCGGCCATGGCGCTGACGGCGCGCTATCACGGCCGGGCCAACCGGGACAAGAGCCTGGAGCAGGTGGCGGAGGAGGCCCGCGCCTTCGCCACCGACACCTACCTGCCGGCCCTGTTCAAGGGCGGACGTCTGCCCGCGGCCGAGCGCGAGGCCGTGGCCGCACGGCTGGCGGCGCTGCTGGGCCTGGACAAGGGCTATGTGCTGCGGTCCGACCTGCGGGTGACGGTGGCCCGCTTCCGCAAGGAGCTGCTGCGCGACCGCGGGCTGGCCATCGGCCAGCTGGACGGGCGCTATGCCATCGACGATCTGGACCGGGTGGCCGACAGCCCGGTGCTGGACGATGCCGCGGGCGAGGCCATCGACAGCGCCTATACCGCCGCCCTGAACAGCCTGTTCGGCGGGCCGCTGAGGGTGGAGATGGACCGGCCCTATCTGACCGGCGGCGCCGTCGGCAAGAGCTGGGACTGGCGCCCGGTCCCGGCCGGGGAAGGCTGGGAGCCGTCCTATGTCAACACCGCCCGCCGGCTGGCCCACGCCATGCGCCGCAACACCGGCATGCGGCTCATGGTCGCCAACGGCTATTACGACCTGATCACGCCCTTCTTCGATGCCGAGCGCACCTTCGCCGCCCATGACATCCCGGCGGAGCGGGTGGGCATGTCCTATTACGAGGCCGGCCACATGATGTATCTGCGCGACGCCGACCGCGACCGGCTGCTGTCGGACATCCGGGCCTTTCTGGCCAAGCCGTGAGGCGGGGGCGGCGGCATCCGCCGCCTTGGCTTACGCGCCCATGCGGGCGCGGGCCGGCGGTCGCCGGATCTGGTTCAGGTTCCCTCAGACGCCGGGCGGCGGCATCCGCCGCCTTGGCTTACGCGCCCATGCGGGCGCGGGCCGGCGGTCGCCGGCCTTTGCCCTGTGCCCACAGGCGGGACTGGCGCCCCAGGCCGCCGGTCAGTCCAGCGCCGCCACGTCGATGACGATCTTGCCCACAGCCTTGCCGCCGGCATGGTGCCGGTGGGCGTCGGCCACCTGGTCCAGGGTGAAGCGGGCAGGGTCGAGCAGCGGCGTCAGCCGGCCGGCCTCGGCCAGCGCCGTGGCCTGGCGCATGACCTGCCCCTGATGGGTGCGGTCGAGCCGGCCGGCGGCATCGTGCAGCATGGGCAGCAGCATGAACACCACATGCAGCGACAGGCCCTTCTGGTGCATCGGCGACAGGTCGGCGCTGTAGCGGGAGACGATGGTGACCACCTGACCGTTGAGCTTGGCCGCGGCGAAGCTGGTGGCGATGTCGCTGCCGCCGGTGGCGTCGAACACCACGTCGAAGCCGGTGCCGCCGGTCAGGCGCTGCACATAGGTCTCCACCGTCTCGTCCCGGTAGTTCACCGTCTCGTCGGCGCCGAGGCTGCGGGCGATCTCCGCCTTCTCCGGCGAGGAGACGGTGGCGACGACGCGGGCGCCGCGGGACTTGGCGATCTGGATGGCCACATGGCCGACACCGCCGGCGCCGCCATGGATCAGCACCGTGTCGCCCGGCTGGACCGCCGCCCGGTCCACCAGCCCTTCCCAGGCGGTGATGAAGACCAGCGGCAGGGCCGCGGCCTGACGCAGGTCCAGCGTCGCCGGGGCCGGGGCCAGCAGGCGGGCATCGGCGGCCACATAGTCGGCATAGGTGCCCTGGAGCGTGGTGACACCGCCGACGCAGCCATAGACCCGGTCGCCGGGCGCGAACCCGGCCACGCCCGGCCCCACCGCCGCGACGATGCCGGCCATGTCGCAGCCCAGCGGCGCCGGCAGAGCCGGCGCCATGGCCCCGCTGGCCCGGATCTTCGTATCCACCGGATTGACACTGGCCGCGGCGATGCGGACCAGCACTTGGCCGGGGCCGGCCACCGGCGTCGGGATCTCGCCGGTGCGGAACTGTTCGGGGCCGCCGAAGGCGTGCAGCAGGCTGGCTTTCATGATCGCGTCTCCTGAAGGGGATGGCCGTGCCCTGGTCCTGGCAACGGATGAAGCGTGCATCAGGAATGCCCTTGACGGACGCATCAGGGAAATGAATTGTTTTGATCCGATCAATGCCCAATCGTGATGAATGAACCATGCGCCTGCCGGACCTGGACATCGATGCGGTGCGGACCTTCGTCACGGTGATGGAGGCCGGCGGCTTCACCGCCGCGGCGGAACGGCTGGGCCGCACGCAATCCGCCATCAGCATGAAGATCAAGCGGCTGGAGGAACTGCTGGACCGGCGGCTGCTGGACCGCACCAGCCGGTCGCTGGCCCCGACCCCGGCGGGGGAACGGCTGCTGGGCCATGCGCGGCGCATCCTGGCCCTGAACGACGAGGCCGTGGCCCATGTGCTGGCGCCCGAGGCGGAGGGGCTGCTGCGCTTCGGCGTGGCCGACTATTTCGCGCCGGAGCATCTGCCCACCATCCTGGCCCGCTTCGCCAAGGCCTATCCGCGGGTGCGGCTGGATGTCCGCGTCGGCTCCAGCCTGGAGCTGATCCGCGGGCTGGAGGCGGAGCAGCTGGATCTGGTCATCGCCAAGCGCGATGCCGGTTCCAGCGCCGGGCGGCTGCTGTGGCGCGAGCCGGCGGTCTGGGTCGCCGCCGGCGACTGGCGGGCGGAGCCGGGCGCGCCGGTGCCGCTGTGCCTGATGCCCAGCCCCTGCATCTACCGCGCCCGCGCCGTGGAGGCGCTGGACCGCAGGGCGCGGCCCTGGCGCACGGCCTATGCCAGCGCCTCGATCGCCAGCGTGCGCGCCGCGGCCCAGGCCGGGCTGGGCGTCACCACCCTGGGCGTGGCCTCGCTGCTGCCGGGCCTGCGCGTACTGGGCGAGGAGGAGGGTTTCCCCGCCCTGGAGCCGGTGGACATCGCCGTCTTCGGCGAAGACAAGGCCAGCCGGGCCGTGGCCCGGCCGCTGGTGGAGTTCCTGGTCGACGCCCTGCAATCGCTGGTCAACCCGGTGACGCTGGCGGCGTGATCGGGTTCCCTCAGGCGCCGGGCGCCGCCATCCGGCGGCTTGGCTTGCGCGCCCATGGGGGCGCGGGCCGGCGGTCGCCGGCCTTGGTCCGGGTTCCCTCAGGCGCCGGCGCACCGACGCTCAGCGGCGGAACAGGGCCGCAAGTTCCAGATGCGGGGACCAGAGGAACTGGTCCACGGGGGTCAGCTCCAGCAGCCGGTAGCCGCCATCGACCAGGGTGCGGGCGTCGCGGGCGAAGCTGGCGGGATTGCACGACACCGCCACCACGGCCGGCACGGACGAGGCGGCCAGGGCCGCCGCCTGCGCCGCCGCCCCGGCCCGCGGCGGGTCGAAGACCACGGCCTGGAAGCGCGCCAGCTCGGGCGGGGACAGCGGGTCCTTGAACAGGTCGCGCCGTTCCACCGTGACCCGGCCGGGCGGCAGCTGCCGCGCCCCCGCCGTCAGCGCGCGCAGCCCCTCGGGCTCGCCCTCCACCGCATGCACCTGCTCGGCCTGCCCCGCCAGCGGGAAGGTCAGCGTGCCGCTGCCGGCGAACAGGTCCGCGACCTGCGCGGCCCCGGCCGTGCCCTGGCAGGCGGCCTGCACCAGCGCCGCCTCCCCCTCGGCGCTGGCCTGGAGGAAGGCACCGGGCGCCGGGCAGACGGCGACACCGCCGAAGCGCACCAGGCCGGTGCGGCGCAGGGCAACGGGTTCGGCCGGGACGCCGGGCTTGCGCCGCCAGGTCAGCCGGGCCAGATCGTGGGCCTCGGCGAAGGCGGCCAGGGTTTCCAGCTGCGGCAGCGCCGGTTCCGCCAGCCCCTCCAGCACCAGATCCACCCCGTCGGCCAGCAGGGTCAGGGCCACATCGATCTGCTGCCCGTCGGCCAGCAGCCCGGCCAGCAGGGGCCGCAGCGGGGCCACCAGCGCCTGCAGCGGCGGCGCCAGCACCGGGCATTGCTCCAGATCGATCAGCCGGTGGGACGCGCGCTCGTTGAAGCCCAGCCACAGGCGCCGCCCCCGCCTGGAGGCCGTGAGCACGGCCCGGCGGCGGGCGGCGGGCGGGGTGCGGACCAGGGGCCGGATCTCCACCCCCGCCAGCAGGCCGGCGCGGTCCAGCGTGGTGCGGGCCAGATCCCATTTCCAGGCGGCGTAGGTGGCATCGTCCATATGCTGCAGGGCGCAGCCGCCGCACAGGCCGTAATGGCGGCAGCCCGGCTCGGCCCGGCCCGGACCTTCCTGCAGCAGCGTCACCGGCCGCGCCTCCCAGCCGTCGCCGCGCCGGGCCGCGAACTCCACCATCAGCCGGTCGCCCGGCAGGCTCTGCGGCACGAACAGGGCCTGGCCCTGCCAGCGCGCCAGCCCGTCGCCACGGGCGCCGACGCGCTCCACGGTCACCTCCACCGGGCCGCGCACGGGCGGCTCCTCGCTGCGGCGGGCGGGGGAACGGGGCTTGGAGCCCTGGGACTTTCGCTGGGACACGCTTACGGGTCTTTCACATCATCGGCAGGCACATCACCGCCGGGCAGCGGCGGATTGCCGTGCCCGGCCTGCGCGGATCGTCGGCGACACCCTACGGCCTCGGCCGTTGCGGTCAAGGCAGCGATGGCGGCAGCGCGAACACGGCCGCTGTGCGTCCGCGAAGACCATGGACGGAACCTCCGCCTCTGCCATCCGGTTTCATCGCAGGCGGGCCGGACGGCGGCCGTGCGGCGGGGCGGCGATGCGTGCGGATTTGGCAAGCCGACCGCCGGAAACGGTGCTAGAAGGGGCGCACCGCTCACGTCCAACCCGGGAAGGGACCGTTCATGTCCGACACCAACTCCACCGCCGAGCAGCTGTTCGAAAAGGCGCTCGACCTCGCCGAGAAGCACCTGGAAGCGGCCATGAAGGAAGGTGGCGCGCTCTCCGGCTATGTGGCCATCGCCATGATCGAGGCGGCGGTCAACCAGTCCGTCGAGGAGGCCGGCCATCAGGAGATCGCCGAGATGCTGCGCGATCTGGCCGACCAGATCGAAGCCGACGCCGACGAGGACGAGGGCGACGAGTAAGCCCTTTCCCGCCCGCCGCGGACAGACAGCGCCCCGCCAGCCCGCTCAGACCGGGCCGGCGGGGCGTTTTCGTTTCCGGCCCCGGCGGCGGATACGGTCAGACCGCCGCCGGCAGCGGCAGCCCGGCATAGAGGTCGGCATAGGCCCGGGCCGAGGCCTCCCAGCCCACATCGCGGCCCATGGCGGCCACCTGCACCTGCCGCCACAGCGCCGGACGCTGATACAGCGCCAGCGCCCGGTCGATGGCCTGGACCAGCGCCCCCACCTGCACCGGCGCGAAGACGAAGCCGGTGGCGCTGCCATCGGCCAGGCTGGATTCGGTCACGTCGGTCACGGTGTCGGCCAGCCCGCCCACATGGGAGACCAGGGGCAGCGTGCCGTAGCGCAGGGCGTACATCTGGGTCAGGCCGCAGGGCTCGAACCGCGACGGCACCATCAGCACATCGGCCCCGGCCTGCACCCGGTGCGACAGCCCCTCGTCATAGGCCAGGTTGACACCCACCCGGCCGGGACTGGCGGCGGCGGCGGCCAGGATGGCCGTTTCCATCTCGCGGCTGCCGGTGCCCAGCACGGCCAGCTGCCCGCCCTGGGCCAGCAGGCGCGGCAGCGCCTGCATCACCAGATCGATGCCCTTCTGATGGGTCAGACGGCTGACGATGGCGAACAGCGGCGCCGCCGGATCGGGAGTCAGGCCGAAGGCCTGCTGCAGGGCGCGCTTGTTGGCGGCCTTGCCGTCCAGATGGGCTGCATCGTAGGCGGCGGCCAGATGCGGGTCGGCGGCCGGGTCCCAGTAGCGGGTATCGACGCCGTTGAGGATACCGGTCAGGTCGCCGGCGCGGGCGCGCAGCACCCCGTCCAGACCGAACCCCATCTCCGGTCCCTGGATCTCGCGGGCATAGGTGGGACTGACCGTGGTCAGCCGGTCGGAATAGACCAGCCCCGCCTTGAGGAAGCCCAGCTTGCCGTGGAACTCCAGCCCCTCCGGCGTGAAATCCGTCCAGGGCAGGCCCAGCAGCGGCACGGTGGCCGGCGGAAACAGGCCCTGGAAGGCCAGATTGTGGATGGTGAAGACGGTGGCCGGCCGCGGCCGGCCGACAAAGGGCCAGACCGGGTGGCGCAGATGGGCCGCGGCCAGCCCGGCCTGCCAGTCATGGGCGTGCAGCACCTGCGGCCGCCAGCCGGCCCCGTCGCCGTCCAGCCCCAGCAGGGCCGCGGTGCGGCCCAGGGCGCCGAAGCGCAGATGGTTGTCGGGCCAGTCCTTGCCGTCCGGTCCCAGATAGATGTTGCCGGGCCGGGCATAGAGGGCCGGCGCATCCAGCACATAGACCGGGATGTCGTCCTCGCCCAGGCTGGACAGCAGCTGCACCGGCGTTTCCGACGGCAGGCCGGGCATGCCGCGCAGGTCGCGCAGCGCGCGCATGACCCCCAGCCGCTCCAGCACGGCGGGATAGCCGGGCAGCAGCAGCCGCACCTCCAGCCCCAGCGCCTTCAGCGCCGGCGGCAGGGCCGCCACCACATCGGCCAGACCGCCGGTCTTGACATAGGGATAGCATTCGGACGCCACGAACAGGATGCGCATGATCTCGGACTGCCCTGGAGAGTGATCGGTCGGGACGGCACCGCGCCGGCCGGGAGAGGCGAGGAACGGAAGCACGGGAACCATCCGGTGCCTCAGCCGGAACCAGGCGGTCCCCCGGGATAGGGCGGGCGCTCATGGCCGGCCGGTGACAGGGTGAAGATCTCGACGCCGGTGTCGGTCACACCGACCATATGCTCGAACTGGGCCGACAGGCTGCCGTCGACGGTGACATTGGTCCAGCGGTCCGGCAGCGTGCGCACGGCCGGGCCGCCGATGTTCAGCATCGGCTCCACCGTGAAGACCATGCCCGGCAGCAACCGCATGCCGGTGCCCGGATTGCCCCAATGCAGGACCTGGGGCGCATCGTGGAAGACCTGACCGATGCCATGGCCCACATAGTCGCGCACGGTGCTGTAGCCGCATCGCCGCGCCACCGTCTCCACGGCGTGGCCGATATCGCCGAGATGGCCGCCGGGGCGCACGGCCATGACGCCGGCCATGGTCGCCTCCCAGGTGGCGTCCACCAGCCGCCGCGCCGCCGGCGCCACCGCCCCCACCAGATACATGCGGCTGGTATCGCCGTACCAGCCCTCGACGATGGCGGTGACATCGACATTGACGATGTCACCGTCCGCCAGCCGCCGGGCCGGCGAGGGGATGCCGTGATTGACCTCGTCATTGACGGAGATGCAGCAGGATTTGGGGAAGCCGCGATAGCCCAGCGTGGCGGCGAGGGCGCCCTGCGCCCCCAGGAAGTCCGCCACCAGCCCGTCGAGGTCGCCGGTGCTGATCCCCGGGCGCACGGCCGGGGCCAGATGGTCCAGGCAGGCGGCGGCCACACGGCCGGCCGCCCGCAGCCGGGCGAACCCGGCGGCATCGTGCAGGCGGACCCGGCGGCCGCTGGGGTCCAGCACGAAGGGACCGGGCAGGAAGGGACCGGAGATGCTCTTCATCATGGTCCTGCATTGCGGGACGCCGACCGGCCGGCGCGGCCAGTCGGCCCCGGCCCCCGTGTCAGCTGCGGAGACGCGCCAGCATGTCCTGCGTGATCAGCACGACACCGTTCTCCGACCGGTAGAAACGACGGGCATCCTCCTCCGGATTCTCCCCGACCACAAGCCCCGGCGGGATCTGGCAGCCGCGGTCCACCACCACCTTGGTCAGGCGGCAATTGCGCTCGACCTCCACCTCCGGCAGCAGGACGGTGTCGGTGAGTTCGGAATAGGAATGCATGCGGACCTTGTTGAACAGCAGCGAGCGCCGCACGCTGGAACCGGAGATGATGCAGCCGGCCGACACCATGCTGTCCACGGCCATGCCACGGCGGTCCTCATCGTCGAAGACGAATTTGGCCGGCGGCAGCTGCTCCTGATAGGTGAAGATCGGCCAGCTGGCATCATAGAGGTCCAGCGACGGCGAGACATGGCAGAGGTCGATATTGGCCTCCCAATAGGCCTCCACCGTGCCGACATCGCGCCAGTAGGCCTCCGACCCTGGCGCCCGGTTATAGACGCAGGACTGGTTGAAATGATGCGCCACCACCGTGGCCCGCGGCACCAGATAGGGGATGATGTCCTTGCCGAAATCACGGCTGGAGGCGGGATCGCGCGCGTCCCGCTCCAACTGGTCGTACAGGAACGCGGCGTTGAAGATGTAGACGCCCATGCTGGCCAGCGCCATGTCCGGCCGGCCCGGCATGGCCGGCGGATCGGCCGGCTTTTCCAGGAAGCTGACGACACGGTTGCGCTCATCCACATGCATGACACCGAATCCGGTGGCCTGCATGCGCGGCACCTCGATGCAGGCCACGGTCACATCCGCGCCGGTGCGGATATGGTCGGCCAGCATGTTGGCATAGTCCATCTTGTAGATATGGTCGCCGGCCAGGATCAGCACCCATTCGGCCCCATGCACCCGCAGGATGTCCAGGTTCTGGTACACGGCATCGGCCGTGCCCTGGTACCAGCTGGTCTCGTCGATGCGCTGCTGCGCCGGCAGCATGTCGACGAATTCGCCGATCTCGCCACGCAGGAAATTCCAGCCGCGCTGAAGGTGCCGCAGCAACGAGTGGGACTTGTACTGGGTCAGCACCGAAATGCGGCGGAAGCCGGAATTGATGCAGTTCGACAGGGCAAAGTCGATGATCCGGAACTTGCCGCCGAAATGGACCGCCGGCTTGGCACGACGATCGGTCAGCTGCTTCAGCCGGCTGCCGCGACCACCGGCAAGGACCAGCGCAAGGGCGTGCCTGGGGGCCTGGCGCAGTTCCTGGTCCAGGCGTGAATCCGACATCATACTGGGCACTGCTTGAGTCCTCCCGATCACATCGTTACGCCCGTCGGTGGTACGGGCGGTAAGACTGCCATATTTCCAAACGCGCGGCCAATCTGTGCCGCAGCGCACAACAGGCGAAAAATACGCAAGCGCGGTGCCACGACCGGGGGAGCCGTACTGCGCCGGGAATCTGCCTATTGTTTCGGCACAGGCCGGGGAACACCACGGCGGCCCGTGCCGCTTTCCATGATTTTGAAACTAAACTGTTGCCGGAGCGCGAAAATCGGAACTTTCCGTCCGTCCTGTTTCTGCACGATTTTTGTGCATTTTCAGCCCGCGCACCCGAACTGCCTGCTTAGTGAGCACGCGGCACCGACTCGGTTCCCCAGGAAATCCGCGGCTTTGCGCCGCGGCACGGAAGTTGAAAGGAGGCAGGGCGGCGTGTGCGGCGGCCGGGTCGGCCCCCGTGCCCACAAGAATGGGGAGCCACATGAATCGACTGTCTAACCTGATCCTTGCAGCGTGCCTGGCGCTGGTTCCGGGCGTGGCCCTCGCCCAGGATGCCCCCGCCGGTCCGACCATCAGCGGTGGCGACACGGCGTGGATGCTGACCTCGACGGCGTTGGTGCTGCTGATGACCATTCCCGGCCTGGCGCTGTTCTATGGCGGCCTGGTGCGCAAGCACAATGTGCTGGCGATGGTCATGCAGAGCTTTGCCATCTGCTGCCTGGTGACCGTTCTCTGGTTCGTCCTGGGCTACAGCCTGGCCCTGACCGACGGGGGAAGCTTCCTGGGCGGGCTTGACCGGGCCTTCCTGGCCGGGCTGGACCCGAAAGGGACGCATGCGCTGGCACCGACCATTCCGGAGTCGGTGTTCATGATGTTCCAGATGACCTTTGCCATCATCACCCCGGCCCTGATCACCGGCGCCTTTGCCGACCGCATGAAGTTCTCGGCGCTGATGGTCTTCGCGGCCCTGTGGTCGCTGATCGTGTATGTGCCGATCTGCCATGCCGTCTGGCACCCCACCGGCTATTTCTTCCAGCTGGGTGTGCTCGACTTCGCCGGCGGCACCGTGGTCCACATCAATGCCGGCATCGCCGGGCTGGTGACCTGCCTGGTGATCGGCAAGCGCAAGGGCTATCCCAACGGCGATTTCGCCCCGCACAATCTGGTTCTGTCGCTGATCGGCGCCTCGCTGCTGTGGGTGGGCTGGTTCGGCTTCAACGCCGGCTCGGCGGTGACTGCCGGCCCGCGCGCCGGCATGGCCATGGCCGTGACCCAGATCGCCACCGGCGCCGCGGCGATGGCCTGGATGTTCGTGGAATGGGCCGTGAAGCGGAAGCCCTCGGTGCTGGGCATCATCACCGGCGCCGTGGCCGGTCTGGTCGCCATCACCCCGGCGGCGGGCTTCGTCGACGGCACCGGTGCGCTGATCATCGGCGCTGTGGCCTCGATCATCTGCTACTTCGCCTCCACCAGCCTGAAGCATGCGCTGGGCTATGACGACAGCCTGGACGTGTTCGGCGTGCATGGCGTCGGCGGCATTGTCGGCGCGCTGCTGACCGGTGTCTTCGCCAAGATCGCCGTGGCCAACAGCGAAGGGGCCTTCGCCGCCGCGCTGGAGAAGGACCCCGCCACCACCCTGGGCCTGCTGGAGGGCAATGCCGGCGCGCTGTGGCTCCAGGTGCAGGGCGTCGGCTTCACCGTGATCTACACGGCGGTGCTGACCGCGGCCATCCTCTACGCCATCAAGTTCACCATCGGCCTGCGTGTCGACGAGGAGGCGGAGCGCGACGGGCTGGACATCGCCCTGCACGGCGAATCCGTCCACTGATCCCGACCGGGTGCCGACCGGCCCCAGGACGGCCAGTCGGCACCCGGACCCAGAATTCCCGCCGCCGGACGGAGCAGCGTCCGGCGGCGTTCTTTTGCCCGGCCGGCGGATCAGCCGATGGTCAGCACCACCTTGCCCGTGGCCTTGCGGTCCATCAGCAGGCGCAGGGCCTCGGCATACTGCGCCAGCGGCAGAGCGTGGCTGACATGGGGCTTCAGCGTGCCTGCCGACCACATCCGCATCAGCTCCAGCAGACTCTGGCCCAGCCGGGCGGGATTGTGCCGGGCATAGGCGCCCCAGTAATGGCCGATGACGCTGCAGTTCTTCACCAGCAGCAGATTGGCCGGGACGCTGGGGATGCGGCCCGAGGCATAGCCGATGGTGACGATGCGGCCTTCCCAGGCGACGCAGCGCAGGGCGGCGTCGAAGGCGTCGCCGCCGACGGGATCATAGATGACATCGGCCCCCTTGGGCGCCAGCTCCTTCATCCGCGCCTTGAGATCCTCGGTCGCGTAATTGATGGTGGCGTCGGCGCCATGGGCACGGCAGAGCGCCAGCTTGTCGTCCGAACTGGCCGCGGCGATGACACGGGCACCCAGCGCCTTGCCGATCTCCACCGCCGTCAGTCCGACCCCGCCGGAGGCGCCCAGCACCAGCAGCGTCTCCCCCGCCTTCAGCCCGGCCCGGTCCACCAGACCCATGTGCGAGGTGCCATAGGCCACGGGGAAGCTGGCCCCCACGGCATAATCCATGCCCGGCGGCATCGGCAGCACCATGGCCGCATCCACCACGGCCTCGCTGCAATAGGCGCCCTTGGGCGACAGGCCGATGACCCGCTGGCCCGGCGCCAGATGCTTCGGCGCCCCCTCCCCCAGCTCCAGGATGTCGCCGGCCAGTTCCAGGCCGGGGATGAAGGGGAAGGGCGGCTTCTCCTGGTACTTGCCCTGGATCACCAGCGTATCGGCGAAATTGATGGCGGCGGCCTTGACCGCCACCCGCACCTGGCCCGGCCCCAGGGCCGGGGCCGGCACCTCCTCCAGGCTCAGGCTCTCGGGCGGGCCGAATTCCTTGCACAGGACAGCACGCATGCTCGGGTCTCCTCCATATCGTTGATTGTCGTTGATCGTCTTACCGTGGCGAAAGCCGCCGGCCGGCCCGGATCTCTGCCCGGGTCCGGCCGGCTTGGACCGGCGGAGCGGCTCAGAAGGCCGGGCCGCCGCGCAGGGTGCCGACGGTCAGCCCGGCGCGGTTGCTGATGGGCGGCGCGGCCAGGGCCTGCACCGCCTCCCCCTCCGCCGCCGTCAGCAGGTCCAGCGCGCGCAGCACCGCGGCCATGGCCGGGCCGGCGGCGCGGCCGGTCCCGTCATCGATCTTCAGGGCCACGCCGATGCCGACCTCCGGCACCACGGCACAGCACATGCCCTCGGCGCCGGACTTCACGACGATGCGGCTGTTCAGCGCCTGCATGAAGAGGGTGTCGAAGGCGTCGCTGCCGGCCACCAGCTCGGGATGCCGGCTCCAGGCCCGCACCAGCCGCGTCGCGGCCTCGGCCCGGCGCGACGGCAGATCCACCGGATCGGCCATCCGGGCCATGGCATAGGCCAGCGCCTCCAGCGGCACGCCGATGGTGGGGATGGAGCAGCCATCCACGCCCCAGGGGGCATGGGACAGGTCCTGGCCCGTCATCTGTTCGATGACGCCGAGGATGCGCTGCTGCACCGGATGCTGGTAGCCCACATAGCCCTTCAGCGACTCGCCCTTGTGCAGGGCCGTGGTCAGCATGCCGCTGTGCTTGCCGGAGCAGTTGTTGTGCAGGGCGCTGAACGCCTCGCCCCGGCGCAGCATGGCCTCCCAGGTGGGGGCGTGGTAGGGCGCATGGGCGCCGCATTCCAGATCGGCCGCCGACAGGCCCAGCCGGGCCAGCCAGGCGCCCACGCGCGTGGTGTGCATGGGCTCGCCCTGGTGGCTGGCGCAGGCCAGCGCCAGCTCGGCATCGTCCAGGCCGAAGGCGTCGGCCGCACCGCTTTCCACCAGCGGCAGCGCCTGCAGCGACTTGTTGGAGCTGCGGGGATAGACCGGGGCCTGGATATCGCCCCAGCTGGCCAGCACATGGCCGCCGGCATCGACCGCCACGGCGCGGCCGCGATGGACCGACTCGATCAGGGGGCCGCGCGTGACCTCGACCAGGATCGGGTCGGCCCGGTGGTCCGGCAGGGTGATGCGGGCCGGGTCGGCCCCGCCATCGCCCGACCCGCAGCAGCAGCCGCTGCCACAGGAACCGTCATGGACATGACCGGAAGCGGAGGGGTTTTTATCGCGTGCGTGCGGCATGATCTGTATCGATGACTGGCCCGCGGCGGGGCGGAAGGGCTTCACCTTGCCCAGGCGCGGGCGGACGTGCAAGGAGTGCCGGACGAACGGCAGACAGGTAAAGCATGCGTGGATATTTCGCCCTGGGCGCAGAGGGGATCAGCAAGGCGGGCAATGTGGGCACCATCCTGCGCACCGGCCACGCCTTCGGCGCCAGCTTCATCTTCACCGTCAACGCCGTGGTGGACATGGGCGCCATCCGGGCCACCGACACCTCGGGCGGCGTCGACCACATGCCCTTCTACCCCTGGAATTCCCTTGCGGAGATGGCGCTGCCGGAGGGCTGCGTGCTGGTGGGCGTGGAACTGACCGACGACGCCGTGGACCTGCCCAGCTTCCGCCACCCGCTGCGGGCGGCCTATGTGTTCGGGCCGGAGCGCGGCAGCCTGTCGCCCGCCATGGTCGAACGCTGCGACCATGTGGTGAAGATCCCCACCAAGTTCTGCGTCAATGTCTCGGTGGCGGCGGCCATCGTCACCTATGACCGCATGATCAGCCTGGGCCGCTTCGCCGAGCGGCCGGTGCGCGTGGGCGGCAACCGTGAGGCGCTGCCGGAGCATGTCCATGGGCGTGTGCGGGTGCGCGACCGGAACTCGCTGCGCATGCGCCCGTTGCTGGGGGGATGGGAATAGGCCCGCCCGTGCTACACTGGCGCCCTGCGTGCCAGTCTGGATGACGCAACTGCCGAAAGAACGAAGAATGATGGCGATGCGGTTCACCCCTGTCCGGAGCCTGCTGGCGACGGTCCTGCTGCTGCCGCTGCTGGCGGCACCGGCGGCGGCCCAGTACGCCATCGGCGCCGACAATCCTGCACCGGCAGCCCCGCCACCCGCCGCCAAGCCGACCCAGACGGAAGAGGTCCCGGTCATCGCACCCCGTGCGGTGCAGCCCGACTATCAGACGGTGGACGAGTACCACAAGGCCGAATTCACCAAGCTGGACGCCATCTATGGCAAGCCGCCGCCGCCCGACGTGCAGGGCGATTCCAGCTTCGATGCCGGCGGCGCCATGGACGGCCCCAACAACCGCTCCAGCACCCGCGACGCCATCCGCAACGCCCCCAGCATCCGCCAGACGCTGAAGGGACAGTGACACCCGGCCCCGGACGAAAAAGCCCCCGACCTTACGGCCGGGGGCTTTTCCATGATCGGACCGCGGCGCGGAGCCCGCGCCGGGTGCTGACGGATCAGCGCTCGATCTGCAGATAGCTGACCGGCAGCAGGTCCCAGGGGAAGAAAATCCAGGTGTCCTGGCTGACCTCGGTGATGAAGGTGTCCACCAGCGGACGGCCGGCGGGCTTGGCATAGATGGTGGCGAAATGGGCCTTGGGCATCATCTTGCGCACGGCCGCCGCGGTCTTGCCCGTATCGACCAGATCGTCGATCAGCAGCCAGCCCTCGCCCTCGTCCGTCACCGCGTCCGGCGACTTCAGCACCTTCACCTCGCCCTGGGTCTGATGCTCGTAGGACTTCACCGAGATGGTCTCCACCACGCGGATGTCCAGCTCGCGCGCCACGATGGCGGCCGGCACCAGGCCGCCGCGGGTGATGGCGACGATGCCCTTCCACGGACCCCGGTCCTGAAGGCGCCAGGCCATGGCCTTGGCATTGCGGTGGAGTTCTTCCCAGGTGACGGGAAAGTTCTTCTGCGGGTCGTGCGGCGCGCTCACGGGGGGATAACCTGTAGCCGGATAAAGGAATGCAGCATGACATACTCCAATGGTCTGAGGTCGGCAATGCGCGGCTGACCATGGCAGCAGCGCCGCGGCGGCGACCCCTGTCAGAAATCCGTTGCAATCGTCCGTCCGTTCCGCTATCAAGCGCGCCTCACCGGCCGATGCCTCCTTAGCGGGGTGTTGGAACTGGAAGACAGCGCGCCCGTAGCTCAGCTGGATAGAGCACCAGACTACGAATCTGGGGGTCAGAGGTTCGAATCCTTTCGGGCGCGCCATTCCACCACCGGTGCCAGGCTCACAGGCCTGGGGCGCTGCGCCCGTAGCTCAGCTGGATAGAGCACCAGACTACGAATCTGGGGGTCAGAGGTTCGAATCCTTTCGGGCGCGCCATTCCACCAGACGAATACATTCCCCCTCAGAACTGCAGCGTCGCCAGGGTCACAGCCAGGAAGCGGGCGGCCTTGCCGGCGCCGACCATCAGCACGAAGGGCAGGAAGGGTACGCGCAGCGAGCCGGCGACGATGGTCAGCGGGTCGCCCAGGAACGGGGTCCAGGCCAGCAGCAGCGACCACAGCCCGTACTTCTTGTAGAAGCGCTCGGCCTTGGCCAGGGCCTTCTCCGGCGCGGGGAACCAGGGTTTCTCGGCGAGATGGCGCAGCCAGCGGCCCATATACCAGTTCACGCACGATCCCAGCGTATTGCCGACACTGGCCACCAGCACCAGCAGAGCCGGGTTGTACTCGTGCTGCAACAGCAGTCCGACCAGCAGGATTTCCGACTGGATTGGCAGCACGGTGGCGGCGCCGAAGGCCACCACGAACATGGAGAGATAAGAGAGATCCATCGGCGTCCGGTCAGCGGGCGGAAGGTCCGGAGGGAGAACAGCCGGAAAGCCTAAGGTGCGGAACCGGGCGGCAAGCGGCGCGCAACGGCTTCACAAGGGGCCATCCTGCGGTAGAGTGGTCGTTTCCGCAATCCGGGAACCCGTCCCCATGCCGCAGAAACCGCTGATCCCGACCCTGGCCGCCCCGGCCCTTCTCGCCGCCGGCCTTGCGCTGGGTCTGGCCGCCCCCGCCCTCGCCCAGGTGGAGGCGCCCAAGGTCGGCATCACCGATCTGGCGCAGCTGACGAACCCGCTGCCCCTGCCCTATGACGAGACTGCCGATGCCGAGGCGGCCGTGGCCGCCGCTTTCGCCCGGGCGAAGGCCGACGGCAAGCGCGTGCTGATCGATCTGGGCGGCAACTGGTGCCCGGACTGCCGCATCCTGGCCGGCATGATGGAACTGCCGGAGGTGAAGCCGTTCCTGGAGGCCCATTACGCCGTGGTGACGGTGGATGTGGGCCGCATGAACAAGAACCTGCAGATCCCGCAGCGCTTCGGCATCGAGAAGCTGCGCGGCGTGCCCACCGTGCTGGTGCTGGAGGCCGACGGCACCCTGGTCAACAAGACCGACAGCGCCGAACTGGCCGACGCCCGCTCCAAATCCCCGCAGGCCATCGTCGACTGGCTGGCCCGCTATGCCGCCCCGGTGAAGGCGGGAACCAAGGCGGCCGCCAGCAAGGCCCCGGCCAAGGGCTGACACGGAACCGGGGACCTCTCCGGCCCCCGGCGCCCCCTGTGACTCGGCCGGCCCTCAGCCGGCCTCAGCCGGGGTCTCCTCCGTCGCCAGCAGGGCCACGGGGAAACGGGACAGCACGTCGGCGACGGCCAGCCGCCCGCCATCGGACCGGGCGCCGGGCCGCCCCTCGCTGGGCCAGGGGACCGCGTCACCGGTCAGCAGGTTGCGCAGGCGGACGCCATCGGGCAGGTCCGGCAGGTGCAGCACGGTCTCGTGCCAGGCCTCGGCCGGCACCAGCGGCCGCTGCCCGTGGTTGGGCAGCAGCGGCGCCACCAGCCGCGGCGCCACCACCAGCGCCGCCGCCCCGCCGCCGCGGCGCAGGAAGGCGACCACGCGCTCGGCCGCGGGACCGCTGGCCTCCACCGGCACATATTCGCCCTCGGCATAGAGGGCGGGGACGCGGGCCCGGTGCTGCAGGGCCGTATGCAACACATGCTGTTTGATGCGCCCGTCCCGCCACTGCACCAGCAGTTCCTCCACCGCGGCCGGCCGCTCCAGCGCCGCCTGCCGCGCCGCCCAATCGGGCGGACGGCGGTTGTCCGGGTCCACCAGCGACAGGTCCCAGAAGTCGGTGCCCTGATAGAGATCGGGCACGCCCGGCGCCGTGGCGGCCAGAAGCTGCTGCGACAGGCCGTTGATGGCGCCCACAGGTTCCACCCGGCGGATGAAGCCGATGAGATCCTCCAGGAAGGCAGCGCTGCGGCCGGGATCGAGGATGGCGCGGATGAAGCGCTCCAGCGCCTCCTCGTAATCGGTGTCGGGCGCGGCCCAGTTGGAGCGGTATTTCGATTCGCGCACCGCCTTCAGCATATAGGCGCAGAGACGGTCGGCGAAGGCGTCGAGCCCAGGCCCCTCCGGCTTGTCCAGATCCAGCGGCCAGGCACCCACCAGCGTCTGGTACAGCAGATACTCGTCATTGCGGCCGGGAGCCGGCTTCTGTTCCATCTCCCGCTTCTTCAGCTTGTTGAGGCGGGACCATTTGCGCACATGGCTGCCCCAGTCCTCCGCCAGCTCGCTGATGACGGCCATGCGCACACGGGTATCGGCGCCGCGCTTGTGGTCGTGGGTGGCGGTGGCCAGCAGCTGGTGCGGCCAGTGGCGCTGACGTTCCTGGTTGGCCTTGTGGAAGAGGCCGACTCCGGTGCCGAAATGGTCGGGGTCGCCCCCCACCTCGTTCAGGCAGGCCAGACGGACATAGCGGTAGAACAGCGTGTCCTCCACCGCCTTGGCCATGACCGGGCCGGTGAATTGCTGCGCCTTCATGGCCAGACGGATCACCTCCGCGGCCTTGTAGCCATGGGCCTTGTCGGCGGCCAGATCGCCGGTCAGGGCCCGGCGCAGGAACTCATAGACGCTGAGGTCGGTGGCGGCCTCCGCCCCGCGACGGGCGCGGGTCACGGCCCAGTCGATGTAGCGCCGGTCCTCCTCCGCCGCCCCGTCGCCGGTGACATAGGTGCGGTAGACCGGGAAATGCGCCACCACGTCGGCCAGGGCCCGGCGGATGCCGGTGCGGGTGTGGTCGCGGGTGGACCAGCTCTGCTGCGCCAACCCGTGCAGCTCGCGCGCCAGCACGTTCAGCTCGGCCGACAGGTTGCGGCCCAGGATCAGACGCTTGGCCTCCAGCAGCATTTCCTCGTAGGGGGCGGCGCGCTCCAGGAAGCGCTCATAGGTTTCGGTCAGCGCCGCCTCGGCCGCCGGATCGACGAACAGGCCGCCGACCATAACCATGAACTCGTAGCCCGTGGTGCCGGCCACCGGCCAGTCCTCGCGCAGCTTCTCGTGCCGGGCCAGGATCTTCTCCACCACCACATAGAGCGGATCGCGCAGGCGGGGTCCCCCGGCCTCCACCGGCAATTCCCCGGGCCGGTCGGTCAGATAGGCGGCACGGGTCTGCACCTGCTCGGCATAGGCCTTGGGATCGTAAAGCCCGTCGATATGGTCGATGCGCAGGCCCTGCAGCTTGCCGTCGGAAATCAGCCGGAACACCAGCGGGTGGGCCAGCTCGAACAGATCCGGCCGCTCCATGCGCAGGCCGGCCAGCTCGTTGACGTCGAAGAAGCGGCGGTAATTGATCTCGTCCGAGGCCACGCGCCAGAAGGCCATGCGGTAGGACTGGCGCTCCAGCAGGGCGTGCAGGTCGCGGAAGCTGGCGGGATCGTCCGGCCTGCCGTTGACACGGTCCAGCACGGCGGTGATGGCGGCGGCGATCTTGGCATCCTGCTCCACCAGGGCGGCCAGCCGGGATTTCAGCTCGTCCACCTGCCGCCGCAGCCCGGCCAGCTTCTGCATGCCTTTGGGCGGCGTGCCCAGCCCGGCGAAGCCGTTGGCGAGATCGGACAGGGGCTCGCGCGCGGCGCCATCCTCCAGCCGCTCCCAGGCCTCGCGCAGCAGGCGGGGATAGTCGCGCACGGCGATGGGGCAGCGATGGGCATAATAGACCACGCTGAAGCCGCCGCCCTCGAACACCAGCGTCAGCTCCCCCTTCTCCAGGATGGTGCCGTACTGGTCGCCCAGCACCGGCAGCAGCAGGCGCCCGTCGGCATGCGCCTCCCAGTCGATGTCGAAGAAGGGGGCGTAGAGGCTGGCCTGCCCCCATTCCAGCACATCCAGCCACCAGGGATTGTCCGACCCGCCGACCCCCATATGGTTGGGCACGAAATCCAGGATCAGCCCCATGCCCTGGGCGTGCAGCGCCGCCACCAGCGCGTCGAAATCGGCCGCGCTGCCCAGTTCGGGGTTCAGCTGGGCATGGTCGGTGATGTCATAGCCGTGGGTCGAGCCCGGCCGTGCCTTCAGGAAGGGCGAGGCATAGAGATGGCTGATGCCCAGCCGGGCCAGATAGGGCACCAGCTCCCGGGCCTGGGCGAACCCGAAACCGGCGGCGAACTGCAGCCGGGCAGTGGCCCGGGGCACGGCGGGGATGAGGGGCGGCGTCTCGGCGGGCATGGGCGGGATCTGGCTCCGTTTCCCCTCCGGGATGGAGGAGCGAACGCCCGGCGCAGGCGCGCCGGACGGGCGGGATCTCCCACGGGACGGACCGGACAGGAAGAACGGCCGCGGCCCGGTGCGGACACCCCACGTGAAAGCAAGAACACAGCACAGGGGACCGGGGTTCCCCACCCGGTCCCCTGTGCGCCCGGTCCCCTGTACGCCCGGTCCCCTGTGCACCCGGTCCCGCGCCGGCGAAACGCGCCGGCGGAATGCCGCGGATCAGGCCGCCCTCAGGCCGGCCGGCGCAGGCCGCGGCAGAGGGCCAGATACTCCGGATGCTCCGGCGTCAGCACGCCATGGCGGATCAGGAAATCGATGACCACCAGATTGACGTTGAACTTCCAGTCGTCGCTGTCGCGCACGCTGGCGGCCACGCGCTCCACCGGCCACAGCTCGAACCGCTCCACCTCACCGTCGGTGTTGCGCGGCACCACGTCCGGCGCCAGGTCCAGATCATAGCAGAACAGCGTGTCGTCCTTCAGCCCGCGGCCATTCTCCATGCGGTAGGAGATGGCGCCCACGGGAGTGGCGCGTGCGGCCAGGTCGGGCGGCAGGTCCGCCTCCTCCCGCGCTTCCTTCACCAGGTTCTCCGCCAGTGTCAGGCCCATGGGCTGACCGCCGGCCACGAGATTGTCGTACTGGCCGGGGGCGATGCCGCGGTCCTTGGCCCGCAGCCCGACCCAGAGATGCAGCCCGTCGGGCCGGCGCACGAAGCCGTTGATGTGCAGGCCGAAACTCTTGATGCCGAAGAAGGACACGACTCCCCGGTCCAGGCCCAGCAGCGGCGTGGCGCCCCACTCCGTCAGCACCGGATAGATCTCGCCCCGCAGCCTGGGCAGCACGCCCCGGCGCACCAGCTCGGCCAGGGCCTCCGCCACGGCCGAACTGCGGGCCTCGGCCGTGTCCAGATCGTCGGCCAGGGCGATCCCCCCCTCCTGCGGGACGAAGGGGCCGCCGAAACGGGCCAGCTGCATCAGGAAATCCAGCCGCAGCCAGCCCACCTGCCGCCCCGCCACCCGGAAGGGGCGGAAGCGGTCGAGATCGTGGGTATTGCAGGCGATGATATGGCGCAGGAAGCTCATGCCCCCGACGCTACCCCCGGAGCGGGGGATGGTGCAATGCCCTGTCGCCGCCGGCCCCGTGCGCCCGGCCGCGACAGGGCGTGAAAATCGGGACTGGCAAGCGGTCCCCCGCGCCCCATATGCTGCGCTCCGGCGCCTGCGCGCCCTTCCCCGGACAGTCGAGAGCGAGGATGAGTGGTTTCCTGGTCTTCCTGATGATCCTGGCCATGGTGGCGACCCTGGCCGTGCTGGTCATGGGACTGTTCGGCATGGCGCGCGGCGGCGATTTCAATGCCAAGTACGGCAACCGGCTGATGTGGTGGCGCGTGCGCCTGCAGATCCTGGCGCTGGTGCTGTTCACCCTGGCTTTCCTCACATCACAGGCCTGATCCATGGTGAAACTGACCCGCATCTATACCCGTGGCGGCGACCAGGGCGAGACCTCGCTGGGCGACGGGCGCCGGGTGCCCAAGCATGCCGTGCGCGTGGCCGCCTTCGGCACGGTGGACGAGGCCAACAGCGTGCTGGGTCTGGCCCGGTTGCACACCGGCGGCAACGATGGCGATCTGGGCCGGGCCGACGCCATGCTGGGCCGCATCCAGAATGATCTGTTCGACCTGGGCGCCGATCTCTGCACCCCGGAGCAGGAGAACCCGCCCTATCCGCCCCTGCGCATCATCCCCGCCCAGGTGGAGCGCCTGGAGGCGGAGATCGACGCCATGAACGCCGAGCTGCCGCCGCTGAACAGCTTCATCCTGCCCGGCGGCTCGCCGGCGGCGGCGCATCTGCACCTGGCCCGCACCGTGGTGCGCCGGGCCGAGCGTCTGGCCACCGATCTGGCCAGCCACGAGCCTGTCGGCGCCCCGGCCCTGCAGTATCTCAACCGGCTGTCGGACCATCTGTTCGTGCTGGCCCGCTGGGTCAACCGCGGCGCCGACGTGCTGTGGGTGCCCGGCCAGAACCGCTGAACGGACCCGGCGGGCCCCATCGACGCCAACCACAACGACGGCGGCCACAACGACGGCGGCCACAACGACGCCAGCCACAACGACAGTGGCCCGGATTGAAGACGGCCGGGTCGCCCCGGCCGTCTCCGCTCAAACCCGGCGGCGAGAACCCCGCGGCGCGATCAGAACCGCGCCTCCAGCATCACGCCCACGGTGCGCGGGTCGCCCAGCCCGGCCCAGCGGTAACTGGCGTAACGGGTGGCGTAGTAGCGCTGGTCCAGCAGGTTGTCGGCATAGAGATAGAGGCCGTACTTGTCCCGCTCGTAACCCAGCCGGGCATTGACCAGGGTGCGGGCGGAGATCAGGCGCTTGTCCTCGTCGATGGCCTCGGCATAGGCGGCGCTGCGGTAATTGGCGTTCAGCGCGGCGAAGAAGCCGTCGGCGAAGCGCCAGGTGCCGCCCGCGGCCAGCGACCAGCGCGGGGCAAAGGCGAATTCGTTGCCCTCGAGATTCTGGGTGCTGAAGACGAAATCGTCGAAGCGGGTCCGGGTGTAGCCGACCGAGGCATAGAGATCGAGATCGCGGGTGACGGCATAGCTGGTTTCCACCTCGCCGCCCCACAGGTGGGACTTGCCGGCATTCTCGGTCTGGGTGTCATAGATGTTGCCGGACAGGCGGACATTCACCTGCTGGTCCGTCCAGTCCACATAGAACAGGTTGGCATTGACGGTCAGACGCCGGTCCAGCCAGCGGCTGCGCAACGACAGCTCGTAGTTCCAGGTATATTCGGGATCAAAGGCCACCACCGTGGAGCGCGCCGTGTTCACCACCACGCCGCCGGAGCGGTAGCCGCGCTGGACCATGGCGCTGGTGGCCAGATCCGGCGTCCAGTCATAGGTGACGCCGCCCTTGGGCAGGACAGCAGTGAAATCGGCAGAGGATTCCGGCTGGGCCGAGGTGGCGTTGGCCAGCTGCGCATTCACCGCCCCGTTGATGCCGGCGACGATCTGACGGACCAGGGCGGAATAGGCCGGATTGGCCGGGTCCGGCAGGCTGGTGCGGAGCGAGGCGCTGTTGTTGACGGCGCGGGTCTGGTCCTCCCGGTCCCAGCGCAGGCCGGCATTGAGCTTCAGCCGGTCGGTCAGGGCATAGGTCAGGTCGGTGAAGACCGCATAGGTCTCGACCGTCTGCGGGCTGTTCTGCTGCGAATAGATGGGCAACTGGGCCGGATAGAGCGCCAGCACCTGGTTGGCCAGTTCGGTGGGCAGGCCGAAGCCGCCGGCCGAGGGCGGCGCCGTCAGCAGACCGGCCACACCGGCCTGCGCCAGGCTCAACCCGACCTGCGAGGTCGATCGGGTGGGCTCGTCGATATGGGCGTAATAGGCGCCGACGATGCCCGTCAGCCGGCCAAGATCGAGATTCGCCCGCAGCTCCTGCGAGACCGTCTTGCCCACATCATCAATGGTGACCTTGTCGTCGTTGGACGGCGTCCAGTTCTGATCGGCCCGGTAGCGATAGTCGGAACGGTTCCAGGTCGTCAGCGAGGTCAGGGTCACCTGATCCGACAGGGCGTAGCCCACATCCAGCACCAGGATGTTGGTATCGGTCTCGGTCTTGTTGGGATCGTTGGAGTAGTTGGCGCGGTCGTCCCAACGGGTGCCGTTGGTGATGTCCACGAATTCGGTGCCCTCACGGCTGCGCAGATGGCTGGCGCTGAGCTTCACCTCGAGATCGGGCAGAGCCTTGGGCGTATACAGCATCTTGGCCCGGTAGCTGCCGGTGGTGCGCCGGTCGGCATATTCGTCGCGCACGGGGTTGTAGCTGAACCCGTTCTTCTCCGTGGCCTCTGCCGACAGGCGGAAAGCCAGTTCGTCCGCCACCAGCGGCCCCCCGATGGCGGCGGCGGCCTCGTGCCGCCCCCCCTCGCCATAGACCAGCCTTGCCTTGCCCGACCAGTCGAAGCCGGGGTCCTCGGTGCGGAGGACGATGGCGCCGGCCAGGGCGTTGCGGCCCTGCAGGGTGGATTGCGGCCCGCGCAGCACCTCCACCTGCTTCACGTCCCAGACCGCCAGATTGGCCGCCTGCACGGCGCGCCGCGGCAGCACCGCCCCATCGACATAGATGCTGGCCAGCATGCCGTTGCCGGCACCCGAGACACCGAAGGCATCGATGCCGCGGATGGTGACTCCGGCCTTGCCGGCGCGGCTGCCGGCGTTGGCTGTGCGGTCCAGCACGTCATAGAGATCGACCAGCCCCTCGGCCTCGATCTGCTCGCTGCCGACCACATGCACGCTGCTGGGCGTATTGTGCAGGGAACGGCCCTGCTTCTCCCCGGTGACGACCACCTCGTCCAGCATGGGCGCATCACCCGGCGCCGTGCCCGGCTCGGCCGCCGCCGCCTGCCCCATCAGTGCCAGCAGGGCCACCCCGGCCCCCAGACGTGCCCGCATCTGCATTCCCCTTCACCGAGGCAGCCCGGCCCCGAGTACGATTCATTCTGATTTGCGATTGGGCCGGCAAGCTCCCCAGGCGGCCCGGTTCGATCCCGCTTATACGCAACTTATTCGCAGTTGCAAGATCTTGTCGACGGTACCGGGAGGCGGCCCACTCCGCCGTCCGGCCCGCCGGGGCCAGGATCGGGACCCCGGCCCCGGCGGGCGCACCGGATCTTGCATTCGCTCGAAAGCGCGGTATGATCTGCCCATTACGTAAACGGAAGGTGCCGGCGGCGGGGAAACCCTTTGCCGGCCTGGACTCCGGAGCGGATCGGGCCTTGCGCACAGCAGCCTGCGGCAGGACGTTGCAGGGATTCGCCACGGGATTCAGCCGATTGACACATGTGTGCAGCGCAACCTACCCTGCGCCGGCCCGATCAAGGGGGCTGGACGGCGCAACGGTCCCGGACACGGGGCCGGATCGGAATCAACGCCCCCGAACCATGAGGAACGGCCGGCACATCGCCGCCGCAACCCAAAGCCTTCCTGCCAGGGGATCGCCATGAAGATACTGGTCGCCGTGAAGCGGGTCGTTGACTACAACGTCAAGATCCGCGTGAAGCCGGACAACACGGGCGTCGAACTTGCCAACGTCAAGATGTCGATGAACCCGTTCGACGAGATCGCCGTCGAAGAGGCCGTGCGCCTGAAGGAGAAGGGCGCCGCAACCGAAATCGTGGTCGTCTCCATCGGCCCGGCCTCGGCCCAGGAAACCATCCGCACGGCGCTGGCCATGGGGGCAGACCGCGGCATCCTGGTGCAGACCGATGCCGAGGTGCAGCCGCTGGCCGTGGCCAAGACGCTGAAGACCCTGGTGGAGAAGGAGCAGCCGCAGCTGGTCATCCTGGGCAAGCAGGCCATCGACGACGACAGCAACCAGACCGGCCAGATGCTGGCGGCGCTGCTGGGCTGGGCCCAGGGCACCTTCGCCAGCAAGGTGGAGCCGGCCGCCGGCACCGTCGCCGTCACCCGCGAGGTCGATGGCGGTCTGGAGACGCTGTCGCTGAAGCTGCCGGCCATCGTCACCGCCGATCTGCGCCTGAACGAGCCGCGCTACGCCTCGCTGCCCAACATCATGAAGGCCAAGAAGAAGCCGATCGAGACCATCGATCCGGCCGCGCTGGGCGCCGATTTCACCCCTCGTCTGAAGACGCTGAAGGTCACCGAACCGCCGAAGCGCCAGGGTGGCGTCAAGGTCGGCTCCGTGCAGGAGCTGGTGGCCAAGCTGCGCGACGAAGCGCGCGTGATCTGACGTCCGCGGAAGGGAGAGAGCAATCATGAGCATTCTGGTCATTGCCGAGCCCTCCACGGGCGACGTGAAGAAGCCGACCCTGACCACCCTGGGCGCCGCCGCCAAGATCGGCGGCACGGCCGATGTGCTGGTGCTGGGTCAGGGTGTGGCCGCCGCGGCGGACGCCACCGCCAAGGTTGCCGGTGTCGGCACGGTCCTGGTGGCCGATGCGGCCGAATACGCCCACGCCCTGGCCGAGAACGTGGCCCCGCTGGTGGCCGCCGCGGTCAAGGCCGGCGGCTACGGCCATGTGCTGTTCGCCGCCACCACCTTCGGCAAGAACGTGGCCCCGCGCGTGGCGGCGCTGCTGGACGTGCAGCCGATCAGCGAGATCAGCGCCGTGGTGTCCGCCGACACGTTCGAGCGGCCGATCTATGCCGGCAACGCCGTGGCCACGGTGCAGTCGGCCGATGCGGTCAAGGTCGTCACCGTGCGCGGCACGGCGTTCGAGGCCGTGGCCGCCACCGGCGGCAGCGGCAGCGTGACGGCGCTGGCCGCCACGGGCGAGGCCGGCCTGTCCAGCTTCGTTTCGGCCGAGCTGACCAAGTCCGAGCGGCCGGAGCTGACCAGCGCCCGCGTCATCGTCTCCGGCGGCCGCGGCATGCAGTCCGGCGACAATTTCCACATGCTGGACACGCTGGCGGACAAGCTGGGTGCCGCCGTCGGCGCTTCGCGCGCCGCGGTGGATGCCGGCTTCGTGCCCAACGACTACCAGGTCGGTCAGACCGGCAAGATCGTGGCGCCGGAGCTGTACATCGCCGTCGGCATCTCGGGCGCCATCCAGCATCTGGCCGGCATGAAGGACAGCAAGGTCATCGTCGCCATCAACAAGGATGAAGAGGCGCCGATCTTCCAGATCGCCGATTACGGTCTGGTCGCCGACCTGTTCAAGGCCGTGCCGGAACTCACCGAGGCCGTCTCGAAGTAACGGGTGTATCCTGACGGGCGGTCCGGCGACGGGCCGCCCGTTTCCATGCGGATTTCCCGAGGGCACGCCGCCGTGGGCGCGGCGCAGATGCCAGCGGATACATATCCAGCGGAGGCATGCATGCCAGCAGAGGTGCAAATGATCGAGAAGATCGGTGTCATCGGCGCCGGCCAGATGGGCAGCGGCATCGCCCAGGTCTGTGCCGTGGCGGGCCTGTCCGTCATCATCAGCGACATCAGCGCCGACCAGTTGGCCAAGGCTGTGGCCGGCATCGGCAAGAATCTCGACCGGCAGATCGCCAAGGGCAAGCTGACCGAGGCCGACAAGCAGGCGGCGCTGGCCCGGATCGGGACCGGCACCAGCCTGTCCGTCTTCGCCGACAGCGATCTGGTCATCGAGGCCGCCACCGAGAGCGAGGATACCAAGCGCCAGATCTTCAAGGCGCTGGTGCCGAACCTGAAGCCCGCCGCCCTGATCGCCACCAACACCAGTTCGATCAGCATCACCCGGCTGGCCGCCAGCACCGACCGCCCGTCGAAGTTCATGGGCATGCATTTCATGAACCCGGTGCCGGTGATGCAGCTGGTCGAGCTGATCCGCGGCATCGCCACCGATGACGAGACCTTCCAGGCCATCAAGGCGCTGACGGCCAGGCTGGGCAAGACCGCGGCCGTGGCCGAGGACTTCCCGGCCTTCATCGTCAACCGCATCCTGCTGCCGATGATCAACGAGGCCATCTACACCCTGTATGAGGGCGTGGGCGGCGTGGAAGCCATCGACACCGCCATGAAGCTGGGCGCCAACCACCCGATGGGCCCGCTGGAGCTGGCGGATTTCATCGGCCTGGACACCTGCCTGTCGATCATGCAGGTGCTGTATGAGGGGCTGGCCGACAGCAAGTACCGGCCCTGCCCGCTGCTGGTGAAGTATGTCGAGGCCGGCTGGCTCGGCCGCAAGGTGGGCCGCGGCTTCTACGATTATTCCGGCCCGACCCCGCGGCCGACGCGGTAAGTCACCGCTCCCCCGCGCCCTTCCTCCATCCTGCTGCGCCTGGACCCCTCCCCCGCCGGGGGAGGGAACGGGGCCGCGCGGCCCTTTCCCGGCCTCTCCCCGCGCGGACGGGCATCAAGGGCCGGGGCGCGCCGGTCTTGGCGTCCCCTGGGTCCCCGCCTGCGCGGGGACGACGCCGAAGGGGACGGAAGCGGGCGGAGAACACACCGTAGGAAGACGGAGGGTCTTTCCCTCACCCGATGGCCGCCAGCACGGCATCCAGCAGGCCGGGGAAGCGGCGGTCCAGCTCGTCCCGGCGCAGGGTGTTCATATGGGTCACCCCGGCCGGGCGCGTCTGCACCAGCCCGGCCTCCCGCAGCACGCGAAAATGGTGGGACATGCTGGATTTCGGCCGTCCGCCGTCCAGGGCGGCGCAGCTGGCCTCCCCCTCGCGGGCCAGCTGGCGGACGATGGCGAGACGGACCGGATCGCTGAGCGCGTGGAAGAAATCCTCCGGTCTCACATCCTCGATGGCGGGGTGCTTATAGGCGCGCATGATGACGCATTCTATCAGGCGGCCTTGGCTCTTGCCATAGTTCGATAAACATCGTACAAGCGAACCATCAAATTCCCAACCGGACTCCGGAGCCTGTGGATATGCCGAGCTTGTTCGATCCCTTCCATCTGAAGGATGTCACCCTGCGCAACCGCATCGCGGTGTCGCCCATGTGCCAATATATGGCGACCGATGGCGTCGCCAACGACTGGCACGCCGTGCATCTGGCCAGCCTGGCCCGCGGCGGCGCCGGGCTGGTGGTGGTGGAGGCCACCGGCGTCTCGCCGGAGGGGCGCATCACCCCGGGCTGCCTGGGCCTGTGGAACGATGCGCAGGCGGCGGCGCTGGAGCCGATGGTGGCCGCCATCGCCAAGGCCGGCGCCGTGCCCGGCATCCAGATCGGCCATGCCGGCCGCAAGGGCAGCGCCAACAAGCCCTGGGAAGGCGACGACCACATCCCGGCAGGCGATCCGCGCGGCTGGGAGACCATCTCCCCCTCGGCCATCGCCTTCGGCGGCGGGCTGCCGCGCGTGCCGCGGGAGATGACCAAGGCCGACATCGAGCGGATCCGGGGCGACTTCGTGGCCGCTGCCATCCGCGCCCGCGATGCCGGCTTCAAATGGCTGATGCTGCACTTCGCCCATGGCTATCTGGCGCAGAGCTTCTTCTCCGTCCATGCCAACCAGCGCACCGACGAGTATGGCGGCAGCGCCGAGAATCGCGGCCGCTTCCTGCTGGAGACACTGGCCGCCGTGCGCGCGGTCTGGCCGGAGCATCTGCCGCTGACCGCCCGCTTCGGCGTCATCGAGTTCGACGGGCGCGACGAGGAGACCCTGGCCGAGGCCATCGGGCTGGTGCAGCGCTTCAAGGCCGAAGGGCTGGATTTCCTGGATGTCAGCATGGGCTTTTCCACGCCCAAGGCCCAGATCCCCTGGGGGCCGGCCATGCTGGCGCAGACGGCGCGGCGCGTGCTGACCGAGACCGGCCTGCCCGGCTCCACCACCTGGAATGTGGGCCCGGCCGAGCAGGCCGACCGGCTGATCCGCGAGGGGGTCATCGATGTGGCCATGATCGGCCGGCCGCTGCTGGCCAACCCGCACTGGCCCTATGCCGCGGCCAAGGATCTGGGCGTGGAGAAGCCGTCCTGGACCCTGCCGGCGCCCTATGCCCATTGGCTGGAGCGCTATCGCTGACCGGCAGGGCCGCCCCCGGCCGGTTCCCTTAGAGTCCGAACGACAATTGCCCCGGACGCGCCGGCGGCGCGTCCGGCTGGGGCTTTTCCGGCCGGCGCCGGGCTTGTTTCGATACCGGACCGGTCGGCGCCTTGACGGGACTGTCGGAACGGGCGGGAATGCCGATGCCGGCGTCCGCCCGCTTCCTGGCCTTGTCGCGGGCGACGGCTTCGGGGGCCGCGGGGTCCCCGCTCAGCCATTTGCCGTGCTTCACCACCTCATTGACCCGGCCCTGGTTGACGCCCAGACGGAAGGCGATCTCCTGCTGGGTCATGGAGGTGGTCCGGTGCAGATGCAGCACCTCCCGCGCCAGTTCCGGCGTCATCTTGCGCCCGGTCAGGCGGCGGGCCGGACGGATGCTGCGTGTGGCCCGGTCGCGGGTCTGCAGATCCTCCAGGATGGCCAGAGCCGCCTCCTGTCCCTGCTCCCGCAACGCCGCCTCGAACTGCTTCAATGTCGGCATGGACACCCCGATCGGTTCCGGCGGCCAGCGGCGGCCCCGTTCATGGTCGGTTCATAGTGGGCCGCCGGCCGTCATGTTCATGGTGTGTTCACGTCAACAATGACACAGGATCTGGGGTGGGAGAAGGATTCTTTCGGGGCAGACTGCTCCGCCCGCGCCGGCTGCCGGCCCCTCCCCCGTCCTTCCGCTTCCGTCACCCCTCCGCCAGGACGGCGCGGATCAGGGCCTTGGCCGCTTGGCCCGACCAGTCGGCCCCGCCGGGCAGGCGGCCGACCTCGCGTCCCTGGCGGTCCACCAGGATGCTGGTGGGCAGTCCTTCCAGCGGCTGGGCCAGCTTCATGGCCGTCATCCGCGGGTCGAGATAGGGGGCAAGGCGGGTGATGCCGTTCTGGTCGAGGAAGGGCTTGACCGCCTGCAACCCGCCGCGGTCCAGGGAAATGGCGACCACCTCGAAATCGGCGCCGCCGAGCTCTGCCTGCAGCCGGTCCAGGGACGGCATCTCCTTGACGCACGGGGCGCACCAGGTGGCCCAGAGATTGACCAGCACCACCCTGCCCCGCCGGTCGGCCAGGGTGAGGTCCCGCCCCCCGGCATCGGCGAAGGGAAAATCCGGGGCCGGCGGCCGGCCCGGCGTGGCGGCGAAGGGCCGGGTGTCACCCTGGAAGGCGGGCAGGGCGGCGGCATTCCCCCCCGGCGCCGTGGCCGGTTGCGGGTCCTCACCGCAGGCGGTCAGGGGCAGAACTGCCATGCAGGCCAGCAGGACCATTGCGGAGCGCCGGAAAATCGCCATTCTTGCCCTCTTGTCTGTCCGTTCCGGGCCGGCTGCCATGGCAGCGGCTGCGGGACCGGACCCTTTACCTCGTCTCTCGCCCCCGCCCCGTCAACCGCCGTGACGACCGAACCGATGCCAGCCACGCCAGACACGCCGTCCCCGTCCAGCGCCAACGCCCTTTGGGGCGGCCGCTTCTCCGGCGGGCCGGCGGCCATCATGCAGCAGATCAACGCCTCCATCGGCTTCGACAAGGCGCTGTGGGCCCAGGACATCGCCGGGTCAAAGGCCCATGCCGCCATGCTGGGCCGCCAGGGCATCCTGTCGGCCGAGGATGTGGAGGCCATCCACCGCGGCCTGGACCAGGTGGCGCAGGAGATCGCCGAGGGGCGCTTCCAGTTCTCGGTGGCGCTGGAAGACATCCACATGAACGTCGAGTCCCGCCTGCGCGAGCTGATCGGCCCCGCCGCCGGACGGCTGCACACGGCCCGGTCCCGCAACGACCAGGTGGCCACCGATTTCAAGCTGTGGGTGCGGGACGCGCTGGACCGGCTGGATGGCGACATCCGCGAACTGCAGGCGGCGCTGATCGACCGGGCGGAGGAGCATGCCGGCACCATCATGCCGGGCTTCACCCATCTGCAGACGGCCCAGCCCGTGACCTTCGGCCACCATCTGCTGGCCTATGTGGAGATGCTGGGGCGCGACCGCGGCCGGCTGCGCGACGCCCGCGCCCGGCTGAACGAATGCCCGCTGGGCAGTGCCGCCCTGGCCGGCACGCCCTATCCCATCGACCGGGCCATGACCGCGGCGGCCCTGGGCTTCGACCGGCCCACGGCCAATTCGCTGGATGCCGTGTCCGACCGCGACTTCGCGCTGGAATATCTGTCGGCCGCCGCCATCTGCGCGACCCACCTGTCGCGGCTGGCGGAGGAGATCGTGCTGTGGTGCACGACCCAGTTCCGGTTTGTGCGGCTGACGGACGCCTTCACCACCGGCAGCTCGATCATGCCGCAGAAACGCAACCCCGACGCCGCCGAGCTGGTACGGGCCAAGACCGGCCGCGTCATCGGCGCGCTGAACGGGCTGCTGGTGGTCATGAAGGGCCTGCCGCTGGCCTATTCCAAGGACATGCAGGAGGACAAGGAGCCGGTGTTCCAGGCCGACGAGACGCTGGCCCTGTGTCTGGCCGCCACCACCGGCATGATCCGCGACCTGACCGCCGACCCGGCTGCCATGCGCCGGGCGGTGGAGGCCGGCTTCCCCACCGCCACCGATCTGGCGGACTGGCTGGTGCGCAGCCTGGGCCTGCCCTTCCGCGAGGCGCACCATGTCACCGGCAGCATCGTCAAGCTGGCGGAACAGCAGGGCGTCGGCCTGTCCGACCTGCCGCTGGCCGCCATGCGGACGGTCCATGCCGGCATCACCGAGGATGTCTACCGCGTGCTGACGCTGGAGGCCTCGGTCGCCAGCCGGACCAGCTTCGGCGGCACCTCCCCCGACATCGTGAAAGCGGCGGTGAAGGCCGCCCGGGAGCGGTTCCTGTGATGCGTCTGTCCCCTGCCCTGATCCTGCTGCCGCTGCTGCTGGCCGGCTGCGGCGTGCGGCCGTCCTTCCCCATGGCACCGGAGGGCAGCACACAGCTGCGCACCTATCCGGACCCGGCCCTGGACCCCCAGCCCGCCGCCGGCACCGCCGCGGGCACTTCCACGGCCGGAACCACCGGGCCGGCCCCGTCGGCCGCCGCCACGGCCGCGGCCAGACCGACGGCCACCGTCCCCAGCGGCAGCGACATCCCCAAGCCGGTGGGGGGACCGGAGACCAAGGCGGGCCTGCCCGCCGGCACCGCCACCACCAATACGGGGACACGATGAGCTGCTTCCCCACGCCGGGCTTCCGCTATGTGGACGGCCGGATGCGGGCCGAGGATGTGCCGCTGGCCGCCATCGCCGCCGCCGTCGGCACCCCGGTCTATGTCTATTCCAGCGCCGGACTGGAGGCGAACTGGCGCGCCTATGCCGACGCCTTCGCCCCCTATCGCGCCGCCGACGGGCGGGCGGGGTTCCAGGTCGATCTCTGCTACGCGCTGAAGGCCAACTCCAACCTGGCGGTGATCCGTACCCTGGCCGGCCTGGGCGCCGGGGCCGACGTGGTGTCGGCGGGCGAGATGCGCCGGGCCCTGGCCGCCGGCATTCCGGCCGACCGCATCGTCTTCTCCGGCGTCGGCAAGACCCGCGAGGAGATGGCGGCGGCGCTGGCCGCCGGCATCCACCAGATCAATGTGGAGAGCCTGCCGGAACTGGAGACGCTGTCGGAGGTCGCCGCCGGCCTGGGCCGGACCATGCCCATCGCCATCCGCGTCAATCCCGACGTCGATGCGCAGACCCACGGCAAGATCGCCACCGGCCGCAAGGAGGACAAGTTCGGCATTGATCTGTCGCTGGCGCGGCAGGCCTTCGCCCGGGCCAAGGCCCTGCCCGGCCTGGCGCCGGTGGGGGTGGCGGTGCATATCGGCTCGCAGTTGCTGAAGGCCACGCCCTTCCGCAACGCCTTCGGCAAGCTGGCCGGGCTGGTGGAACAGTTGCGGGCCGACGGTATCGCCATCGACCATATCGACCTGGGCGGCGGGCTGGGCGTGCCCTACCGGCCGGATGACGCCGCCCCCGACTATGCCGCCTATGCCGCCGCCATCCACGAGACCGTGGGTCATCTGGGCTGCCGTGTGACGCTGGAGCCCGGCCGCTCGCTGGTGGCCAGTGCCGGCCTGCTGCTGACGCGGGTGAATTTCGTCAAGGACGGGCTGGATCGCCGCTTCCTGGTGCTGGATGCGGCCATGAACGATCTGATCCGCCCCTCGCTTTACGACGCCTGGCACACCATACTTCCCGTGGAGGAGCCGGCGGCGGGGTCCCCCCTTTCCCCGGTGGACGTGGTGGGACCCGTATGCGAAAGCGGCGACACCTTCGCCAAGATGCGCCCGATGCCGCCGGTGGCGCCCGGCGCCCTGGTGGCGCTGCTGACAGCCGGGGCCTATGGCGCCGTCATGGCCGGCACCTACAACAGCCGGCCGCTGGTGCCGGAGGTGCTGGTGCGCGGCGGAGAATGGAGCGTGGTGCGGCGGCGGCCCAGCTTCGAGGAGTCGCTGGCGCTGGAGCAGACGCCCGGCTGGCTTTCCCCACCCGTCGGCGCGTGACGGTTCCCTGGATGGTCCGGGACCGCCGCGGAGCGAGGCGCAGGAACGAGGCGTGAGCATGCAGAGCCGGCCCAGACCGATCCGCCGACCCTTCCGCCGGCCCGCCGTGCCTCCGCGCGGCGCGCGGGCGCTGATGCTGGCCCGGCTGGCCCTGGGCTGGGAGCGGCTGTGGCCCGCCCTGTGGCCCGCCGCCGGGGTGGCCGGCCTGTTCCTGGTTCTGGCCTGGCTCGGCCTGTTCACCCTGGTGCCGGGCTGGCTGCACCTGCTGCTGTTGCTGGGCTTCGGCGCCGCCCTGGGCATCCTGGGCTGGCGGCATCTGCGCGGCTGGCGGCTGCCGACACCGGAGGAGGCGCGGCGCCGGCTGGAGCGCGACAGCGCCCTGGCGCACCGGCCCCTGACCCGGATCGACGATGCGCTGGCCGGCGGTGCCGGCGATCCCCTGGCCCATGCGCTGTGGCGCATCGCACAGGACCAGGCCCGGCGGCAGGTCTCGGCCCTGCACGTGGCCGCCCCCCACCCCAACCTGGCCGCCCGCGACCCCTGGGCCCTGCGCGCGGCGCTGGGCCTGCTGCTGGTGGTGGGCGCCACCCTCTCCTGGGGCGATCTGGGCGGACGTCTGGCCGGCGCCCTGACGCCGTCGCTGCGCCTGGGCGGCATGGCCACGCCGGCGCAGCTGGATGTGTGGGTCACCCCGCCCGACTATACCGGCCTGCCCCCGATCTTCCTGACCCGGCACGCCGGGGACGCGGCCGCGGCCGATGGCAGGCCCGCGCCGGTCAGCATTCCCACCGGCAGCACCGTGCTGGCCCGCATCACCGGCGGGCGCGGCGACCCGCTGCTGCAGGCCAATGGCGGCGAGACCCCCTTCGCCGAGGCCGGATCCGAGTCCTGGCAGATCAGCCAGCCGCTGACCCGGGGCGACCGCATCACCATCCGCCAGGGCGGCCGCACCGTGCAGGACTGGCCGGTGCGCATCGTGCCCGATGACGCCCCCGCCATCGCCTTCCGCAACCCGCCCGCCGTCACCGAACGCCAGTCGGTGCGCCTGGACTATACCGCCGCCGACGATTACGGGCTGACCAAGGTCACGGCCACGGTGCGGCTGGCCGTGGAGGCGCCGGACACGCTGGACCCGACGCCGATCAGCCTGCCCCTGTCGCTGCCCGGCCGCAGCCCGAAGGAGGCCAATGCCAGCGGTTATCAGGACCTGACGGGCCATCCCTGGGCCGGGCTGCCGGTGACGGTGCAGCTGGAGGCCACCGACGCCGCCGGCCAGACCGGGCGCAGCGACAGCACGACCATGACCCTGCCCGAGCGGCGCTTCACCCACCCCGTGGCCCGCGCCATCGTCCAGCAGCGCAAGGGGCTGATCCTGGGCGGCGACACCATGCGCGAGCCGGTGGCCCGCGCCCTGAACGAGCTGTCGCTGCGGCCCGATGCCTACAGCGGCGACCTGTCGGTGTTCCTGTCGCTGCGCAGCGCCGTCAACCGGCTGATGCTGGACAAGGAGAAGACGGCCATCCCCTCGCTGCTGCAACAACTATGGGATACGGCCCTGCGCCTTGAGGACGGCAACCTGTCCATGGCCGAGCGCGCCCTGCGCGACGCCCAGCAGAACCTGATGGAGGCGCTGGACCGCAATGCCTCCGACCAGGAGCTGGCCCAGCTGATGCAGGAGCTGCAGCAGGCCATGGACCAGTTCATGGACGCCATGGAGCAGCAGATGCGCCAGGCCATGGAGAACGGGCAGATGCCGCCCGAGCTGCCGCCCGATGCCCAGGCCATGGACCGGCAGGACCTGCAGCAGATGATCGAGCAGATGCGGCGCATGGCGGAATCGGGCAACCGCGACGCCGCCCGCCAGATGCTGTCGCAGCTGCGGCAGATGATGGAGAACCTGCAGAACGGCCAGACGCCCGACCAGCAGCAGGCCCAGGGTGCCCAGCAGATGATGGAGATGATGGAGCAGCTGCAATCGCTGTCGCAGCAGCAGCAGCAGCTGATGGACCAGACCTTCCAGGAGGCGCAGCGCCAGGGTGACGAGCAGCAGCAGGGCGGCATGCAGCAAGGCCCCCAGGGCGCCCGCCCCAACCGCCAGGGCACCCGGCCGCAGGGCCAGCAGCCCGGCGGGCAGCCATCCCGGGGCGGGCAGCAGGAAAGCCAGGGCCAGGAGGGCGGTGCGCAGGCGGGCATGGCCCAGCAGCAGGAGGAGCTGCGCCGCCGTCTGGGCGACCTGATGCGCCAGTTCGGGGAGCTGGGGGCCGAGATCCCCCGGCCGCTGGGCCGGGCCGAGCGGGCCATGCGCGAGGCCGAACAGGCGCTGGGCCAGGGCATGCCGGGCGAGGCGGTGCCGTCGCAGAACCAGGCGCTGGACCAGTTGCAGCAGGGCCTGCAATCCATGCAGCAGCAGATGCAGCAGGCCCAGGGGAGCGGCAGCCAGCCGATGATGCGGCGCCAGGCCGGCCGCCAGCCCGGCCGTGACCCGCTGGGCCGCTCCATGCAGCCGGGCAACGGCCAGTACAACACCGACCAGGTCAAGATCCCCACGGAAAGCGATCTGCAGCGGGCGCGGGAGATCCTGGACGAGCTGCGCCGCCGCTCCGGCGAGCAGAACCGCCCGAAGCTGGAACGGGACTATATCGAGCGGCTGCTGGAACGTTTCGGCCGGCCCTGACGGAGCCGTCCTGTCCGATCCCGGCCGGCCCCGTCAGTGCGCGGGGGCCGGCGCCTCCGGGGCGACGAAGCGGACGGAGATGGACTTGGCCGGCCCGCCACGCTCGGGCGTGGTGGACTGGAAGGGGATGGCCTGCTTGGGGAAGGCCCGGCGGGCCGAGGGCACCACACGCCAGCTGAACAGCGCCTTGCCATCCTCGCCCACGGCCGTGACCTCCACATCCGGCACCGGCTGGGCGGCATCGGAGATGTTCACCACCTCTCCGCTGACGAAGAGCATGGGATTGCCCTCCACGTCGCGGAACTCGCTCTTCAGCCGGTCACCGGGGATGGCGAGGCCGGCCCCCAGCTCGTGCCACAGCCCCAGCGTCTCGTACAGGCGGGCCGCGGGCGGCCACAGCCGCATGACCGGTTCCTGCAGCAGCAGCACGCTGGCGGCCAGACCCGCGACGACGACGACCAGCCCGCCCCAGCGCAGCCAGGCACCCCGGCGTGATCCGCCCTGGTCCGGCAGGGCCGGCAGATTGCGCGTCACCGGCCGCCCCTGGCGCAGGCGCGACAGGGAGTCCGTGCCGGCGGGGGTGGTCTCCGGCGGTGGCAGATCGGGATCGCGCTCCGCCATCAGCTCGGACAGGGCGTCCAGCTCGGACCGGGGGGCGCGGCGCGGCGATAGGGAGGGTGCGGGCGCAGCGGCGCCGACCGGCGGTTCCTGGAACCAGACATGGCCGCAGGCCCCGCATTTGACGCGGCGTCCCGTGCCCAGCAGCGCCGCGTCGAGCAGGAAGCGTTTGGTGCACGACGGGCAGGTCAGGATCATCGCAGCGAGGTGTACCGGAGGCTTCAGGTCTGGCGGAGCGCAGACCACGTCAAGAAACTTATAGAAAGTGGCAGGCGTGAACGCAAGGCACGTACCCCCGGTCGGGATGGGACAAATGCCCGGCGCCCTTTACGGCGGCGGGTCCGGCATGCCATCTCTAGGCCCGCCGGCCGCCACCGCGCGCCGGCCCGACCCGGCAGAACGGCAGGAGCCGCAGTCCCGTGCAGATGAGCCGCCGCGGCCATTACGACATTCCCCTGAAGCGCGACGCCAGCGGGCGCTTCCTGCCCTGGATCATCGCCCTGATGGTCTATCTGGCGGCCCTGGCGCTGGCCGCGTCGCTGTCGCTGTCCGATCTGGCCCGGCGCTGGGACAGCGGCCTGAGCGGCAGCCTGACGGTGCAGGTCAGCCCCCAGGGCGGGGAATCGGCCGATGCCCTGGACCGGCGGGTGCAGTCGGTCATGGCCAGCCTGGCCGATCTGGCCGCCGTGGCCGATGCCAAGCCCCTGCCGCGCGACGAGTCGCGTGCCCTGGTCCGCCCCTGGCTGGGCGAGGGCGCGCTGCTGGACGACCTGCCCCTGCCGGTGCTGATCGACGTGACGCTGGCACCCGGCGCCGACGCCGGGTCGCTGCGCCAGCAGCTGACCGCCCCCGGCGTGGTGGTGGAGGACCCCGGCCGCTGGCTGGCCGATCTGCGGCGGCTGGCCGGCGCGGTGCAGGGGGTGTCGGTGGTCATCATCGCCCTGATCGGCGGCGTGGCCGTGGCCGCGGTGATCTTCGCCGCCAGCGCCGGCTTCGCCGTGCACCGGGCCGAGGTGGAGCTGCTGCATGTCATGGGCGCCTCCGACCGCTATGTGGCCGCCCAGTTCCAGCGCCATGTGCTGCGCCTGACCCTGCTGGGCGGCGGCATCGGTTTCGCCCTGGCGGCCCTGACCCTGGTCGGGCTGCAACAGGCCGGGCGCGGGCTGGAGGCGGCGCTGCTGCCGGAACTGGCCCTGACCCCGGTGCAATGGGCGCTGCTGCTGGCGGTCCCGGCCGCCGCCGCCCTGCTGGCGGCGCTGACGGCACGCATCACCGTGACCCGCGCCCTGGAGCGGCTGCCGTGAGTCTGCTGGCCCGCTTCGGGCAGGCGGCCCGGCGCAGCCTGCTGGCGGTCGGCATTCTGGCCGGGGCCTGGGCTGTGGGGCTGTTCCTGTTCGTGGCCGCCCTGCCCCGCGCCATGCCCGACGACGGGCGGCAGACCGATGCCATCGTGGTGCTGACCGGCGGCAGCGGCCGGCTGACCGTGGGCTTCGAGCTGCTGCGCGCCGGCCGCGCGCGCAAGCTGTTCATCAGCGGCGTCTATCGCGGCGTCGAGGTGCGGGAGCTGCTGGAGCGGGCCGGCAAGGGCGGCGAGCTGGAATGCTGCATCGCCCTGGGCTACGAGGCCGACGACACCGAGGGAAACGCGGTGGAAACGGCCCACTGGATGCGCGACCAGGGTTTCCACAGCCTGCGCCTGGTGACCGCGAACTACCATATGCCCCGCAGTCTGGTGGAGTTCCACCGCGCCCTGCCCGATGTGGAGATCGTGCCCCATCCGGTGGCACCGGCGGCCGTGCGGCTGGAGCGCTGGTGGGAATGGCCGGGCACAGCCGAGCTGGTGGTCGGGGAATACAGCAAGTTCCTGCTGGCCCATCTGCGCGCCGCCCTGTCGACCCCGCGCGCCGTTGAGTCGGCGCCCATCCCCTGATCCCTGCCGGTCAGCCGCTCTGCCTGTCAGCCGCTTTGCCGGTCCTCGCCGCGGCCCGCGGCCGGTTCCACATTCTCCGCCCCGGCACGGGTGCCGCCATGGGCGTCGGCGCTTTCGCCGGCGGGCTTCTGATGGTTGCCGGTGTGCTGCTGGCCGCGGATGGACCGGCTTTCGGCATCGCCGGCCGGCGGCGGCGGTCGCTGGGTCGGGTCCTTGGGATCGTCGGGTATGGCGCCCGGACCGGGAGCCTGGGGGGCCTGTCGGGTCATCATCGTCTCCTTCGTGCGGGGGATGTGCGCACCGCATCCCAACCCGCCCCGCCCCCCGGCAGTTCCCGGATGCAGGGCCGGAATAAGGGGTGGCGCCCCTGTCTGGACAGGCGGCGGGACCCTGGTTAAGGATGGCCGGGCTTCCGTCGCAGGTATCCAGCCCATGCTTCTGTTCCGTTCCCTGCTGTTCAATCTGGCCTTCTATGTCTGGACCATCCTCTGCTGCTTCGGCCTGTTCTGGATGCTGTTCATCCCGCGCCGGGCCATGATCGAGGTGGTGCGCTGGTATCTGGGCACGCTGGACTGGCTGGAGCGCCACATCATCGGCCTGCGCTGGGAGGTGAAGGGGCTGGAACATCTGCCCAAGGACGGGGCGGTGCTGATCGGCGCCAAGCACCAGTCCATGTGGGAGACGATGAAGCTGCACCTGATGCTGGCGGATCCGGCCATCGTGCTGAAACGGGAACTGCTGTGGCTGCCGCTCTGGGGCTGGTACGCCTGGAAGGCCGACCTGATCCCCATCCATCGCGGCAAGCGCGGCAGCGCCATCAACAGCCTGATCGCCGGCGCCCGGCGCATGAAGGCGCAAGGCCGGCCCATCGTCATCTTCCCCCAGGGCACCCGCACCGCGCCCGGCAGCTATCGGCCCTACAAGGTCGGCATCGCCGTACTGTACGAGGATCTGGGGCTGCCGCTGGTGCCGATGGCGCTGAATTCCGGCATGTTCTGGGGCCGCCGGACCTTCATCCGCAAGCCCGGCACCATCACCATCGAGTTCCTGCCGCCGATCCCCCCCGGCCTGCCCAAGGAGACGGCCCTGTTCGAGCTGGAGGCGCGGCTGGAGGACGCCAGCGACCGGCTGGTGATGGCGGTGGGCGGGCCGATGACCCTGAATCCGCTGGCCGCCATGCCGGGCACCGCCGCCGCCCGCCACCGGCCCGAACCGTCGGCGGTCTGAAGCCGGGCGTCTTCATAAGGACTGGCCCCGGCCGCCGGAGGCCGGGGAGCGCAGATCTTGGCCCGGCAGGAGACCATGTCCCTGTCCGCGTCCTTGTCCGCCCGGCACCGGACCTGCAACGGAACCGTCACCGGCTGCGGCTTGCGGGACCGCCCCCCTGTCCCTACTGTTGGGAGAGGGACGTCCGCCAGCGGAGCCGTTCATGCCCGACATCGCCCCCATCTCCCGCCGCATCTGGGACATGAAATACCGGCTGAAGCAGCCGGACGGGCGCGTGCTGGACGAGACGGTGGAGGACAGCTGGCGCCGGGTCGCCACGGCGCTGGCGGCCGCGGAGGCCGACCCCGCCCTGTGGGCGGCGCGCTTCCACGATGCCCTGGCCGGCTTCACCTTCATCCCCGCCGGCCGCATCCTGGCCGGTGCCGGCACCAGCCGGTCGGTGACCCTGTTCAACTGCTTCGTCATGGGCACCATCCCCGATGACATGGGGTCGATCTTCGCCCATCTGCGCGAGGCGGCGCTGACCCTGCAGCAGGGCGGCGGCATCGGCTATGACTTCTCCACCCTGCGGCCCAAGGGCGCCGCCGTGGCCGGAGTCGGGGCCGACGCCTCCGGCCCCGTCAGCTTCATGGACGTCTGGGATGCCATGTGCCGCACCATCATGAGCGCCGGCAGCCGCCGCGGCGCCATGATGGCGACGCTGCGCTGCGACCATCCGGACATCGAACTGTTCATCGACGCCAAGCGCGACCCCGGCCGGCTGCGCAACTTCAACCTGTCGGTGCTGGTGACCGACGCCTTCATGGAGGCGGTGCGGGCCGATGGGCCGTGGGACCTGGTCTTCGCCGGCCGCGTCCACCGCCGGCTGCCGGCGCGGGCCCTGTGGGAGCGCATCATGCGCGCCACCTACGACTATGCCGAACCCGGCGTCATCTTCATCGACCGCATCAACCAGCAGAACAACCTGTCCTATTGCGAGGATATCGCCGCGACCAACCCGTGCGGCGAGCAGCCGCTGCCGCCCTATGGCGCCTGCCTTTTGGGGTCGGTCAATCTGGCGGCGCTGGTGCGCCAGCCCTTCACACCGCAGGCCGATCTGGACAGGGCTGCGCTGGCGCGGGTGGTGGCGCTGGCCGTGCGCATGCTGGACAATGCCATCGATGTGTCCCGCTTCCCGCTGGAGGCGCAGGCGGCGGAGGCGCGGGCCAAGCGGCGCATCGGGCTGGGTGTCACCGGGCTGGCCGACGCCCTGATCCTGTGCGGCGTGCGCTATGGCAGCGAGCGGGCAGTGCAGCTGACCGAAGGCTGGCTGCGGACCATCCGCGACCAGGCCTATCGCAGCTCGGCCGCGCTGGCGGCGGAGAAGGGCTCCTTTCCCCTGTTCGACCGCGCACTTTATCTGGACCGGCCCATGCTGCGCGGCCTGCCGGACGATCTGCGCGGCCAGATCGCCGCCCACGGCATCCGCAATGCTCTGCTGACCTCGATCGCGCCCACCGGCACCATCTCGCTGTTGGCCGACAATGTCTCCAGCGGCATCGAGCCGGTCTTCGCCTTCCGCTACGACCGCGCCGTGCTGATGCCCGACGGCAGCCGGCAGAGCGAAACGGTGGAGGACCACGCCTACCGCCTGTACCGGCGGCTGCACGGGGAGGCGGCCCCGCTGACCGACGCCTTCGTCGATGCGCAGACGCTGAGTCCGGCCGCCCATCTGGTGATGCAGGCAGCGGCACAGAAGTATGTCGACAGCGCCATCAGCAAGACCATCAACTGCCCCGCCGACGTGCCCTTCAGCGCCTTCCAGGACATCTATCTCCAGGCCTACGCCCTGGGCTGCAAGGGCTGCACCACCTATCGGCCCAACCCGGTGACCGGGGCCGTGCTGTCGCTGCCGGCAGAGGGGGACACGGCCGGAAGCCCGGCCGACAGGGCACCGCCGGTGCCGTCCCTGGATGCCGCCGGAGCGCCCCTGGACCGGCCGGAGGTGCTGCCGGGCCAGACCTACAAGCTGCGCTGGCCCGAAAGCGACCATGCCCTCTACATCACGGTCAACGATGTGGTCGAGGATGGCCGGCGGCGGCCGTTCGAGCTGTTCATCAATTCCAAGAACATGGAGCATTACGCCTGGACCGTGGCGCTGACGCGCATGATCTCGGCCGTGTTCCGCCGCGGCGGTGACGTCGCCTTCGTGGTGGAGGAGCTGAAGGCCGTGTTCGACCCGCGCGGCGGCCAATGGATGCAGGGCCGCTACGTCCCGTCACTGCTGGCCGCCATCGGCACCGTCATCGAGCGCCATCTGCTGGATATCGGCTTCCTGGCGCAGCCGGTCCCCCTGGCCGGTACCGGCGGCACGGGTGGCACGGGCGGCACGGCGGCCCGCCCCGCCCCCTGCCCCCGCTGCGGCCAGCCCGGGCTGGTCCGCCAGGAAGGCTGCGACCTCTGCCCCAGCTGTGGCTACAGCAGATGCAGCGGGTGAGCAGATCAATATACGCAGACCGATAAGGATTGCTTGACCCGCACCCCGCCGGGGAATTACATCTTTCGAGACTATCGTTACTTTGGAGGTATTTTCTATGCGCGTCGCTGGCAAGAACGAAGAAGCCCCGATCGGCGTTTCTGGAACGGACCTCCACGCGGAGCGGCTGCCGTGGACGGCACCGGTCGCCACGGTGATGAACCTGCGTGAAACGCAGTTGGGCTCCACCCCATCAGCGGAGGCTTGCGCTACGTCGTGAGTGACGCCGGCAACCATTCTCACACCGGCGAATGGTTGCCGGCACCGGGGCGGTCCGCCAGGAAGGCGGCGACCTCTGCCCCAGCTGTGGCTACAGCAGATGCAGCGGGTGAGCAGATCAATATACGCAGACCGATAAGGATTGCTTGACCCGCACTCCGCCGAGGAATTACATCTTTCGAGACAATTTTTACTTTGGAGGTATTTTCTATGCGCATCGCTGGCAAGAACGAAGAGGCCCCGATCGGCGTTTCTGGAACGGATCTCCACGCGGAGCGGCTGCCGTGGACGGCACCGGTCGCCACGGTGATGAACCTGCGTGAAACGCAGATGGGCCCCAGCCTATCATCGGACGCGTGCATGGGCTCATAATCGGCATCCACCTGTCATTCTCCACACCGGCGCATGGTTGCCGGCACCAGGGCCGTCCGTTGCGGGCCTCCAGTCGGGAAGGTTGACGTGTCTCCCCTTGGCGACGATCTGTCCGCGCACGAGCAGGATGTGGTCCAGGCCTATATGCGCCTTGTCCACCAGCGGTTCATCGATGGCCGCCGGTCGCTGCATTGCGACTGGCTGGGCCGCACGGCGATCAAATATCCGACCGACCTGTGGATATACCAGGAGATCATCGTCCGCCGCCGCCCGGACCTGATCGTGGAATGCGGGACGCACAAGGGCGGCAGCGCCCTGTTCCTGGCCTCTGTCTGCGACCTTGTCGGCCATGGCCGGGTCGTCAGCATCGACCTCCGCAATGGCCCGGGCGCCGACCTGCCGGCCCATCCCCGGCTGGAGTTCCTCGCCGGCAGCACGACCAGCCCGGAAATCCTCGACGCCGTGCGCGCACGCGCCGCCGCGAGTCGGAACGACGCGGGTCCCGACGCTGCCGCGCCGGAGGTCCTGGTGATCCTGGACAGCGACCACCGTCTGCTGCATGTGCTGGACGAATTGGAGGCCTATGCCCCCCTGGTGCGGCCGGGCGGATACCTGATCGCCGAGGACACCCATGTCAATGGCCGGCCGAACCAGCCGGAACACGGGCCGGGGCCGGCGGAAGCGGCCGCCTTCTTCCTGGCGCGCCATCCCGAATTCGAGGTGGACCGGAGCTGTGAGCGGTTCCTGCTCTCGCTGAACGCAGGCGGGTACCTGCGCCGCCGCGAAACCGCTGCGGACGGCGGAACGGCGCTGTGAGCCCGGTTCCGGAACCCGCCCGGGCCTGCGATCCGGCCAGCCTCTATCTCGACCTGCTGAAGAAGGTCCTGTTGAACGAGACAGGGCTGGAAGCCGAGCTGCGTATCGCCTACCTGCATGAGTGCGCCCGGTCGGGGACGACACCGGATCGCATCGTCCTGCGGGATATCCGGCTGCTTCAGGCGGACCGCTTCGCGGCCCTGGCCCGGCGGCGGCAGGAAGGGCGGACCTCCCGCGATGATATCGGCCTTGACTGCGCCTTCACGATGAGCGGACGCCTCCGCCTGGACCACCTGGAACGGTGCCTGGCGCAGATACTCGAGGACGGGATCGCCGGCGATTTCCTGGAGGCCGGGGTCTGGCGCGGCGGCTGCGGCCTGTTCGCCAGCGGCTTCTTCAAGGCCCATGGGGCGGCTGGCCGCCGTGTCTGGCTGGCCGACAGCTTTGCCGGGGTGCCGCCGCCGAGCCATCCCGCCGATGCCGGCGTCGCGCTGTCGGACCGGCCCGAACTGGCCATACAGCGGCCCCTGGTCGAGGAGGCGTTCCGCCGCTTCGGCCTGTGGGGGGACGATGTCGTCCTGGTCGAAGGCCTGTTCGCGGACACGCTTCCGACCCTGCCGGTCGAGTCCCTGGCGGTCCTGCGCCTGGACGGGGACCTGTTCACCTCGACCCTGGATACGCTTTCCGCGCTCTATGGCAAGGTCACCCCCGGGGGATATGTCATCGTGGACGATTATGGTGCGCTGCCCGGCTGCCGGTTCGCCATCGAGGCCTTCCGGCTGACGAAGGGCATCCAGGCCCCGCTGGAGACGGTGGACTGGACCTGTGTCGCCTGGCGCAAGCCCCTGGCGGCCTGATGCTGCGATTGCATTCGAAGGAAAGAGGGGGAGCATGGGACGGACAATGACAGCGGACAGCATCGTGGCCCTGGCCAGCGGGCTGCTGCAAACCGAAATCGACGGGGAAACCGTGCTCCTGAACGCGGAGACCGGCACCTATGCCGCGTTGGGGGCCACGGGCAGCCGGATCGGCGCCCTGATCACGTCGCCCATGGCGGTCCGTGATATCTGCGCCCGCCTGGGCAAGATGTACGACGTGGACGCGGCCACCTGCCTTGCCGACGTGCTGACCTTCCTCAACAGCCTTGAAGAGGCCGGGCTGCTGGCCGCCCCCCCGGTGGCGGATGCCTGACGGGCCCCGCCTGCCGGCCGGCGCGCAGGGGACGCAATGGTTTTCCCATGCGGTCGGCGGACTGAATATCCTGTCGCCGCTTCGGCTTCCGGCCCTGCCGGCCGGGGACGGACCGGCCGACCTGACCATCCGGATCGTCAGGACCGGCGCCCCGCCCGACATCCAGGGGGAAGCGACCCGGGGGCCGAACTGGGCCGTCGGCGGCGATGCGTGGCTTGTCCAGCCCCCCCTGGGCGGGCGGCTGCATCTCCGCGCCGGCCGGGCGCTGACGGTCTGGGGGCGGACAGCCGCCCAGATCGACGAGGCCCTGGACTTCATCCCCGGCGCTGCCCTGTCCGCGGCCCTGCTGTACAGGGACCGGCTGCCGCTGCATGCCGGCGCGGTGTCGGTCGGGGAACGGGCCATCCTTGTCCACGGCGCCAGCGGCAGGGGCAAGTCCACCCTGCTGGCGGCCCTGATGAAGGCCGGCGGCGTGGTTGTGGCCGACGACCTGTGCGCACCGGAGCCGGGGCCGGACGGCCCGGTTCTGCGGCCGGTCTTCCCCGCGCTCCGCCTGCTGCCCGATGCCGCCGACGCCCTGGCGCTGCGGGGCGCGCCGACGGCCGACGGCAAGGTGCGCCTGCCCATCCCCGCGGGGCTGTCCCCGGAACCGGTCCGGATCGGCGCCGTCGTGCTTCTCACCGGGCGCCAGCCCGGCAGCGGGTCCATCAAGCGGCTGCCGCCGGCCCTGGCCGTGCCGATGCTCCTGTCCCATGTGACCGGGCTTTCGGTCGCCCCCCTGCTGGGAAGCCGGAGGGATCTGCTGGCGTCTGTGGCGGACCTTTGCGCGGCCGTCCCGGTATTCTCGGTTTCGGCCCCCGACGGGCTCGACCGGCTGCCAGGCTTTGCGGCCCATCTCGCCGCCATGGCCGGCGGCGCAGCCCCATGCCCCTGATGTCCGATCAGGCGGGCCGGGACAGGATCCTGGCGGAAGGCTGGCGGCTGGCGCAGGCCGGGGCCTTCACGGAAGCGTTCGACCTGCTGCGCCGTGCCGGCCCCGGGGCCAGGCTTGCGCTGGCGCGGGCACAGGCCCTTGCCGGCGACTACGCCGTGGCCGAGGGGACGCTGGCGGCCGCCCTCGCCGACCACCCGGACGACCCGGACCTGATGACGGACGCCGCGCGGATAGCGGTGCGGCTGTCCCGCCCCACGCTGGCGCTGGCGCGGACGGACCGGGCCCTTGCCACGGGCACGAGGACCAGCCGGCTGCTGAGGGAGCGGGGGAACGCCCTGATGCAGCTTGGTGACCTTGCCGGGGCCGTCGAGACCTGGCGGGAAGCGTGCCGGATCGACCCGACGGACCGCCTGACGGCCTCGAACATCATCTATGCCGCCTCCCTCGACCCGGGGGCGACGACGGCCGGGCTGAAGGCGTTGCAGCGCGGGATCTTTCCGGGAGCGGCCAGGGCGGTCCCGCCGCCGGCGGACCCGCAGGGCCGTGTGCATGTGGGCTATGTCTCGGCCTGCTTCCGCTCCCATGCCGCCGCCAGGGTCTTCGTGCCGCTGATCGAGCGTCACGACCGCGGCCGGGTCAGGATCACCTGCTATTCGGGCAGCCCGCGCCGGGACGGGATGACCGTCCGGCTGCGGCTGGCGGTGGACGGGTGGCGGTCCCTGGTGGGCCTGAGCGACGAGGAAGCGGCCCGCCTGATCCGCGCCGATGCCGTCGATATCCTGGTCGACCTGGACGGGCATACCTCCGGCAACCGGCTGGGCCTGTTCGCCCTGCGGCCGGCCCCGGTGCAGGTTTCGGCCTGGGGGTACCTTCCCGGACCGGGGACGCCGGGGATCGACGCGCTGGTCACCGACCCGGTGCTGGCCCCCCGGTCGGAGCGGCACCTGTTCCCGGAAGCCCTGGTGGATGTCCCCTGCCCGACCCTGTGCGACCTCCAGCCGGCCCCCGAGGGGGATGAGCCCCCGCGCGATCCCCCCGGTCCGGTCAGGCTCGGCTGCTTCGCCCGGGCGGAGAAGCTGTCCGACCCGCTGCTGGCGATGTGGGGCCGGATCATGGCGGCCAGACCGGCGACGGAGCTGATCCTGAAGGACGATCTCTATGCCGACCCGGGCGTCGAACGCCGGGTGTTGCGGCGGATGGCGGATTTCGGGATCGCGCCGCATCGACTCCGCTTCGAGGGCCGCGAAGCCCTTGCCCCCTATCTGGCGCGCCATCGGGATATCGATCTGGCCCTGGACACCTATCCCTACAGCGGCGGGCTGGTCAGCCTGGATGCGCTGTCCCAGGGTGTGCCGGTGCTGACGCTGTGCGGGGCGCTCCCCTCGGCACGGACGACCGCGTCGATCCTGGCCCTGTTGCAGCGGGACGAGCTGGTGACTGCGACACCGGACGGCTATGTGGCGGCCGCGCTGGCACTCATCGACGACGTGGAACGCCTGCGGCAGTCCAGGGCCGCGGCCAGCGGACACTATGACCGGGTTGTCCGGTCCGCCTTGGACCGGACGGCGGCCCGGTTCGACCGGTTCATCCTGGCAGCCCGGGCCGGCGCCATCCTTCCCCCCGCCGGCCCACCGGGCCCTCCCCCCGTTGATCCGTCGGGCTGACGGCGTTCCCGGCCACGGTCAGCCGGGTTCGCGGCCCGGTTCGCGGCCCGGTTCGCGCCTGTCCGGCTCGGCCACCCGGCGGGCCAGATCGAGCAGGCCGTGGTCGCGGATGCCCAGCGCCTGCAGATGCGCCAGCAGGCTGGCCAGATAGTCCACAGCACGGCCGCTGATGCCAACGCCCTGGCGGATCAGCCGGGCCGTGCCATCGGCACCGAGGCGGCCGCAATACTGGCCATGCCCGCGGTCGGCGGTGAAGGTCAACGCCGCCACGCGCCCGCCGCCGGCCAGCCGCACCGGCACATACCGGGGCACATAGACCCGGTTGACCATCTCCCGTGCCCAGAGATAGTCCAGCACCCGATCCACGTCCCCGTCGGCCACGCGGAAGGCGACGCCGCGGCAGCTGCCGCCGCGGTCCAGCCCCAGCACGGCACCGGGCGCGGCGGGTGTGCCGCGGTGATGGTGGCTGTAGATGCAGAAGCTGCGGTGCCAGCCGCGCACCAGAGCGGCCTGCCGCTCCAGGGCGGGAAAGCCGGGATTCCACATCAGCGAGCCGTAGGCGAAGACCCACAGCTCGGCACCGGGGCTGTGGCCGATCTCGTCGCGGGGGGACGGCGCGGTCGCGGAGACCGCCGCCGGGGACGGGGGGGAGCTGTGCGTGGGGGGCATGTCGCGCATCCTGGCCCTATCAGGTAGCATCATCCCGCCGCCGGCCCAAGCGCCGATACCACGGCCCCCGCGGTTCCGCCGCGGCACCGCCCGCCACCCGCATCGAGATCCCATGCGCCTGCGTACCGTCTCCGTGGCCGTCGTCGTCCTGCTGCTGCTGGTGCTGGCCTACACCGCCTGGTGGGTGTCGGCCGCCTGGCAGCTCCGCCACGGGGTCGAGGACTGGGCGGCGCAGCAGCGTGCCGCCGGCACCAGCGTGGAATATGGCAACCTGAACGTCGCCGGCTGGCCACTGGAGCTGGCGGCCAGCGCCGACCGCATCCATCTGCAGATGCCGGACGGGCTGCGGCTGGATCTGGCCGCCCTGCGCGTGGCCGCCGATCCCTGGAACCCGCTGGCCCTGCGCATCCGCGCCCCCCAGGGTCTGCGCGCCGTCCTTCCCGGTCCCGACGGTCCGGCCTGGGACGCCGCCGGCACGCCGACAGGACCGACCCTGACGGCCGGCAGCGGCGAGGGCACGCTGGACCTGGGCAGCGACGGGCGGGTGCGGGCCGGCACCCTGGCCCTGTCCACGGCGGCCCTGGCCGTGCGCAGCCCGACCCCCGGCACGCTGGCGGCCGACGGCATCACCCTGGGCTGGCGGCAGCCGGCCCCGCCAGCGCCCGGCAGCACCGATCCGTCCCTGTCCGTCCGCCTGGGGCTGTCGGGGCTGGTCCTGCCCAACCCGATGCCGGCGCCGCTGGCCAGCCGCATCGACCGGCTGGGGCTGGAGGCCACGCTGCGCGGGCCGCTGCCGCCCGACCTTGCCGCCGTGTCCCTGCGGAACTGGTCGCAGGCCGGCGGCGTGGTCGATCTCACCAGCCTGTCGCTGTCCTGGTCGGGGCTGACCCTGCAGGGCGATGCCACCCTGGCCCTGGACCGCGATCTGCAACCGCTGCTGGCCGGCAGCGCCCGTCTCGGCGGCACCGACGTGCTGGTGGACGCCCTGGCCGGGGCCGGGCTGCTGCGCCCGAACCAGGCCGTGGGGGTGAAGGCGGCGCTGGGCCTGCTGGCGCAGCCGCAGCCGGACGGCAGCCGCGCCGTGCAGGTGCCGGTGACCATCCAGGCCCGGCAGCTGGCCATCGGCCCGGCCAAGCTGGGCGAAATCCCGGAGATCCGCTGGCCCTGAGTTCGGATCGGCGGACCGAGGCGGTCCCGCGCTGTCGGCGGGCGACAGCCTCGTCCATGCCCCCCAGCACATCGTAAGGAACAAGATAGGTGGTCATGTGGGCAGGGGGATGCCCGCATGCAGCATCCACCGGACTGGCCTGTTTCCCTTGCCCCGTCGCATGGAAGCAGGCCCCCTCATGCCCGACAGCCAGGACCCCCGCCCGGCGGACCCGCATGTGTCCCAGGAGCCGGCCCGGGAGCCGGCCCAGGCACCAGTCGTGCCACGCACGGCCCGGGCCAATATCCAGCAGGTCATCGCGCTGGAGCGGGAATTCTCCGAGCGGCGCAGCCTCAGCGACCGCATCGCCGACGGCATCGCCAATTTCGTCGGCACGGTGGTCTTCGTGGCCTGCCATCTGGCCCTGTTCATCGGCTGGGCCGCGATCAACACCGGCCTGATCCCCGGCCTGGCCCCCTTTGATCCCTTCCCCTTCATCTTCCTCTGCCTGCTGGTGTCGCTGGAGGGGGTGCTGATGTCCACCTTCGTGCTGATCAAGCAGAACCGCATGAGCCAGCGCGCCGACGAGCGGGCGCATCTCGACCTGCAGATCAATCTGCTGACGGAAAAGGAGGTGACCAAGGTGATCGAGATGCTGGAGCGGCTGAGCCAACGGCTGGATGCGCACGGCGTCACCGACAGCGAGACGCGGGAACTGGGCCGCACCACCGCCGTCACCGACCTGGCCCGCGAATTGGGGGAGCGCATGCGCCGTGACGGCACCGAGGGCTGAGGCCGGCTGTTACCGCCTCCACACCCGTCCCCTGCCGGAGCCGCCCCCATGCCGCCCAAGCGCCCCGCCCTGGCCCGCCCTTTCCTGCTCGCCCAGACGCTGTGCTTTGCCCTGAGCCTGGCCCCACCCTTCGCCGCCCGCGCCGATGAGCCGGTGGCGGTGGACAAGGGCGAGGCGTCCTTCTATGGCAACCGCTTCCACGGCAAGAAGACCGCCAGCGGCGAGATCTTCGACAAGAACAAGCCCACCGCCGCCTCCAAGGACCTGCCGCTGGGGGCCAAGGCCGAGGTCACCAACCTTGAAACCGGCAAATCGGTGGAGGTGAAGATCAATGACCGCGGCCCGCATGTGGACGGGCGCATCATCGACCTGTCGGAGGGGGCGGCCAAGAAGGTCGGCCTGACCAAGGATGACGGTGTCGCCCCCGTGGTGGTGGAGGCCCGCCCCTCCGACCAGCCGACCGCGGATCTGAAGGAGAAGATCGAGCAGGAGGCGCGCGAGCCGGGAACCGGGGAGTAGCCGCCTCCGGCCCGGTGGGCGGTCAGGCCTGCTTGGCGTCGATGATGCCGCGGCGGATGGCGCGGGTGCGGGTGAACAGCGCCTCCAGCGTCTCCCCCTCGCCCCAGCGGATGGCGCGCTGCAGGGCCGTCAGATCCTCGGTGAAGCGCTGGATGATCTCCAGCACGGCCTCGCGGTTGTTGAGGAAGATGTCGCGCCACATCACCGGATCGCTGGCGGCGATGCGGGTGAAGTCGCGGAAGCCCGAGGCGGAGAAGCGGATCACCGCGGACTGCAGATGCTCCTCCAGGTCCGTGGCCGTGCCGACGATGGTATAGGCGATGAGGTGGGGCAGGTGGCTGGTGATGGCCAGGACCCGGTCGTGATGGCCGGGTTCCATCACCTCGACCATGGAGCCGCAGCGCCGCCACAGCGTGGCCACCCGCTCCACCGCATCCGGGTCGGTGCCGGCGGGCGGGGTCAGGATGCACCAGCGCCCCTGGAACAGGCTGGCGAAGCCGGCGTCGGGGCCGGAATGCTCGGTGCCGGCGATGGGGTGACCGGGCACGAAATGCACGCCCGCGGCCAGATGGGGCAGCATGTCCCGCACCACCGACTCCTTGACCGAGCCCACATCGGTGAGGATGGCCCCCGGCTTCAGCCGCGGGCCGATCTCCGCCGCCAGGGCCGCGCAGGCGCCGATGGGGACGGCCAGGATGACCAGATCCGCCCCCGTCACCGCGGCGGCGGCATCGGTGCCGGCTTCGGCCGCCAGCCCCAGGTCGAGGACGCGGGCGCAGACGGCGTCGCTGCGGTCGGCCGCCACCACCGTGCCGGCCAGCGTCGGGTCGGCCTGGAAACAGCGGGCCAGCGACGAGCCGATCAGGCCAAGCCCGATGATGGCGACACGGGGGAACAGGGGCGCGGTCATGGTTGCATCACCTGTGCGTCACCCATGGACCCAGTCGGCCAGCCCCTGGGCCACGGTCTGCATCTCCTCGGCCGTGCCGATGGAGATGCGCAGGCAGTTGCCCAGACCATAGGCGCCCATCTGGCGCACCAGGATGCCGCGGGCCTTGAGGAACTGGCGGGCCTGCTCGGCATCGGCCTTCTGGCCCAGCTGGCCGGAGAAATCCACCAGCACGAAATTGGCGATGCTGGGGTGGACGGTCAGACCGGCCGCCGTCACCGCCCGGGTGAAGGCGGCGCGGTTCTCCTCGTTCAGCTGCCGGCTCTTCTCGGCGAAGGCCACATCCTCCAGCGCGGCCACACCGGCGGCGATGGCGGCGGAGGAGACGTTGAACGGTCCGCGCACCCGGTTCAGCACATCGGCCACCGGCTGGGAGCAATAGGCCCAGCCCAGACGCAGCCCGCCCAGGGCATAGAGCTTGGAGAAGGTCCGCGTCATCACGACGTTGGGGAAACTCTCCACGAACTCGGCACCGGAGCTGTAATCGTTCAGCCGCACGAACTCGGCATAGGCCGCGTCGATGACCAGCAGCACATGCCGCGGCAGGCCGGCATGCAGCCGGGCCAGCTCGCGGCTGGTCAGATAGCTGCCGGTGGGATTGTTGGGGTTGGCGACGAAGACGATGCGGGTGCGGTCGTTGACCCGGGCCAGCAGCGCATCCACATCGGCCTTCAGGCCCGTTTCCGGCGCCGCCACCGGCGTCGCCCCGGCCGCCTTGGCGGCGATGGGATAGATCAGGAAGCCGTGACGGCTGTACAGCACCTCGCTGCCCGGCCCGGCATAGCATTTGGTCAGCAGCTGCAGCAGCTCGTCGGACCCGGCGCCGCAGACGATGCGGGCGGGGTCGTAGCCGAAGCGGCGGCCGATGGCCTCACGCAGGGCCGTGGCATGCCCGTCGGGATAGCGGTGGATCTCACCGGCCAGGGCCTTGTAGGCCTCCATGGCCTTGGGGCTGGGGCCATAGGCGCCTTCGTTGCTGGCCAGACGGATCAGACGGTCGGCGCCCGGCGCATGGGCCTCGCCCCCCACATAGGCGGCGATGTCGAGAATACCCGGATTGGGGATCGGACCGGCCATGGGTCAGGACCTTGCTTCAGCGTTGACGGGATGGAACGGTGACGGGATGAGCCGGGACGGCCCTCCTCATGCCTTGGGAATGGTCATCGGGGTGGCATAGGCCCCGATGGGCAGGGCACGGATCAGCGCCTCGCCCAGCCGGTCGGCCAGAAGCGCCAGACGCGGATCGTCGGCGGCCACGTAATCCCCCACCTCCACCAGATGGGCGGAACCACCGCCACCCGGCAGATGCACGGTACGGAACTGGCCGGTCACCAGCCCGGCCGCCTCCAGGCAGTCCTTCAAGCGGCCGCGGCTGACATCCTGTCCCAACTCGATGCCCAGCAGCGTCTGGTCGTCCCCCGTGGCCTCCAGCGGCACGGCGGCCACGGCCAGGGCGTCCGGTCCCTCGCGCCCGACGGCGCGCAGGAAGGGCAGACGGGCGATGATGCGCGGCGTCTTCGCATCCTCGTTGAACAGGGTGCGCCACCAGGGCTCCGCATCCCCCTCGTCGGGCCAGGGCACCACGGCGATGGTGGCATTGCCTTCCGACACGGCGCGCAGCGCGGCCATGGGGGTATTGACGGCCAGCATCGGCGTGGCGCTGCCGAAATGGTCGCGGGCCAGATCCCACAGCGGGCTGCGCTGGTCGTCGCGCGCCACCACGGCGATGGCCAGCGGGCTTTGCATCCGGGTCAGGGCGCTGATCATCTCGCGCCAGATCCGCACCAGGGCCTGGACGGGAAACGGTCCCTCATGCCGGGCCACCAGCCGGCGGGCGATCTCGGCCTCGCGGCCAGGGCGGATGGCGGGGCGTCCCGACGGCTTCTGGCCGGCGATCTGCGTCACGATCTGCGTGCGCCGCAGCAGAAGGTCGTGGAGGGCGACGTCGATCGCGTCGATTTCGCGGCGCAACTCGTCGAGAGAGGCAGACATGGTTTGGGCCGGAGAATGAGCCGTGCAGGGCCGATTAGTAGTAAGGGGCGGGCCGTGCAAAAGCAAAGAAAACATTGACACCCCGGACGGCCCTTCCTAGCTCTACTCACCCGCTTGCAACGGGGCCGCCGCCCTGGCGGCGCCCTGGGGCCGGATCGGGTCCGGCCCCGGCCGCGCCACCCCATTTCCGACCCGTCCGGCGCAGCCTCTGCACCGCGGGACACACCAGCAAAGACCCGTGATGACCACGCCCAGCCCGTCCCCGTCCGCCCATGCCCATGCCCGCCTGCCCGGCGAGCAGGTGGTGCTGGGCCGCGACCGGCCCATGCGGCTGGACAGCGGGGTGGAATTGGGGCCTTTCCGTCTGGCCTACCGCACCTATGGCCGGCTGAACGCCGACAAATCCAACGCCGTTCTGGTCTGCCACGCCCTGACCGGCGACCAGTATGTGGCCGACACCCACCCCGTCACCGGCAAGCCGGGCTGGTGGGGGCTGATGGTCGGGCCGGGCCGGCCGCTGGATCCGGACCGCTATTTCATCATCTGCGCCAATGTCATCGGCGGCTGCATGGGCAGCGAGGGGCCGAAGGAGATCGACCCGGCCACCGGCCAGCCCTGGGGCCTGTCCTTCCCCGTCATCACCATCGGCGACATGGTGCGGGCGCAGACGCTGCTGATCGACCATCTGGGCATCGAGCAGCTGTTCTGCGTCATCGGCGGCTCCATGGGCGGGATGCAGGTGCTGCAATGGGCCGTTTCGTATCCGGAACGGGTCTTCTGCGCCGTGCCCATCGCCACGGCGGCGCGCCACAGCGCCCAGAACATCGCATTCCACGAGGTGGGGCGGCAGGCCATCATGGCCGACCCCAACTGGCAGGGCGGCAGCTATCTGACCCGCAACACCCGGCCCACGGCCGGGCTGGCGGTGGCGCGCATGGCGGCGCATGTCACCTACCTGTCCGAGACGGCGCTGCACACCAAGTTCGGCCGCAACCTGCAGGACCGCAGCCGCATCACCTTCGGCTTCGACGCCGATTTCCAGGTCGAAAGCTATCTGCGCCACCAGGGCATCAGCTTCGTCGAGCGCTTCGACGCCAACTCCTATCTCTACATCACCCGTGCCATGGATTATTTCGATCTGGCGGCGGAGCATGGCGGCGTGCTGGCCAACGCCTTCCGCGTGGCCGGGCCGGACGGGACGGCGCGGGGCACCCCGGTACGCTTCTGCCTGGTCAGCTTCAGCAGCGACTGGCTGTTCCCCACCAGCGAGAGCCGGGCCGTGGTCCATGCGCTGAACGCCGTGGCCGCCAATGTCAGCTTCGTGGAGATCGGGACCGACAAGGGGCATGACGCCTTCCTGCTGGAGGTGCCGGAATTCTATCAGGTGGTACGCGGCTTCCTGGACGGGCAGGCCGAGCATCGCGGCCTGACGCGGCGGGGGTCCTGAGCCATGACGACCGCTCCCAAGACGACCGCCCCCGTGACCACCACCCCGGGGGGCACACCGGGTCCAGACCTGCCGGGGACGGCCCCCGCCATCCGCAGCGACCTGCGCCGCATCGCCGACTGGGTCGCCCCCGGCGCCCGGGTGCTGGATGTGGGCTGCGGCGAGGGCGAACTGCTGCATCATCTGGTGCGTGCCAAGGGCGTGGACGGGCGCGGGCTGGAACTGTCGATGGACGGGGTGCGCCGCTCGGTGGGGCACGGATTGTCGGTGATCCAGGGCGACGCCGACACCGATCTGAAGGACTATCCCACCGCCGCCTTCGACTATGTCATCCTGTCCCAGACCCTGCAGGCCACCCGCCGTCCGCGCGAGGTGCTGGAACAGCTGGTGCGCATCGGCACCCACGCCATCGTCTCGGTGCCGAATTTCGGCTATTGGCGCCTGCGCCTGGCCCTGCTGCTGCGCGGGCGGATGCCGGTGACCGACCGGCTGGGCTATCAATGGTGGGATACGCCCAACATCCATTTCTGCACCCTGGCGGACTTCACCACCCTGTGCCGCGACCTGTCGATCCGTATCGAGCGCAGCGCCATCCTGGGTGCCCAGGGCCGCGAGATCCCGGCCGCCGCCGACAGCGGCCCGTCGAACTGGTTCGGCGAACAGGGGCTGTTCCTGCTGCGCCGCGGCTAACGGGGCGCTGCTGCCCCTGCTCTTCCGCAACCGCCCGCCTGCCGCCCGGAACGGCCGTGACCCGCCGCGTGTTTCCCGGTCTGAACCCGTCAAGACCGGAGGCCGCCATGCATCGTCGCCGTTCCCTGCCGCTGGCCGGCCTGTGCTTGGTCCTGGCGGTTTCCGCCGCCTCGGCGCAGCAGCCGCCGACACCGGTGCCCGTCCCCTCCGATCCAGCGGCCACCGATGCCCCGCTGACCACCGGCACCCGGCCGGAGGACGTGCCGACCACCAGCCCGCAGACCGTCAATCCCGGCCTGGACGGCGATGCCCCGGCGGATGACCGGCCCGGCCCCGCGGCGTCCGGCGCCGGTGTGCCTGCCACCGGGGGGCCGGACAGGGAGGACAGCCGCACCGGCAGCATGGCCCCCCCGCCGGGGGCCACCACCATGCGCGGCGTGCCGCAGAGCCGTAGCCCGGCCACCGCCTTGACCCCCGACCGCGCCCGCGCACTGATCGGCCGGCCGGTGCTGGGCAGCGACGGCAAGGATGCCGGCACGGTGCGCGACTTCGTCACCGGACCGAACGGCCTGACCGCTGCGGTGCTGGACCGCGGCACCCAGCTGGTGCTGCTGCCGCTGGAGCGGCTGCACCTGCAGGAGGCCCAGCGCGCCGGGGAAGCGCCCACCCTCCACGCCGCCATGACGGCGGCCGAGATCGGCGCGCAGCCGGATTTCCGCTATGGCGACGGGCTCGGCACCCTGTCGGGTGCGCAAAGGTAAATATCTGCACACCCTATCCGGGCGAAGAGGTCGCCAGGACCGCTGATTTCTGGTCTTATGACATAAGGCGTATGAATAAGGGCGGAAGCGACCGTCCGGTGGAGGACAGCCAGATGCGGACCACGGAACCTTATGGCGAGATGGCGGAGTCCCTGCGCGGCCTGCGGCGTCGGCTGGAGCGGCTGGACTATCTGGCGACGGCCGGTCTCGGCCTCAGCCTGGGTGTGCTGGCCTGGGCCGTGATCGCCGGGTAAGCCCCGCCCGCTATTCCATCACCAGATCGTCGCGGTGGATGATCTCGTCCCGGCCGTGATAGCCGAGGATGGCCTCCGTCTCGCTGCTGCGCCGGCCCAGGATGCGCCGCGCATCCTCGTCGGCATAGGCGGACAGGCCGCGGGCCAGCACCCGTCCGTCCGGCCCCTGGACCAGCACCAGATCGCCGCGGTCAAACGCCCCTTCGATGGCGCGGACCCCGGCCGGCAGCAGGCTGCCGCCCCGGGCCAGCGCCGCGGCGGCACCGGCATCCACCACCAGGGTCCCCATCGGCTTCAGCGAACCGGCGATCCAGCGCTTGCGCGCCGTGCGCGGCTCGGCCGGCGGCAGGAACCAGGTGGCAAGGGCGCCGCCCCGATCCGGCGGGGTCAGCAGGGCCGCCAGCGGATTGCTCCGCTTGCCCTTGGCAATGGCCATGCGGCAGCCGGCGGCCAGGGCGATGCGGGCGGCGGCGATCTTGGTGACCATGCCGCCGGAACTGTAGCCGGGCGGCGGCTCCCCGGCCATGGCGACGATCTCCGGCGTGATTTCGCCGACCACGGGGATATGGCGGGCATCCGGGTCCTTGCGCGGATCGGCGGTGTAGAGCCCGTCGATGTCGGACAGCAGCACCAGCGTGTCGGCGCTGATCATCTGCGCCACGCGCGCCGACAGCCGGTCATTGTCGCCGAAGCGGATCTCCGCCGTGGCCACGGTGTCGTTCTCATTGATGACCGGGACGGCCCCCAGCTTCAGCAGCGTCTCGATGGTGGCGCGGCCGTTGAGATGGCGTTTGCGCATCTCGGTGTCGTCCAGGGTCAGCAGCACCTGGGCCACGGTGATGCCGTGGCGGGCCAGCGTTTCCTGATAGGCGTGGGCCAGACGGATCTGGCCGGTGGCGGCGGCGGCCTGCTTCTCCTCCAGCTTCAGCGGGCGGCCCACCAGCCCCAGATGCTCGCGCCCGCAGGCCACGGCACCGGAGGTGACGATCACCACCTCCACCCCGCGCGCCTTCAGCGCCGCCACATCGTCGGCCACGCTGTCCAGCCAGTCACGGCGGACCCGGTGCGTATCCGGGTCGACCAGCAGGGCCGAGCCGATCTTCACGATCAGGCGGCGGGCACTGCCCAGAGTTTCGACTGTCGCATCCGTCATCGGCCGGCTCACTGGTGCGGGAAACTGGATGCGATTTATGCGGATCGCGGCGCGAAACGGTCAACCGACGCCGGACTATTGCCGCCATGCGGCAGGGGCGGAGCAAACCCCGCCCCCGGCGGCGCCGAGGCCCGGCCGGTTCCGATCAGGACGCCGGCTTGACGAAGCGCAGCGTCATGCGGTCGCTCTCGCCGATGGCCAGGTACTTGTCCCGGTCCTGCTCCTTCAGGGCCAGGGTCGGCGGCAGGGTCCACACGCCCTTGGGATGATCCCTGGTGTCGCGCGGATTGGCGTTGATCTCCGACGCGGCGTCCAGCTTGAAGCCGGCGGCCTCGGCCAGCTTCACCACATGGTCCTGGCGCACATAGCCGCTGGCCGCCTTGGGGTCCTGCGGCTGGCTGTCGGGCGCGCGGTGCTCGACCACACCCAGCACGCCGCCGGGCTTCAGCGCCGCGTACATGGCCTTGAAGGCATCCTCGGCCCAGCCATCGGCCATCCAGTTGTGGACATTGCGGAAGGTCAGCACCAGATCGGCGCTGCCCGGCGGCACCATCTGCAGCTTCTTCGGCCCGAACGCGGTGACCGTCACCTCGCTGTACTGGGCCGGCGCCGCGCCCAGCTTGGCGGCATAGCGGTCCAGGCCGGCCTTGACGTAAGGGGCGGGGCTGTCCTTGTCCCAGCTGGCGGCGATGTAGCGCCCCTTCTCCTTCAGCACCGGCGCCAGCACCTCGGTGTACCAGCCGCCGCCCGGCCAGACCTCCACCACCGTCTGTCCCTGGGACAGGCCGAAGAAGGCCAGCGTCTCCCTGGGATGACGGAAGACGTCGCGCGCCTTGTTCTGGTCGGAGCGGTGGGCACCGGCCAGCGCCGTGTCCAGGGCGGCCGCGGTGGCGGCATCCAGCTCCGTCCGGGCCGCAGCAGGACCGGAAACCGGCGCGGCGGCGACCAGGGCGATCACGGCGGCGGCCGCCAGACGGCCGAGGGGAAAGGCAGGCATCGGAACGGCTCCTCTAGATCGGTTGTCGTCGTCGAGTGTCGGCGGGCGCCGGCAAGGGTGTCGTGCCGGCGACCGCTAATCCTGAACACGCACAGTCGGCAGCCCCACCCCGGCCACCATCCGCTCGCGCAGCACGTCGCGGCGGAAGCGGTACAGTTCGGCCGGACGGCCACCCGTGTTGGCCTCCAGGGCACCGGTCGCCTCCACCAGCCCGCCGGCCAGCAACAGCCGGCGGAAATTCTGCTTGTGCAGCCGCACGCCGGACAAAGCCTCCACCGTGCGCTGCAGGCGGAACAGGGTGAATTGCTGCGGCAGCAGATCGAAGACCACGGGACGGTATTTCAGCTTGCCGCGCAGCCGGCCCAGGGTGACGGCCAGGATGCGCCGGTTGTCGTGGGCCATGGGGGTGCCCAGGCTGGCGGCGGCGTCCGGCTGGTCGGTCCAGCCGGGATCGGCCAGGCCATGGGCCAGACGGATGGCGCGGTCACGCCGCGCCTCCTGCACCAGCCCGGCACTGTAGAGCAGCTCGTACCGCTCCAGCACCCGTTCCGTATCCCACAGATCGTCGGCGGCGAAGCTGGTGGAGACTCGCTCGGCCCGCTTGGCGGCGGCGGCACTGTCGGGGGCGGCGGCCACCCAGCGGCGCAACGCCGGCTCGATGACGCTGGTCAGCAGGTCGGGCTTGCCCTCGCGCCAATCCTCCCAGGGGAAATAATCGTACCAATCATGCCATTCGGCCTCGCCGCTGCCGGACAGTGGCGCCTCCTGCACCAGGGCCATGTAGCCCACAGTCACCACGCGGGCACCGCCGGCCAGTTCCCGCGGGTCGCGGAAGCGGTCGCCGAAGGTATAGAGCTGCTCCACATAGCGCAGCGGCAGGCCGGTCTGTTCCTCCACCCAGCGGCGCAGGCCCTGTTCCAGGGTGCGGTCGCGGTCGGCATCGAAAGGGCCGAAGGGCAGCGCATCCAGGCCATCGCTGGCGTCGCGCTGGGCCGGCGTGGCCAGATCATGGGTCATGCGACGGACCACCAGCACGCGCGGCACTTCGTCCGTCACGGCAACGGTCACGGCAGTCAGACCCAGGACGGTCGAGTCGGCCATCGGCTGTCAGGTCCCTCCGTATCAGCGGGCGCAGGCACGCGCCCCAGGTGCAAGTCCTTCGAATAGGCGGTTTTTTACGGCAAAGAACCGCCGTGCGCAAACGTCGCCGCGCAAAAGCCTTGCGCAATCCGCCCCTGCCCCGGCGGGGTTTGCCGACCAGCCCATTTGCTGCCATCAAGGCGGTCGACTAAGAAAGGCCCCGGTGCTAATGCGGGCCTGTTCCGATTGGGAGAAACGTCATGGCGCTCAAGCTGGCGCAGCGGAAGGTCGAGCTGATTGAACAGGTCGTGGGCAATGTCCATGTCCGCCTGCCCCGGGAGGATGCCGGACCGGCCGAGGCCTTCGTCCGCCGCTTCTATGCCAATGTGGCGCCCGAGGACATGCTGCGCCTCGGTCAGAACGAGCTGTACGGCGGCGCCATCGCCGCCTGGCAGTTCGCCGCCCGCCGCCGCCCCGGCACGGCCCAGGTGCGGGTTTTCAATCCGCGCATCGACGTGGATGGCTGGCATGCGCCGCACACCGTGGTCGAGATCGTCAATGACGACATGCCGTTCCTGGTGGACAGCGTCTCCGCCGAGCTGAACCGCCACGGCCTCAGCGTGCATCTGGTCATCCATCCGGTGATGCATGTCCGCCGCGATGGCGAGGGCCGTCTGACCGCCCTGGCCGACGCGGGCGCCGAAGGGGTCATCGCCGAGTCGGTCATGCATATCGAGGTCGACCAGCAGATCGACCCGGCCGTGCTGGACAGCGTGCGTGACGGCATCGCCACCGTGCTGGCCGATGTGCGGCTGGCGGTGGAGGACTGGCGCTCCATGCGGGCGCGGGTCACCGAGACCGTCTCCGCCACCAAGTCCGCCACCGTGCCGCTGGCCCAGGAGGAGGTGCAGGAAAGCCTGGCCTTCCTGCGCTGGATGGACGAGGACCATTTCATCTTCCTGGGCGTGCGCGAATACCGCTTCGGCGAAGAGGCGGGCGAGCTGACGCTGGACATCCAGGCCGGCGCCGGCCTGGGCCTCCTGCGCGACGACGAGATCAACATCTTCGAGGGTCTGCGCCACTTCTCCGCCCTGCCGCCGGAGGTCAAGGCCTTCGTGCGCCAGTCCCGCTTCATGATGGTGACCAAGTCCCGGCGCGAGAGCACCGTGCACCGCCGGGTGCCGCTGGACGCGGTCATGGTCAAGGTCTTCGACGCGAAGGGCGTGGAGATCGGCGAACGGCTGTTCGTCGGCCTGTTCACCAGCACCGCCTACAACCGCTCGACCCGCGAAATCCCCTATCTGCGCCAGAAGGTCTCCCACACCCTGGCCCGTGCCGGCTTCGACCCGCGCGGCCATGACGGCAAGGCCCTGCTGCACATCCTGGAGACCTATCCCCGCGACGAGCTGTTCCAGGTCGGCGAGGACGAGCTGCTGGAGACGGCGCTGGGCGTGCTGCATCTGCAGGAGCGCCAGCGCGTGGCCCTGTTCCTGCGCCGCGACCCGTTCGAGCGCTTCGTCAGCGCCCTGGTCTATGTGCCCCGCGACCGCTACGACACCGATCTGCGCCGGCGCATGCAGACCCTGATCGAGCGGGCCTTCCAGGGCACCACCACCCAGGCCAATGTGCAGATGACCGAGAGCATGCTGGCCCGCGTGCATCTCATCATCGCCACCAGCCCCGGCAAGGTGCCGGAGGTCGACGGGACCGAGCTGGAGCGGCAGCTGATCGAGGCCGCCCGCGGCTGGCGCGACCGGCTGGTCCAGGCCCTGGTGGAAACCCATGGCGAGGCCGAGGGGCTGACCCTGGCCCGCCGCTACACCCCGGTGCTGCCGGCCAGCTATCAGGAAGCCTATTCCGCCGACCAGGCGGTGGTGGATATCGGCCGCATCGAGCAGGCCCTTACCGGCCAGGTCGGGCTGAATCTCCACCGCCCGGAGGGGGCCGGTGCCGCGGAGCTGTACTTCAAGGTCTACCAGAAGGACCAGCCCGTGCTGCTGTCGCGGGTGCTGCCCATGCTGGAGGATCTGGGCGTGACCATCCGGGCCGAGGGCGGCCCCTTCGAGATCGCCCTGCCCGCGGGTACCGTCTATGTCCAGGATTTCGAGATGGTCACGGCCGACGGCCGCGCCGTGGCGCTGGACACGGTGAAGACCAATTTCGAGGAGGCCTTCCGCACCGTCTGGACCGGCGAGACCCAGACCGACGGCTTCAACAAGCTGGTGCTGCTGGCCGGCATGACCGGGCGCGAGGTCAGCGTCTTCCGCGCCTATGCCAAATACCTGAAGCAGGCCCGGTTCGACTTCAGCCAGGAATATATCGAGGACACGCTGGCCGCCCATGCCGGCATCGCCCGGCTGCTGCTGTCGCTGTTCCGCACCAGCCATGACCCGGCCCTGCTGGCCCGTCTGGGCCAGCAGGAGGTTGACACCCAGCGTAAGGGCCTGATCGTCGAGATCGACCACGCGCTGGACGCCGTCACCAACATCGATGAGGACCGCATCCTCCGCCGGCTGCTGAACGTCATCCGGGCGACGCTGCGCACGAACTTCTTCCAGGCCGGCGCCGACGGCCAGCCCAAGAGCTACATTTCCTTCAAGCTGGACAGCGGCTCCATCGATGAACTGCCGCTGCCGCGGCCCTGGCGCGAGATCTGGGTCTATTCCCCGCGGGTGGAGGCCATCCATCTGCGCGGCGGCAAGGTGGCCCGTGGCGGCATCCGCTGGTCCGACCGCAAGGAGGATTTCCGCACCGAGATCCTGGGCCTGATCAAGGCGCAGATGGTGAAGAACGCCGTCATCGTGCCGGTGGGCAGCAAGGGCGGCTTCGTGGTCAAGAACCCGCCGCCGGCCAGTGCCGGACGCGAAGCCCTGATGGCCGAGGTGGTCGAGTGCTACAAGACCATGATGCGCGGCCTGCTGGACATCACCGACAACCTGAAGAAGGGTGCGGTGATCCCGCCGACGGACGTGGTGCGGCTGGACGGGGACGACCCCTATCTGGTGGTGGCGGCCGACAAGGGCACGGCCACCTTCTCCGACATCGCCAACAGCGTCAGCCGCGACTATGGCTTCTGGCTCGATGATGCCTTCGCCTCCGGCGGCTCGGCCGGTTACGACCACAAGAAGATGGGCATCACCGCCCGCGGCGCCTGGGAGGCGGTGAAGCGCCACTTCCGCGAGCTGGGCAAGAACACCCAGGCCCAGGACTTCACCGTCGTCGGCGTCGGCGACATGTCGGGCGACGTGTTCGGCAACGGCATGCTGCTGTCGCCGCATATCCGCCTGATCGCCGCCTTCGACCACCGCCACATCTTCATCGACCCCACCCCGGACGCCGCCGCCAGCTGGGCCGAACGCAAGCGCCTGTTCGACCTGCCCCGGTCCAGCTGGGCCGACTATGACAAGACCAAGCTGTCCGCCGGCGGCGCCATCTTCGAGCGCAGCGCCAAGTCGCTGGTGCTGACGCCGGAGATCAAGGCCGCCCTGGGCCTGACGCACGACCGCGTCACCCCGGCCGAGCTGATGCAGGCCATCCTGCGGGCCGAGGTGGAGCTGCTGTGGCTGGGCGGCATCGGCACCTATGTCAAGGCCGCGGACGAGAGCAACGCCGAGGTCGGCGACAAGGCCAACGACTCCATCCGCATCAGTGCCGGCGAGCTGCGGGCCAAGGTGGTGGGCGAGGGCGCCAATCTGGGCTTCACCCAGCGGGGCCGCATCGAGGCGGCCCAGGCGGGCATCCGCCTGAACACCGACGCCATCGACAACTCGGCCGGCGTCGATACCTCCGACCATGAGGTCAACATCAAGATCCTGCTGCGGGACGTGATGGACCGCGGCCAGATGGGCCTGGAGCAGCGCGACACCCTGCTGGCCGAGATGACCGACGAGGTGGCCGAGCTGGTGCTGGCCGACAATTACAAGCAGACCCAGGCCCTGAGCGTGGCGCAGGCCCAGGCGCCGGACCTGCTGGAGGATCAGGCCCGCTTCATGCGCTGGATGGAGAAGGCCGGCAAGCTGAACCGTGCCATCGAGTTCCTGCCCGATGACGAGGAGGTGGCCGCCCGGGCACAGGCCCGCCGCGGCCTGACCCGGCCGGAGACGGCGGTGCTGCTGGCCTATGCCAAGATCGACCTCTACGACAAGCTGCTGCACAGCGGTCTGCCGGACGATGCCGATATGGTCCACGACCTGGTCCGGTATTTCCCCACCGCCCTGAAGCAGCGCTTCGCCAGCTTCATCGAAGGGCACCAGCTGCGGCGGGAGATCATCAGCACCGTCGTCACCAACGGCATGGTCAACCGCGTCGGCCCGACCCTGGTGTGGGAGATGGTGGAGCAGACCGGTCGGGGCGAGGAGGACGTGGCCCGCGCCTATCTCATCACCCGCGAGGCCTTCGGCCTGCGCGCCCTGTGGAGCGGGATCGAGGCGCTGGACACGCGGGTGCCGGCCGCCCTGCAGACGCGCATGATCCTGGCCACCAACCAGCTGATGCGCCATGTCATCCCCTGGGTGCTGACCAATGGCCGCTATCCCCTGGATGTGCGGGCCGAGGCCGGACGGCTGGCCCCGGCGGCGGAAGCCGTGCTGGCCGCCCTGCCGACGCTGCTGAGCGAGGGGGCCCGCACCCATCTGGCCGCCGTCACGGCGGAGCTGGTGGAGGCCGGCGTTCCGGCCGGGCTGGCCGGGCGCATCGCCGCCCTGCCGGCTCTGGCCGGGGCGGCCGACATCGCCGCCATCGCCCAGGAGTGCAGCCAGCCGGTGGAAGCCGTGGCCCGCGCCTATTTCGGCCTGGGCGACCGGCTGGGCTTCGACACGCTGCGCGAGCGGGCCGGCGCCATCCGCACGGAGACGCACTGGCAGCGGCAGGCGGTCGGCGCCATCATCGAGGACCTGTGGGGCCTGCAGGCCCGGCTGTCGGCCCGCGTTCTGGCCGGCGCCGGCGGCAGTGGCGACCCCATCGCCGCCTTCACCGCCCAGCGCCAGGGCCCCATGGACCGCATCCAGGGCCTGCTGGGCGAACTGCGCAGTGCCGCCAGCGTCGATCTGGCCATGCTGGCCGTGGCCGGACGCCAGCTGCGTGGCCTGACGGCGGGCTGACGGCGGAAGAACCGGAAGGGGCGGGACTGACGGGGGCGGCGCATGTCGGGCGCCCCCGTCGCGGCCGACGCAGGACAGACGTGCGGCCGACGCCGCCTTGACCGGCCCCGGCACGGGTGCCACATTCCAGCGACGCCGGGAACGGTATGTGACCGGCAGCGAGACACACAAGATATTGGGGGTTCCCCATGGCCGACGCCATTTCCCATGTGACCGATGCCACCTTCGACTCCAACGTGCTGAAGGCCGAAGGCCCGGTTCTCGTGGACTTCTGGGCCGAGTGGTGCGGCCCCTGCAAGATGATCGCCCCCGCCCTGGACGAGATCGCGACCGAGCTGGCCGGCGCCGTCACCGTGGCCAAGGTCAATATCGACGACAATCCCAACATCCCGACCAAGTACGGCGTGCGCGGCATCCCGACCCTGATGCTGTTCAAGGACGGCCAGGTCGCCGCCACCAAGATCGGCGCCATGCCGAAGCAGGCTCTGAAGGACTGGGTGAAGAGCGTGCTCTGACCCCTGGCGTCAGCCAGCAGACATACGAACGGCGGGCCCTGCGGCCCGCCGTTTTCGTTGGCGCGCGCGGTCTGCCGCCCCTTGGTCCCCGCCATCGCGGGGACGATGCGGAGAGGCTGGGGATGACGGCGAGGGGGAAAGGCGGAGTGAGCCACGCACCCGCCGTCGCTGCCGGCTCAGCCGTTGTCGCGCAGCACCCTGCCGGCCAGGTAGAGCGAGCCGCAGATCAACACCCGCGCCGAGGGGCCGTCGGCCTGCACCAGCCGGTCGAGCGCAGCCTGGACGCTGTCGGCGGATTCTGCGGCGGCAATGCCAGCAGCCCGGGCCTGGGCGGCGGCATCGTCCGGGGGCAGGGCATTGGCCTCGCCGGGGATGCCCACGGCCAGCAACCGGCGCACATGCGGCACCAGCGGGCGCAGGAAATCCTGGGGCTGCTTGCTGCCCAGCATGCCGAAGATCACATCCACCGGCTGGCCGTCGGCGGTCCAGGCGGCCAGCTGCTTGGCCAGCACCTCGCCGGCACTGTCATTGTGGCCGCCATCCAGCCACAGCGCCCAGCCCGGCGGCAGCGTCGCCGCCAGCGGCCCGCGGGTCAGGCGTTGCAGCCGGGCCGGCCATTCCACCCGGCGCAGGCCGGCGGAGATGGCGTCCCTGTCCAGATCATAGGGCAGATGGCGGGCGGCGCTGATGGCCAGCCCGGCATTGTCCAGCTGGTGCGCGCCCAGCAGCGCGGGATAGGGCAGGTCCAGCACCTGACCGTCGGCGCAGTAGCGCAGGCCGCTGCCGCTGTCGCGGGCCGTCCAGTCCTCGCCATGGAGGTAGAGCGGCAGGCCCAGCTCACCGGCCCGTTCCCGGAACACCCGGATCACGGCGGGATCGGCCTGGGGACCGGCCACGGCGGGGCAGCCGGCTTTGAGAATGCCTGCCTTCTCCCAGGCGATCTCGGCCAGGGTGCCGCCCAGGAACTGCATATGATCGTAGGAGATGCGGGTCAGCACACTGACCGCCGGGCGGGCGATGACGTTGGTGGCATCGAGCCGCCCGCCCAGCCCCACCTCCAGCAGCACCAGATCGGCCGGGGTGCGGGCGAAGGCCAGGAAGGCGGCGGCCGTGGTCACCTCGAAGAAGGTGATGGGGTCGGTCCCGTTGACACGCTCCACCTCCTCCAGCAGGTCGGCCAGCACCTCATCCCCGATCAGCTTGCCGGCCAGACGGATGCGCTCGCGGAACTGCACCAGATGCGGGCTGGTATAGACATGCACCTTCAGCCCGGCCGCCTCGGCCATGGCACGCAGGAAGGCGACGGTGGACCCCTTGCCGTTGGTGCCGGCCACATGGGCCACCGGCGGCAGGCGCCGCTCGGGATTGCCCAGCTTGGCCAGCAGCCGTTCGATACGGCCCAGCGACAGGTCGATGGTCACGGGATGCAACTGCCGCATCCGCTCCAGCACAGCCTCCAGCCGCGCCGTCTCCGTCGCCACCACCGCCTTGATCATGATCCCCTGCCCGTTGCCCGTCCTCACCACCGGCTGCCGACCCGTGACCGATCGACACCCGCCCCCCTCATGCGCCGGCTCATGCGCGGGATACGCGCCCCCGCACGGCGAGGCCCGGTTGCCCGGGCGGATGGCCTTCGGCCGGCGACATGAGGTGCTCTTGATTCCCCCGGCTTACTCGGCGCCCGGAACAGGCACCGGTCCGGTCCGCAGCCCGCCGCGGTCCTCGGCGGGCATCAGCCGCACGATCTCCGCCCCCGGTCCGGGACGGCGCAGCAGGTCGATGAGGCGGCCCAGCGTGTCCTTCAGCGCCTTGCGGTGAACGACCATGTCGACCATGCCGTGTTCCAGCAGATACTCGGCGCGCTGGAAGCCCTCGGGCAGGGTTTCGCGGATGGTGTTCTCGATCACGCGGGCACCGGCGAAGCCGATGACGGCGCCGGGCTCGGCGATGTGGATATCGCCCAGCATGGCAAAGCTGGCGGTAACGCCGCCGGTGGTGGGATCGGTCAGCACCACCACATAGGGCAGGCCGGCCTCCTTCACCATCTCCACGGCGATGGTGGTGCGCGGCATCTGCATCAGCGACAGGATCGCCTCCTGCATGCGCGCCCCGCCCGAGGCCGGGATGACGACCAGCGGCGCCTGCTGCAGCACGGCCAGCCGGGCGGCGGCCAGCAGCCCCTCGCCCACGGCCATGCCCATGGAGCCGCCCATGAAGCTGAAGTCGAAGCAGGCGACCACGGCGGCCTGGCCGTTGATCTTGCCGTGGGCGACGCAGAGCGCGTCCTGGCGGCCGGTCTTGCTCTGGGCTTCCTTCAGCCGGTCGGTATAGCGCTTCTGGTCGCGGAACTTCAGCGGATCGACCAGCACCTTGGGCAGCTCGATGGTCTGATAACCCGGGTCCAGCAGCATCTTCAGGCGCTTGACCGGGTCCAGCCGCATATGGTGGCCGCAATGCTGGCAGACATGCAGGTTCTCTTCCAGGTCGCGGTGGAAGATCATGGCCCCGCAGTTCGGGCACTTCAGCCACAGATTGTCCGGGACCTCCTTCTTGGAGACCAGGGCCTGGATCTTGGGCCGGACGAAATTGGTAAGCCAGTTCATGGGCGTCTTCGCTCAAAGGCCGCGGCCGCCCGCAGGCGGAGCCGGCGGCCGTCCGTCGATGATGGGCCGTGGTTTAGCCTATTTCCGCGCGTTTCGCACGCCTGCTGCGAGGGAGCGGACGAAACCCAGCACTGCGTCGACCAGACCGGGGCCCGGACGGCCGTCGGCGTCCAGGTTGCGCTCGATCTGGCGGACGATGGCGCTGCCGACCACGGCGGCATCGCCGATGCGGGCCACGGACGCCGCCTGTTCCGGCGTATTGATGCCGAAGCCCACAGCCACCGGCAGGCTGGTATGGCGGCGCAGCCGGTCCACCGCCGCCTGGATCGTGGCCGCGCTGGCGCTGGCGGCACCGGTGATGCCGGTGATGGAAACATAATAGACGAAGCCCGACGTGTTGGTCAGCACCGCCGGCAGGCGGGCATCGTCGGTGGTGGGTGTGGTCAGGCGGACGAAGTTGACGCCGGCCGCCAGGGCCGGCAGGCACAGCTCCGCATCCTCCTCCGGCGGCAGATCGACGATGATCAGCCCGTCCACCCCGGCCGCGCGCGCATCGGCCAGGAAACGGTCCACGCCATAGCTGTAGATGGGGTTGTAATAGCCCATCAGCACCATCGGCGTCTCGGCGTCGCCGCGGCGGAATCCGCGCACCAGATCCAGCGTGGAGACCATGCCGGCCCCCTGGCCCAGGGCGCGCAGGCCGGCGGCCTGGATGGCCGGACCGTCGGCCATGGGATCGGTGAAGGGCATGCCCAGCTCGATCAGGTCGGCCCCGGCCGCCGGCAGGCCCTTGAGGATGGCCAGGGCCGTGTCATGGTCGGGATCGCCGGCCATGACGAAGGTGACGAGACCGGCCCGGCCCTCCGCCTTCAGGGCGGCGAAGCGGCGGTCGATGCGGCCGGAAGCGGAAGCGGTGGACGACACGGACATGGGCGGCACGCTGGTTGGGCTGGGGGAACGGGGGCTGACCATATCGGCTGCCCCGGCGACGGACAATGATGGCGCCGGACACGGGCGACGCCGGAGGGGGGCGACGCCGGATAGGGGCGGCGCCGGACGGGGCGGCCCGGGACGCCCTTGCGGACAGCCAGGTGACAGGCCGGGCGCGGATCACATGGTGACACCCAGATGCTTGGCGACCGTGAAGATGTCCTTGTCGCCACGGCCCGACAGGTTCAGCACCAGCAGCGTGTCCTTGGACAGGGTCGGCGCCATGCGGGCGGCCACGGCGATGGCGTGGCTGGACTCCAGGGCCGGGATGATGCCCTCGGTCCGGGCGCAGAGCTGGAAGGCATCCAGCGCCTCGCGGTCGGTGGCGCTGACATATTCGACCCGGCCCACATCGCGCAGCCAGGAATGCTCAGGACCGATGCCGGGATAGTCCAGCCCGGCCGAGATGGAATGCCCCTCCAGGATCTGGCCGTCCTGGTCCTGCAGCAGATAGGTGCGGTTGCCGTGCAGCACCCCCGGTCGGCCGCCGGTCAGGCTGGCGGCATGGCCGTTGGGCACGTCCAGACCGTGGCCCGCCGCCTCCACGCCGACCATGCGCACGTCGGGATCGTCCAGGAAAGGATGGAACATGCCCATGGCGTTGGACCCGCCGCCGACGCAGGCCATGAGGATGTCGGGCAGGCGCCCCTCCGCCTCCAGAATCTGCTTGCGGGTCTCGTCACCGATGACGCACTGGAAGTCGCGCACCAGGGCGGGATAGGGGTGCGGGCCGGCCACGGTGCCGATGATGTAGAAGGTGTCCTCCACATTGGTCACCCAGTCGCGCAGCGCCTCGTTCATGGCGTCCTTCAGCGTGCGGCTGCCCGAGGTGGCCGGCTTGACCTCGGCCCCCAGCAGCTTCATGCGGAAGACGTTGGGCGCCTGACGCTCGATATCGACCTCGCCCATGTAGATGGTGCAGGGCAGGCCGAACAGTGCGGCCACGGTGGCGGTGGCGACACCGTGCTGGCCGGCCCCGGTCTCGGCGATGATCCGGGTCTTGCCCATGCGCCGGGCCAGCAGGATCTGGCCCATGCAGTTGTTGATCTTGTGCGCGCCGGTGTGGTTCAGCTCCTCGCGCTTCAGATAGATCTTGGCGCCGCCCAGCTCCCGGGTCAGCCGCTCGGCGAAGTAGAGCGGGCTGGGCCGGCCCACATACTGGGTCAGATAGCCCTGCAGCTCGGCATGGAAGGCGGGATCGGCCTTGGCCGCGGCATAGGCCTTCTCCAGCTCCAGCAGCAGCGGCATCAGCGTCTCCGCCACATAGCGGCCGCCATAGATGCCGAAATGGCCGCGCTCATCCGGGCCGGAACGGAAGGTATTGAGAGGCTGGGTCATGAAAACGCGCCCGTGCTGCAGTCACTGGTCAAGGGACAGGGACAGTAGAGCGGGACACCCCTGATTCCAAGGGGGGCGATTCCACGAAAATCAAACAGCCACTTGTATAGTCAGGTATTTGCCGGGACAGAAATATCAGCGGCCGCCGGTTCTGGTTCAGGTTCCCTCAGGCGCAGGGCGGCGGCATCCGCCGCCTTGGCTTGCGCGGGCATAGGCCCGCGGGCCGGCGGTCGCCGGCCTTAGCCCCGCGGCAGCACCACGGTGAAGACGGCGCCCTGGATGCCGCCGTCCGGTCCCTTGCGGTTGTCGGCGAAGATGCGGCCCTGCAACGCGTCGATGATCTGTTTCGAGATCGACAGGCCCAGACCGGAATGCTTGCCGAAGGCTTCGGATTTCGGCCGCTCGCTGTAGAAGCGGTCGAAGATGGCGGCCAGCTTGCCCTCGGGGATGCCCGGCCCCTGATCCTCCACCGTGGCCTCCACCCGGTCGGCGAAGGCGCGGGCGCGCAGGGTGACGGTCCCGCCCGGCGGGGAGAAGGACAGGGCATTGGACAGCAGGTTCTGGAACACCTGGGTCAGCCGCCCCTCCAGCCCCGGCACCACCAGATTGGCCCCGGCCGGCAGATCCACCTGCACCCGCACGGGGGCGGCATCCGCCGCCTCTCCCTCCTGGCCCGTGGAGGCCCCCAGGGCAGCGTTATGCTCCAACGGGACATTGTGGATATCGGCCAGCATGGTCAGGACCTGGCCCACATCCACCGGCTCGGTATTGGCGCGGGACAGTTCGGCATCCAGGCGGCTGGCGTTGGAGATGTCGCTGATCAGCCGGTCCAGCCGCTGCACATCGTGGTGGATGATGGCCAGAAGGCGCTGGCGCTGCTCGTCGGTCTTGACCAGCTGCACCGTCTCCACGGCGCTGCGCATGCTGGTCAGCGGGTTCTTGATCTCGTGCGCCACATCGGCGGCGAAGCGCTCGATGGCATCCATGCGGTTCCAGATGGCCGCCGTCATCTCCCGCAGGCTGACGGACAGGTCGCCCACCTCGTCGCGCCGGCGCGAGAAGTCGGGGATGGTGGCCTGACGGCCATGGCCGGTGCGGACGGCGTCCGCCGCTTCGGCCAGCCGACGGATGGGGCGGGCGATGGTGCCGGCCAGATAGAGCGACAGCAGCACGGTGACACCCAGCGTGCCGCCGAACAGACGCAGGATGTCCATGCGGAACTCGCGCACGGCCCGGTCGATCTCGCTCCCGGTGCGCGAGATATAGACGGCGCCCAGCACCTTCTTGTAGCGCTGGATCGGCACCGCCACCGTCAGCAGCATATCGGTGCGGCCATCGACACGGGCCACACGCCAGACATTGTTGCCGATCTCGCCGTTCAGGGCCTTCTGCACATCGGGGAAGGCATCGGCCCGCATGTCGGATTCCATGGGGTAGGCCGGCAGGTGCTCCCGCTCGGGCACGGCATTGACGGCATAGTCGTAGAGCCGGATACCCAGTTCGCTCAGGGGGTTGCCGTCGCGCAGGGGCGGCAGCTCCTCGATCTGCACCATGCTCTTCGGCCCGCCCAGCACGCGGCTGTCGGCCACCAGCTCGCCCGACGGGGCGAACAGGCGGGTGCGGGTGTCCGTGGTCTCCACCAGCCGGCGCACCATCTGCCGGGCCAGTTCGTAGGACAGATCGCTGGACGGTTCGTTGAACTCGTCGAAGCTGGGCTCGATGGCGCCTTCCCCCAGGGCGCCGGCGAAGATCCGCGCCTCGGTGGTCAGGCTCTCCAGCTCCTTGCCGATCAGCCATTGCTGATAGGTGCCGAGATAGAGCAGGCCGCCCATCAGCGTGCCCAGCGCCAGCACGTTGACGGCCAGGATGCGCAGGGTCAGCGGCGAGATCGGGCGCAGCCGGCGGCGGCGGCGCGGCGGTCTGGTTTTGGCAGCAGCCTTTTCCCGCTTGGCCGGCGCCTTTTGTCCGGATGTTCCCGGCTTGCCCCGCGTCCCATCGGCCTTGGCCGGCGGGTCGGGTGCCGGCTGCGCCGGGACACGCGGCCCCGCCCGCAGGTCCCTATTGGGTCGCAGGACCGCATCGGGCGCGGCACCGTCTTGTCCTGTAACGGTCATGCGGCATTACATTCTTTTGTATGTAACGCCGGAATTGGCGCTACCTCGGACGCACCGCCGCTTATTCACGGTACTTGTAACCGACACCGTACAGGGTTTCGATCTGGGCGAAGTCCGTATCGACGGCCTTGAACTTCTTGCGCAGGCGCTTGATGTGGCTGTCGATGGTGCGGTCATCCACATAGATGTGCTCGCCATAGGCGGCATCCATCAGCTGGTCGCGGTTCTTCACATGACCCGGCCGCTGGGCCAGGGCCTTGACCAGCAGGAATTCGGTGACCGTCAGGTCCACCTCCCTGCCCTTCCAGGTGCAGAGATGGCGCGACCCGTCCAGCATCAGCTCGCCGCGGATCAGGGTCTGGCCGGGATCGACCGTGCCCTTGCCCTGGGCCAGTTCGCCGCGCCGCAGCAGGGCCTTGATACGCTCGATCAGCAGGCGCTGGCTGAACGGCTTCTTGATGTAGTCGTCCGCCCCCATGCGCAGACCGGTCAGCTCATCGGTCTCGTCGTCCTTGCTGGTGAGGAAGATCACCGGCATCTGCGAAGTCTGGCGCAGGCGCTGCAGCAGCTCCAGCCCGTCCATGCGCGGCATCTTGATGTCCAGCACGGCCAGATCCACGGGACGCCCGCTCAGACCGCGCAGGGCCTCGTCGCCGTCGGTATAGGTACGGACATCGTATCCCTCCGCCTCCAGGGCGATGGAAACTGAAGTCAAAATGTTGCGGTCGTCATCGACCAGGGCGATCGTCTGGGCCACCGTCTTGTTCTCCAACGGCCATCGGGGTGATGCTGCCGGGATGCCGCTGGACCATGCCACAGCCGCCCCCGCCTGTTCCCCTTTGCCAGGGTCACACAGCACTTTCAATATGGCACGAGTGGGGCGTGCCCGATGAGAGCCTACCCCTTCTGCGTCGCCTTTGCGCCTCCCTTTGCACCAGGACAGCCCATCATGAGCGACAGCACCGCTTCGCCGACCGCCGGAATGGAGGGGTTTCCCGCCACCGCCCGCCACGTCATGCGGGCGTGCGGACAGGCGGCGCTGGCCACGGCCCAGCGCGACATGATAGCCCCCGCCCAGGGCGGCTGGCCTTACCCGTCCCTGGTGCTGGTGGCGCTGGATCTCGATGCCACACCGCTGTTGCTGATCTCCGATCTGGCCGACCATACCCGCAATCTGGCGGCCGACAGCCGCGGCGGGCTGCTGTTCGACGGGACGGGCGGCCATGCCGACCGGCTGACCGGTCCGCGTGTCTCCGTCCTCGGCCGGCTGGCGCCGTCGGCCGATCCGCGGCTGCGCGCCCGCTTCCTGGCCCGCCATCCCGAAGCCGAAGGCTATGCCGGATTCCGCGACTTCGCCCTGTGGCGGCTGCTGCCGGAGCGGGCGCATCTGGTGGCCGGCTTCGGCCGCATCCGCTGGATCGCCGGCGGGGATCTGCTGCTGCCGGCGGCGCAGTGGCAGGCCCTGGCCGAACGGGAGGCCGACATCGTCGCGCATATGAACGAGGACCATGCCGACGCGCTGCAGCTCTATGCCACCGCCCTGCTGGGCCGGCAGGGCGGCGACTGGCGCATGACCGGCATCGATCCGGAGGGGTGCGATCTGCATGACGGCAGCGAGTCGGCGCGCCTGTCCTTCCACACGCCCGTCGCCACGGCGGACGAAGCCCGGGCGCAACTGGTCCGCCTGGTCAAGCAGGCCCGGACGACGGGACAGTCGGAATCCTGACGGGCCAGGGGGGCGACGGAGCGGACGGCGGATTGTACGGCAAGCCCCCGTCCGCTATTGCTGTCACCGCCTTGCCGTCGATGGGGGGGCCATGCGCCCGATTCCGCTTCTTCCCGCCCTGCTGGGGCTGCTTCTGGCCGGTACGGCCCAGGCCGCCCGGGCCCAGGATCTCTGCCCCGATCCGGACATGGCGGCCCAGGAAGGGGCGCTGAAGGCGGTCCATATCACCAGGCCCGCTCCCGACCAGAGCTTGCAGGGAACGCGCAGCCAACCGGCCCGCGACGGCGGGACCTGGTTCGTGTCCCTCTGGCGCCGGTGCCCCCCGGACAAGAGCGGCGCCGACCAGGACGGGCTGACGCTGACGCTGCACCACGCCGCCGCGGGCGGCGGTCCGGCCACAGAGGTCGCCACCGGCCTGCTGCCGGATCAGGTGGGCGGCGCCCCCGCCGATCCCCCCGTGCTGGACCAGGGCAAGGACACGCTGGTCCTGGCCGATGTCTGGAATGGCGGCAACTGCGCGGGCTGCGAGCATGTGGCCGTGCTGGCCGTGGATGGCCGCAGCCTGACGGAGATCGCCCCGCCGCGCGACGTCGTCGTCAACAATCTGGACACCGGTTCCGGGACGGAGCCGATGCCGCCGACCCTTCTCGGCTTCGATCCCCGCTGGACCGGGTTCGCCGATCTGCCGACGGCCTTGGCACCAAGTTCAACGATCCGGCTGGAGCTCAAGGACCGGATCTGGGTGGAACGCTGCACCGCCGCCCGCGAGGATTATCTGGGGTCCGCGTTCGAACAGGCGGAGATGCTCGATTCGCTGCTGGCCGAACCGAGTGAGGATGGCGGCGCCGAAGCCTTCAGCCTGGCCCTGTCCATCGTCCTGGACGAGCTGAACGCCGGCCAGCCGGCCAAGGAGGTTCTGGCGGCCCTGGACCGACGGCTGACGGCGCAGAAGGCGGACCGCCGCCGCTGGTCGGCCGGTTTCCAGCATGCCGCCGCACAGCTCCGCCAGGCGCTGCAAAATGCCGCAGCCAGCGGCGCGCTGGATCGCGGCTGCCCGGCTTTGGGCCTGCCGCGCCCGTGAACCGTGCCTCACCGCCGCCCCCCCTCCGACCGGGGCAGGCCAAGGGGTGGATCGGTCTAGCGACCCGGAGGGTTGCAGCCCCCGGGCGAGAACGGTAAGTGTACGCCTGCCGTTACAAGAGACGGGTGGTTGTGTTGCGAAGGGCACTACCATTCGTCCGCCTCGCCCAGGTCGGTGGTCGCCTGTGCGGACCGCATCCGGGTTCATCCATGTCCGCAGGCGGTGTCGCGGCGGCGGATGGGCCGGGACGGCGGCCGCGGCACCGGCCCGACGCAGGCAACGGTTCGGATCATCAGGGAGATCACGAACGTGGAAACCACCGGTCCCGTCATCAGCAGCTTCGGCCTTGACTATCTGGGCCTGCACAATCTCAAGGCCGCCCACTGGAACCTGTCGCCGGGCTCGCTCTACGAGGAAGCCCTGCGCCGCGGCGAGGCCGCCCTGTCCCGCGATGGCGCCCTGGTGGCGATCACCGGTCAGCACACCGGCCGCTCGCCCAACGACAAGTTCACCGTCCAGGAGGAGACCACCTCCGACGACATCTGGTGGGGTCCCAACAAGGCCTTCACCGAGGACGGGTTCGACCGGCTGCATGCCCGCGTGACCTCCTACCTGCAGGGCCGCGAGGTCTTCGTGCAGGACCTCTATGCCGGCGCCGACCCGGAACACCGCCTGCCGGTGCGCATCGTCACCCAGCACGCCTGGCACAACCTGTTCGCCCAGAACATGTTCATCCGCCCGGCCTACCAGGACCGGCGGGATTTCGAGCCGCAGTTCACCGTGCTGCAGGTGCCCGACTTCAAGGCCGTGCCGGAGCGCGACGGCACCCGGTCCGAGACCTTCATCATCATCAACTTCAAGCGCCGGCTGGTGCTGATCGGCGGCACCTCCTATGCCGGCGAGATCAAGAAGTCGATCTTCTCGGTCCTGAACTTCCTGCTGCCGGCCAAGGGCGTGCTGCCCATGCACTGCTCGGCCAATATCGGCCCCCAGGGCGACACCGCCATCTTCTTCGGCCTGTCCGGCACCGGCAAGACCACGCTCTCCGCCGACAGCAGCCGCACGCTGATCGGCGATGACGAGCATGGCTGGTCGGACACCAGCGTCTTCAACTTCGAGGGCGGCTGCTACGCCAAGGTCATCCGCCTGTCGGCGGAGGCGGAGCCGGAAATCCATGCCACCACCAGGCGCTTCGGCACCGTGCTGGAGAATGTGGTGATGGACCCGGCCAGCCGCGAGCTGGACCTGGACGATGCGCGCTATACCGAGAACACCCGCGCCTCGTACCCCATCGACTTCATCCCCAATGCCAGCGCCACCGGCATCGGCGGCCAGCCCAAGAACATCATCATGCTGACGGCCGACGCCTTCGGCGTGCTGCCGCCCATCAGCAAGCTGTCGGCCGAACAGGCCATGTACCACTTCCTGTCCGGCTATACGGCCCGCGTGGCCGGCACGGAAAAGGGCGTGACCGAGCCGCAGGCCACCTTCAGCACCTGCTTCGGCGCTCCCTTCATGCCGCGCCATCCCACCGTCTATGCCAAGCTGCTGGGCGAGAAGATCGCCAAGTACGGCTCGAACTGCTGGCTGGTGAACACCGGCTGGACCGGCGGCGCCTATGGCACCGGCAAGCGCATGTCCATCAGCCACACCCGCGCCCTGGTGCGGGCGGCCCTGGACGGGCGGCTGGCCAGCGTGGCCCACGCGCCGGAGCCCAATTTCGGCCTGCTGGTGCCGTCGGGCTGCGATGGGGTGCCGACCGAGGTGCTGACGCCCAAGAACACCTGGAGCGACAAGCACGCCTATGACGCCACGGCCCGTGAGGTGGCGCGCCGCTTCGAGAGCAACTTCCAGCAGTTCGAGTCCCATGTGGACGAGAAGGTGCGGGCCATCGCCATCCGGTCGGCGGCGTAACGGCCGGCCCCCCAGGCCGGCCGGCGCAGAACCGGCCGCGGGGAACGACGCGAAGGGAGGAACCGGGCCGGGGGAGCGATCCCCCGGCCCGGCGCGTTTCAGGCCGCCGCAGCCGACGGCGCGGTGCAGGAGGCGGGAACGCAGCCCCTCTGCGCGCGGCACGCGGGTCGGCACCCCCTGCCAAAGCCGCGGCGCCTGCGTTAGGATGCGCCATCATGAGCGATGAACTGCTGTCCCCGCCCCCGCCCGCCCCGCCGGAACCCTGCAAGACCTGCGGCAAGCCCCCCGATCTCTGCCTCTGCGCCGAGCTGGAACCCGTGCGCACGCGCCTCGGCCTGCTGATCCTGCAGCATCCGCAGGAACAGGATGTGGAGCTGGGCACGGCCCGGCTGCTGTCGGGCCAGATCGAGGGCGCGGTGGTGAAGGTGGGCCTGTCCTGGGCCAATCTGGCCAAGGCGCTGGGCCGGTCCCAGGCCGACCCGCGGCGCTGGGGCGTGCTGCACATGGGCAGCAAGGAGGATGTGGCCAAGGTTCCCCGTGGCGGCATCGCCGTGGTCGGCAAGAACGGCCCGCTGCCGGACAGCGACATCATCCTGGCCGATCTCGAAGGGCTGGTGCTGATCGACGGCACCTGGTCCCAGGCCAAGACCCTGTGGTGGCGCAACGCCTGGCTGCTGAAGCTGCGCCGCGTCGTCATCCATCCCGATTTCCGCTCGGCCTACGGCACGGTGCGGCGCGAACCGCGCAAGGAAAGCGTCAGCACGCTGGAAGCCGGCGCCTTCGCCTTCGGCAAGCTGGAGGGCGATCCGGGCCTGCAGGAGCGGCTGTTGCAGCCGTTCGACCAGTTGCTGGACCGCTGGAAGAAGCGCCGCCGCCGGCCGCATCCGCCAGCCCCGGCCGCCTGACCCGCCGCCTGAGACCCGCCCCTGAGACCCGCCTGGGGGCGGGACATCCCCGCCCCACCCGCCTTGCTCCGGAGCGGTCCGGAATCAGCCCGCCGGCGGCAGCAGGGTCGCCGGCAATGCCGTTGCCGCCTTGGCGCCGTCCTGCTGCTGCAACGCCTTCAGTTCGGCTTCCAGCCGGTCGGCCCGGCGCTGGTGCGCCCGTTCCGCCTTGCGGTGGTGGTGCTGCCCCAGCCAGGTCACCGCCCCGCCGGCGATGAAGCCGACGACCAGGGTCACCAGCACCAGCGCATAGACCGGCGCCTCCAGCCGGAACGGCAGCGGCCACAGCGCCAGTTCCACCGGCGTCAGGTTGGAGACGGCGAAAGACACGGCCACCAGGGCCAGCGGCAGCGTCACCAGCCAAGACAGCACGCGCGTCAGGCGCCGCCGGCGCGGGGCGTCATTCATCGTCGGTGTTCAGCCGCTCGCGCAGCTGCTTGCCGGTCTTGAAGAAGGGGATGGCCTTCTCCTCCACCGACACGCTTTCGCCGGTTCGGGGATTGCGGCCGGTGCGGGCATCGCGCCGCTTGACCGAGAAGGCGCCGAAGCCGCGCAGCTCCACCCGGTCGCCCCGGGCCAGGGCCTCGGTGATCTCGTCGAAGACGGTGGTGACGATCTTTTCCACATCCCGCTGATAGAGATGCGGATTGCGTTCCGCCAGACGCTGGATGAGTTCGGATTTGGTCATTTCTTCTGCTTCCCCCCGTGACGCCGGGCCGCTTGTCGGCCAAGGGGCCGGTCGGCCCCACCTCCCCAGGGGAGGTCCGCCGCGCCGCCCTGGCCGGCAAACAACAGAGTGCCGCAGTGAATAGGGGCACGCAAGGGTAACCCGTTCATATGCATGCGCTTTTTAGGCACAGATGAGGAACCTGATCCCAAGGCGGCAACCGGAAAGACGAAGGGCCGCCCCGGTTTCCCGGAGCGGCCCCCAATCCCGACGGTCCCGAACGGGAACCGGCAGATCGTTTCGTCCCTTACTCGCCCTGCTGCTTGCGCTTCAGAGCGGCGCCCAGGATGTCGCCCAGCGAGGCGCCGGAGTCGGAGGAACCGAACTCCTGCATGGCCTGCTTCTCCTCCTCGACCTCCTTGGCCTTGATGGAGAGGCTGATCTTGCGGGTCGCACGATCGACCTGGGTGACCTTGGCATCGACCTTCTCGCCGACGGCGAAGCGGTCGGGCCGCTGCTCGGAACGCTCACGCGACAGGTCGGACTTGCGGATGAAGCCGGTGAAGCCTTCGCCCACCTCGACCTCGATGCCGCCCTCGGTGACCTGGGTCACGGTGCAGGTGACCACGTCGCCCTTCTTGACGCCAGCGGCAGCCTGCTCGAACGGATCGGAGGCCAGCTGCTTGATGCCGAGGGAGATGCGCTCCTTCTCGACGTCCACGTCGAGAACCTTGACCTTGACCTGGTCGCCCTTCTTGTAGTCCTGGATGGCCTGCTCGCCCGGACGGTTCCAGTCCAGATCGGACAGGTGGACCATGCCGTCGATGTCGCCCGGCAGACCAACGAACAGACCGAACTCGGTGATGTTCTTGACCTCGCCTTCCAGCTCGGTGCCGCCCGGGAACTTCTCGACGAAGGCCTCCCAGGGGTTCTGCATGGTCTGCTTCAGACCCAGCGAGATGCGGCGCTTCACCGGATCCACGTCCAGCACCATCACCTCGACCTCCTGGGAGGTGGAGACGATCTTGCCCGGATGGACGTTCTTCTTGGTCCAGCTCATCTCGGAGACGTGCACCAGACCCTCGATACCCGGCTCCAGCTCCACGAAGGCGCCGTAGTCGGTGATGTTGGTGACGCGGCCCTTGAACTTGGCGCTGACCGGGTACTTGGCTTCCACACCCTCCCACGGATCGGCTTCCAGCTGCTTCATGCCGAGGCTGATGCGCTGGGTCTCCGGGTTGAAGCGGATGACCTGGACCGTGACGGTCTGGCCGATCTGCAGGGCTTCCGACGGGTGGTTGATGCGGCGCCAGGCGATGTCGGTGACGTGCAGCAGGCCGTCAACGCCGCCCAGATCCACGAACGCACCGTAATCGGTGATGTTCTTGACCACGCCCTGCAGCACCTGGCCTTCCTTGAGGCTGGCCACCAGCTCGGAGCGGGCCTCCGCACGGCTCTCTTCGAGCACGGCGCGGCGGGACACCACGATGTTGCCGCGCGAGCGGTCCATCTTCAGGATCTGGAAGGGCTGCGGGGTGCCCATCAGCGGGGAGATGTCGCGCACCGGGCGGATGTCCACCTGGCTGCCCGGCAGGAAGGCCACGGCGCCGTTCAGGTCGACGGTGAAGCCGCCCTTGACGCGGCCGAAGATCACGCCGGTGACGCGGGCCTGGTCGTTGAACGACTTCTCCAGCAGGGTCCAGGCTTCTTCGCGCTTGGCCTTCTCACGGGACAGGACGGCTTCGCCGTTCTTGTCTTCCATGCGCTCGAGATAAACCTCGACGGTGTCGCCCGCCTTCAGCTCGACCGGCTGGCCGGGAACGGCGAATTCCTTCAGCGCGACACGGCCTTCGGACTTCAGGCCAACGTCGATCAGCACCTGATCGTTCTCAACGCGAAGGACCTTGCCCTTCACGACGGTGCCTTCGAGGCTGTCGGCGGCGCCGAACGATTCCTCGAGCAGGGCGGCGAAGCTCTCCTTGGCGGGAGAAGCCTTGGTGGAAACCTGGGCCATGAAAACTCCTAAGGTGGATCCAGGAGCGGCACGCCATCCGCTAGCCGACACGCCCGAGCCGGTTCGCCGAATCTTGCACCGCCGCGCCGGACACCACGCCCGGCGACTTGGGTTGATGCGCCCGGCCCCATGCCGGACGGCTTTTCACCCGCCCGCGGCACCATCGCCGCCGGCCGGTCTGGTCTGTCCCGAAGGACGGGGCCTGCCGGAGCGGCAGGGTCCCGCCGGATCAGCGCCCGGAAAAGCCGGGGCGCGACCGGATGAAGGTCATGGCTGCGTCGAAGGCCTGCTCGGCATCCAACGAGGACGTATCAAGCAAAAACGCGTCGGCAGCCGGCACGAGGGGTGCTACCGCCCTCTGGCTGTCGCGCGCGTCACGGTCCAACATGTCCTTCAGGACGTCGGCGTATATAGCCCCGATGCCGCGGCCGAGCAACTCTTTGAGTCGGCGCTCCGCCCGCACTTCCGTGGTGGCGGTGACGAACAGCTTGGCCGGGGCATCGGGGCAGACCACCGTGCCGATGTCCCGCCCGTCCAGCACGGCGCCGGCCGCCCCGGCCGGGGGCGTGCGGGCGAAGTCGCGCTGGAAGTCCAGCAGCGCCGCCCGCACCGCCGGCACGGCGGAGACGACGGAGGCGGCACGCGCCGTCTCATCGGCCCGCAGGGCGGGGTCGGCGGTCAGGGTGCCGATGCTGTCCGGCGTCAGGCTGCGGGCCGCCACGGCCGCGGCGACGGCATCGGCCGGATCGCCGCCCTGGCGCAGGCGCACCAGCCCCACGGCGCGGTAGAGGCCGCCCGTATCCAGATGGGCGAAGCCCAGGGTGGCGGCGATGCGGCGGGCGAGCGTGCCCTTGCCGCTGGCGGCGGGGCCGTCGATGGCGATGACGAGGGACATGGGCCTGGATCGGTCGGGGTCGGGATTGCGGGCGCCACCGTGGTACCCCCGGCCGGTTCCGTCAAGACCGCTGTGGCCGCGGGATGAGTGACCAGCCCGCGGCCCGCAGGCTTCAGCCCAGCAGCCCTTCCGCCTTCATGGCCGCCTGCACCGCCGGGCGGGCGGCGACGCGGGCCTGGAAGGCGGCCAGATGCGGCAGATGACCGATGTCCAGCTTCAGGAAGCCGGCCCAGCCCACCACGGTGAACAGATAGGCGTCGGCGATGGTGAAGCCGGCGCCGGTCAGGAACGGGCGGTCCTTCAGCACCCCATCCACATAGGCGAGACGCCCCAGCAGCCTGTCCACCGCCGCGGCGCGGGCGGCCTCGGTCGTGGCCGGGTTCCACAGCGGGCCGAAGCCCTTGTGCAGTTCGGTGGCGATGAAGGTCAGCCATTCCAGCAGACGGTAGCGCTCCATGCCGCCATGGACCGGGGCCAGCAGGCCGGCCGCGGCGCGGTCGGCCACATAGGACAGGATGGCCACCCCCTCGGTCAGCACGGCGCCATCGTCCAGCACCAGGGCTGGGATGTAGCCCTTGGGATTGATGGCGAGGAAATCGGCACCGTCCGCACAGGCGCGGTTGTTGCGCAGGTCCACCTTGACCAGATCGACCGGCAATCCGGCCTCGCGCAGGGCGATGTGGGAGGCCAGGGAGCAGGCGCCGGGAGAATAATACAGCTTCATGGGGACAGATCTCTTCTTCGGTCGACACCGGCACCGCCCCCGGTCCGGGACCGGTGCCGCTTGTGACGCCGAGTGTGTCCGTTGCCCGGCGGACGGAAAAGATGCCGGACCGCAACGCACTGTCCCGCCCGCCGCAACCGTGTCCCGGCGCCGGCGGCGGGGATCAGTCCTCGCCGATGGCCGTCCCCAGCCCGTTCATCAGCGTCACGAAGCCGGGGAAGCTGGTGTCGATGAAGGCGCCGTCATCCACCCGCACCGGTTCGTCGCTGGCGCTGCCCAGCACCAGAAAGCTCATGGCGATGCGGTGGTCCATGGCGGTGGCCACGGTGGCGCCGCCGCGGGGCGGGGCGCCGGTGCCCTGCACCGCCAGCCAGTCCTCGCCGAACTCCACGGCGACACCGCAGGCCTGCAACCCGGCCACGATCATGGCCAGGCGGTCGCTCTCCTTGACCCGCAGCTCGCCGATGCCGCGCATCAGCGTCCGCCCCTGGGCGCAGGCGGCGGCGATGGCCAGGATGGGGTACTCGTCGATCATGCTCGGCGCCCGCTCCGGCGGAACCTCGACCCCCGTCAGCGTCCCGGCCCGCACCACCAGATCAGCCACGGGTTCGCCCGCCTCCTCCCGCCGGTTGGTGAAGGCGATGTCGGCCCCCATCTCGATCAGCGTGTCGTAGAGCCCGGTACGGCGCGGATTGATGCCCACGCCCGGCAGGGTGATGACACTGCCCGGCCGGATCAGGGCCGCCACGGTGGGGAAGGCGGCCGAGCTGGGGTCCGACGGCACCCGCAGGTCACGGGCGGTCAGGCTGGCCTCGCCGGTGACGGTGGCGGCCAGGGCGCCGTCCTCGGTCGGCTCCACCACCACCTCGGCCCCAAAATGGCGCAGCATGCGCTCGGTATGGTCGCGGGTGGGTTCCGGCTCGATCACGGTGGTCCTGCCCGGCGTGTTCAGCCCGGCCAGCAGGATGGCAGATTTCACTTGGGCCGACGCCACCGGCAGGCGGTAGCTGATCGGCACCGGCATGGAGGTGCCGACGACCGCGCCCGGCAGCCGCCCGCCCGAGCGCAGCACGAAGCTGGCGCCCATGGTGGACAGGGGCGTGGTCACCCGGGCCATGGGCCGCTTGGTCAGGGAGGCATCGCCGGTGAAGATGGTGGTGAAGGGATGCGTCGCCACCAGCCCCATCAGCAAGCGCGCCGCCGTACCGCTGTTGCCCATGTCCAGCACCCGGTCCGGCTCGGCCAGTCCGCCGACGCCGCGTCCGCGGGCGATCCAGCTTCCGTCCGCCTGTCGCTCGATCCCGGCGCCCAGCGCGCGCAGGGCATCGGCCGTGCGCAGGACATCCTCCCCTGTCAGCAGCCCCTCGATCCGTGTCTCTCCCAGGGCCAGGGCCCCGAACATCAGGGCACGGTGGGAGATGGACTTGTCGCCGGGCACGCGCACCGTGCCGGACAGGGCACCGCTGCGCCGGGACAGCAGGGGGCGGGGGGGCATGGCGTGGGACATGGGCTTGCTCGAATCGGCGGTCACAGGGACAGAATATTCTGCCATGCTCCTAGCATATCCACCGGGCCGGAGGAAATCGCGACAGACCCGCCGGGCCATGAGCGGGGCACATCGCCCCCTTCCGCCGCCTTTACGGGGCAGCCGCCATTCTAGCGGTTGACGGGGGCCGGGACTCATGGCATGTGCCGCCGCCATACCGCGGCGCATGGAATGGGCGCGCGTGAACAATGGAGGTTTAACGTGGCCAAAGCCGAATGGGGCGTGAAGCGCATCTGCCCCAACTGTGGCACGCGCTATTACGACATGCGGAAAGACCCGCCGGTTTGCCCGTCCTGCAGCACGGTGTTCGATCCGGAGGCACTGCTGCGCTCCCGCCGTGCCCGCCCGATCCCCGTCGAGGATGTGAAGAAGCCCCCCGTCGAGGTGGAGGATGAGGAGACGCACACCATCGATGCCGAGGAGGAGACCGCCGACGAGGAGTTGGACGCGGCCGCCGATGATGTCGAGGTCCCCGGAATCGAGGATGGGGAGGATGTGGACGACGCCGTCGAGGACGAGGACGTCCTGCTGGAGGACGCCGACGAGCTGAACGACGGCGACGACATGGGCGAAGTGGTGGACGTCGAGGGCGACGAGGATCGCTGAGGCCAAGGATCGCTGAGGCCAGGGGACGACGGAAGGCCGGCTTTTACGAAAAAGAAACTGGCCCCTCCATTTTTCCCTTGCACCGTCGCGCGACTTCGACGATAAACCGCCCCCACGAACGCCGGGGACCCAGCCGGCGCTCACGAGTTCCGGGGCCATAGCTCAGCTGGGAGAGCGCTACAATGGCATTGTAGAGGTCAGGAGTTCGATCCTCCTTGGCTCCACCAAATCCGAAGGGCTCCGCCGACACCGGCGGGGCCCTTCGTCGTTTCCGGCCCCGGCACGGCGCCGGAGGCCGCGTAACGCCGGAACCCTGACCGGCATGAGGCCGCCGCAGCCGGACCATGCCAAAAACCTCTTGCCTCCCGCGCCGAGTTCGCGCATATACCGCGCCCACGCGCCGTTCCCAGACGGCAGCGACGGGTTCCGGGGCCATAGCTCAGCTGGGAGAGCGCTACAATGGCATTGTAGAGGTCAGGAGTTCGATCCTCCTTGGCTCCACCAGATCCGAAGGGCTCCGCCGACACCGGCGGGGCCCTTCGTCGTTTCCGGGCTCCCCCCGGTGGTTTCCGGCGCTGCGGAAAAGCTGCAGCCTTCTGCAAATCCCGCTACGCTCCGTCTGCTGCGGCCGCCAGAGCCGCCCGGTCCGGAGGGGATGCAAATGAGGCGCGCGGCCGCCATCCTGATCACCGCCCTGATGCTGGTGCTGGCCGGGCCTGTCCAGACCGCCCTCGCCCGCAGCATGACCGATGATGGCGGGCGGGTGGTGACCGTGCCCGACAAGGTGGAGCGGGTGTTCGCCGCCGGGCCACCGGCCGCCATCCTGCTGTATACCCTGGCGCCGGACCTGCTGCTGGGCTGGCCGCGGGAGAACCGGGCGCGGGAAAAGGCCTTCCTGGCCGAACCCTATGCCAGCCTGCCGGCCACCGGCCGCATCGCCGGGCGCGGCAGCAGCGCCGGCCCCGAAACCGTCCTGGCCCTGAAACCGGACCTGATCCTCGATGTGGGAGCCACCCGGGGCAGCTTCGTCGATTCCGCCGACCGCACCCAGCAGCAGACCGGCATCCCCTATATCCTGCTGGACGGGCGCTATGCCGCCATTCCCCGCACCTACCGCACCCTGGGCGCCCTGCTGGGCCGCGCGGACAAGGCGGAGGAGCTGGCGGGCTGGGCCGAGGCCATGCTGGCCGATATCGACCGGCGCCTGTCCACCCTGCCGCCGGACAGGCGTCCGCGCGTCTATTACGGCCGCGGCACCGACGGGTTGCAGACCGGCCTCGCCGGCTCCATCAATCTGGAGGTGCTGGACCGGGTCGGGGCCGTGAACGCCGCCGCCGGCGCCGGGGCGGGCGGGCTGGCCGAGGTGTCGCTGGAACAGGTGCTGGCCTGGGACCCGGACGTGATCCTGACCATCGACCCCAATTTCCACCGCCGCCTGGGCAGCGATCCGCGCTGGCAGGTGCTGCGGGCAGTCCGGGAAGGCCGGGTCTATCTGTCGCCGAGGCTCCCCTTCGGCTGGGTCGACTTCCCGCCGGGGGTCAACCGGCTGATCGGCGCCCGCTGGCTGGTGTCCGTCCTGTATCCCGACCTGTTCCCCGAGGATATCCGGCCCATCGTCCGCGACTTCTACCAGCGTTTCTACCATGTGACGCTGAGCGACGCCCGGATCGGGGCGCTGCTGGCCGTGGCCGAGGCCGGCGAGGTCGATCCGTGACGGCGGGCCTTCTGTCCCGCTGGCGGCTGTCCTGCTGGCGGCTGCCCGCGCTGCTGCCGCCACTGCTGCTGGTGCTGATGCTGCTGCTGGCCTTTGGCCTCGGCGCCTTCGCCATCAGCCCGGCCGATCTGGCCCGCGCCGTCTGGGCCCGCCTCAGCGGCGGCGACAGCGGCCTGGCCCCGGCCGTCGAGACGGTGATCTGGCAGATCCGTCTGCCCCGGGTGCTGGCCGCTGTCCTGGTGGGCGCAGCCCTCGCCTCGGCCGGGGCGGCCTATCAGGCCATGTTCCGCAATCCCCTGGTCAGTCCCGACCTGCTGGGCGTGTCGGCCGGGGCCAGTCTGGGGGCCATTCTGGGCATCGTGCTGTCGCTGCCGGTGCTGGCCATCCAGGGGCTGGCCTTCCTGGGCGGGCTGGCCGCCGTGGCCCTGGTCTATGGTGTGGCGGCGGCCGTGCGCGGGCAGGACCCGCTGCTGTTCCTGGTCCTGGCCGGGATCGCCGTCGGTGCCCTGTTGAGCGCCGCCATTTCCCTGCTGAAGGTGCTGGCTGATCCCTATGACCAGCTGCCGGCCATCACCTACTGGCTGCTGGGCAGTCTGGCGGCGGTGACGCCGGAGGACGCCGCCGCCCTGCTGCCGGCGCTGCTGCTGGGCCTGCTGCCGCTGGCGCTGCTGCGCTGGCGCATGAACCTGCTGACCCTGGGGGAGGAGGAGGCCCGCGCCCTGGGCGTGGAGACCGGGCCGCTGCGGCTGGTCTTCATCGCCGGTGCCACGCTGGTGACGGCGGCGGCCGTGTCGGTGGCCGGCACGGTGGGCTGGGTCGGTCTGCTGGTGCCCCATGTGGCCCGGCTGCTGGTGGGGCCGGACTTCGCCCGGCTGTTGCCGGCCGCCGCCCTGCTGGGGGCCGGGTTCCTTCTGGCCGTGGACACGGCCGCCCGCACCCTGGCCGCGGTGGAGGTGCCGCTGGGCATCCTCACGGCCTGCTGCGGCGCGCCCTTCTTCCTGTGGCTGATGGCCAGCCGCCCGCGAGGCTGGGCGTGATGCTGGAAACGCTGGACCTGGCCTATGGCTATCCCGGCCGAACCCTGGGCAGCGGGATCACGCTCAGCCTGGAGCCCGGCGAGGTGCTGTGCCTGCTGGGCCCCAACGGCAGCGGCAAGACCACGCTGTTCAAGACGCTGCTGGGGCTGCTGCCGCCCCTGGGCGGGCAGGTGCGGCTGGGCGGCGCCGATCTGGCCGGCCTGCCAAGACGGGCGGTGGCGCGCCGCATTGCCTTCCTCCCACAGAGTCACACGGTGCATTTCCCCTACCGGGTTCGGGATGTGGTGCTGATGGGGCGCGCGGCCCAGATCGGCCTGTTCGCCACGCCCGCCGCCGCCGACCGGGCGGCCGCGGATGCGGCGCTGGAGTCGGTGGGGATCGCGCACCTGGCCGGCCGCTCCTATGCCGAGGTGTCCGGCGGCGAGCGTCAACTGGCCCTGGTCGCCCGCGCCCTGGCTCAGGGCGCCCCCGTCCTGGTCATGGACGAGCCGACGGCCAGCCTGGATTTCGGCAATCAGGTCCGGGTGCTGCAACGGGTGCGGCAGCTGCGGGATGCCGGCCACAGCATCGTGCTGTCCACCCACGACCCGGCCCAGGCCCATGCCCTGGCCGACCGGGTGGCCCTGCTGCGTCCGGGCGGGCTGGCCGCCCTCGGCCCCCCGGCCCGGGTGGCGACGGCACAGGCCCTGGCCGCGCTGTATGGGGTCCCCGTCGCCGTCGAGCGTCTGGCCGCCGCCGGAACCGTGGCCGTTGTGCCACGGCTGTGAGGCCGGTCATGGGACAGTCCACCGTCGCCATGAACCCCGCCATGGCCCGGCGGGGCCAATGACGCTATACCTCGTCCGGTCTCCTCACGGCGGGGGTGACGGGTTTGCCGCGCCGCCCCGTATAAGGTCGTAGGGCTTCCTCTCAACGGACGTAACCATGACGACTGCCCGTCTGCTGCCGCAGAGGCGCCGCGCCGACCCTCTGGACCCGACGGTCCGTTCCCACGCCCTGCGGACGACGCCGCGCTGAAACCGGCCAACACTCACGATCCTTCCTCCCGTCCCCGCGTCCGGACGCCTTGCACAGGCGCAGCGGACCTTGCCGCCGAGAACCATGAAGACCAACACCCGCCCCCTCCTCCGCTGGGTTCTGATCCTCCTCGCGATCGTGGTTGTCGCCTGGGGCGCCAAGGCCATGTTCTTCCCCGCCAGCAGCACCCCGCAGATGGCCACCGCCCCGGTGACCACAGGCGACGTCGAACGCACCGTGCTGGCCACCGGCACGCTGGAAGCCGCCAACCTGGTCAGCGTCGGCGCCCAGGTGTCGGGCCAGGTGAAGTCGCTGAAGGTCGTGCTGGGCCAGCCGGTGAAGAAGGGCGACCTGATCGCCCAGATCGACTCCGTGCCGCAGCAGAACGCGCTGCGCAATGCCGAGGCCAGCCTGACCAACATCAAGGCACAGAAGCTGGCGCACAATGCCTCCCTGGCCCAGGCCCGGCTGACCTTCCGCCGGCAGAAGGAGATGATGGCGGCGGACGCCACCTCCCGCGCCGATTACGAGGCGGCCGAAGCGGCCCTGAAGACGGCCGAGGCACAGGTGGCGGCCTATGACGCCCAAATCGCCCAGGCCCAGGTGCAGGTGGAAACCGCCCGGGTCAATCTGGGCTACACCCAGATCACCGCCCCCATCGACGGCACCGTGGTGGCCATCGTCACGCTGGAAGGCCAGACGGTGAACGCCAACCAGACGACGCCGACCATCGTCAAGCTGGCCGATCTGTCCTCGATGACCATCAAGGCCCAGATCTCCGAAGCCGATGTGGTCAAGGTCAAGCCGGGGCAGGAGGTCTATTTCACCATCCTGGGCGAGCCGGACAACCGCTACACCGCCAGCCTGCGCACGGTGGAGCCGGCACCGGACTCGATCAAGACCGACTCCACCAGCAGCGCGGCCAGCAGCTCCAGCAGCACCGCCACGGCCATCTATTACAATGGCCGGTTCGACGTGCCGAACCCGGACGGCAAGCTGCGCATCTCCATGACCGCCCAGGTCTCCATCGTGCTGGCCCGGGCCACGGGCGTGCCGACCATCCCGTCGGCCGCCCTGGGGCCGCGACGCCGCGGCGGCACCTACATGGTGCAGGTGCTGGGAGCCGACGGGCAGGTGACCCCGCGCGAGGTCAAGGTCGGCGTCAACAACAATGCCATGGCCGAGATCGTCGAGGGGCTGAAGGAGGGCGATGAGGTGGTGATCGGCCAGGCCGGCATGGTGTCCGTGCCCACGGCCCAGCAGCGCCCCGGCATGCGCCGCCCGCCGTCGCCGCTGGGGTTCTGAGCCATGGGCGCTCCCCTGATCGAACTGCGCGCGCTGCGCCGGGAATTCCAGTCCGGCGGCGAAACGCTGGCGGTGCTGAAGGATATCGACCTGACCATCGAGGCCGGGGAGATGGTGGCCATCGTCGGCGCCTCCGGTTCCGGCAAGTCCACCTTGATGAACATCCTGGGCTGCCTGGACCGGCCGACCTCCGGCAGCTACCGCATCATGGGCCGCGAGGCCGGCAGCCTGGGTCCGGACGAGCGGGCGCAGCTGCGCCGCGAGCATTTCGGCTTCATCTTCCAGCGCTACCATCTGCTGCCCGACCTGGATGCCACCGGCAATGTCGAGGTGCCCTCCGTCTATGCCGGCAAGGAGCGGGGCGCCCGCCGCGCCCGCGCCCTGGACCTGCTGACGCGCCTGGGCCTGTCCGACCGCACCGACCACAAGCCGGGCCAGCTGTCCGGCGGCCAGCAGCAGCGTGTCTCCATCGCCCGCGCCCTGATCAATGGCGGCGACGTGGTGCTGGCCGACGAGCCCACCGGCGCGCTGGACCGCCAGAGCGGCGAGGAGGTGATGCGCATCCTGCAGGAGCTGCACGCCGACGGGCACACGGTCATCATCGTCACCCACGATATGAGCGTGGCCGAACATGCCGGCCGCATCATCGAGCTGAGCGACGGCGAAGTCATCGCCGACCGCCCCGGCGCCGGATCGCGCGTGCGCAGCACCGCCCGCCGCGACGCCGCGCCGACACCGGAAAGCGCCAACTGGCAGGCCATGCTGGACCGCTTCCGCGAGGCGTTCCGCATGGCGCTGCTGGCCATGGCGGCGCACCGCATGCGCACCTTCCTGACCATGCTGGGCATCATCATCGGCATCGCCTCGGTGGTGTCAGTGGTGGCGCTGGGCGAGGGGTCGCGCCGGCAGGTGCTGGCCAATATCAGCTCCATCGGCACCAACACGCTGGAGATCATGCCGGGCAAGGATTTCGGCGACCTGCGCTCCGGCGCCGTCAACACGCTGGTGGTGGGCGACGCCGATGCCCTGACCGGCCAGCCCTATGTGGACAGCGTCACCCCCACCGTGAACAGCAGCCAGACCCTGCGCTTCGGCAATGTGGCGGCCACGGGTCAGGTCAGCGGCGTGGGCGTGCAGTATTTCCGCGTGCGCGGCATCACGCTGGCATCCGGCAGCTTCTTCGACCAGGACGGGGTGCGCAGCCTGTCCCAGGACGTGGTCATCGACGACAACACGCGCAACACGCTGTTCAAGGACTTCCCCGGCAGCCCCATCGGCCAGGTGATCCTGGTGGGGGCCGTGCCCTGCCGCGTCATCGGCATCACCGAGAAGCGCTCCGGCGGGTTCGGCGGCAGCAGCGAGACCCTGACGGTCTATCTGCCCTACACCACGGTGATGTCGCGCATCCTGGGCAAGAACACGCTGCGCAGCATCACCATCCGCGTCAGCGACAGCACGCCCATGGACGTGGCCGAGGATGCGGTGACGAAGTTCCTGACCCAGCGGCACGGGACCAAGGACTTCTTCATCATCAACACCGACCAGATCCGCGAGACCATCACCCAGACCACGGCGACACTGACACTGCTGATCGCCGCCATTGCCGTGATTTCCCTCATCGTCGGCGGCATCGGCGTGATGAACATCATGCTGGTGTCGGTGACCGAGCGGACCAAGGAGATCGGCGTGCGTATGGCTGTCGGTGCCCGCCAGAGCGACATCCTGCAGCAGTTCCTGATCGAGGCGGTGCTGGTCTGCCTGCTGGGCGGCATCATCGGCGTGCTGCTGGCGCTCAGTATCGGTGTCGCCTTCCAGATGGCCGGGGCCAGCTTCAAGCTGATCTACTCCGTGACCTCCATCGTGGCCGCTTTCGGCTGCTCCACCCTGATCGGAATCGCCTTCGGGTTCCTGCCGGCCCGCAGTGCCGCGCAGCTGGATCCGGTCGACGCATTGGTGCGGGAATGATGCGCCTTACCTCTTTGGCGGCGCTGGGCGCCGCCCTGCTGCTGACGGCGTGCAACACCACGACGCCCTACAGCACGCCAGACGTTTCGATACCGGACCAGTACGGCCACGCCGCGGCCGGCGCCGCCGCCGAGTCGCAGGCGCGGCCGGTCTCCTCCGGTCCCTGGTGGCGCAGCTTCGGCGACCCGCGGCTGGAGCGGCTGGTGGGGCAGGTGCTGGAGCGCAACAACAATCTGGCCGCCGCCGCCATCCTGGTGCGCCGGGCCCAGTTGCAGGCGGGTCTGGCCGAGGAGAATCTGGTGCCGCAGCTGGGGGCCAGCGGCAATGCCAGCACCACGCGCCGCGATGGCCGCACCACCGACAGCTATTCGGCCTCCGCCTCGGTCTCCTACGAGGTCGATCTGTGGAACCGGCTGGGCAGCCTGCGCGATGCGGCCCAGTGGGAAGCCGAAGCGACGCAGCAGGACCGGGACGCAACGGAACTGACGCTGATCGGCACCACGGCAGGTCTTTACTGGCAGCTGGCCTATCTCAACCAGCAGATCGCCTCGGGCCAGCAGAGCATCGCCTATGCGCGCCAGACCCTGGATCTGGTGCGCACCCAGTACCGCACCGGCGCCGCCTCGGCGCTGGAGGTCAACGAGGCCGAGCAGAGCCTGGCCACGCAGCTGGCGGCGCAGAGCCGGCTGGACCAGCAGCGGGTGGAGACGCGCGCCTCCATCGCCCTGCTGCTGGGCGGCCAGCCCTGGAGCGACGGGCCGGAGCCGCAGGCCCTGCCGCTGGCGCCGCTGCCGGCGGTGGAGCCGGGCCTGCCGGCCAGCCTGCTGGGCCGCCGCCCCGACCTGCGGGCAGCGGAACTGCGCCTGCGCGGCAGCCTGGCCGATGTGGACGCCACCCGCACCAGCTACTATCCCGCCCTGAGCCTGACCGGCAGCTATGGCAGCAGCAGCAGCAGCCTGTCGGACCTGCTGTCCAATCCGGTGGGCACCCTGGGCGCCGGCCTGACCCTGCCTTTCCTGAACTGGGAGAAGGTGCGGCTGAACACCGCGATCTCCCGCGCCGACTATGAGCGGGCGGTGGTGACCTTCCGCCAGACGCTGCAGCAGGCCCTGGTCGATGTGGACAACGCCCTGTCGGCCCGGCAGCAGCTGGCCATCCAGGCCGAGCAGCAGCAGACATCGCTGGAGGCCACGCGCACGGCCGAGCGGCTCTATGCCGTGCGCTACCGGGCCGGTGCCGTGCCGCTGCGCACCTGGCTGGACGCGCAGGAACGGCGGCGCAGCGCCGAACTGGCCTTCGCTCAGGTGCATCTCAACCGCCTGACCAACCAGGTGACGCTGTACCAGGCCCTGGGCGGCGGCACGACCTGATCCGGGCAGCGCGCGGGGCCGGGGTCCGTTGGTCTCTGACTGCCGAGCAGTGACTGCCCAGCAGTGATTGCCCAACATCGATTGCCCAACTTTGTCCGGGGCGGGCGCGCTTTCCCGCCCCGGTTCCTTGCCCTATAGTGGGCCGCAGCCGGGGGCGACCCCGGCCCGCCCCGTCCCCTTCTGCGTGACATCCAGCATGCCCGAACCCAGCTCCGGCGAAGAATTCGACAAGGGCAGCGTGCTCGGTGTGCCCGTGCAGGTCTCGGTCCGGCTGGGCCGGCGCCGGTTGCGCATCAGCCAGCTGCTGCGCCTGGGTCCCGGCGAGATCGTCGATCTGGAACGGGCGGTGGGCGAGCCGGTGGACGTGTTCGTCAACGACCGCATGGTGGCCCGCGGCGAACTGGTGGTGGTGGACGGCCGGCTGGGCCTGACCATCGTCGAACTGCTGCCCCAGGCCACCCGCGGGCGGGAGCCGCTGGGTCCCGGCCCCGGCGAGTAGACGCCCGCCCCCTGTCCCGGACCAGGGCTGACCGCGGAGCAGGGCGGTACGGCGCGGCGCTTGCCTTGATCGGAACAAGGCAATACCCATGTACACCCTGGGGACGGCGCCGGTGCCGGGCCGGTCCCAGCTCGCTCATGCCGAGGAGATGCGCCGTGACCACCCGCCTGTCGCTGTTCAACAGCCCGTTCCTGCTTGGCTTCGACCAGTTCGAGCGCACGCTCGACCGCATCGCCAAGAGCGCCAACGAAGGCTATCCCCCGTACAATATCGAGCAGGTCGCCGAAGATCGGCTGCGCATCACCCTGGCAGTCGCCGGCTTCACCGCCGAGGATCTGCAGGTGCAGATGGAGGACAACCAGCTGGTCATCCGCGGCAAGCAGACCGACGACAAGTCCCGCATCTATCTGCATCGCGGCATCGCCGCCCGCCAGTTCCAGCGCAGCTTCGTGCTGGCCGAGGGCATCGAGGTGCTGGGATGCAGCCTGGACAACGGTCTGCTGCATGTGGAGCTGCGCCGGCCGCTGCCCGAACCCAAGGTCCGGACCATCAAGATCGATACGCCGCAGGGCGGCACCGACGCCCCGGGTCCCCAGACCATCGACCTGTCCCCGGACCGGCCCCTGCCCGGCAAGGCAAGCCCCGATCCCCTTGGCTGAGGCCTTTTACCATCTGTTCAGGTCTTTCCCGTCACAGTAGCCATGCGGGGGCACCGCCGCCCGCATGCCCGGAGTTCCGTGCCATGACCACCGCCAGCCAGTTCCTCCGTCAGCTGTCCAGCCAGGATCTCGCCGCCTATGGCGTCAACGACATCGCCTATGTGAAGGCGGTGGAGATGCAGGGCGAACCGGCCTTCGCCATCCATGCCGCCGACGGCACCGTGCTGACCGTGCTGAAGAACCGCGACCTAGCCGTCGCCACCGTGCGTCAGCACGACATGGAGCCGGTCTCCATCCACTGAGCCTGAGCCGGAGCCGCCCGGTCGGGGCACCGACCCGGAGCGGCTGAGCATCGGCACGGCGCCGGCATCAATCCGGCGGCCGGCGCAAAGGCGCGGCAGGAGTCAGGGGGCCGGCATCGGGCGTCTGCACCGCCTCGGCCCTGGCCTTGTGCGCCGCCTCCACCTCCGCCCGTTTGGCCTCGTCCTCTTTCCGTTCCCCGGGAAGATGCCCGCTCATGGCCCCGTCCCGTGCCGGACCGCCACGCAGTTCCCCTGTCTCCTTGCCCATGCGTCCATTCCCCTGTTCCGTCCCGCCGGGACCAACAGGCGTCATCCCGTCCCGTTCCCGCCGTCCGGCGCCGCCATCGGTGACGGCAGGTCGTGGAAGCCGGCCATGAAGGCGCGGTCGATCCGGTCCTTCCAGGTCCAGGCCCAGCCGCCGGCCAGGGCCAACGGACCCCAGGCGGCGATGGCCCGCCGGCCCCCCAGCGCCATCAGCATGAGATAGCGCCGCTGCGGGGTGAAGGGGCGGAGGGGCTGGCCGCGATGGCGGCGGCGCAGATTGTCCAGAAGCGGTCCGGCCTGCCGCACGGCGAAGACGCCGGCCTTGGGCCGCGGATGCTCCAGCACGGCGGCACAGTCGCCGGCGGCGAAGATGTCGTCGTCATCCAGCAGCTGCAATGTCGGCCTGAGCGCCAGGAAACCGCGCCCGTCCAGCGGCAGGCCGGTGCCAGCGAACCAGTCCGGCGCCCGGGCGCCTGTCGTCACCAGCGCCAGATCGCAGGCCAGGTCCCGGCCGCTGTGCAGCCGCACCCGGCCGGGCAGGATGGCGGCGACGGCATCGGCCTCCACCAGGTCCACAGCACCCGGCCGCAGGGCAGAGTGGGCCAGGGCACGGCGGGCCAGAGCGCGGGCCAGCCGGCTGCTGCCGGCCAGCAGCGGCCCGGCGGCCACCAGCGTCACCCGGCCATCGGCCAGTCCCATCGTGTCGAGCCGGTGCCGCAGGGCGAAAGCCAGCTCCAGCCCGGCCACACCGGCCCCGACCACGGCAAAGGACCGCGGCCCGTCCGGCCGCGATAAGGCCGCCAGTGCCTGTTCCCAGCGGGCGGCGAAGGCGGACACCGGCTTCACCGGCAGGGCATGGGCCGCCGCCCCGTCGATCCCGTCCAGGGCCGGCACGATGCCCACATCGATGGACAGCAGGTCGTAGGCCAGGCTGCCGCCGTCGGCCAGATGCACGCGCCGCGCCGTCCTGTCGATGCCGACGGCCTGTCCGGCCACGATCTCCGCGCCTGCGCAGGCCGCCAGCCGCGGCAGGTCGATCTCCAGCGCCGCCCGGGCATAGTGCCCGGCGACAAAGCCCGGCAGCATGCCGGAATAGGCCGCCCGCAGCTCCCTGGCCAGCAGCACCGGACGCAGGCCGGCTTCCGGCTGCCGCGCCAGCGCCCGCAGCAGCAGCGCATGGGTGTGACCGCCGCCGACCAGCAGCATCGTCCGTGTCGCAGGCACGCCCGTCATCCCGGTCTTCCCTTTCACCGCCGCGGCTGCACCGTTCCCTGGCAACCGGCCCCGCCGCCGGAGCCTACGCGCCAAACGGGAAAACCCTGCATGCAGAAGTGATGGCCACGCCGACGAAAGATAAAGTTGCGAGTCATTCGCATTCATGGTCTGGTGTGCGCCGTTCCGAGGCCGGCCACAGGTGTGGCAGGCCCTTTCCGTTCGACCCGACCTGATGAAGAGCACCCGCGACCAGACCCGCCGCGCCTTCTGGCTGAAGCAACTCCACCAGTGGCACTGGGTCAGCTCGGCCCTGTGCCTGATCGGCATGCTGCTGTTCGCGGCCACCGGCATCACGCTGAACCATGCCCACCAGATCGAAGCGGCCCCGACCCGCAGCGAGCAGAGGGCGGCCCTGCCCGAGGCGCTGCGCCCGGTGCTGGCCGCGGCGGCCCAGGCCAAGCCGGCCGAGTTGCCGGCGCCGCTGGCCGACTGGATCGCCGGGACCCTGTCGGTGTCCGTCCGCGGCCGGACGGTGGAATGGTCGGCGGACGAGGCCTATGTGGCCCTGCCCCGCCCCGGCGGCGACGCCTGGCTGGGCATTGATCTGGAAAGCGGCGAGGCCGTCCATGAACTGACCGACCGCGGCTGGATCTCCTACCTCAACGACCTGCACAAGGGCCGCAACACCGGCACGGCCTGGAGCTGGTTCATCGATATCTTCGCCGGCGCCTGTCTGGTCTTCACCCTGACCGGGCTGGTGCTGCTGCAGTTCCATGCCGCCGGCCGCCCGGCCACCTGGCCCGCCGTGGGGCTGGGGCTGGTGCTGCCGGCGCTGCTGGCCATCCTGTTCATCCACTGACGAGGTCCCCATGCGTGTCCTGGTTCCCGTGACCCTGTCCGGCCTGATCGCCAGCCCGGCCCTGGCGGCCGAAATGGCGGTCACGGTCGAGATCCCCCAGCTGAGCGTCGCCGAATACCACCGCCCCTATGTGGCCCTGTGGGTGGAGCGGCCGGACCAGAGCGTCGCCGCCAATCTGGCCGTCTGGTACGACGTCAAGATGCGGGACAATGAGGGGACCAAATGGCTGAAGGACATGCGGCAATGGTGGCGCCGCATCGGCCGGGACCTGACCATGCCGGTGGACGGCGTCAGCGGGCCGACCAGGGCGCCGGGCGAACACCGCGTCACCTTCGTCCCCGGCCAGAACGGCGTGCCCAAGCTGGACCCGGGGTCCTATGTGCTGGTGGTGGAAGCCGCCCGTGAAGTGGGCGGGCGCGAACTGCTGCGCATCCCCTTCGAATGGCCGGCGGCCAAGCCGGCCCAAGGAACGGCCAAGGGCGAGGCGGAGCTGGGCCGCATCGCCCTGGACGTCACCCCCTGATCCTTTGCAACAAACAACCGGAAACGCGACCATGAAGACGATGTTTGCCCGCGCCGGCCTGGCCCTGCTGCTGACCGCCGCCATCGCCCTGCCGGCCTCCGCCCACCGCACCTGGATGCTGCCCTCGGCCACCGTTCTGTCGGGCGACGATCCCTGGGTGACGGTGGACGCCGCCGTGTCCAACGACCTGTTCTATTTCGACCATGTGCCCCTGCGCCTGGACGGTCTGACCGTCACCGCCCCCGATGGCAGCGAGGCCAAGGCCGAGAATGCGGCCACCGGCAAGTACCGCTCCACCTTCGACCTGCATCTGGACAAGCCCGGCACCTACAAGATCGCCCTGGCCAGCAGCGGCCTGATGGCGATGTATGAGGAGAACGGCAAGATGAAGCGCTGGCGCGGCACCGCCGAGACCTTCGCCAAGGAGGTCCCCGCCGACGCCAAGAACCTGCGGGTCATCGACAGCCAGCGCCGGCTGGAGACCTTCGTCACCTCCGGCAAGCCCAGCGACACGGCGCTGAAGCCCACCGGCAAGGGGCTGGAGCTGGTGCCGGTGACCCACCCCAACGATCTGGTCGCCGGCGAGGCCGCCACCTTCAAGCTGCAGCTGGACGGCAAGCCCGCCAGTGACATGGAGGTCTCCGTGGTGCCCGGCGGCAAGCGCTACCGCGACGATCTCAAGGACATCAAGGTCAAGACCGGCAAGGATGGCAGCTTCAGCGTGACCTGGCCGGAGGCCGGCATGTACTGGATCAGCGCCAGCTACGAGGACGAGAAGACGGTGCAGAAGCCGGCCAACAAGCGCATGGCCAACTACACCGCCACGCTCGAAGTGCTGCCGCAGTGATGCGGCGGGACGGGTCGGTCGCGCCCCGGGGCCGGCCCGTCCATTTTCCTGCAGCGGTTCCCGTCCATGCGCGTCCTCATTCCGCACGACCTCGCCCCCGACACACGGCCGCCGCCGGCCAGCCGCATCGCCCTGCTGGAAGGAAGCAGCATGGGCACCAGCTGGTCGGTGAAGCTGCCCCTGCCCGGTCCGGTGGATCTGGCCGCCCTGCGCCGTGCCATCGTGGCGGAGCTGGACCAGGTCATCGCCGAGATGAGCAGCTGGGAACCGGATTCTGACCTCAGCCGCTACAACCGCGCCCCGGCCGGCAGCTGGCATGCGCTGCCGGAGGGTTTCCGCACCGTGCTGGACTGCGCCCTGGCCATCGCCCGGGCCAGCGGCGGCGCCTTCGACCCCAGCATCGGGCCGGTGGTCAATCTCTGGGGCTTCGGCCCCGGCGGCACCCCGGCGGATGAACCGCCGCCCGACCGGATCGCCGCCACCCTCGACCGCTGCGGCTGGCAGCGCATCGGCATCGAGCCGGAAACGGGCCGGGTGCAGCAGCCCGGCGGGCTGTATCTCGATTTCTCCGGCATCGCCAAGGGCTTCGCCGTGGACCGCGTGGCCGCGCGGCTGCGTGCGGCCGGTTATGTCAGCTTCCTGGTCGAGGTGGGCGGCGAGCTGTGCGGCGCCGGCATGAAGCCGGACGGCACCCCCTGGTGGGTGCAGCTGGAACAGCCCACCGACCGCCCCACCGGCGATGGCGGGGACACGCTGGTGGCCCTGCACGGGCTGTGTGTCGCCACATCGGGCGATTCGCGCCGCCATGTCCTGTCGCGCAGCGGCCGGCGCCTGTCCCACAGCATCGACCCGCGCAGCGGCCGGCCGGTGCCGGACCGCGTGGCCGCCGTCAGCGTGCTGCATCCCAGCTGCATGCAGGCCGACGCCTGGGCCACCGCCCTGACCGTGCTGGGACCCGAGGCCGGCCTTGCCCTGGCCGCGGAACAGGATCTGGCCGCCCTGTTCGTGCTGCGCGGCCCGGCCGGCTTCAGCGAGCTGCCGACCCCGGCCCTGAACGCCCTTCTGGATTTGTGATGCACCGCCGTTCCCCTGCCGCCCTGCCGGCGGCCCGCTCCGCGGCCCCCCTTGCGGTCCTGCCGCTTCTGGCCGGGTGCGCCGGGCAGAAGCCGGTGATCCTGGCCCAGACCCCCGACCGGCTGCTGCTGGCCGGTCTGCTGCTGCTGGCCTATGCCCTGTTCTGCGCCCTGATCCTGTGGCGGCACCGCCGGCGCCAGCGCCGACGCTTCGCCCTGTCGCCGCCGGCGGGACCCACCAGCACGGACGCCGCCGTGCTGGTGGCCTTCGCCAGCCAGACCGGCTTCGCCGAATCCCTGGCCCGGCGCACGGCGGAAACGCTGATCGCCGCCGGCCGCCCGGCCTGCCTGCTGGAGCTGGGGGCCGTGGATGCCGCCCGGCTGGCCGCCGCCCGCCAGGCACTGTTCGTGGTCAGCACCACCGGCGAGGGCGATGCGCCCGATGGCGCCGGCGCCTTCCTGCGCCGGGTGATGACGGCGGGACCGGCGCTGGACTCCCTGTCCTACGGGCTGCTGTCGTTGGGGGACAGCGGCTATGCCCGGTTCTGCGCCTTCGGCCGGCGGCTCGATTCCTGGCTGCGCCACCAGGGCGCCGCCCCCCTGTTCGATGCGGTGGAGGTCGATGACGGCGACCCCGGCGCCCTGCGCCACTGGCAGCAGCAATTGGGCCGGCTGACCGGTCAGGCGGCCATGGCCGACTGGACCGCCCCGCGCTACCGCCCCTGGGTGCTGGAGCGCCGCCATCTGCTGAACCCCGGCAGTGCCGGCGGGCCGGTGCATCTCATCGGGCTGCGCCCCCCGGCCGACGCGGAGGATCTGCACTGGACGGCCGGCGACATCGCCGAGATCGGCCCCTGCAACCCGCCCGACGCCGTGGCCGATGCCCTGGACCGGCTGGGCCTGCCGGCCGATCTGCCGCTGACGGCCGAGGAGGAGGCGCTGACCCTGGCGGCCCTGCTGGCCCGCAGCCGCCTGCCCGCCGATGCGGCGGGCTGGGCCGCACTGGCCGACACGGCCCCGGACGATCTGGCCGACAGGCTGGTGCCGCTGCCGCACCGGGAATATTCCATCGCCTCGCTGCCGCAGGATGGGCGGCTGGAGCTGGTGGTGCGGCAGATGCGGGACGCCGCGGGGCGGCTGGGCCTCGGCTCGGGCTGGCTGACCCGCCATGCCCCGCTGGACGGGCCGGTGTCGCTGCGCCTGCGCGAGAATCGCGGCTTCCACCCGCCCGAGGCCGGCCGGCCGCTGATCCTGATCGGCAATGGCACCGGCATCGCCGGGCTGCGGGCCCAGTGGCGGGCACGGGCGGCGGCAGCCAGTGCCGGACCGGTCTGGCTGGCCTATGGCGAGCGCAGCCGCGCCCATGATTTCCTGTTCCGCGACGAGATCGAGGGCTTGCAGGCCAGCGGACTGCTGCGCCGGCTGGACCTGGCCTTCTCCCGCGACCAGGCCGAGCGGATCCATGTCCAGGACCGGCTGCGCCCGGCCGCGGCCGAGCTGCGCGCCTGGGTGGCCGACGGTGCTGCCCTCTATGTCTGCGGCAGCCTGCAGGGCATGGCCGCCGGGGTGCAGGCGGCCCTGACCGAGGCCTTGGGCGCCAACACGCTGTCCGATCTGGCCGAGACCGGGCGTTACCGCCGCGATGTCTATTGACCCGCCTGGGGACCCGCCCGGGGGATAGCCGGCATCGGCGGAGGATCAGCCGGCGAAGGGCGGCTTCAGCGCCAGCAGCGCCAGCGCGCTGAACACGGCCACGGCCACGGTGGCGATGAGGATCATGGCCGACCGGTTGAACATCCGGTACTTGTGATAGGCGATGCGGCTGTTGGCGGTGATCTGCGCCACGAGATCATCGAAATACTCGTCCCGGCAGAAGCGCCCCTCCTCGGGGTAGTAGCGCTGGCGCAGCAGCAGGCTGTAGTCGGCCGCGTTGAGATGAAGCACATCGGCGAAGAACAGCAGGTCGCAGGGCCGCCCCGGCACCGGCCGCCGCGCCCTGAACGGCAGCCGCGGCAGGAAGGAGATCAAGGTCAGCACCGCCACCAGCAGCACCGGCGGCACCGTCAGCAGCAGCGGAATGATGACAAAGGCCTGGGTATGGTCATCCGTCACGGCCTTGGACACCGCCACCAGCCAGGCCGAACAGAAGGCCAGCATGGCGCCGTTCTTCGCCTCGGCGAATTTCAGGAAGTCGATGACGCGGGCCAGCTGCGCCGTCAGCAGCTTCTCGTAGCCTTCATCCTGATCACATGTGGCCATGGCGTCCCCGTTGCGCCCTCGTCCAATCCGCTGCCGGGCAGCCGGCGCACAGACGCGGCGCACGCGACCCTAGCCAAAAGTGAGGGAGGCTGTCGAGACAGCGTGTCGCAGTTCAATACCGGTTCATAATGACCGGGGCACGACCAGGACACGGCGGCCTTCCGCCCGGCACGGGACAGCAGTGCCGACGGGAACTGCGGCCGGACCACGCACACCCATGCGCCCTTGCATCCTTATCCCGCGCGATCCCGATCAGCCGGACAGGTCGGGCCGCCACGATCCGAAACCAGAATGCAGCAGAGACAGCAAAAAATACTATTTTTTGTAGAAAAACAGCCGGCCTCCTCCCAGACTCTGCCTGTCAGGAAGCCGGCTTCAGGGATTATTTTCCCGGACAGACCTGAATAAGGTCCGATTTAAAGAAAATAGTCCTTGACGCCCGGGCGGGACGCTGGCAGGATCACCTCAACATCGCCCATCGTCCGCCCTGTGGCGGCGCAGCGATGAACGGTACGACGAAACAGAAGGGCCTGCACCGGACTCCGGGGCAGGCCCTTTTTCGTTCTGGCTTTCGTCAACAGCCCTGATGTCCCGCGGACGGCCCCGCCGTCCAAGACACAGCACACCGGTCCGCCCAGGGCGGACCGGCACGGCGACCCCTGCCTGGAGTGAAGCACCCCATGCCCCATGTTCGACAGCAGATCCGCGACCGGCTGGTCGCGGATCTGACCGGGCTTCCCACGTCCGGCAACCGGATCTATCCGGCCAAGCGGACCCCGTGGGACCATACGGCCGGGCAGCTGCCCGGCATCGCCCTGTACACCGACACCGAAACGGCGGTGCCGGCCGACAAGGCCGGACGCCATCTCCGCACCCTCACCCTGGTCGTCGAATGTGCCGCGCGCGGTGACGACCGCGGGGCCGAGGACAGCCTCGACACGCTCTGTGCCGAGGTGGAGGCCGCCATCGCCGCCATCGGCGGCCTGGACGGCCTCGTACAGCAGGTTTCCCTGGTGCGCACGGCCCCTCCGCCGGAGGACGTCGACATCGGCGACGCCACGGCCGCCAAGCGGCTGGAATACAGCGTCCGCTATGCCACCAGCGAAACCGACGCCCAGGCCGTAGCCTGAGCGTCGGACCTTTCCCCACATCCACCACAGTCAGGAGAAGACCATGGCCGTTGAGGTCAAGGGTACCGAGTGCCTTCTGCAGATCGGCAACACCGCCACCGGCGCCACCGGCTACACCACCCTGGAAGGGCAGACCGACACCAGCTTCGATGGTTCGGCCAAGATGATCGAAACCACCGCCAAGGACAGCGGCGGCTGGGTCACCAATGTGCCGGTCTCCGTCAGCGGTGTCGTCAACTGCTCCGGCAAGCTGCGCGGCAGCCGGGCCCAGCTGGACAAGCTCGAAGCGGCCTGGGCCGCCCGCTCCCCGTATGACTGCCAGATCCTGTTCGATGCCGCGGGCAACGGCTACAAGGGCGGCTTCTATGTGTCCAGCCTGAAGATCACCGCGCCGACGCTGGACGTCACGTCCTACACGCTGGCCCTGACCCCCGCGGCCGCCCTGACCCGGCTGACGCCGTCGGCGGGCTGAGGAGCCAGCCCATGGCGAACCCCCATGCGGGTGAGGTGAGTCTCACCCTGGCGGGCCGGCCCTACACCATGCGCCCCAGTTTCGGGGCCATGGTGGAGCTGGAGGAGGCGCTCGGCTGCGGCGTCACCGATCTGGCCTCCGCAATCCTGGCCAAAGGGGCGGCAACCCTGCGGACCAGCCAGATGGCCGCAATCATCTGGGCCGGTCTGAAGGGAGCCGGGACGGAGCTGTCGCGCGACGAGGTGGGAACGCTGGTGGTCCAGACCGGCCTTGCCGCCTGTATCCATCCGGCATCCCAGCTGCTGGCCAACATGCTGACCGGCGGCCAGCCGCCGCGGGAGGATTCCGCGGGGGAAGCGATGGCGGCGGCGGGAGCGGCGTAGAGCCGTTTCCCTACCGCCGCCTGCTGGGCATCTGGGCCGGTGTTCTGGCCCAGCCGCCCCGGACCTTCTGGGATGCCACCCACCATGAGTTCGCCGCCGCTCTTTTCGAATGGCGGCTGAGCCGGGGCGACCCGGACGCGGCGGCCATGCTGCGCCGTGACCGTTTCAACCGGTTCCGTCACCGGCTGGAGCAGCGGGGGGTGGCGTGATCCCCATGGCCGGCCCGGATGGGCCGGCCATGCCTCCGCCAGCCGGCAATCGTGCAGAGACGGCAAGATGAGGTGACATGATGGCAGATACAGACGCGACCTCCGCCCAGGTCCCGCCCAACATCGAAGAGCTGGTCCAGGCCGTTGCGGCCTTCAAGGACACCGGCACCAAGGCGCTGAACAGCCTGGGCGAGGCCGCGGAAAAGCTGAAAGGGGCCCTCGGCAAGGGCTCCGGGTCCGACGGAACGGCGAATGGAGGCAAGGCCGGCGGAGAACCGAACGACTATGTGAAGAAAATCGGCAACGAATTCGGCAGTCCCGAGGACAAGAGGAAGAGAGAACTCAAAGAGCTTGAAGATAACAAGGAAGCCATTGTCCAATACAGCGGCGAGGATTCTTACAACAAAGCGAAAGAATCCATCGAGTCGCAATATGACGGCACCAAAGAACTCAACAAGAAGCTGACCGACTCACTGTCGGGCGTGGGTGACGCCTTCGTGAACGCCCTGGCCAAGGGCGAGAATGCGTTCAAGGCCTTGAGGACGACGGCCCTGAATGCCGCGGCAGATATCGCCGCCTCCATGATGAAGATGGCGATCCTCAATCCCCTGATCAATTCCCTGTTTCCCAGTGCCGGTCTGCCGACCCTGACGGGCTTCGGCGGCGCGCGGGCCGGTGGCGGCCCCGTGTCGGCCGGCAGCGCCTATCTGGTCGGCGAACGGGGACCGGAACTGTTCCTGCCCGGCACGAGCGGCAGCATCATCCCGAACCATGCGCTGCAGGCCCCGTCCTACAGCAGCGCCGCCAGCGCGGGCGCAGGGGGAGGACTTCAGGTCGTCGTCAACAACAACGCACCCGGCGTCCACACGCAGGCGGAGGAACGCACGGGGGCCGACGGCTCGCGCCAGCTGGAAATCATAGTCGAGCAGATCGCCGACCGGGCCGTCACCAAACGCTTCAACAGTGGCCGTGCCGACCGCGACATGCAGTCGAATTACGGCCTGTCCCGTTCCCCCATCCGCCGGAGCTGAATCATGGCCCCCTTGTCCTGGCCGTCCACCCTGCCGGTCTATCCCCTGCTGGGGACGACCGGCCGTTTCGGCACCACGGGTCTGCGCACCGCCATGGAGGCCGGCCCGGCCAAGCAGCGGCGCCGTTTCACGGCCGCCACCCAATCGTCGAGCCGCTCCTTCGTTCTCGATACCGCCCAATGGCAGACGCTGGAGACGTTCTGGCGGGTCACCACCGCGGGCGGCACCCTGCGCTTCAGCGCCCGCCATCCTGTCACCGGCGCGGCAGCGGACTACCGGTTCGTGGCCAATCAGCCGCCGGAATGGGAACAGATCGGGCCTGACCATTACCGCGTGACCATCCAGCTGGAGGAGATGCCCTGATGCCGACGCCCAGCTTCCGATCCGCCACCTTCGCCCAGGAAACCGGCGACGCCTTTCTGATCCTGATCGAGATCGAGCATCCGCAGATCATCGACGGCCCCCTGCGCTTCAGCAGCGATGCCGTGGACACGGTCAGCAACGGCCATACCTACACGGCACTGCCCTTCACTATCGAACTGCCGGCGGATACCGACGATTCCCTGCCGGAGGTGAAGCTCAGCATCGACAATGTCGGCCGGGAGATGGCGCAAACCATCCGTGCCCTGACCACCGCACCGACGGTCCGCGTTTCCGTGGTGCTGGCGTCCGCCCCCGACGTGCTGGAGGCCGGGCCGCTGGAATTCCGCCTGGCCTCGGCCGACGTGGATGCCGTGCAGGTGTCCGGCACCCTGGCCTGGGAAAGCCTGCTGGCCGAGCCGTTTCCGGCCGACAGCTTCCTGCCCTCCACCCATCCGGCGGTGTTCTGATGCTGCCGGGCTGGTGCGGGGCCTATGTGGGATTGCCCTACCGTCACGGGGGGCGCGGGCCCGAAGCTTATGACTGCTGGGGGCTGGTCGCCCTGGTGCTGCGCCGGCAGTTCGGGATCAATGTGCCCGACTATGCCGAGGACACGCCCGCCGAAGCAACAGACCGGGCGGCCATGGCCAGGGCGGTGGAGGCCCATAGCGGTGCCCCCTGGGTGCGTATCGCCCACCGCCCCAGCCTGCGCGACCCGCTGATCTGGCAGACGCTGGAACAGCCGGGCGATGTGGTGCTGATGCGCCGGCTGCGCTGGCCCTGCCATGTGGGCATCGTCGTCGCCCCGGACAGCATGCTGCACACCGAAGAGCGGGTGGATGCCGCGGTCGCGCCCATCCGCGGCGGCCGCGATGCCGCCACCCTTATCGCAATCTACCGTCACCGGGATCTACTCTGATGGCTGACACCCAGAACGCGCTGCCGATCCGGTTATCGGCGGCGGCGAAACCCTTTGCCTCCGATCTGGTCCGCGCCGAAGTGCCTGCCGGCGGCTCCGTACTGGAGATTCTGACCGGCCAGGGCCTGCTGCGGCAGGCCTGCGATGCCACGGTCTGGCTGGACGACTGGTGTGTCCCCCGTGCGCGCTGGGCCGAGGTGCTGCCCCGTCCGGGCCAGCTGCTATCCGTGCGCGCGTTGCCGGCCGGTGGTGGCGGCCAGGGGGGCAAGAACGCGCTCCGCATCGTAGCGACGTTAGTGATCGTGGCCATTTCAGTCTGGACGGGGCAGGTCTATGGCGCCCAGCTTGCGGCGCCGCTGGGGACCAGTGTGGCCACGGCCACGGCTCTCACGACGGCTGCCGTCTCGAGCGTCGGCATGATGGCGCTGAACATGCTGATCCCGCCGCCTAAACTGTCGGCGGACCAGATGGAGAAACGCTACAGCATCGACGCCAACAATGCTGCCAGCCCCTATGGGTTGGTGCCGGTGCCGCTGGGACGCCACCGCTGGGCGCCCCGATACGCGGCGAAGCCCTATACGGAGGTCGTGGGCGAAGATCAGTACGTGCGCATCCTGTTCGATCTGGGTCCGGGGCCGCTGGAGATCGACCGGGCCAGCATGCGTCTGGGCGACACACCGCTGTCCGACTACAGCGATGTGGAACTGGAGATCCGCCAGGGTTTTCCCGGCGATGCGCCCATCGCCCTGTTCCCCGGAACGGTGGAGGAGCTTGGCCAGGGCGTCGGCCTGCCGCAAGGCGTATTGCGCCAGAAGGACGGCTGGATTACCCGCGCCATCGATCAGGATGCGGACGAGCTGAGCCTGGATTTCATCTTCCCGACCGGTGTGTGGAGGACCACTGGGGGTGGCAACCGCAAACCGACGGAAGCTGCGGTGGAATGCCAGTACGCCCCGGTCGGGACGGAGAACTGGACGGCATTTCCCACGGATGACTCCTTTTCGCCCGGCGTGCTGCGCGTCTATGCCGAAACGGACAACAGTCTGCTGCGTCGCGGCACCCGCGTGGCCGTGGCCCGCGGCAAATACCAGGTCCGGGTGCGCCGTCTGATCGACCATGACGGCAACAGCAAATACAGCGACAGCATGGTCTGGGCCGCGGCGCGCGCCGTGCTGAACGAGGCGCCGCTGAAGACACGTGTGCCCCATGCCCTGGTGGCCATGCGCATCCGCGCGTCGGGCCAGATCAATGGCACCGTGTCCAACTTCAACCTGATCGCGACCCGGATCTGCCCGGATTACGATGCGGCCACCGGCACCTGGGTGGAGCGTCCGACCCGGAATCCGGCAAGCCTGTTCCTGTGGGTGGCGCGCGGCCCCGCCAATCTGCGTCCTGCCGCCGACCACAAGATCGACTGGCCGACCCTGGCGGCCTGGCATGAAGCCTGTGCCGCGGCCGGCTACACCTACGATGCCGTTCTGGACGGTGCCGGGACGGTCTTCGAGCGGCTGAAGCAGATCGCCGCCGTCGGCCGGGCCCAGTTCCAGGTCCGTGACGCCAAATACAGCGTGGTCCGTGACGTGCCGCAGGACGTGCCGGTCACCGTGATCACGCCGCGCAACAGCTGGGGCTTCAAGTTCACACGACTCTTTGCGGACATTCCGCACGCCCTGCGCTGCCGTTTCGCCGATGAGAAGGCCGACTACAAGACCGCCGAACGTCTGGTGTTCGACGACGGCTACAGCGAGGCCAACGCCACCCTGTACGAGGTGCTGGATCTGCCCGGCCTCACCAATGCCGACCAGGTCCACAAGGCCGGCCGCTATCATCTGGCCCAGCTGCGCCTGCGCCCCAGCATCTACGAGCTGAACCAGGACGTGGAGTCCCTCATCGTCCGCCGGGGCGACCGGGTGGATGTACAGCACGACGTCATGCTGGTCGGCCTGAGTTCCGGCCGCATCACGGGCATCGGGGCCGACCGGCTGTCGATCGAGGCGGACGAGGCCTGCCCGATGGAGGAGGGCAAGCGCTATGCCTTGCGTATCCGCCATACGCTGGGTGTGACCGAGGTGCCGCTGACCACGGTGCCAGGAGAGGCCACGCGGCTGCAGCTGACGTCGGCCCTGCCGGCGGCGGTGAAGGAGGGGGACCTGTTCGCCTTCGGCGAGGCCGGGCGCGTGACGGTGCCGCTGCTGGTGAAAGGCATCTACCCCGGCGCCGACCTGACGGCGAAGCTGGAGCTGGTGGATCTGGCCCCCGAGATCCATCAGGCCGACGCCGGGATCATCCCGCCCTTCGATCCGGGCATCGTCATCGACCGGCTGCCGGCCCCGACCGGCTTCACCCTCTCGACCGATCTGGTCATGCAGGGCGGCGCCTGGGTCACCCGGCTGGACGGACGCTGGAATCCGCTGCATCTGGATGACAGGCGGGTGGATCGTTATGTGCTGCAGCTGAAAAGCCCGGCCGGGGACTGGCGCACGGTCACGCCGGACACGCCGACCGGCTTCCGCCTGACCGCGGTGGCGCAGGGCCCCTGGCTGGGCCGGCTCTGGGCTGAAAGCGCCGACGGCCGGCGGTCGCCCACGGTGGAGGCGGAGGTCACGGTCGGGGTTGAACCCGCCGGGGCAGCCACGAATGTCCGCCCCGAGGGCGGAGCCTGGACGACGCCGGATCTGATCGCCGTCTGGGACAGCACCCTTGCCACCGACTCCGCCTATTTCGGCGGCTTCCAGGTGCAGGTATTGCACGGAACCACGGTTCTGAGCACACAGACCGTGACCGAAGCCCGGTTCGCCTATGCCTATGACCGCTACGTGGCCGATGCCGCCGCCGCGGGCGTGGCGCTGGCGCGCAGCCTGACCCTGTCCGTGCAGCTGCTGGACGCGACCGGAGACCCGGTCGGAGACCCGGCGACGGCAACCCTGACCAACCCGGCCCCGGCGGCCCCGGCCGGTCTGGCGGTCGACTCCCGGGCCGGGGCCATCTCCGTCGCCTATGCCCGCCCGACCGAAGCGGATTACGCCGGCACACAGGTCTGGATTTCCGCTGAGGACGGCTTTGCGCCCGGAGCGGCCAATCTCGTCTATGATGGTGATGGCGGTGGCCTGATCATCGTGCCGAAGCCCGGCGGCACCTATTACGTCCGCGCGGCCCATTACGACATCTTCGGGACGGACGGGCTGAACATGTCCGGCCAGCTGTCGGTTGTTGTCGGGTCCACGGTCGATACGGTTCCGCCGGGCATCCCGGGCAACCTTGCCGCCGGCAGCGTTCCCCATGCGGACGGCAGCACCGCCGTCACCCTGCGCTGGTCAGCGCCCGCCGACGCCGACCTGGACAGCTATGAGGTGGCCGTCAAGCTGTTGGCCGACAGCCAGTGGGACTATTACCCCGTCCCCAAGGGCGAAGACACCGCGGTGAAGTTCCGTATCCCGCGGACCTATGCCGCCAACACGGCGATCAACGCCAAGGTTCTGGCCGTCGATACCAACGGCAACCGCAGCGCCTACAGCAACACGCTGACCTTCACCACGGGGAAGGACACGGTGGCCCCGGCGGCCCCCGGCTCAATCTCCGTGGCGCTCTCCCCGTCGGCGGCCTATGTTTCGGTCCTGGCGCCCGCTGGCCTGGTCGGGCTGGACTACAGCTTTCTTCAGCTGGTCCGGAACAGCACCCCGCCGAATGCGGACGGCTCGCCTTCTGCCGGTGCGACGGATGTCGCGCTGCCCCGGGTGACCGTGGCGCCGACCGGCGCCGTGGCGGCCAGCTTTATCCCGGTGACCGGGCTGGCGCCCGGTTCGGCGCAGTATTTCTCGGCACGCTACGTCGATACCAGCGGCAATTACGGCCCCTGGCTTTCCACCGGGCCGCACATGCTGCCGCTGATCGCCGCCGCGGATATTGCCGATGCGGCGGTCGGTGCGGCGAAACTGGCGTCGGACATCGCCCCGCCTATCGTCGTGGCACAGGTGCCCACGGCGGTGAGCGCATCATCCCCCGCCCTGGTGGTCCACCAGGGCCAGCTGTACCGCAAGAAGCCTGACAACAGCGGTTATACGCTGGAGGTCGATACTGCCAATCTCGTCGGCAGGATCAAAGCCGACCAGCTGGCGACCGACATGGTCGTCCCGATTGCCGTGACCTCCCTGCAGGCGACGGCCTCTTCTCCCGCCCTGGTGGTCTATCAGGGCCAGCTGTACCGCAAAAAGGCCGACAACAGCGGCTACACGCTGGAGGTCGATACCGCCAATCTCGTCGGCAAGATCAAAGCCGACCAGCTGGCGACCGACATGGTCGTCCCGATTGCCGTGACCTCCCTGCAGGCGACGGCCTCTTCTCCCGCCCTGGTGGTCTATCAGGGCCAGCTTTACCGCAAGAAGGCCGACAACAGCGGCTACACGCTGGACGTCGATACTGCCGACCTGGCGGGGCAGATTACCCGGACGCAGCTTGCTGACGGTGCCGTTTCCACACCGAAGCTGGCGGCCAACGCGGTCGTGGCAGAGACGATCGCGGCCGGCGCGGTCACGGCCGACAAGGTGGCGGCCAACGCCATTACAGCCGGAAAGATCGCCGCCGGTGCCGTCGGGGCGGACCAGATCGCGGCCAATGCCATTACGGCAAAATCCATCGCCATCGCGGATACCAGCAATATCATCACGAACCCGCGCTTTGAGGTGAATGGCCGGCTGAGTACCGAGGGATGGGAACTGAACGGCGATGCCCGTGCTGATTACTATCCGGGGGCCGGTATCTCCGCATTCAGGTTGGTTGGCACCAATGCCGAAGCGTATTGGGGCGCATACGTGCCTGTGAGTGCAGGGGAGACCTATTACTTTTCCGCCTATGCGTTCCAGGAAGATCCAGCCCCCGCGCGCCTGCTGGTAGAAACGTTGAATGGTACAAAATTCCCGGTTGGCTATCCAACGCTTGCCAGCACAGACCTCAAAAACCAGTGGGTGCTGTTGGAGGCACAATACACGGTACCTGCCGATGTCATGTATCTACGCCTTATCATAAACAACGGGCACGGGCTTGAGGGGACTTACAATAATACTTACTGGACCCACATTGTCTGGCGACGGGCAGCCAGCGGCTCCCTCATCGTCGACGGTGCGGTCAGCGCCGACAAGATTGCAGCCAATGCCGTAACCACGGATAAGCTGTCGGCCAATGCCATTACGGCTGGCAAAATCGCCGCTGGCGCTGTTGGTGCAGACCAAATCGCTGCAAATTCGGTTACAGCGTTGCACTTGAGTACAAATTCGGTAACCACCGATGAATTGGCAGCTAACGCTGTAACCGCTGACAAGATTGCAGCCAATGCCATAACCGCTGCAAAGATCGCCGCCGGTGCCGTCGGGGCGGACCAGATCGCTGCAAATTCGGTAACTGCCAAGGCGCTGGTAGTTGCGGATACCAGCAATATCATCACGAACCCGCGCTTTGAGGTGAATGGGCAACCAAGCACTGAGGGCTGGCTGGTAGGTCCTTTTGACACGGTAGAACAGGCCAGTAGCGATCCGGTTGCGCGCACACGGATCATCGGTCGTTCCCGTGATGTTTTTTGGGCCAAGCATATACCGGTATTGCCGGGTGAGGCGTACTATATCGCTGCCCACGTATACAACACGGACCAAGCCGCCAGTGCAAACATCGTTATCGAGCAGCGCACACCACAAAATTCCGTTCTCGGATACGCATACATCGTTGGCACAAATACAAAAAACCAGTGGGCGCTGCTAGAGGCCCGGTTTACTGTTCCGGACGGTGTTTTCTTCATACGTTTGGACCTACAGACTGAACGTGAGTATGGGAACCGGCCCGACGTTCTATGGTCCAACGTAGTTATGCGCCGAGCGGCTAACGCCTCGATGATTGTCGACGGTGCTGTAACCACTGACAAGATTGCAGCCAATGCCATAACCGCCGATAAGATCGCGGCCAATGCCATTACGGCCGACAAGATTACGGCTGGTACTGTAACCGCAGACAAAATTGCCGCCAACGCCGTAACCGCAAACAAGATCGCTGCGGGCGCCATCACCGCCGACAAGCTGGCTGCCGGGGCTATCACGACAAGCCGGCTGGCGATTGCCGACGCCAGCAACATCATCACCAATCCGCGGTTCTCCCTTAATGACCAGCTTAGCATGGATGGCTGGACGGCCAGCGGCGCCTCCTTCTCTATTGAAAGCACCCCCTCGGACCCGGTCTCCCCGACAAGGATACGCACACGCGCCAGATCCCTTTCCTGGGACAAGGTTATCCCGGTCGTCGAGGGCGAGACCTACTACGTCGCGGCCCATGTCTGGAACACGAATGCTGGTCCGGCGGGCATATACATCGAAGCCCGGCGCGGAGACGGGTCCGTCGCCTATTACGCCTGGCCGTGCCACACCTACGCGACCAATCAGTGGGTTTTCCTTGAGGGCCAGTGGACCGTACCGTCCGACATCAAATCCCTACGTTTTATCCTGATGGTTGATGCGGGAGAGCCGCTCCCATCGGATGCCTACTGGTGCAATGCTGTCTTCCGGCGCGCCGTTGGCGAAACACTGATCGTCGACAACGCCATCAGCACCGGCAAGATCAAGGCCGGGGCCATTACCGCCGACAAGATCGCGGCCAATGCCGTGACGGCCGACCATGTGGCCGCAGGCTCCATAACCACCGGCAAGCTGGCCGCGAACGCCATCACGGCCGACAAGATCTCCACCGGCGCGATCACCGCGGACAAGCTGGCTGTCGGGAATTCTCCGAACCTCCTGCAGAACAGCGATGGCTCCTGGGGTTTGCGCTGCTGGGGCCAGCCCACGGCGTCCGGAAATATTGTCGGGGGAACGGCAACCTCCGGCGTTGATCCGGAGGGCAGGACCCCGGTCGGTAGCCATGCCCTCTACATCGCGGCCAATACGGCAACGCCGGTCCCCACGGATCAGTTCGTCGAGGTCGTCAACGCTGGCATGGAGGGTGGTGGCTACTCCGTCACCCCCGGCGCCCGTTACTATTACGGCGCCCGGATCGGGGCCATCCGCTGTGCCGCAACCGTGTTCCTCTGGTTCTATGACGATGCCGGGAACCAGATCGGCAGTTCTCCGCTCGCCCCCCTCTATCAGGGGGCCTGGGGCGGGACGCGCATCGACGCCTTCGGCCGGACCGAGGGGTTCGTGACCGTCCCGGCCGACTGCACAAAAGTTGTCTTTGCCCTGCGCATGTATGGCATTGGGGAGGGCAACCCGACTTGTATTGCAACACAATGCATGCTGGCCGAGGTGCTCCCGAACCAGACGACGCCCCCCCTGTGGCAGCCCGCAGGCGTGACCCAGATCGACGGGGCATCAATCAAGACTGGCAAGTTGCAGTCGACAAACGGGCTTACTTACTTCGATCTGGATAACAACCAGCTTGTGATCAAAAACTCTGAGACGGGTCAAAGGATGGAGATCAACAACTCCCTAATTCAGGTCTTCGACAGTAACGGCACCTTGAGGGTGCGATTAGGGATATGGTGACACCATGCCACAAGGATTGCAGATTTTTGCCCCGGACGGATCGACGCTGCTCGACGCCAATACTGTTACGTCCAGGCAGATAGGGATGCTCCGTCTTTCCAAGGAAGAAATACCTCACTCTCCGTCATATGGGGAAATCACTGTAAACAAAGATCAAAACAAAAAATTATGGTGGACAGTGGTTGCAAATGGAGAATTTCACGATGTGACTGTCGGCTCAGGCGACACTAATCCCAACAGATCAGTTTTGATATATAGCAGACAGCTGCCAGATGGCGAAGTCGTAAGCCTGGATTACACCCATGCAACGATCTTCTACGGAGAGTACTGAGCCATGCCCGTCGGATTTGTCTCCTACGCGAACAATGGGACTGTTCAGATTGATGAGAACGCCTCAAATCTTGCTTTCGTCCAAAAGCAGACAGTGATCCCAAACCAAACCTATCCTGTGAAGGGTGGATTGCTTGGAATAATCCGAAAAGCTACCGTCCAATATGTCGGCTCGGCCATTTCCACCCCATTGATGTTTGTTCATGCACCGAATAGCGGATTTTCTGTCCTGCGCACGTCATCGCAAATCGTTGGTGCCGTGGAGACCTGGAGTTGGGATATCGTCACCACGAGTAGCCAACCGCTGGAGTGCTTCTTCTTCGACCAGGCCCAGGCGACAGTATCGGGTGGCACCGGAATCGAAGTGTATGATGCCGCTGGTCGGCTGCGCATGAGCTCGGCATACAAGCCACTCGTTGTCCGGGATTTGATCTACCAGGAGTCACTGCCTCTTGGTGTCTTCAGGAGTTCCATCGCAGATTTTTCGGGTAGAAAAATTGCTGCATTTTGTCAGTCCAAGGTTGTATACGAACAAAGCGAGTTGCAATCGCCCCCATCCGACCCCAAGCCAAAGCTTTTCTGGTATGCCGGCATCCTCATGACAACAACAGAGACAACAGGAAAAGTATATGTTCTATACGAACGAACGATAGAGGGAAAAGGAATAGTCCCAGACATATACAAAGATATGAATTTCTCAACAAACATCCTGCTCGTTGACGTGACTGGCTATTAGCAGCAAAATACACACAATACCATGATTTATTTTAATTGAATTCACGCAATTATCATTCTGCAGAGAGGATATGGCATAGTTGTTCTGACTTCCGGATGCGCCACGGGCAGCACTATCCCCTCCCCTACAGCCTAATGAAAGAAGGACATATAGGATGCCCACCCCTGATCTTATTACGGCTCTTCGAAACATTGTTGAGCGGGATTTCGCCTCTGGCACTCACGTGCAGAGCGATGGCCGCGTGACCCATGATTTCCTTTTCGCGGTGGTCGCCCTGTCGGCCATAGGATCGTCCTACATCAGCCGCTACGTGCATATGGCAGCTTCCGGTCTCGGGACACTCGTTCCCGCGGAGTATGAGCAGTTCACTTCCTCATATGACATCCCGGCGGCGGTTCTGCGTGCCTACGCGGCCAAGGAGATTGCATGGCCCGATCCCATGCCGACGAATGGTGCCCCCGGTGTCATCGACCTCGAAACGTATCGCACGCTGGCCATTCAGCGCCTCGACGCGGCCGCGGAAAATCACCGCTTGAAGATCATCACCGGCGGAAGCGGCATGGCTATGGTCTATGATGGCAAGGCTGCCGAGGCCAGCTCCATTGATGAGGCTGACAGCACCCTGACGTCGTCGGACAAGTACCCCTATCTGAGCGCCGAGGTGGGCACGACCCGACGCCTTGCCGACGGACAGCCCGCCGAAACCCTTGGCGATGTCGCCGCTGTCGTTCTCGAAAAGGCCCGCGCCTTCAACAATCGTGCTGCGGCCATTGAAGGGCCGCGGCTTGCCGCCAAAAGGGCGGTGATGACGGCCGAAACGGTGCATGAGGTCGATCAGATCCTGAACGGGGTCGCCTGGCCCGACGGCATTGCGTGAGCGGCTGTCAGCCCGCTCAATGCGAGGAACACCCCGCGTGGTGTAGAGGGCAGGGCTTGGCGCCCTCCCCTCGCCGGCCCTCGAACGTCAGAGCGGCCCTCAATTCCGCAGATCGGAAAGGCATCCCGCGATGCCATTGGAGACCCTGCCGCCGGGCGAGACGGTCATGGGAGGGCTTCTGGCCTTCCTGTGGGCGCTGGTCGGTCGGCTGATGTACCGCGCCAGCGCTGCCCAGCGTGGACGCCGGCCCTTCCTGTCCATGAGCCTGCTCTATGAGCTGCCGATTGCCGTCGGCACCGGCGTCATCGGCCAGGGGGTGGCGGACTATCTGGGCCTGGCCGGCTGGCAGGCCACGGCCTGTATCGTGGTCGCCGGCTATCTCGGACCCGGCTTTACCGAAGCCGTGATCTGGCGGCTGCTGGACCGGTCGGCGCCGGCCAGCCGCAAGGGCGCGGCCGACGCGTCCTGATCCCCCGCCCGCCTGCCGGCGGGCTTTCCGTGCCGACAAGGAGGGGCAGATGCCCACCATGGACCGGTCCCGGCGCATCAACGCGCCGGGACTCGACCTCATCAAATCCTTCGAGGGGCTGCATGACGGCGACCCTTCGACACCAACGCTGGAGCCCGCCCTGTGCCCGGCCGGCGTCTGGAGCGTCGGCTGGGGCCATGCCCTGACCGACGGCGGACGCCAGCTGCGCGGCGGGGCCGACCGTGCCGCGGCCATGGCCGCGTGGCGGCGCCTGTGGCCGGCCGGCATGACCCTGGCCGACGCAGACGCCCTGCTGCGCCAGGACCTGGCCACTGTGGAGACGGGCATCGTCCGGCTCTGCCCCGTCCCGCTGACGGATAACCAGTTCGCCGCGCTGGGCAGCCTGGCCTACAATATCGGCCTGGACGCCCTGGGCGGCTCCACCCTGCGCCGCCTGCTGCTGGCCGGCGACACGGCCGGCGCGGCGGATGAATTCCCGCGCTGGTGCCGGGCCGGCGGCCGCGTGCTGCCCGGCCTGGTCCGCCGCCGGGCGGCCGAGCGCGCCCTGTTCCTGACCCCGTGATGGAGGCACCCATGTGGGACGCCTTGCTGACCCCGCTGATGGCCGTCATCGACCGGGTCCTGCCCGATGAAAAGGCGCGGGAAGCGGCCAAGCTGGAGCTGCTGCGCCAGCAGCAGGCCGGCGCGCTGGAAGAGGTGAAGGTGCAGCTGTCGGCCATCCTGGCCGAGGCGCAGAGCGCCGATCCCTGGACCAGCCGGGCGCGGCCGACCTTCCTCTATGTGGTCTATGCCCTGATCCTGGCCTCACTACCCATGGGCGTGCTCTCCGCCTTCGCGCCGGAGACGGCGAAGGCGGTGGCGGCCGGCATGCAGGCCTGGCTGGCCGCCATCCCGACCGACATTGTGGAGCTGTTCCAGTGGGTGATGCTGGGCTATGTCGGCGCCCGGTCGGTGGAGAAGGTGCGGGGCGCCGCCAAATAGGGCCGGTTCACAGGCCCAGCACATGCTCCATGCCGTAGAGGCCGGGCGGCTGCGTGGGCGCCCAGAGGGCGGCGCGGACGGCGCCGCGGGCGAAGATGGCGCGGCTGCCGGCCTTGTGGGTCAGTTCGATGCGCTCGGCCTCGGTGGCGAACAGCACGGTATGGTCGCCCACCACATCGCCGCCGCGCAGGGTGGCGAAGCCGATATGGCCGGGCACGCGGGCGCCGGTGTGCCCGTCGCGGACCGTGTCCTTGACCGCGTCCAGATCGACAGCGCGGCCGGCCGCCGCCGCCCGGCCCAGGGCCAGCGCCGTGCCGCTGGGCGCATCGACTTTGTGGCGATGGTGCATTTCCAGCACCTCGATGTCCCAATCATCGCCCAGGGTCGCCGCCACCTTGCGCACCAGCCCCAGCAGCAGGTTGACGCCCAGGCTGAAATTGGCGGACAGCACCAGCGGTGCCCGGCTGGCAGCCTCGGCCAGCGCGGCATGGTCGGCGGCGGACAGGCCGGTCGTGCCCACCACCAGGGCCGTGCCCGTCTCCGCCGCCAGCGTCGCATGGCCGACGGTGGCGGCGGGGGCGGTGAAGTCGATCACCACATCAGACGCGGCGAACAGGGCGGCGGCATCGTCGCTGGCGGCAACGCCCAGCGGGTCCAGCCCGGCCAGCGTGCCCAGATCCCGGCCCAGCCCGGCGGCACCCGGCCGCTCGGTGCCGCCGGCCAGGATGGCGCCCGGCGTGGCCGCCACTTCCCGCACCAGCATCAGGCCCATCCGCCCGCCACAGCCCACGATCCCGACGCGCATGGCACTCTCCTTCAAGCCCGCTTCAAGTCCGCCCTCTCCTGCTCCCCATAGCACAGGGGAGCGGCGGAGGCCTATGCGCCGCGGCGGCCGGGGTCATCGCCCCAGGCAGCCGGCCAGGGCGTCGGCGTTGAAGCGCATCAAGGCCTCGTACAGGCCCGGTCCGGGGGGCAGGCTGGCGCCTTCCGGGTCCAGCACGCCGGTGCGGGCCGGGGTGCCCTCGGCCAGGGTGCGCACCAGGGTCGGCTCGAACTGCGGTTCGGCGAAGACACAGGCGGCCCCGGCCTCGGTGATCTGCCGGCGCAGGGCCGACAGGCGGGCCGCGCCCGGCTTCTGGTCCGGCGTCACCGTCAGCGTCCCGGCGGGGTTAAGCCCGTAGCGGTGCTCCAGATACTGGTAGGCGTCATGGAAGACGATGAAGGGCCGGTCCTTCACCGGCGCCAGCCGTTCCCCGATCTCGCGGTCCAGCGCGGCCAGCCGCGCCAGCTGGGCGGCCTCGTTGGTGCGGTAGATGTCGGCGCGGGCCGGATCCAGCCGGATCAGGGCAGCGGCCACGGCCCGGGTGATGGCCTGGGCATTGTGCGGGTCCAGCCAGATGTGCCCGTCCTTGCCGCCGGCACCGTCGCCATGGCTGTGATCGCCATGATCGCCATGGTCCGTCTGCCAGACGCCGCCGCCGCGGCTGTCCAGCAGTTCCATCCCCGGCGCCTGCATCAGTTCCAGCACCGTGGCATTGCCGGCCAGGGCGCGCAGCGGGCGCTCCATGAACGTCTCCAATCGCGGCCCGGCCCAGACCACCAGGTCGGCCCCGTTGAGGGCGCGGGCATCGGACGGACGCAGGGAGAAGGCATGCGGACTGGCCGAGCCCGGCACCAGCAGCGCCGGCTCCCCCACCCCCTGCATCACCCCGGCCACCAGCGCATGCAGCGGCTTCACCGTCACCACCACGTCGGGCGGTGCGTCCGGCGGTGCGTCCGCCCGGGCGGGGCCGGCAGCCAAGCCGGCCAGAAGCAGCAGCGCCGCAAGAGGTTTCAGGAGGGACATGGCGGCAGACCTTAACAGCAGCATCGGGGGCGCATAGATTGTTATAGTATAACATTTGTCAAGGGCGGTCGGATCGGCGTACATCTGCCCGCTGCCCTGCGTCGGACGGGGTCCGCATCCAACCCGTCCGGGATGGGCCCACCAGAGATTAGGTTCATGGCCGCCACCGCTTCCGCATCCGCTCCCCTGCTGCGGGCCGAGCATCTCAGCGTGCGCTACAACGGGCGCATGGCGCTGGAGGATGTCAGCCTGTCGGTGGGCGAGGGGGAGATCGTCACCCTGATCGGCCCCAATGGTGCCGGCAAGACCACCCTGGTCAAGACCGTTCTGGGGCTGGTCCAGCCCAGCGCCGGGTCGGTGTTCCGGCGCGACGGCATCAGCGTCGGCTACATGCCGCAGCGGCTGGCGGTGGACGCCACCCTGCCGCTCAGCGTGCGCCGTTTCCTGTCGCTGTGGGGACCGGTGCGCACCGACGCGCTGGAGGCCGCCCTGACCGAGGTCGGGGCAGCCCACACGCTGGACCGGGCCGTGCAGGCCCTGTCCGGCGGCGAGATGCAGCGCGTGCTGCTGGCCCGCGCCCTGCTGCGCCAGCCGGATCTGCTGGTGCTGGACGAGCCGGTGCAGGCCGTGGACGTGCATGGGCAGATCGCCCTGTTCGAACTGATCGGCGAGATCCGGCGGCGGCGCCAATGCGGCGTGCTGCTGGTCAGCCACGATCTGCATCTGGTCATGGCCCGCACCGACACGGTGGTCTGCCTCAACCGGCATATCTGCTGCCAGGGGCGGCCGGAGGATGTCAGCCGCCATCCCGATTATGTCGCGCTGTTCGGCAAGCATGCGGAGGCCCTGGCCATCTATCACCACATGCACGACCACGCCCATGCCGATGATGGCTGCGTGGTGCCGGTCGGACAGGAACACACGCCCCACGCCCTGCACCACCATGACCACGGCGACCACGCCCACGGTGACCAGGACCAGGGAGATCAGGACGGGGGTGATCAGGACCACGGCCCGCAGGGGCCTGCCCCCCATGATCACGGCCGGACGCCGGGGGAACACCGCCATGGATGATTTCCTGCTGCGGGCCCTGCTGGGCGGTGCCGGGCTGGCCCTGGTGGCCGGACCGCTGGGCTGTGTCGTGGTCTGGCGCCGCATGGCCTATTTCGGCGACACCCTGTCCCATTCCGCCCTGCTGGGCGTGGCCCTGGGCTTCCTGTTCGGCATCGGGCTGAACACCGGCGTGGCCCTGGTCTGTGTCGGCATCGCCGTGCTGCTGAGCCTGCTGCAGGAGCAGCGGCGGTTGGCCACGGACACGCTGCTGGGCATCATCTCCCACTCCGCCCTCAGCCTGGGGCTGATCGCCATCGCCCTGATGGAGTCGCTGCGGGTCGATCTGCTGGCCTATCTGTTCGGCGACATCCTGGCCGTGACCGGCGGCGATCTGGCCTGGATCTGGGGCGGCGGGGCCGTGGTGCTGGTGATCCTGGCCCTGATCTGGCGCCGGCTGCTGGCCCTGACCGTGGACCCCGACCTGGCGCGGGTGGAGGGCATGCCGGTGGGCCGCATCCGTCTGATCTTCATGCTGCTGATCGCCGGCACCATCGCCCTGGCCATGAAGATCGTCGGCATCCTGCTGGTGACGTCCCTGCTGATCATCCCGGCCGCCGCCGCCCGCCGCTTCGCCCGCGGGCCGGAGGAGATGGCCGTGCTGGCGGCCGGAGCCGGGCTGCTGGCCGTGGCCGCCGGGCTGGGCCTGTCGCTGGCCGCCGATCTGCCGACCGGTCCGGCCATCGTCGCTGCCGCCGCCGGCCTGTTCCTGGCCGGACATCTGCTGCCGGCCCGCGGGCGTTGAGCCGGCGCGCAACCGCCGCTGCGTGCCGGACGCCACGGTGCACGCAGACCCTGTGCGACCGCCTTGATCCTGCCGGCTTCCCGGCGCAAACATGCGCCCGGGTTCCCCTTTCGACGAGGTCTCCGTCCATGCGCCGCCTGTTCGCCCGCCTGTTCCTGGCCGCCCTGCTGCCGCTGGCCACCCTGGCCCTTCCGGCCCGGGCGCAGGACCCCAACGGCTTCTCCTTCACCAGCGGTGGCGTCATCACCCTGGACGTGGCCGAGATCGAGGTGAGCAGCGACTATGTGGCGCCGATGAAGGAGCCCAATGTGGAGCATCTGCTCCCCATCACCCCGTCGGACGCCGTGCGGCTGTGGGCCTCCAGCCGGCTGAAAGCCGGCGGCAGCGCGGGCCGCGCCCGCATCGTCATCCATGACGCCGCCGTGGTGGAGGAGGAACTGAAGCGGACCGGGGGCGTCAAGGGCTGGTTCACCAAGGACCAGTCCGAGCGCTACACCGGCCGTCTGGCCGTGGAGGTGCTGATCGACAAGCCCTCGGGCTTCACCGGGTCCGCCAGCGCCGCGGTCGCCCGCTCCACCAGCGTGCGCGAGGATGTCAGCCTGGCCGACCGCGACAAGACCATGCTGACCCTGGTGCGGGAACTGACCGGCGACCTCGATGCGCAACTGTCCCAGGCCATCAAGACGGCCCTGTTCCAGGTGGTGATCCTGTAAGCCCCCAGAACGCAACCGCCCCCGGCCGGCGGCACGGGGGCGGTTCCATCGACGGGACCAGGGACGGCCGGGAGCCGCTCAGGCCTCCAGATTGCTGGACGGGTTGCCGATCATGGCCAGGAATTCGCGGCGGGTCTTGGGATCGCTGCGGAAGGCGCCCAGCATGCGGCTGGTCACCATGGTCACGCCCGGCTTGTGCACGCCGCGGGTGGTCATGCACTGGTGCGAGGCCTCGATCACCACGGCCACGCCCAGCGGCTGCAACACCTCCTCGATGGTGTTGGCGATCTGGGAGGTCATCTTCTCCTGGATCTGCAGGCGCTTGGCATAGACCTCGACCACGCGGGCCAGCTTGGAGATGCCCACGACCCGGTTGCGCGGCAGATAGGCCACATGGGCCTTGCCGATGATCGGCACCATATGGTGCTCGCAATGGCTCTCGAAGCGGATGCCGCGCAGGACCACCATCTCGTCGTAGCCGTCCGTCTCCTCGAAGGTGCGGGTCAGCAGCTCGACCGGGTCGACCTCATAACCCGCGAAGAACTCCTCATAGGACCGGGCCACACGGTCGGGGGTGCCGACCAGCCCCTCGCGGTCGGGATCGTCGCCGGCCCAGCGGATCAGCGTGCGCACGGCGGCCTCGGCTTCGGCACGGCTGGGCTTGGACAGGGCGGGCGAGCTGCGGCGGCCATGGGCCGGACCCGGCAGCACGGTGCCGGTCGACGCTTTGGGTGACGTCACGGGTAGGCTCCTTCGTAACAACCTTGGTATCCGCTGTACCGGCCGGCGCAGCGGAGCACATTGCCTCCGCAGGCAAGGTGGAGCGCAAAGGGGGGGCTTTCAAGCCGGATCACGCCCTCCGGGTGGCGGCGCCGCCCCGCACCACCGGCGCCGCGGCCACCCTCACCTCACTGCAGGCAGCGCTGCTGGTGCGGGCTGTCCAGGGAAAAGGCGGGGATGCGCACATCGAACGGCTCGCCGTCGGCCGTGACCATCCGATAGCTGCCGACCATGATGCCGGACGGTGTGGGCAACGGGGTGCCGCTGGTGTACTCGAAGGCCGCGCCGGGTGTCAGGACCGGCTGTTCGCCCACCACACCGGCGCCGCGCACCTCCTGCCGCCGGCCCAGCGCGTCGGTGATCTGCCAGTGCCGGGTGCGCAGCTGCACCGTCTCGCCGCCCTGGTTCTCGATGCGGACGGTATAGGACCAGAGATAGCGGCCCTCGGCCGGGTCCGACTGGTCGGGCAGATAGCGCGGCTCGACCGACACGCGAATGGACCGCGTGGATTCGCTGTACACCTGTCACTCCCTCCGGTCCACGTCCGCCGGGCCGTGAACATCCATCCGCCGCGTTGCAAGGACGCGGAACTGTGTTGCGGCTGCACTATAGGGCGGGACGGGGCCGGGTCCAATGCCTGTTGCAAGCGCACAGCCGCCGGTCCGGCCCCGCCTTTTCCGGCCCGGTCCGGGCCGACCGGCCGCCGCGGCCGGGGGATGGTGGCCGCCGCGCAAAGTTCGCAGGGCCGTTGGCCGCCCGGCGCGGGGATCGGACTGGAAAATCGCCCTTGCGTGCCGGGGCGGTTGCCGTCATATACCGCGATCAGATGCAACTGCCGACGAGCCGCGCAATGCTGCGCCTCATTTCCCTGCGACGACGACCCTGCGTCCGCCCCCTGACCGGGCGGTCCATTCGTTCCGCCCTGGGCTGACGGCGCCATGCGCACGGGGGCCCCGGCCGGCGAAGAATTCGCTTCCCCCGTTTCCGTAGTGCCGGGACACCCCACAGAGATGAACATCACGCTTGAGCAGCCGGCGCATGCCGGCGCCATCGAAGCCCTGCTCGACACCTCCTTCGGCCCCAAGCGCAACAAGAAGACCGTGTACCGGCTGCGCCGGAACGTGGCGCCCATCGCCGACCTGTCCTTCGTCGCCATCGACACCGACGCCGCCGGGCAGGAGCAGGTGGTGGCCAGCATCCGCTATTGGCCGATCCTGCTGGGCGGCACCACGCCGGCCCTGCTGCTGGGGCCGATCGCCGTGGCCGAGGCCTGGCGCAGCCAGGGGCTGGGCGGCCGGCTGATCCGGCACAGCCTGGCCCGCGCGGCCGAGCTGGGCCACGCCATCGTCATCCTGGTGGGCGATGCGCCCTACTATGTGCGCTTCGGTTTCAGCCGCGAGAAGACACTGGCCCTGGCCCTGCCGGGTCCGGTGGACCCGGCCCGCTTCCTGGGGCTGGAGCTGGTGCCCGGCGCCCTGGACGGGGTGACCGGCATGGTCGGGCGCGTGTCCCGGTCGAAGGCCGGCCGCACCCCGCATCCGGGCCAGCAGACCCCGCCCCTCGCCCATCCGTTGCCGGCCACGGCCGGCGTGACGGCGGATGCGGTCGCCGCGATCACGCCGCTGGCGGTGCACGAGGATGGCCGCCCCGCCGATCTGGATGCCGCGGCCCCGTCCGGGGGCGGACGACGCCGACTGCGGCGCGCCGCGCGCTGACGCCTCCTGACCCTCCGGCGGGGTCCCCGCGCCCCCATCGCCGCGAAGACCCTTGAACCGCAGCGGCGGACACCGTATAAAGCCGTCCCAGCGCGGGTGTAGCTCAATGGTAGAGCAGAAGCTTCCCAAGCTTACGACGAGGGTTCGATTCCCTTCACCCGCTCCAGCTTTCCTCGACATTCCGGGACAGTCGCGGGGCGCTCCGGTGCCCTGGGGTTTGTCTTTTGCCGCCGGGTCGGTCCTCTGACTCTGTGGAATCACGGGGGGAACAGGCGCGTCGGGGATGCAACGGCCCCCTGCAACGGCCCGCTTGGATTGGACCGGGTCGGCATCAGCCGCACTGGCACTCGGCCGCCACCCGCCGGATGAAGGCGCGGATGGCGGCGAAGGTGCGGTCGGGCTGGTCGCGCCAGAGGCCGTGGCCGCAATCGGGCTGGCGGTGATAGGTCAGATGCCGCGGCGGCAGACACGCCGCCAGCTCCTCGGCGCATTCCCACGGCGTCACCGGGTCCAGGTCGCCGGCCAGCAGCAGCACGGGCACCCGCACCCGGCGCAGGCTGTCGCGGAAATCCATGCGCCACATCTCGCCGTCGCGGCCGGAGAAATGCTCCAGCACCTCCGGCCGCACGATGGAGCGGGCGCGGCCGGGCACGCCGTCGCGCGGGCGGGCCGCCGTGTAGAAGGGCATGCAGACCTGGGCATAGGCCTCCACCTTCTCGGCCCGCACATCCTGCCAGAAGGCGGCGGCGGCATCGCGGATGGCCGGCCCGCCGCGGCGCTCGAACGCGGCCAGGATCAGGTCGAGAGTCATGCGGGCGGCGGTGGAGGACAGGATCACCCCGGCGGCATGGTCGGGGTGGCGGGCCAGATAGGCCTGGGCCACGAAGCCGCCGAAGCTGTTGCCCAGCACCACCGGCTTGACGATGCCCAGCGCGTCGCAGAGGCCGCGCACATCGTCGGCCCACTGGTCCAGCGTCCAGCCGGAGCGGCCGCCGCCGCTGCGGCCCTGGCCGCGATGGTCGAGATAGACCAGCTGGCAGCAATCGGTCAGGGCGGTGAAGGCCGGCTTGAAGCTGGCATGGTCGAATCCGGGACCGCCATGCAGCAGCAGCACTGTCGGCCGCGGACGCAGGATATCGCCGTCCGGCACCAGCGCGGCACCCTCCACATCGAAGAACAGGGGGACACCATTGACCTGAACCTGCACCGCCCCTCTCCCCGTCATCGCCACGGCCATTGATCACCGGGGCCGTCGATCGCCGCCCCTTCCGGAAGCGTGGCCCCTGCCGGGGCAGAGTGCCCCGGCCCGCCCCCCGCCGGTCAAGCGCATCTTGCACCGGCGGGGCCGCCATGGCCTAGATGGGCGGAAGACCGGGCGGGGTCCGAAGGACCTGGCACAGGCAATGACCGGCGGGAAGGCGCAACGGACATGGAGCGGGGGATGCAGCATGGAGCAGGCCGGGACGGACGGAACCGGTGGCGGGCGGGGGCGCTGCTGCTGGCGGCGCTGGTATCCATGCCGCTGATGACGGAGATCGCCGGGGCGGCCGAGACGCTGGCCCAGCCCGGCCGCGGCGACCGGCTGGTGGGCGCCAACTTCGCCACGCGGGCCGAGATCATCGCCCGGAACGGCATCGCCGCCACCAGCCAGCCCCTGGCCACCCAGGCGGCCATCAGCATCCTGCAGCAGGGCGGCTCCGCCGTGGATGCGGCCATCGCCGCCAACGCCACGCTGGGGCTGGTCGAACCCACCGGGTCCGGCATGGGCGGCGACCTGTTCGCCCTGGTCTGGGACCCCAAAACGCGCAAGGTGGTGGGGCTCAACGCCTCCGGCCGGGCGCCGCTGGGACAGACTCTGGAGCAGCTGCGCCGGCGCCTGGGCGACCGCGACGCCATCCCCAGTCACGGCTCCCTTTCGGTGACGGTGCCGGGGGCGGTGGATGGCTGGTTCAGCCTGCACCAACGCTTCGGCAAGCTGCCCATGGACAGGATCCTGGCCCCGGCCATCGCCTATGCCCGCGACGGCTTCCCCTTGAGCCCCTATGTGGCCTATGCCTGGAACCGCAACATGACGCGCATCTTGGCGATGGACGTCATCGAGGAGAAGGAGAACGCCCGCAAGACCTATCTGATCGACGGCAAGGCGCCGGCGGCCGGACAGGTCTTCCGCAACCCGGATCTGGCCCGCACCTATGAGCTGCTGGCCAAGGGCGGGCGCGACGCCTTCTACACGGGGCCGGTGGCCGGCACCATCGACGCCTATATGAAGCGGATCGGCGGTCCGCTGCGGGCCGAGGATTTCGCCGCCCACAGCAGCACCTGGGTCGAGCCCATCTCCACCAATTACCGCGGCTATGATGTCTGGCAGATCCCGCCCAACGGGCAGGGGCTGGCCACGCTGCAGATGCTGAACCTGCTGGAGGGCTTCGACCTCAAGGCCATGGGGCACAATTCCGCCGACATGATCCATGTGATGGCGGAGGCCAAGAAGCTGGCCTTCGCCGACCGCGCCCGCTGGTACGCCGACCCGGCCTTCGTCAAGGTTCCGCTGGAGCGTCTGGTCAGCAAGGATTATGCGGCCGAGCGCCGGCCGCTGATCCGGATGGACCGGGCGGCGGCCGACCCCGCTCCCGGCACCATGCCGGAATCGAAGGACACCATCTTCCTGGCCACGGCCGACAAGGACGGGATGATGGTGGCGCTGATCCAGTCGAACTATCGCGGCATGGGCTCGGGCCTGGTGCCGGACGGGCTGGGCTTCATGCTGCAGGACCGGGGCGAGCAGTTCGCCCTCAACCCCGCCCATCCCAACGCCTATGCGCCGGGCAAGCGCCCGTTCCACACCATCATCCCCGGTTTCGTCACCAGGAATGGCGAGCCCTGGCTGGCCTTCGGCGTCATGGGCGGCGCCATGCAGCCCCAGGGGCAGGTGCAGGTGCTGGTCAACATGATCGATTTCGGCATGGGCGTGCAGGAGGCGGGCGACGCCGCCCGCTGGCAGCATGACGGCAGCGCCGAACCGACCGGGGAACCGGGCAAGGGCGTGGGCGAGCTGTATCTGGAACAGGGCATCGACCCGGCGGTGCTGGCGGAGCTGAAGCGCCGCGGCCATGCCGTGATGTACAAGCCCGGCACCCATTACGGCAGCTACGAGGGCATCCAGCGCGACGCCGCCACCGGCGTCTACCGGGGGGCCACCGAAATGCGGGTGGACGGCCACGCCGCCGGCTTCTGACCCGCCGCCGATCCGCAAGCCCCCCGTCCTATCCCGTTCAGCGCCGGCGGGTCGTCCCCGCCGGCATGTCCCCGCCCTTTCCGGACCGATGACCATGCTTCAGCGCCTGCTTGCCGACCTGACCCCGCCCGACTGGCTGTTCCTGGTCTGGCTGTTCGGCTTCTGGATCGTCTACAGCCGGCTGGCCAACCGCAGCGTCGGCGGCACGCTGAGCCTGAACCGGCACATGGCCATGGTGCGGGTGGACTGGATGCGCAACATGCTGCACCGGGACAACCGGGTGATGGACGGCATGCTGATGGGCCACCTCATCAACAGCGTGTCCTTCTTCGCCTCCACCAGCGTGCTGCTGCTGGCCGGTCTGGTGGGCGGTCTGGCCGGGTCGGACAAGGCGCACCAGCTGGCCACCGACCTGGGCGTGGCCAGCCGCACCAGCCAGCTTCTGTTCGAGGTGAAGCTGCTGCTGCTGATCGGTATCTTCGTCTATGCCTTCTTCAAGTTCACCTGGGCGGTGCGCCAGTACAACTACACCATCGCCCTGATCGGCGCAGCACCACTGGACCCCGGCCCGCGGGTGGAGGAAATGGCGGAAGGGGCGGCGCAGATGATGTCCATGGCCGTGCGCAACTTCAACGCCGGCATGCGCGCCTATTACTACGCCTTCGCCTCGCTGGGCTGGTTCGTCCACCCCTATGCGTCCATGGCCGCCGTGGCCTGGGTGACCTTCATCCTCTACAGCCGCCAGTTCCGCTCGCCGGCCCTGGCCGCGGTGCAGCGCTACCTCGGCGAGCGGCCGGACCGCCTGGGCTGATCCTCACCCCCTGTAGGCGTGGCGGTTGCCGCGGGGGTCCTCCACCGTCCATTGCCCGTCGCCATGGTCGGTGAGATAGCCCGGCCCCACCGGCACCTTGCCGTGGCCGCCGGGGATGTCCAGCACATAGGTGGGCTGGCACAGGCCGGAGACATCGCCGCGCAAGGCCCGCATCAGCGCCTGGCCCTCGGCCAGGCTGGTGCGGAAATGGCTGGTGCCCTTGGCCAGATCGCCATGGTGGAGATAGTGCGGCTTGACCCGGGCGCCGACCAGGGCGCGGAAGGTGCGGGTCAGCGTCTCCACATCGTCGTTGATGCCCTTCAGCAGCACGGTCTGGGCCAGCATGGGGATACCGGCATCGACCAGCCGGCCGATGGCGGCGCGGGCGGCCTGCGTCAGTTCCTGCCAGTGGTTGGAATGCAGCATGACCCAGGTGGGGATGCGGCTGCCCTTCAGCGCCGCCACCAGTTCGGCCGTGATGCGGTCGGGATCGACGATGGGCACACGGGTGTGGATGCGCACCAGCCCCAGGTGCGCAATGGCGTTCAGCCGCTCCACCAGCTCGGCCATGCGCCGCGGCGCCAGGATCATGGGATCGCCGCCGGTCATGACCACTTCCCAGATCTGCGGCCGGGAGGCGATATAGGCCAGGGCCGCATCCAGCTCGGCCGCGTCCAGCCCCTCGCCGCCCGGCCCCACCATCTCCCGCCGGAAGCAGAAGCGGCAATAGATCGGGCAGACATGCACCGGCTTCAGCAGCACCCGGTCATGATAGCGGTGGACGATGCCCTTGACGGGGGAGAAGGGCTCGTCGCCGATGGGATCGGCCCGTTCCTCCGGCAGGACCGTCAGTTCGGCCTCGCTCGGCACGAACTGGGCGGCAATAGGATCGGCCGGATCGGCCGGGTCGATGGCCGCGGCCATGGCCGGGGTCACGGCCACGGCGAAAGACCGGGCCACCGCCTCCAGCGCCGGCAGCCGCTCGGCGGATACCAGCCCCTGCTCCACCAGCTCAGCCGGGCGCCGCAGGGTCCGGGCCGGCGGGCTGTGGTCCGGCAGAGACTGGGTCGGCGCCATCGGGCCGGGTCCGGTCCGGTTGGCCTGGGCGGAGCGGGCGGGCGGGGTCTGGCGGGGGGAACGGGGATCGCGCGGCATGATGGGGGCGATAGGTGCCCCGCTGCCCCCGCCTGTCAACCCCACGCCGGCGGCAGCCGCTTGCGGGCAGCCATGCCCGGCGGGCTGGCATCGGCCCCTCCGACACGGCAGGATAGAGCAGCACAACCCTGACGGGGAGATCCCATGGCGCCCGTTCCATCCACCGGCCCCGATCCCGATCTGCTGGAAACGGCGGTCTTCGATCCCAAGCTGCGGCTGTATCTGTTCCTGAAGGCCGGCCTGCTGCTGGCCGTGACCGGCATCGGGCTGGTGCTGCTGCCGCTGTCGCTGTGGGCGGCCTGGTGGTGGTCCGGCCATTTCTTCACCACCATCCGCTGCCGGCTGACACGGCGGCGGCTCTATTTCAGCTATGGCATCCTGTTCCAGCGCGAGCGCACCATCCCGCTGGACAAGATCCAGGACCTGTCGCTGATCCGCGGGCCGCTGTTGAACGCGCTGGGGCTGTGCACCCTGCGCATCGAGACGGCGGGCGCCAGCGCCACGCCGGGCAGCAGCGCCGCCGATCTGGTCGGGCTGGTGGGGGCCAAAGCCTTCCAGGAACGGGTTCTGGCCCAACGCGACCAGCAGATGCACAGCGAGGCCCGGCCGGAGGCCCCCGGCCCCGTATCGGCCCCGGTCGGGGACGCAACAGCCCCGTTGCTGGCCGAGATCCGCGACCTGTTGCGGAATATTGATGGCAAAATCGTCTGAAAACCGCTCCTTAACCACCGCGGGCGCAGGCTGCGCCGCGCAAAGGGGGTAGGACATCCGCACTGACGGCGGATGCCATCCCCGTCCGCGGGTGAAGGAGAGTCGGTTGATGGAGTCGGGACACTGGTTGCAGGGGGCCACGCTCTACCAGATCTACCCGCTGTCATTCCGGGATGGTAACGGTGATGGCTGGGGCGATCTGCAGGGTATCATCGACGGGCTGCCGCACATCGCCTCCCTGGGCGTGACCGCCATCTGGCTGTCGCCGGTCTATACCTCGCCGCTGGCCGATTTCGGCTATGACGTGGCCGACCATTGCGCCATCGACCCGCGGTTCGGCGATCTGGAGACCTTCGACCGCCTGCTGGCCGAGGCCCACCGGCTGGAGCTGAAGGTGCTGATGGATCTGGTCATCGGCCACACCAGCACCCGCCACCGCTGGTTCGAGGACAGCCGCCGCAGCCGCAGCGGCGTCCAGGCCGACTGGTACGTCTGGGCCGATCCCCGCCCGGACGGCACCCCGCCCACCAACTGGCTCTCGGTGTTCGGCGGCTCGGCCTGGAGTTGGGAGCCACGCCGGCGCCAGTATTACCTGCACCATTTCCTGCCCGAGCAACCCAGCCTGAACCTGCGCCATCCCGGGGCGCTGGCCGCGGTGCTGGATGTCGCCCGCTTCTGGCTGGAGCGTGGCGTGGACGGCTTCCGTGTCGATGCCGTCGATCATCTGATGCACGACCCGGCCCTGCGCGACAATCCGCCGGCCACGGCCCATCCCGCCAGCATCCCGGCCAAGCTGTTCGGCATGCAGCGGCATGTCCACGACATGGTGTTCGATGCCGTCCGCCCCGTGCTGGAACAGCTGCGGCAGGTGGTGGACGAGTATCCCGGCACGGTGCTGCTGGGCGAATTGTCGAGCCAGCCCGGCGCCACCGGCCGCATCGCCCATTACACCGCCCCTGGCGGCCTGCACTCCGCCTATACGCTGGACCTGCCCAAGCGTCCCTTCACGCCGGCCGCCTTCCACGCTGCATTGATGGCGGTGGGCGGCAACAGTTGCTGGAGCTTCAGCAACCATGATGTGGAGCGGGCCGCCAGCCGCTGGTGTCCCCCCGGCTGCGATCCGGCCGCCGCCTCCGCGCTTCAGGCGTTGCTGCTGGCCTGCCTGCCCGGCACGGTCTGCCTTTACCAGGGGGAGGAGCTGGGTCTGGGCCAGGCCGATCTGGCCGAGGAGGACCTGCGCGACCCGTTCGGCAAGGCCTATTGGCCGGAGTTCAAGGGCCGAGACGGCTGCCGCACGCCCCTGCCCTGGACCCCCACAGCCCCCCACGGCGATTTCTGCCCGCCGGAGGCGAAGCCCTGGCTGCCCGTGCCCGCCGCGCATCTGGCCCAGGCCGTGGCCGTGCAGGACCGGCGCCCCGGCTCGACCCTGGCCATCTGGCGCGCGGCCCTGGCCCTGCGCCGCAGCCGCGCCCCGCTGCACAGCGGCGCCCTGACCCAGGTGGACGAGGACGGGCCGGTGCTGGCCTTCGTCCGCGTGCTGGGGCAGGAGCGGCTGACCTGCATCTTCAATTTCAGCGGCGAGTCGGTGACCTATCCGCTGCCCGACCCGGATGTGACGGCCCTGCTGCTGCCACGACCGCCGGGGGCGCCGGAACCGATCCTGTTCAAGGGCAATGTCACCCTGCCGCCGCTGGGCGCCTTCCTGGGCCGCAGCCTGCGCTGAACCGGCCGGGCCTCCCTCCGGAAGGCAGACGGACGGGGATTCACGCCCCGTCCGCGCCCTCGCCGGCCCCCTCATCCGCCCCGTCGCCGGCACCATCCTCGGCGCCGCGGGGGCCGTGGCGCTTCTCCAGCAGCTCGTACTTGCGGAGATAACCGCGGAACTGGTGGTAGTTCAGCCCCAGATCGGCGGCGGCGCGCTTCTGGTGGTACTGGTTGCGCTCCAGCGCCGCCCGCAGCAGCGCCTTCTCGAAATCCGCCACCTGGGCCAGGAAATCGCAGGGGCTGCCATCGGCCGGCCAGAGCTGCGACACCCCGTCGACCGGGCGGGCAGTGCCGGCGGCGCCATCCGCGCCCGCCGGCGCTGCCGCCGGGGCATGGACAATGATCGGCTGCGGCCCGTCCTCGTAGATGGCCATCTGCCGGGGGCGCCAGGGCGAGTCGAAGGGGTCGAACTGCACCTCCTCGATGGCGCGTTCCGGGTCGGCCGCCTTGTAGACGGCGCGCTCCACCACATTCTTCAGCTCGCGCACATTGCCGGGCCAGGGGAAGTCCAGCAGCTGCGCCATGGCCGCCGGGCTGAAACCGCCGAAGAAGGGGCGTCCCAGCTCCTTCACCATGGCCACGGCGAAGTGCTCGGCCAGGACCGGGATATCCTCGGGCCGCGCCCGCAGCGGCGGGATGGTGACCACATCGAAGGACAGCCGGTCCAGCAGGTCGGCGCGGAACCTGCCGCTGTCGGCCAGGCGCGGCAGGTCGGCATTGGTGGCGCCCACCACGCGGACATCGATGGAAATGGTGGTGGTGCCGCCCACACGCTCGAACTCGCCATATTCGATGACGCGCAGGATCTTCTCCTGCACCCGCAGGCTGGCGGTGGCGATCTCGTCCAGGAACAGGGTGCCGCCATCGGCCAGCTCGAAGCGGCCGACATGCCGCTTCTGCGCCCCGGTGAAGGAGCCGGCCTCATGGCCGAACAGCTCCGTCTCCAGCAGCGTCTCGCTCAGCGCGGCGCAGTTCAGCTTGACGAAGGGCTTGTCCCAGCGGGGCGACAGGTAATGCAGACGGGCCGCCACCAGCTCCTTGCCGGTGCCGCGCTCCCCGATCACCAGGGTCGGCCGGTTCAGCGGCGCCGCCTGGGACACATGCTCCATCAGCCGCAGGAAGGACGGTGCCTGACCGATCAGCGACGGCGGGCTGCTGGGCGACATGGGCGCGCTCCTGCAAGGGGGCCGGTCCCGACAGGCGGGTCCGGGCCGGATGGGGCCTCCCCGTTCGCGTTTCGGCGCCAGATGGCGGGATTGGCGAAATCGGCCATCCCGTGGCGAAAATCACGAAGGATTGGCATGGAGGCTACAGGCGCCCCGCGGCCAGGGTCAAGCGAAAGGGGTGGGAAACCCGCGGTTTTCCAGGCTTTGCCGCCGATTTCCCGCGGTTGGCACGCCCCTTGCTTTTTATCTCCGCGACACCGGGGAACTCAAAATGCTGGGGATCGAACGATGACCGACTTCACCTTCCAGAGCGATCTTGCCGATCGTGCTTCCGTGGAGGATACCCGGGGCGGCTTCTTCGCCCCCCCGCATGGCGGACTTCTCCGGGACCTCTACGAGGATTTCCGGGCGGTTCCCGTGGAAGCCTGGATCATCCTTGCGGTCGCCACCGTGATGAGCAACCTTTTCATTGCCCTTGCCTGAAGGAGACCCTGACATGGGCATCTTTTCCCGTCTCGGCGACATTGTGAACAGCAACATCAACGCCATCCTGGATCGCGCCGAGGATCCGGAGAAGCTGATCCGCCTGATCATCCAGGAGATGGAGGACACCCTTGTGGAGGTCCGCAGCTCCGCGGTGAAGACGGTGGCGGACAAGAAGGAAATCGAGCGCAAGCTCACCGATCTCCGCCGCGAGGCCGGGGATTGGGAACGCAAGGCCGAGTTCGCCCTGTCGAAGGACCGGGAGGATCTGGCCAAGGGCGCCCTGGTCGCCCGGACCAAGCTGATGGAGGCCGCGGAATCCCTGTCGGCGGAGCTGGGGCGCCTGGACAGCGCGCTGGCCAAGACCAACGAGGATATCGGCGCCCTGCAGCAGAAGCTGGCCGACGCCAAGGCCCGCGAAAAGGCCCTGATCGCCCGCCACAAGACGGCGACCGACCGGCTGAAGGTCAAGACCCAGCTGCATGACGAGCGCATCACCGATGCCTTCGCCCGTTTCGAGCAGGTCGAGCGCAATCTCGATATGCTGGAAGGCCGGTCCGAGGTATTGGAGATGGGTCGCAAGAAAAGCCTGGCCGAAGAGATCGCCGAGCTGGAGGCCGACGCCAAGGTCGAGTCCGAACTGCAGGCGTTGAAGGCCAGGCTGGCGGGCAAGGACCAGCAGCAGGGCTGACCTCCACCGGGGGGCCAGCCTTAAATGGGGGCAAGCATGTCTGAAGCCGTAATCGTCCCGGCGGTGCTCTTTCTGGTGTTCGTGGCGCCGGTCTGGATCATCTTCCACTACATCACCAAATGGCGGATCGCCAAGACGCTGTCCGCCGACGATGAGAAGATGCTCGCGGATCTGTGGCACAGCGCCGGCAAGATGGAAGACCGCATCCGCCAGCTGGAGCGGATCCTGGACGCCGAAGCCCCCAACTGGAGGTCCAAGGCGTCATGAGCGACCATGTCCCGCCGGAAGGGCCGCCGCCCTTCCCCGGCCGGCGCAACCGCTACCGCTACAGCGGGTCGCGCCGGCCTTCCGACTGGCAGTCGGAGTGGCTGGGAAAGGAACCCGGCCAGAGCTGGAGCCAGTATCTGGGTGTCGATCCAGGCCTGTTCCGCAAGGGCGGGTCGCGGTGGAGACAGGAGGATCCCATGGCCAGCCAGGACCCGCTGACCCGCTCCCCCAATCCGCACCGGCTGTACCGCAACGTGGCGGAAGGCAAGATCGCCGGCGTCTGCGCCGGCATCGCCGACTACATCAATGTGGATAGCTGGATGGTCCGGCTGGGCGCGCTGCTGGGCCTGTTCTTCTTCACGCCGGTGTTCTTCATCGGCTATGTCGCCCTGTGGTGGATCTTGAAGCCACGCCCCGGTCACCTGTTCGAAACGGTCGAAGAGGAACAGTTCTGGCGCTCGGTCTCCACCCGGCCAGAACAGACCGCGGCGGCGCTGAAGGCCAAGTTCCGCGACCTGGACCGCGAGATCGCCCGCCTGGAGGGCTATATCGCCTCCCGCGAGTATGATCTCAACCGCCAGTTCCGCGACCTGGAGCGCAAGTGACGGGATGCCCGGTCTCCGCCGACAGAGACCGGGTCACCCGGCCCCAGCGCCCGCCAACCGGTCAGCACCATCCTGCCAGTAAGGGACGCCGCCCGTGTTCAGCTCCCCCTTCATCGTCCCCGTCATCGCGCTCTGCATCCCCATCGTCGCCATCATCGCCAAGACCCTGCGCCGCTGGCAGGAGCTGGAGATCCGGCGGGCCGAGGCCGATGTGGACCTGCGCCGGCGCTTCCGCGCCTTCGACGAGGCCGAACGCCGAATCGCCGATATCGAACGCTATGTCACCAGCCCGGAATTCGAGCTGAACCGCCGCTTCCGCAGCCTGGCCGACAACAAAGGCAACTGAGCCGGACGCCCGTCCCGCTCCCCCACCGATCCACGCCGACGGACCCGCGCCATGTTCAACAGCCCCTTCATCGTTCCCGTCGTCGCCCTGATGATCCCCATCGTCAGCATCGTCATGAAGCATCTGACGAAATGGCGCGAATTGCGGGCGGGCGGCCTGTCCGAGGGCGCCGCCGGCGAACTGACCAGCCGGGCCGAACGGCTGGAGGACCGCGTCGCCCAGCTGGAACGCATCCTCGACGCCGAAGCGCCGGGCTGGCGCCTGAAGCACTGATGCCGGAAGGTGCCCGTCCCGCGCGGGCAGCCGGGGCGATGCCGCCGGACCCCGCTGCCCCGGATCAGGGCACCAGCCGGTAGCCGCCGGGTTCCGTCACCAGGATGCGGGCATTGGCCGGATCGGCCTCGATCTTCTGGCGCAGCCGGTAGACATGGGTCTCCAGCGTATGGGTGGTGACCCCGGCATTGTAGCCCCAGACCTCGCCCAGCAGCGTCTCCCGCCCGACCACGGCATTGCCGCAGCGGTAGAGATATTTCAGGATCTGGGTTTCCTTCTCGGTCAGCCGGATCTTGCGTCCGCGCCCCTCATCCTGCAGCAGCTTGGCGGCGGGCTGGAAACTGTAGGGGCCGATGGCGAACACGGCGTCGTCCGACGCCTCGAACTGGCGCAGCTGCGCCCGCAGCCGGGCCAGCAGCACCCCCAGCCGGAACGGCTTGGCCACATAGTCATTGGCGCCGCTGTCCAGGCCCAGGATGGTGTCGGCGTCGCTGGCCGCCGCCGTCAGCATGATGATGGGACACTTCACCCCGTCGCGCCGCAGCAGCCGGCAGAGATCGCGCCCGTCCATGTCGGGCAGGCCCACATCCACCAGCATGGCATCGAACAGGCCGGCCCGCGCCGCCTCCAGCCCGGCGGCCCCGCTGGCCGCCTCCACCGTCTCGAACTCCTCGTGCAGGCTCAGCTGCTCCGCCAGCGACTGGCGCAGCGCGTCATCGTCATCCACCAGCAGAACGCGTTTACCCGTGGTCTTCATCGGTCCGGTCATGGTCCATCCATCGGCGGGGCGCACAACCTTAGCACGCCCGCCACCGCCATAAACTAGCAGCGCTGGCGCCGGGGCAGCGCCAGAAGATCGGTGTGGCCCACCGCCAGTGCGGCCCCGCCGGCCTGCAGCAGCGCCTGCCGCCGCCCGGCCCAGGCCCCGATCCGGCCGGCCACCGCCGGATCCTGCGCGCCGGCGCTGCGGGCATAGCCGTCGATCATCAGCCGCTGCACCGCGGTCTCCTCCGCCCCCAGGCACCAGTCGGACGGCGCCAGGGCGACGCGGTAACCGGCCTGGTCCAGCGCCCCGGCCAGGGTTGCGGCCGCCGCCGGCCCCAGCGCCGGACCGAAGCCCTTGTCGCGGCGCATATGGCCGTGGAAGCAGGCCAGGACCAGCGCATCATCGTCCAGCGGCGGGGTGAAGGCCACGCGCCCGTCCACCGTCAGCCCCAGCAGCAGCGGCGGCCGTCCGGCGGCGGCAAGCGCCGCCACGAAGCGCCCGACCCAGGCGGCGGAAACCAGATCCAGCAGGGCGCTGGCCAGGATGCCGTCATAACGGCCAAGCGCCAGCCCGGCCGGGTCGCCCGTCAGGTCGAAACGCCGCGTTTCCACATCCAGCGTCAGATCCGGCCCGCGCAGGGCGATGCCCGCATCGTCCGAACCAGGCTGGCCCAAAACCTGAGGGTCCGAAACCTGCCAGCCCCGGGACGCGGCCCAGTCCGCGATCTCCCGCGGGGCCTGGGCCAGCAGGGCCGGGTCGTTGTCCAGCAGGGTCCAGCCCTGCGCGGCCCGTCCCAGCCGCGGAGCCAGCTGGCGCAGGGTCGAGCCGGTGCCGGCGCCGAGGTCGAGCAGGGCCGGCCGCTCCGGCAGGGCCGCTGCGAAGTCCGCCACCAGGGCCGTGGCGCGCGACCGCCCGTCCAGCGGCTCGCGCAGGCGCAGCCAGTCCAGGGCGAAACCGCTCATGCGATGCGCTCGATCCGCTGGTCGGCGGGCACGGCCCGCCCCAGCTCCGACCGCACCCGGTCGAGACAGTCCTCCCAGTCCGGCAGCAGGGCCCCCGCCGCCGCCGCGGCCCGGGCGGCGGCGGCGCGGACCCCCGGATCGGCCAGCAACGGGCGCAGGGCGGCCGCCAGGGCGCCGGCATCGCCCGGCGGCACCAGGGCGCCGGCGCCAGGGGGAACGACCTCGGCCAGGGCACCGGCCGTGGTGGTCACCACCGGCAGGCCGCGCGCCAGCGCCTCGGCCGCGGCCATGCCATAGCCCTCATGCAGGCTGGGGAAGACGAACAGGTCGCTGGAGGCCCACAGCCGCGCCAGCCCGGCCTCGTCCAGCTCGCCGGTGATGGTGACCCGCCCAGCCAGACCGGCACCGGCCACCGCCGCACGCAGGGCGGCGGCACAGGCGGGATCGCGGCTGTCACTGCCGGCCAGCACCAGCCGCCAGGGCAGATCGGTCAGGGCCGCCAGCGCCCCGATCAGCAGATGATGACCCTTGCGCGGGGTCAGCGTGCCCAGGCTCAGCAGCTGCGGGACGCCATCGGCGCGATGGGGGCCGCCGCCGGCACTGCCGGCCGCCTTGTCCGCCCGGTCGGTGCCGGGCGGCACCATGGCGATGCGGGCCGGCGGAACCCCCAGGGCAACGACAGCGGCGGCGGTGGCGGCGCTCGGCACCAGCACCCGGCGCATCGGACCCAGCGCCGCCTGCTCGATCTGCCGCAGCAGGGTCGCCTGCTCTGTGGACAGCCCGGTCTCCAGATGCAGCGGATGATGCACCAGTGCCGTCAGGCGCAGACGGTACTGGTCCATCCACAGGGCATTGGCGGCGGCCGGCAGGGCCAGCCCGTCCACCAGCACCACGGCGCCGTCGGGAATGCGGCCGACGATGGCGTCCGCCGACAGCCGGGCCGCCTCGTCCGGCCAGGGATGCTGCCCGGGCAGGGCATGGATGCCGACCCTCTCCCCCCGTGCGGCCAGGCCTTCGGCGATGCGGCGCAGGAAGACATAGCCGCCGGTGCGCTGCCCGATGGGACCCGGCGATAGGATATGGACGGGGCGGCCGATGCTGCGGTTCATCCGGCCCCCCCGGTCAGCGGTGCCTCATAGCTGCCCCAGGCGACATGGCTTTCCTGCAGCGTGACCTTGAGGCTGTGCAGCGCGGCGCCGTCGTCGCCCAGCCGGCCGGCGGCGATGCCGGCGGCCAGACGGCGGTGGATCTCACCAGCCAGGAACTCGGTCGTGGTGTTGCGGCCACGGAACTCCGGCAGATCGTCGAGATTGCGGTAGCCCAGCGGCGCCAGCACGTCCTTCAGCAGGGCGGACGCCTGACCGATATCCACCACCAGCCCGTCCGCCGACAGGCGGCTGCGGCGGAATTCGGCATCCACCACGAAGGTGGCACCGTGCAGGCGCTGGGCCGGGCCGAACACCGCCCCGACGAAACTGTGGGCGATCATCAGATGGTCACGGACGGTCAGGGCGTACATGCGGGGGCGGGATGCGGTTCAAGGATCATAGTGGATGACATGGCACAGACCCGGTGTCGATGCCAGTTGCGACATGGTTTCCGGCAGGGCGCCGAAACGGCTTTCGCCGTCAATTAACAGCGCCGGCAACAGCGCCGGCAGCGGATCGGCCAGCAGCGACAGGGCCAGATCCAGCCGGCGCGCCGGATCCCAGCGCGGCCGGAAGGACGGGGCCACCTGTCCCACCTGGCTGGACAGCAGCCGCAGCCGCCGCGGATGGAAGCCGGCGCCCAGCGGTGCCGCCACCGGCCGGTCGCCGTACCAGGACGCCTCCACCACCGTGGCCTCCGGCCCGGCCAGGGCCAGCGCCGTGGCCAGCCCGGCCTCGCTGGCGCTGGCATGGACCACCAGATCGCACCCGGCCGGGTCCCGCCCCGACGGGGCCAGCCGGTCCAGCGCCTGCGCCGGGGCCGCGAAGCCCACACCCAGCGCCGCCGCCAGCGCCGCACGCTCCGGCGCGATGTCCACCAGCGTCACCGACGCCCCCGGCAGCCGCCCGGCCAGCCAGGCAGCGAGACAGCCCACCACGCCGCCGCCGACCACGGCGATGCGCTGGCCGGCCGTGGCGCCGCCGTCCCACAGGATGTTCAGCGCCGTTTCCAGATTGGCGGCCAGCACGGCGGCGCGGTCCGGCACCCCGTCGGGCACCGGGCGGCAGGACGCGGCCGGCACCACCAGCCGGTCCTGGTGCGGATGCAGCACGAAGACCCGGCGGCCCAGAAGGGCGGGCGGCCCCTGCTCCACCCGGCCGACCAGGCAATAGCCGTACTTCACCGGCCCCGGAAAATCCCCGGCCTGGAAGGGACAGCGCATCGCCGCCGCCAGGGCCGGCGGCACCCGGCCCTGGAACACCAGCCGTTCGGTGCCGCGGCTGACGCCGCTGGCCAGGGCGCGCACCAGCACCTGATCCGGCCCGGGATCGGGCAGGGTCTCGCTGCGGATCTCCCCCCGGCCGGGGGAGACGATCCAGAAGGCGCGGGCGGTGCGGGGCATGGCGGACAGCGCGGCAAGGATCGGGAGCGGACACTGTGCCAGTCCGCCCCGCCGCTGGCGATAGGCCGAAAGGGGCTTGTCCCCGCCGCAATCGGCACAACCTTGGGAGATCATGACGCCGCCCTCCGCCCCTGTCCGCCAATCCGGCCACCGATCCGCCGCGGGGTCCCCGGCCCGCCTGCGGGTTGAGGTCGGCCTGCATCTGGCCGCCGCCGGGCTGCTGCTGGGCGGCGGCGGGCTGACCCTCAGCCTGGAGCGCCTGCTGCCGCCCAGCGTGCCGGCCGCCACGCTGCTGACCTTCGCCCTGGTGGCGGCTCTGGCCTGCACCGGCCTGGACGGCCATGATTCCGGGCGTGGCTGGGGCCATGCCAACCGCGTGACCCTGCTGCGCGGCGGGCTGACCTGCCTGCTGGCCGGCGCCGTGCCGCTGGCTCCCGGCCTGGGGCCGGCGGTCCAGTGGGGGCTGGCTGTGACCGCGGTCATCGCCCTGGCCCTGGACGGGGTCGATGGTTGGCTGGCCCGCCGCCACGGGCAGAGCAGCCCCTATGGCGCCCGCTTCGACATGGAGCTGGACACGCTGCTGACCCTGGTCCTGGCCCTGCTGGTCTGGCGTCTGGGGGAGGCGGGGATCTGGGTTCTGGGTCTGGGGCTGCTGCGTCCGCTGTTCGTGGCGGCCGGATGGCTGTGGCCCTGGCTGACGGCGCCCCTGCCCTTCAGCCGCCGCCGCCGTGCTGTCTGCGTGGTGCAGGTGGCGGTGCCGGCCGCGGCCCTGACCCCGCTGGTGGCCCCGCCGCTGAGCGGGCTTGCGGCCGGTGCAGCGCTTGCGCTTTTGCTTTTCTCTTTCGCGGTCGATACCGTCTGGCTTTTCCGCCACGGCACGGCCGCCGACCGGATGATCGATGGATAGCATGCCCTTGGAATTCGCCCCCGCCGACCTTGCCCGCCCCCTGGACCGCGCCGCCCAACGTGCCGTGGACCGGGTCCTGTCGGAGCTGCGGCGCAGCGAGCCGGTGGTGCTGGCGGGCGAGGACGGACGCGTGCTGCTGATGCTGGCGGCGGAGGCGGTGACCGCCCCGGCCCTGGCCGCCCTGGCCAGCCTGTCCGGCGCCACGCCCGCCCTGGTGGTCAGCGGCCAGCGCGCCCGCGCCCTGGGCTTCGACCTGCCGGTGGAGCAGCCGGTCCTGCTGACCGGCCCGCTGACGGCGGAGCTGGCCCGCGATCTGGCCGACCCCACCCGGGTCCTGCCCCCGCACACGACCCTGGCCGACCGCGTCCGCCTGGTCGCGGCCACCGCCCTGGACGGCGACAGCGCGGCGGAGGCCGCGGCGGTGCTGCTGGCCAAGGTGGCGCGGCTGCTGCCGGCCGCCCTGGTCGCCACCGTGGCCGGCGTGCAGGATGCCGCCGCCTTCGCCCGCCGCAACGACCTGATGCAGGTGCGGGCCGCCGATGTGCTGGCCTACCGCCACCAGTCCGCCCGCACGCTCTACCGCGTGGTGGAGGCGACAGTGCCGCTGGCCGATGCCGAGCGCACCCGCATCGTCGCCTTCCGCCCCTCCGATGGCGGGCCGGAGCATCTGGCCATCGTCATCGGCGACCCGGCACCGGGCCAGCCGGTGCTGACGCGGCTGCATTCGGAATGTTTCACCGGCGACCTGCTGGGGTCCTTGCGCTGCGACTGCGGCCCGCAGCTGCGCGGCGCCATCGCCGAGATCGCCACCGCCGGGGCCGGGGTTCTGCTCTATCTGGCGCAGGAAGGGCGCGGCATCGGCCTGATCAACAAGCTGCGGGCCTATCGGCTGCAGGATGGCGGGCTGGACACGGTGGACGCCAACACCGTGCTGGGCTTCGACGCCGACGAGCGGGTCTATCTGCCGGCGGCCACCATGCTGAAGCAGCTCGGATTCGATCATGTGCGGCTGATGACCAACAACCCGGACAAGCTGGCCCAGCTGGCGCGCTGGGGCGTGGAGGTGGTGGAGCGCGTGCCCCACATCTTCCCCAGCAACGGCCACAACGAGGCCTATCTCCGCACCAAGGCCGAGCGGGCCGGGCACCTGTTCTGACCCGCCGGCGCCGCGGCCGCCGGCACGGCGGAGGGACGGGGTTGCCCGGCAGATTCCGCCCAGCCCGGGACCAGGCCGGGGGAAACGGGCCGGACCGATCCGGCCTGCGACCCGCCAAGCCTTTGATTCAGCGACGAGCGTTGTTTGGCATGCGCCTTGCTTCCTCTCGGCCCGACCGGGAGGATCACGCATGTCGATCAGCGCCATCCAGAACCACAGCCCGCCCCAGGCCCCGATGCTGCCGGAGGTGGAGGTTGTCGCCCAGAAGGAGCCCAAGCAGGAGGACGGCATGTCCTTCTGGGACCTGCTGGACGTGGTCAATCCGTTGCAGCACATCCCCGTCGTCAACAAGATCTATCGCGCCGTCACCGGCGACGAAATCAAAGGACCGGCCCGCATGGCGGGCGCCACCCTGTTCTTCGGCCCCATCGGTCTGGCCGCCACCGCCGCCGACATGGCGGTGGAGCATGCCACCGGCAAGGACACGGTCGACAACATCGCCTCGCTGTTCAAAGACGATAAGGCCAAGGACGGCGGGCCGGACGCCGCCCCGGCCGCCACAGCCGATGCCGCGACTGCCGATGCCGCCCCCGGCGACCGCGCCGCAGCCGCCGCGGCGCCCGCCGGCACAGCCCCCCAGGCCGCCGGCGCCGCCCCGGTCCCCGGGTCCGTGCTGGACGATTACAGGCGCAACCAGCTGAAGCACATGCCCGGTGCCTCCGCCGCGGCCATGGCGGCGTCCGGTCTGCCGCCGCAGGCGGCGCTGGCCAGCCTGTCCGCGCCGGGCGATGCCGCCGACGCCAATGCCATCGCCGCCCTGTCCGCACCGGCGAAGACGCAGCAGGCCAAGGGCAAGACCCTGGCCCAGTACCGGCAGGAGGCGCAGGGCCTGTCCGGGCCGGTGCGCAAGATCTATGTGCCCACGGCCGCCGTGCAGACGGCCATGCCCGATCGCGGCCGCGTCACCGATCTGGCCACGGCCACCCTGGCGCCCGCCGCCAAGCCCGCCACGGCAAGCGCCGGCACCCCGCAGCAGGACGCTGGCGCACAGGCCGCAGGCACGCCGGCCGCGGCAGAGGCGACCAGAGCCGATACGGCCAAGGCCGGGACAGCGGAGGCGGCCAAGCCCGGCACGCCCGCGGGCGCACCGGCAGGCTGGCCCCCCGGCGGACCGGGGGCCGTGCCCAAGGCCGCCATCGCCGACCTGATGATGCAGGCCATGAACAAGTACGAGGCGCAGACCCGCGCCCGTGCCGCCGCCGCCAAGGCCACCGGCACCGACACGGCACTCTGACCGGCGCCGGCGTCACCCCCTGCGGCGGAACCCCGGCAGCGGCCGGCGCATTGACGGGACGACAAGCACGGGCCAGCCTGCCCGCGCCCGCCCGTTTCCCCCGCGTGATCATGCCCCTGACCCTGCCGCCCATTCCCGATGACGTGTTGTCCCCGCCGGATCTGACCGCGGCGGCGGCCGTGCAGCGCCGGTTGGCGGCGCAGATGGTGATGGAGGGGCCGCCACAGCCGGTGCGGCTGCTGGCCGGGGTCGATGTCAGCGCCTTTCCCCGAGATCCCGCCGGCCGCATCTTCGCTGCCGTGGTGCTGCTGGACGCCACCACGCTCCAGGTCCGGGCCACAGCCACGGCCATGCGCATCGCCCCCATGCCCTATGTGCCGGGGTATCTGGGCTTCCGCGAGGTGCCGGCCCTGCTGGCGGCCTTCGCCGAGCTGCCGGAGATGCCGGACCTGATCCTGGTGGACGGACATGGCATCAGCCATCCCCGCGGCCTGGGCATCGCCACCCATCTGGGCGTGCTGCTGGACCGCCCCACCATCGGCGTGGCCAAGAGCGTCCTGGTCGGCCGGCCGGAGGGCGACCTGCCCCCGGCCCGCGGCGCCTCCGTGCCGCTGGTCTGGAAGGGGCGGACCATCGCCAGCGTCCTGCGCAGCAAGGACAAGGTGGCGCCGCTCTATGTCTCGGTCGGCCATCGCGTCACGCCCGAGGCCGCGCTGGCCCATACGCTGGCCGCCACCACCCGCTACCGCCTGCCGGAACCGACGCGGGCCGCCCACAACGCCGCCAACGCCTTCCGCCTGGCCTGGACGGCCGAGCACGGGCGCTGAACGCCGGCTCAGCCCGGCGGCAGGGCCTCCAGCGCGCCGATGGTCATGTCGATGCGGAAATGATCGCTGGGCGCCCCCTGCGATAACCCATCGACCACGGCCAGCAGACGGGCCAGCCGCTCCCGCAGCAGCGCGGCCAGGGCCGGATCGGCCGGCGGAGTCCGGTCCAGGGCCTGTTCCAGCCGGCGGTAGGCCGCCAGCCGGGCCGCCGGCACGTCGGGCAGGGCCAGATCACCGGCATTGGCCAGACGGTGGAAATCCAGGGCCAGATCCAGCCCGGTCCAGCCATCCAGCAGGGCCGCGTCCGCCAGCGCCCCGCCGCCGGCCCGCTGCCACAGGTCGCGCCCGCTGGCATCCAGCAGGGCGGCACGCAGATCGGCCGGCCAGTCCTTGGGGAAGAAACGGCGCTGGGCCAGCTGGCGCAGATGGTCACGGGTGAAGCTGCGGTAATCGGGGCTGGACAGGATGGCCTCGTCCCACAGCTCCGGGGAGTGTACGGCCTGGAGATGGCGGTGCTCCTGCCGGTAATAGGGGAACAGGCTGTCGAAGCCGGGCACATCCGCCAGCACCGGTGTCTCCACCTCCACCGCGCCGGGGGAGAAGGTCAGGATCTTGTAGGCCGGCACATAGCCGGCCAGCGACGGCGCCTGGATATTGACCAGGAATTCCCCCGGCCCGAAGCGCCGCACCCCGGTGTCATTGTAATGCATGTGGCCGCCCACATGCACCCGCACGCCGGCCGCGGCCAGGGCGCGGCTGGTGGCGTCGGCCGGCAGCCGCTCCTGTTGCAGCGCCTTCGGCCCGAACAGGGCCTGCACCTGTGCGCCGGTACCGTTGAGGAACTCCACCATGGGGAAATGGCTGAAGGTGACCAGGGTCTTGCCCTGGGTCCTGGCCCGGGCCGCCACATCGCGCACCCAGTCGATCAGCTGGGCCTTGTGGGTCAGCACCCGGTTATAGCCGGCATCCCCGGACCCGGCGAAGCTTCCCCCGTCCCTGGGCCGATAGACATTGGCGTCGATGGCCAGCAGCCACAGCCCCGCCACCGGCTCCACCAGATAGCTGGCGTCCGGCACCATCCGGCAATCGGTATAGCCGGGCTTGCGGTAGGCGCCGCCGGTGCCCTCGCGGCAGATCTCGTATTGCCGGGCGTCGGGCATGGCCGCTTCCCGGGCCGCGGCATAGCTGTAGGGACCCTTGGCGCTGTAAGGGGTTTCCCAGTGAAGATCGTCGGGCCGCGGCTCGAAACCGAAGCCGCCCAGCTCGGCCAGAATCCCGGCATAGCCCAGACTGCGGATTTCCGGCGTGCAGATCACCGGCAGCGGATCGTCGCCGGCGGCATCCGGCGGCACCCCGCCATCGGCCGGACAGGCCGCGGTGCCGGGGCTGTAGAGCGGCTGGCGCCGCCCGTCCGACCCCAGGAAATCCGGCTTGCCTGACGGCTGGTCCACCGGCCGCACCGGATCATGGTTGCCCGGTGTCAGGAAGAAGCGGACGCCGTACTGCCGCTCATACAGATCCAGCAGCCGGTGCAGCCCGCGCAGATGGATGGGCTGTCCGTCATCGCTGAAATCGCCGGGCAGGGCGATGATGCGGATCCCGCGGGCCACAGCGTCGTCCAGGGCTGCCCGCAGGGCGAAATAGTTCTCGTTGAACAGGCGGGTGGAGGAGAGCTGCGCCGCCATGGTGCGGATGGTGGCCGGCTCGCCCCCCGGCGTCAGCGGCGGCAGCCCGGGGAAGGCGCCGTCGCTGAACCGGGCGTGGATGTCGTGGAAATGCACATCCGGCATGAAGGCGACACGGACGGCCACCGGATCGGCCGCCGCGGCGGGCAGCTTGGCCGGCCGCTCATCGCATCCCGGCAAGGCCACCAGGAACAGCAGCGCCGACAGCCCGACGCACCAGACATCACTCCGCCACCGCAGCATGCCGCTCACTCCACCGGCAGACCCTGGCAGCGCGCCGCCGCACGCCGGGGATTGCACAGGGCCTTGGCCGCGCCGGGCAGGCGGGCGGTGTAAGGGCTGAAGCGCATGTCGGGCCAGAGATAGTCGGTGGAGACATACTGGGCGCCGCCGGCCAGAGCGGCATCGCGCCGGCCCGTGCTGTTGGTCCGCGCTTCCACCGTGTCGGCATCGGCGCGGGTGCGGACCAGGAACCCGGCATCGACCGCGGCGGCGATCCGGGCCGCCAGTTCCTGCGGCTCGTTCAGGGTCAGGTAGGCGGCGGCGGGGGAGGATTCATCGGTGTTGACGAACAGCACCCGCCCCTCCAGGGCATGGCGCCTGCCGCGATAGACCGCGACAACGCCCGGCGGCTCATCCAGGGCGAACAGGATCCTGCCACGCGACGCCCCCAGCGTCGGCCAGTTGTTGGCCAGCACGGCCGCACGCAGGCTGGGATAGGCCCCCTGCACATCGTCGGGCGTGATCAGCTTGGCCGGCGGCAGCACCGCGCGGATCTCCCGGTCCAGCGCATCGAAGGCGTCTTCGGTCATGGGCAGGGCGCCGGTGCCGCCGGGCACCGGCGAGGCGTCCTGCTTGGTGTTCATGGTGATCAGGATGGGAGCATGGTCGGGATGGGCATCGGACCAGGCCTTGATCCGGCGCAGGCAGTCCGCGAACAGCAGACAGGAGCTGTGCGGGTCGATGTCGGGGATGTGGAAGACCTTGAAACCCGGCCTGGCCATGGTGGCGGCATAGTCCGCCGGCAGTGTCTGGCCCGTTAGCGCCGGCCCCAGCGGGGCGGCGAAGCGGCCGCCCGCCGGATCGTAATAGACATCGATCTCCAGCTGGCGGGCGCCGGCGTCCAGCTGCTCCGCCAGCGGCCGGTGGCCGTAATCGATGGACTGCGCCGCCTGGGGGTTCCTGGCGGCGATCAGGGCGAATTCCGCCGCGGACTGGCGCTGCTTGTAGCTGTTGTGCGTGCCCATGGTGACGATGTCGTTCAGGCGCAGATTGGCATCCATCCAGGCCCGGGCGCAGCCCGGCCCGGCTGCACGGGCGTCGGCGGCCGCCAGATCGCACCCCGCCTTGGCCGGGGCGGCAGAGGCCGGGGCGGCAGAGGCTGGAGCGGCAGAGGCTGGAGCGGCAGAGGCTGGAGCGGCAGACGTCGCGGCAGCGACGACGGAGGCGGTCGACGCCAGCACCAGCGCCAGCCACAGCGGAACACGCATCGGTATGCCTTTCTCCGGACGGGACGAACGGAGCGGCATAAAACAGACATTGGATGACAGTTCGTTGACAGTGCGGGTATTTTTCCGTCCCCGGCACCGCGACGCTGCCCTGCGGGGGCAGTGGGGGCCGGCCGGAGGCGCAGGCGCCCCCGGCCGGTGCCGGACTCAGCGCGTGGTCACGGGATGCGGCGTGGCCGGCGTGCTGGCCGGAAGGATCGGGATCTCCACCGCCGGCTGCTTGCCGGTCAGCGAGTCCAGGAAGGCGGTGATGGCGTCGATCTCCGGTTCGGTCAGGGTGGCGCCCAGCTGGCTGGTGCCCATGACCGCCACGGCCTGACGCAGATCCCACACCTTGCCCGTATGGAAATACGGTGCGGTCAGCGCCACGTTGCGCAGCGTCGGCGACCGGAACACATATTCGTCATCGGCGGTGTTGGTGACCTGGAACCGGCCCTTGTCGCCCACGGGCAGGATCTCGGCGCCCGGCTTCTCCACCACGCCGAAGGGGAAGTAATCCTGGCCGCCCACATTGATGCCGTTATGGCAGCCGGAACAGCCCTTCTCCATGAACAGGGCCAGTCCCTGCTTCTGCTTGTCGGTCAGCGCCTTGGTATCCCCCTTGAGGTAGCGGTCGAAGGGGGAGTCGGGCGTGACCAGGGTGGCTTCGAACAGCTCGATGGCCTTGGCCACATTGTCGAAGGTCACCGGGTCCTTTTCGTTGGGGAAGGCGCGGGCGAAGGCCTCGCGGTAGGCCGGCATGCTGTTCAGCACCGCCACCACCCGGTCGGGCGTGCTGTTCATCTCCACCGCCGCCTGGATCGGCCCCTTGGCCTGGGCCTTGAGGTCGGCGGCGCGGCCATCCCAGAACTGGGCCACATTGTTGACGGCGTTCAGCACGGTCGGCGCGTTGCGCGGCCCAGCGGCCCAGCCATGACCGATGGAGGTGGGCATGCCGTCGACGCCGCCGGTGGCGATGTTGTGGCAGGAGTTGCAGGAGAACATGTGGCTGGCGGACAGGCGCGGCTCGAAGAACAGCATACGCCCCAGCTCGACCCGGGCGGGCGAGGTGGGATTGTCCTTGATGACGACGTTGGTGGTGATGGGCTGGAAGGCGGCCTTGGCCTCCTGCATCAGCGTGTCCGCGGCCAGGGCCGGGACGGACAGGCCGACAAGGGCGGCACCGATCAGGGCGGTACCGGCAAGCAGGACCTTCATCATGGGCGGCACCTCTTCTTCTGGTTTTCCGGTGGCGCGCCGCATCCCCCATCCCCGAGGTCCCGGCGGCGCAGTTTAGAACTAGAAGAAGTCTAAAGTATCCCTCTCGATGGGCGGATTGATCTGGCGCAACTGCGCGGGGCCGATCGGCGGCACTGTCCATTCTGTCGCAGGGCGGCCCGGATCCGGCCAGGCCGCGCACGCGGCACGGCCCTGCTTGCCCGCGGGTCCGGCGATGCGGCAGGCCATGACGCCCCGGACGGGAACGGCGCATCAGCGCGCCTGGATATTGGGATATGGCACCGCCGCATCATCGCGGCGGGCGACAGGTGGTGACCCCGGCAGGACTCGAACCTGCTGCCTCAAGTTTAGGAAACTCGCGCTCTATCCTGATGAGCTACGGGGCCACGCGAGCGCAAAGATAGGCAATCCCGGCGGAAACACAACGGGTTTTCCGGTGCGCGCCAACCAGCCGGTCCGTGGGCGGCGGGACAGCGGCACAAACCGCCGGAACCGGGCCGGAAAACCAAAAGGCCGCCCGGAGGCGGCCTTTTCGGTAGCGCAACACGCCGACGCCTTTGCGGCATCCGGCCTGATCCGACTGGAGCGGGCGAAGGGATTCGAACCCTCGACCCCAACCTTGGCAAGGTTGTTGTCGGCTGTTTCGTGGCGTTTCCTGTTGTCTCTCTATGTCCATAACTTACTGATTTCACGGCGTTTTCTGTGCCGCTCTATCGCGGCAGATTCCCCAACATTCCAATTTTGGTGGACACCATGTGGACACCATGATTCAATGGTGTCCACCACGGCACCGGAGAACGGCCATGTCCAGCCCCTCGCAGAAGCTCACCAAGCGCGTCGTTGACGGTGCCGAATCGAAGGAAGCCCGCTACGATCTGTGGGACAGCGAGTTGCCCGGCTTCGGTCTTCGCGTCGAGAAGAGCGGCACGAAGACGTTCATCATCCGCTATCGCGCCAACGGTGGCGGGCGCACCGCGCCGCGTCGGTTCATGACGGTGGGGCGCTATCCGACGCTCTGCATGGAGGATGCGCGGAAGCGGGCGAAGGAGTTGTTGGGAGCCGCCGCGAAGGGCGACGATCCGGCGGGGGAGCGTTCCGCCAAGCGCAAGGAACTGACCATCGCGCAGTTGATCGACATCTACGCCGACGAAGGCACGTCACATCTGAAGCCGCTGACGCGCAAGTACACCTTGGCCCGGCTTCAGCACCACATCATCCCGACGCTGGGCACGAAGAAGGTGACGGAGGTTGGTCCGGCGGACATTGAGCGCATGATCCGCGCCGTCATCAACGGCAAGACCGCGAAGGATGAGAAGGTCGGCCCGCGTGCCCGCGTCATCGTCAAAGGCGGGCGCGGCGCAGCCGCGAAGGTGGTGCGCGACCTGTCCGGTGTGTTCACCTTCGCCAAGCGGCACCGCATCGTTGCCGAGAACCCGTGCGAAAGCGCCAAGAAGCCCACCGACAACAAGCGCGAAACGTTTCTTTCCGCCGATGAACTGTCCAGGATCGGAACTGCGCTGGAAACCGCAGCCGCCGAAGGCGCGAACCGCATGGCCGTGGACATCATCCGTCTGTTGGCGTTCACCGGGTGTCGCCGCAACGAAATCTGCGGACTGCGGTGGGGTGAAGTGGATTTCGAGCATGCGTGCCTGCGGCTTGCTGACACCAAGACGGGCAAATCCGTGCGCCCGCTGGGTGCGCCCGCGCTTGAACTGCTGCGCACGCTGCCGCGTCACGACGGAACCGACTATGTGTTCCCTGCGACAAGCGGTTCCTCGCATTTCCAGGGCTTGAAGCGGGTGTGGAAGCGTGTGCGTGAGCTTGCCGGCTTGCCCAACGTCATGCCGCACACACTGCGTCACACCGTCGCCAGCGAAGCAGTGTCGAACGGCGAGACGTTGCCGATGACGGGCGCGTTGCTCGGCCATGCGAACGCACGAACGACGGATCGCTATTCGCACATCGCGCAAGACCCGGCAAAGCAAGCGGCGGATCGCATCTCACGTCGCATCGCGAATGCGATGTCAGGAAAGATCAATGGCAATGTTGTCGTTCTCAAAGACAAGAACGCAGCATGAAGTACAGCGGCGTGCATTAGGGTTCAATAGATGAATTGACGGGAAATGCCGGGACGTCTCAATTCGCCTCTTGATACTTCTTTCCCCATCGGCTATGTTTTGCCTCGGGTGTATTGGTGAGAGCGTCCTGTCGGACCACCCCCTCACCGCTCTACGGATCAACCGTGGGCGGGTGAGGTGCGACCATCCCCGCCCCTATCGGCGGGAGATGTGTCATGGCTCCGCGAGCCTACACCGTTGAACAGTTCCTTCAAGCCTACAACCTGAGCCGGTCCACCCTGTACCGCCTGTGGGAGCGGCGGCAGGGGCCAGCCGTGATGCGCGTCGGACGGCGCGTGCTCATCCCCGTGGACGCGGCGGACGCATGGGCCAAGGCGCACACCCTGGAAACGGCCCAGCCTGCGGCGTGAGCGGATATGTATGTATATCCGCAACTCACCCAAGAACTCGCTGATATCTCATGGCTTTTCGGCCCGTGTCGGCTTGGGATTTCCGATAAGGGGGTATTTCCGGAACTCCGCTTCCGGAAATGCCGCTCCACCCTGTGAGCGGGCGCCATGCGCACTCGACCTTCTTCCAAGCGCGGACGCCGCTTCACGATCCAGGTTGGCGCACCGTTCGTGCTTCGCGATGAACAAGGGCGCGTCAAGCGAGATCGGAATGGGGAGCCTTTGTACATCCTACGTTCCCCGCCGTATGTTGACAGAAGTCTTTACACCGTTGGTATCCGTAACAAATTCATCCAAGAGCATTGTCATCTTGGCGGTTCGCTTACGCTTCTTGATGTTTTCATTTTCATGCAGCTACAGGGCATGTGCCATCGAAGTGTTTCAGAGGTTCTCTACGATGAGCATTCGGGGGAACCCCTGTACGTGCATCCCAATCAGGATTACGCCCAAGCGGTGCTGATCACACCCGGAAACCTAACAAAAACATTCACCTATGACGACCTTACGCAGATGGTTCGGGCCGATGTGCGATCTGTCAGAGATTCTCTGGCAAGGCTGGAGAGTATTGGTTTGATCAAGCCACGCACCATACCTCAACAGTCAATTACAAAAATTCGCAAGGCTCGCGCAGAAACGCGCGGCCGTCCACCGAGATATTTTCGGTACGAAATCAATCCACTGCATGCATGGAACGGTTCTCTCTCCGATGGTATCGGATATCTGACCACAGGTGCATTCGAAGACGGTGATGTAAACACCGAACTGGAGGATGACGATGAAGAAGCACCCGCCAACACTTCTCGATCTTTTGCGCAAGAAGTACCGAAAGCGGTCACTCGCACTCGGCCTTCGTCGCACGGTGCTGATGCGCCGCAAGGCCCGCATGATCCTGGCGAAGTGGAAGGATGAAGGATGATCGACGCTCCCCTTCGCGCGGCGACCGCGCTTGTCTTCGTCCGGCTGCATCTGGCCGCGACGGACAACGCCGACCGCATTCCATCCCGCATCGTGTCGGAACGCTGCGCCGACTGGTGCGCGGTCCACCGCTTGCCCGTGCCGTCCGTGCGCGACATTGCGCGGGCGATGCGGTCAATGGGCTACGCGCACGGGAAGTCGCACGGTCAACGGGTGTGGCGCGGTGCCGCGTGGCGTGAACCCGATCCGTGGGAGACGTTGGCCGCGCCCGACATCCTGCGGCGGCTCACTACCAGCGCACCCGTGATGACGCTGGCGGAGTTCTGCGACATCACTGGCATGGCGCGAAGCACCTTCTACGCGCTTCGCGCACGCGGTGAAGCTCCCGCCGTCCATCGTCGCGCCAACCGCCTGTTCATCGCGGCAGCGGACGCGGCGACGTGGTGCGCGGAGCGTGGACGGCATGCCGCCGTGCTGAACATCGTCGATTGGACGGAGACGCGGCGCACCTCGGTCACGCGGATCACCCACCGCTCGACCGTGAGTGACGGCGTGTCATCCCACCAACCGGCAACACGGACGCTCGATCTGGACATGACGTGGACGGGAGCGGCGGCATAGCGCCCCGCACCATCGAAAATCCGAGTCGGGGCAACGGGTTAAGCCGGTACACGGATCGGACTTCCGCCCCGTGGCCGTCAACGACATGAACACCGACGGGCGCGCGCTGCGCGCCGGGGCGAGGGAGGGTTCCGCATGCTGGACCTTGCGGAGAAACAACGCCTGACCCATGACGCGCTTCGCGATTTCACCAACGCCTTGCCGTCCCACCGCTACGACGTGCGCATCATCCCCCGAAAACGCGGCAACCGCCCGGCAACGCGAAACTGGACCCGCGCGGTGCTGCTGGCCCCGGACACCATCAAGTTCCTGAGAGCGGCGAACGCCGACGACTCCGACATCTTCATCCGTCCCGGCCTCGCGAACTACGTGCTGGTGGACTTCGATGCGGACGGCGACGCGCGCTTGAAGGCGCTGCTCGACGACGGCGTTCCCGTCGCCTTGGCCGTCCGCACCAGCCCCGATCATGTGCAAGCCTGGATCGACATCGGCACCATGCGCGAGGTGACGGCGGACGAAGGCGCGGAAGCCGCTCGTATCCTCGCGCGCCGCTACGGTGGCGACATGGGCGCGACGGGCCGGATGCAGCTTGGCCGCGCACCGGGCTTCTTCAACCGCAAGCCCAAGTACCGGGATGAGAACAATCACTTCCCCTTGGTTCGGATCATCCATTCCCGTCCGGGGCGACGCGCGACCGCGATCTTGACCGAAGCCCGATCCGCCCTTGCCCGCGCGCCAGCGGGCGCGGCTGGTGTTCCTGTCGCTCGGGCACAGCGTCCTTCATTGGATGACGGAAGCGACGGCGACATCATCCTTTTGGATCGGGGAAAGGTGGTCGGGAAATTCAGCGCCCCGCCGAAACTCGGAGCGGGAAAGGAGGCGTTCGACAACGCGCTTCGGCACATGCTCGCTGACGGCTACCCCCTCCCGCGCCGTGCCGATGGCGACGTTGACCGCAGCCGCCGCGACATCGACGTTGCCGCCTTCATGCTGTGCTGCGACCTGCCGCCCGACGACGTAGAAGCCGCGATCATGGAAGGCAGCGACAAGGCGACGGAACGCACCACGGAGAACGCCCGATCCTATGCGCGCAATCGAACGGCGATGGCGCTGCGGCGGCTTGGCGGTTCCGTCGATTCTTGACACCTGATTCGGTATGAGCGACACCACAGCGGCTCATACCCGCCGTGAGGCATCGCATGTCAACCGCCGACACCCCGCCCCTTCGCCGCGTGACGTTGAGCGTTGACGCCGACGATTACGAGCGGTTCGACCGCATCGCCAAACGGACGGGCGTTTCCGCATCGTGGTTGGTCCGCAAAGCGATGCGCGAGTTTCTGGAGCGGCACGCGGACGATGGGAGCTTTGAGGTGCGTTTCGACGTGAAGAAGGACATCGGAGAATGACCGACCAATCCGCCGGTAAGACCAACGGCAACGGGCGTTCCCGATCCCGCAAAGCCAAGACCGACGCGGTTCCGAACGGCGACACGTCCGCGTCCATCGCGATCCGCCGCGAGAAAGGGCGTATCTGGAGCCATGTCCGGCACAAGTGGTTGGTCGAGACACCGGAGGAAGGCGTCCGGCAAACCTACTTGACCGTGCTGGTGAACGAATACGGGTTCCGTCCCGAACAGATCAAGGAAGAGGAAAGCGTGATCGGTCGTGGGGCCGGTCAAGCGCGGGCGGACTTCATCGTCTGGCGCACGATGCAAGACAAGGCGGACGACAAGCCGCCCTTGATCATCGTTGAATGCAAGTCCGACAACGTGACGATCAAGCAGGACGATTACCACCAGGGCGAACACTACGCCCGCATGGCGGGTGCGCCCTTCTTCGTCACCCACAACACGCGCGAAACCCGCTTCTGGCGTGTCCGCAAGGACAAGATGCCGGGCTATATCGAGGAAATCGAGAACATCCCGCACGCCGATGCGTCGGATCGGGAGATTGATGAACTCATCGCCAAGCTGCGCACCTTCAAGGAAGACGAGTTCGCGGACCTTCTGCACAAGTGCCACAACGTCATCCGCAACCGCGAACATTTGGACCCGGCGGCGGCGTTCGACGAAATCGCCAAGGTTCTGTTCATCAAGACGTGGGTTGAACGAGAGATGCGCCGCAAGAAACAGCGGCTCAACCTGTTCACGGCGGATTGGCTGGACACTCAGCTTGGCGAAGACCCGCTTCAAGAACTGTTCCGCCAGACGAAGGACGCCTTCCGTTACGACAACCTGTTCGCGCCGACCGAACGGCTGAACCTGAAGGCCCCAACCGGGCGGGAAATCGTCCAGTTGCTCGAACGCTACAACCTGTCGGACACGAGCGAGGACATCAAGGGCATCGCCTTCGAACGCTTCCTTGGCCGTACCTTCCGGGGGGAGATCGGGCAGTTCTTCACCCCGCGCACCATCGTCGAATTCATGGTGCGCATGGTGGAGCCGAAGGAAGGCGACGTAGTGTGCGATCCCGCCAGCGGCTCGGGCGGCTTCCTCATCCGCTTCTTCGAGATGGTGCGCGAGCAAATCCTTGCCGACGTGGACCGTCAGTATCAGGCCACCGTGACCGACCTGAACGCGCTTCCCCTGTCGGACGAGGAACGCGCGGAACGGCTGCGGGCGCGGTACGAAGAGCTTCAGGCGACCATCGATCCGGCCAGCGAAGGTTCCCGCCTGTGGACGCTCGCCAACCGCTGCATCTACGGGTGCGACGCGAACGAACGCATGGCGCGCACGTCCAAGATGAACATGATCATGCACGGCGACGGTCACGGCGGCGTGCATCATCACAACGGTTTCATCAACGTCAACGGCATCTTCGAAGGCCGGTTCGACATCATTCTGACCAACCCGCCGTTCGGGGCGAACGTCGAACCCACCGACAGGCTTGGCCCCGGCGACGTGCGGTCCACCGACGAACAGCGCAGGCTCTACGAAGGCATCTACGGCGACGCCTACCGCGACGCGCAAGCGCGGGTGCAAAAGGCGGCGGAAGACAAGGTGCCCATCGCGTCGCTGTTCGACCTACCCAAGCGGGGCGACGACAGCGCGAACCGCAAGCTGGGCAAGGTCAAGACGGAAATCCTGTTCATCGAACGGTGCCTGTCGCTGCTGAAGCCCGGCGGGCGGTTCGGCATCGTGTTGCCGGAAGGCATCTTCAACAACCCGTCGCTGGCCTATGTGCGGGAGTTCTGCGAGGACCGCGCGTTCATCCGCGCCGTGGTCAGCCTGCCGCAAGAAACCTTCTATTCCGCCGGAGCCACGGTAAAGGCGTCGTTGCTGTTCATGCAGAAGTTCACGGACCTTGAGGCGGCGGATTTCGAGGACAAGCGGTACACCGCGAACGCGGAGATCGACGCGAAGTACCAACCCGAGATCGACCGGGAAACCGCCCGGATCGAACAGGAGATTGCCGCCGCGAAGCGGGCGCGTGATGCGGATGCGCGCAAGGCCGCGCAAGCGGAGCTTGCCCGCTATCTGAAGCGCATGACCGACCTGAAGACGGCGGAAGCGCGCCAATTGCTGAAGGATCGGTTCGACTATCCGATTTTCCTCTACGACGCCCAACACGTCGGCATCACCGCGACCGGCGAACAGGACACATGCGAGTTGTACCCGAACGACACCCTGGGCTTCCCCCCGGACTTCAGCGCCGACGACACGGCCTTGGTCCAGTATCGCCGCTTCCGCGACGATCCGAGCACGTTTTTCATGTCAACGGCAGAAGGTGACGCGCGGCAGGGGGATAACGTCGATGCCTAGCGGTATGCGGAAAGCATTTGCCGTCAACTTCAGCGAAATTGACCGATGGAGTGTTTCAAGTTTCGCCGTGTTGGATTGGCATTGGCCCAAACAGGTGATAAGCCCGCTTGGGAAGGCGTTGAAAAGAAAATCGATTGGTCTTGATCCACGCCAAGACGGTAACGCCGACATCAAGCTCATTACAATCCAGTTCACGGGCGACATCGTTCCGCGCGAGCGGGAAGCATCGGCACTGAAAGGAAATTTGTTCCGTGCTGATGCAGGCGATGTTGTATTCTCAAAAATTGATGTCAGAAATGGTGCTATTGGCGTCATTCCGCGGAAACTCGGCACTGTCGCTGTCACCAGCGAATTTCCCGTGTATTCTGTAGATACAAGCGTCACAGATCCAGATTACATTAAACTTCTATTCAGAACTCAGGCTTTTCGCCGTAAGATCAATGGCATGATCAGCGGAGCAAGTGGACGGAAACGCGTTCAGCCTGATGATCTTGAGCATATCGAGGTGCCGCTTCCCTCAAGGGACGTGCAGCGCGCAATCGTGCGCGAATGGCAACAAGCGCAATTGGAAGCAGAGCGTTTGCGAAACGAAGCTGCCATTTTGGAGCGGTCGATTGAAGTCGAATTCCTTGCCGCATTGGGTCTGACAATGCCCGGCGCGGGGCGGTCTGAAAAAGCATTTGCGCTGAATTGGAGTGAGCTTGATGCCCGATGGGGCGTAGATGTCAATCAGAAGGGGCTTGTTCGCTCGGATATATCCGAAGGCAAATACCCTGTTGTTCGGCTTGGCGACACCATTGCGGATTTGGTGAATGGTTGGAGCCCGAAATGCCTTGAACGCCGGGCTGAAGACGATGAATGGGGTGTTCTGAGGCTTGGCGCGGTTTCCTTTGGGAAATTCAACCCGCTGGAAAATAAGGCTCTTCCAAAAACGCTCGACCCACGTCCAAATTTGGAAATTATGACCGGAGATTGGCTGATAAGCCGCGCAAACATTACTAGGCTTGTCGGAGCGTCTGTGTTGGTTAAGGATACCCCAAAGCGATTGATGCTTTGCGACAAGATATTCCGGGCGGTTTGGCTGCCAGATAGTCCCATTGATGCAGAGTATCTTGATTACATCACCAAGACGCCATTCCTTCGAGAACAGATTGAGGCGAACGTCACCGGAACGTCACCGACGATGAAAAACATAACGAAGGGTGCGCTTCTGAACCTTCGCCTTGCCCTGCCTCCGCTGAATGTTCAGCAGGAACTGATGAATAAAATTCGCATTGAGCAAGCAAAGGTTTCCACTATTACTGATTCAGCACACAAAATTTCATCGGCCTCTATAAGGAATGTCGAAAGAATAATCGTTGGACAGGTTGCGGTTATCGCGTGACCAATTTTCAGAACTGTTTCTCTTTCAAGGCTATAGGCACCGATACCTGTTGCTCGGTCCGCTCCCGAACCGCGTCGGTGCATCCTCCCGTGGCGTAAAGGCCGCTTGTGCGCTGCATCGGCGCGTTTGCCCCGTGCGCGGTCAACACCGCTTCCGTCCGCCGACGTTCACGGGCCGCGTTGTCGTACCGCTTCGCCAGATCATCCCACGCTGTCACGTCCACGCTTTGCTTGATCGCTGCGGCGAGGAACGGTGTGCGCAGGTCGATCATGCCCCAGCCGCATACTTCGTATGTGATGGCATCGTTCGCGGCCACGTCCGCCGCGTGTAACCACCGCTGAAACGCGAGATAGCCGGAGCCACGTTCTTGCGCATGTGAGTCACCTGCGGCGACGGAGAACGTAAGGGCGGCAGCAAGAACCGCGTTTGCGCGCGCATTGTAGCTCAGAGGCAGCACGGTCAACACCACATGCCGTTATGGACGGATTAGAGAGCCCATAACGTGCATAGATACGTGCCGTCTGGCTAGTCCATTTTGTTCCTATGCAGGGATTTGGCGACAGATTGCGCGAGCGAGCGCGGCTCTTGGGCATGTCGGACGCGGAAGTCGCCCGACGTGTCGGCTTGGGTGAGCGTCGGTACGCCCATTATGTCGCGGACACGCGCGAACCCGACCTTGCGACACTGGTGAGGATCAGCCGGACGCTCGACGTCACGCCGAACGAACTGCTTGGCGTTGCCGACGTGCGGGAAGAGCCGGAAGAGCGCGAGCGGCTGGTGAGCGAGCTTCTGTCGGTGATCCGTTCGCTGTCGGATGACGGGCTGCGCATCGCCATCAAGCAATCCGCCGTCTTGATGGACTTCCACCGCACCGATTCGGTGACGGAGTAGCGCAATCGGGATCGTTGCCCCGTGACGCCATCCACGGAAAGGCTTCCGCCCGGCGAAGTGCGTGGCATCGGACCTGACAAGCCGTGCCCGGCGCTCATGAAAGCCCCCTTTTGGATTTGGCGGGGGGAGGTGTGGCGGGTGATCGAAGGTGAACCCTTCCGCCCCGCGCCGACCACGCACCATCATGCGCTGACGCTCCCGCGCTGGCGCGACGCTCGCCGTTGAACGAAGCGACGCTTCCGATATGGAAGCCGCGTCGCTCGATATCGTTTGGGCATCGCCCCGAGCGTCCCGCCGAACGGACGGTGGACACCACGGACGGCGCTGGTGTCCACCACTTTCGTTCCGGTGGACACCATGTGGACACCAGCCCAAACGACTAGGGGCCGTCTGCTGAACAGACGGCCCCTAAGTCATTGATATTCCGCTCTAAAACTGGAGCGGGCGAAGGGATTCGAACCCTCGACCCCAACCTTGGCAAGGTTGTGCTCTACCCCTGAGCTACGCCCGCATGCCAGTCCGGATGTCCGCTTTCGCGGCGCCGCCGGTTGCTGTCCGGCGGTGAGCGCGGAATATAGCCAGCTCTTTCCGGCTTGCAAGCACTTTCTTCACCGTTCCGTCACGACCGGTCGGCCTGCCCGCCGGCTCCGCCTCTTCCATCCTCCGGCTGCCCCGTTTGCGGTTGCGGCGGACGCGGACTATATAACCGGTGCGGCGATCGCCGCTCATCAACCGACCCCGAGAAACCCCAGGGACCGCACCGATGTTCAGCATCTCCCCCAACGCCGGCCCCGGACCGAAGCCGGCCGCCACCGATGTCATCAAGGACGGCAGCGACGCCACCTTCATGGCCGACGTGATCGAGGCCTCGCGCACGGTGCCGGTCATCGTCGATTTCTGGGCCACCTGGTGCGGCCCCTGCAAGCAGCTGGGTCCGATCCTGGAGAAGGTGGTCACCGCCGCCAAGGGCGCGGTGAAGCTGGTGAAGATCGACACCGACAAGAACCCGGGCGTGGCCGGGCAGCTGCGGGTGCAGTCCATCCCCACCGTCTATGCCTTCTACCAGGGCCGGCCGGTCGACGGGTTCCAGGGCGCCCTGCCGGAATCCCAGATCAAGGCCTTCGTCGACCGGCTGGTGCAGGCGGCCGGCGGCGCGCCCGGTGCGGCCGACATCAAGGCCATCCTGGAGGAAGCCGCCGCCGCCCTGGGCCAGGGCGACATCCAGACCGCCGCCGCCATCTACAACGAGGTGCTGCAGGCGGAGCCGGAGAATGCCGCCGCCTATGCCGGTCTGGTGCGCTGTCTGCTGGCCATCGGCCAGGTCGAGGAAGCCAAGCAGATGCTGGACGGCGCTCCGGACGCCGTGGCCAAGTCGGCCGAGCTGGCCGCGGTGAAGACCCAGCTGGATCTGGCCGAGCAGGCCAAGCAGGCCGGTCCCATCCCCGAGCTGACGAACATTGTGGCCCGGGAGCCGGACAACCATCAGGCGCGCTATGATCTGGCCATGGCGCTTTATGCGGCCGACCAGCGCGAAGCCGCCGTCGAGGCGCTGCTGGAGATCATCAAGCGCGACCGGGAGTGGAACGAGCAGGCTGCCCGCAAGCAGCTGCTGAAACTTTTCGAGGCTTTCGGGCCCACGGACAAGCTGACGGTCATGGCCCGTCGGAAATTGTCCTCTATCTTATTTGCATGAGCCCGAACCCCTTCGACCCGACCTTCGACCAGCTGCCGCACAGCATCCCCGTCTTTCCCCTGACGGGGGTGCTGCTTCTGCCCCGCGGCAAGCTGCCCCTGAACATCTTCGAGCCCCGCTATCTGGCCATGACGCGCGACGCCCTGGCCGGTGACCGGATGATCGGGATGATCCAGCCCATGCCGCGGGAGGGGGCAGGCCCCCCCTCGCTCTATCCCATGGGCTGCGCCGGCCGCATCACCTCCTTCACCGAGACGGAGGATGGGCGCTTCCTCGTCACGCTCACCGGCGTCTGCCGCTTCCGGCCGGGGCTGGAGCTGGCGACGACCCGCGGCTATCGCCGCGTCGTGCCGGACTGGGGCGGGTTCGAGGCGGACCTGGAGGAGACGGACGGCGGCATCGACCGTCCCCGCCTGCTGGCCGGGCTGAAGGCCTATTTCCGCCAGCAGGACATCAGCGCCAACTGGGACGCCATCGGCGAGGCGCCGGACGAGCGGCTGGTGACCTCGCTGTCGATGATCTGCCCGTTCGAGCCGCCGGAGAAACAGGCGCTGCTGGAGGCGCCCGACCTGCCGACACGGGCGAAGATGCTGCTTGCACTGATCGAAATGGCGGTGCACGACAAGGGCGGCGGCGACCCCTGCTGCCATTGACGCCATCGCCCCCTGCCCCTGATGCCGCCGGTTGCCGGCGGACAACGAGGAGTCCGTCATGCCCGAAGCCGCCAAGGTGGATCCGAAGCTGCTGGAGATCCTGGTCTGCCCGCTGACCAAGGGTCCGTTGCGCTATGATGTCGAACGGCAGGAGCTGATCAGCGACCGGGCCGGCCTGGCCTATCCCATCCGCGACGGCATCCCCATCATGCTGGTGGACGAGGCCCGCCCCCTGGACCAGCCGGCCGCCTGAGCCGGACCGGGAGCACGACACCATGCCCATCGCGGAAGACTTCGCCAGCGACAGCCAGGGCAGCCGCCATTGGCCGGAGGAGATCCGGCTGAAGCGGGAGGAGCGGGTGCTGGAGATCCGCTTCGAGGATGGCAGCCTGTTCCGGCTGCCGGCGGAATATCTGCGGGTGGAAAGCCCGTCGGCCGAAGTCCAGGGCCATGGCCCCGGCCAGAAGCAGATCGTGGCCGGAAAGTCCCGAGTCGGCATCACCGGCGTCGAATCGGTGGGTAATTATGCCGTCAAGCTGCTGTTCGACGACGGGCACGACACCGGTATCTTCTCCTGGACCTACCTCTACACGCTGGGAAGTCGGCAGGAGGAGATCTGGGGCACCTATCTGCAGGCCCTGACCGGCCGGGGACTGTCCCGCGACCCGCACCAGCGGTGAGTGCCGCCGCGGATGGCATTGCCTCCCATTTAGAAAATCCGTAGGGTTCTCTCGCGGCACGAGAATTTTGCCACGACACCCTATGGAAGCACATGATTCTGGACGGCGACGACAACCAGGACGGGACGCCCCATGGTCTGCGGCTGCAGCCCGCCGGCCCGAACCGTGCCCGGTCAGACAGTTCCGGTTCTGACGACCACGACGATGATGGGTGTGGCCGTGATGGCCGGATGCCCGGCCGCCCGGGAAGCGACCACGCCGACCGCCACGGGACGGGCCTGGCCCGGGCAGCCCGGATGTTCGACCGGGAGGGCGAGCAGCCGCGCGGGCTGGAGCTTCTCGCCGCCGGCGTCATCCATGACCTGAATACGCCGGTCGGCGTGGCGCTGACCCTGACCAGCCATCTGGCGGCGGAGCACCAGGATCTGGCGGGGCTGTTCCGGCAGAACCGGCTGACACGCGCGGCCCTGGAGCGCTTCCTCGACCTGCTGGGCGAAGGGCTTGCCGTCATGGAAACCAATCTCGGCCGCAGTGCCGAGCTGCTGCGCAGTTGCAAGCAGGTTTCGGCCGACGGCTGCAGCCCGGCCACGCGTCGCCTGGATCTGACGGCTTATCTGCGCGATATCGCCCGCGGCCTTACGCCCCTGGCCCGTCGCCGGGGAATCGCCCTGCAGGTGGAGGGCGCGGACGGGCTTTACCTCACCACCCGGCCCGGGCTGCTGGCGCGGGTGGTCACCAATCTGGTGCAGAACGCCGTGATGCACGCCTTTCCAAGTCCCGCGGACAAGGCCCTGATCCGCCTTGCCGCCACGGCGGACGGCGAGGGACATCTGCTGCTGCGGGTGGCCGACAATGGCTGCGGCATGGCGGACGGGGTCCGGCAACAGGCCTTCACCCCCTTCTTCACCACCCGGCCCGGGGACGGGGGCAGCGGCCTTGGCCTGCACATCGTGCGGGACCTGGTGACCGGCCCTCTCGGCGGCACGGTTGAGCTGGACAGTGCTCCCGGGCGGGGCACGCGGTTCGAGATCCGCCTGCCCGTGCAGCAGGCCACGACCGCGGAGGACCTGCCGGCGCCCGTGGGAAAGGGTCCCTGACGGCGGTCTCAGAGACCGGCCAGGGCCTGGCGCAGATCGTCCGGGGTGCCGAGACCGGGCAGTGCCAGGCCCGGCGCGCCGATGCTGACCAGCCGGCCCGCCGCCGCCACGGCACCAACCGACTGGCCGAAGGCGGCCACCGCATCGCGGCCGGGCAGCTGGTCCAGCATGCCGTGACCATAGACCAGGACCGGAACCACCACGGCACCGGGCTGCGCCTGCTCCACCAACCCCGCGGCCGACAGCAATGCCCGCCAGCAGGGGGTGCGGACGGTCGCGGCATCGGCGTCATTGCTGCGCAGTTCGGTGCCGGCGGCGGCCATCTGCCAGACACGGCCACAGAGATCCTCTGTCGCCAGCAGCACGACGACGCTGGCGCTGGGACCATCCCCGCTGCCGACGGCCACGATGCCGGACCCTTTGGGAACCTGCGGTGCCCGCACCATATGGGCCACGCGGGTGGTGATGAAGCCCAGGACCTGCTCGGTGGTCTGGCGCAGCGCCTCCGCCCCGGCCGGCTGGCTCAAGCGCCCCCAGGCACCGAAAACCAGACTGGCCAGTTGTTCGGTCTGTGCCCGCCGGCCACGCCCGTCGGTGACCTTGGCATCAAGGTCGGCCAGACGCTCGTTGATGCGGTTGAGATCGGCCAGCGGATCGGGCCGCGGCTCCTCCTCGACCACGCGGGCGGGCATGCTGACGGCGGGCTGCCCCCGCACGTCGCTGCGCAGGTCACGCAGATCCAGTTGCAGATCGCGCACAGCCGCCACCACACGCATGATCGACTCATGCACCTGGGCGATGACCTTGTCGAACTGGTCGTAGCCGACCAGCCCGCCGCTGGGCAGCGGCAGGTTCGGCTGGTCCCCCTGGGCGATCGACTGGCGGGCGGCGGCGATCCAGGATTCCAGGCCGGCCACGCGGTTGGTCAGGTCCCCGGCATTGCGGGCGACCCGCTCCAGCTCCTCGGGATAACGCGACACCTGCTGGCTGACCACGCCGGTCAGATGGGCCAGGCGCTCGCGCAGTTCCTGCAGGCTCTGGCCCAACACCCCGATCTTCAGCGTCTCCGGCAACTGCGCCACGCTTCCGTGCAGGGCGGCCAGATCGGTGCGGAAGTCACGGAGACGGCTGCCCACATGCAGGGCCAGGTCGCGCACGATGGTTTCGGCATAGTCGAAGGGATCGACCATATCCTGGACCTCGGCCGTCCGCTGTTCCCCCGTCGCCGGCTTGGGCGGATCGGTCACGGCCAGGGAGACGTCCCGGGTGTCACTGGTCTGGATGGTCATGGGACAGCCTCGCTTGAGGACAGGTGGGTGGTGAGATCGTCCAACAGCCGCATCCGGCGGCGGTCGGCCTCGGCCCGCGACAGGCGTGCCACATCGGCGGTGGCGGCCGGCCGGGGCGGCGGCGCCGGCGGCGGCACCGCGGCAATGGACTCGGCCGGCGGCGACGTCTGGGCGGGAATGATGATGCGCGGAATGTCCATCTCGGCCACAGCGGCCGCAGGCTCCGATCCCACGGCCGGCAGCGGCGCCGCAGGTCCCGGCACGCTCTGACGCGGCGGCAGGGGCCGCAGGGCCGGCGACAAGGCGGGCGGCGGTCGCCGCGGCGGCAACGGCACCGGGGGCGTGCGGCTGCGTGGCGGCGCCGTTACCGGCGGCACCACCGGGGCCAGGGCGGGCGCCGCGGCCAGGGTCGCGGGTGCCTTCTCCGGCCGCGACCAGGAGAAACTGGCGGGCGAGGTTCCAGCGGCCAGATCCCCCAGCATGCGGCGCAGCGCGGCGGCCTTGGCCCCCTTGCTGTCCTCGCCGCGGGCGACGCAGCGATGCAGCAGCAGCGGTTCGACGCTGAGTTGGAGGAAATTCAGCTGATCGGTAGACAGCCCTTCCAGGCGGAAGGCGAGATCATCCACCGGCTCCATCCCGTCGGCGAAGCGCTTCAACGCCTCCACGGCCGCCGTGACGACGGCCGCATCCCGGACGGCCCGCGAGGAAAACACAGGCCCCGCCCCCACCGGCCCGGCGGTGGGGAGGGCATCCATGGAAACGGGTGCTGCCGCCGCCGGTTCATCCGTTGCCACAGTCGCGGAGGCGTCCGCCGGCGCGGCCGCGTTACCGCCGACCAGCCGCCGAAGCAATCTGTCCAACACGCCGCATTCCCCCTACCCGGTCTCCCGGTCTCCTGCATCCTGGACGCAGGTCCATCCCCCGACGGACACACCCCGACAGGCATGCCCCAACGCACCCAGACGGGCGCGCCATCCTGCTGACACATTCGCGCTATCGTTACCACGCCCGGGGCAGCGGATGCAATTTCGGCACCGGAAGCAAATCGGCATCGCAATCGTCGCAGCCCGGCCACCCCACGATGAATCGCGGGAGACAAAGGCGCGACCTTATTTGAACATAATTCGCTAATGTTCTTTGCCGTGGTTGCGATTTGCCCCCGTCCCTCACTAAGGTGCGCGCCCCGGGGTCCCCGTATCCCCGGTCCGCAGCAGGCGTCCAGATCTGATGGCTCGTGTTTCCCCCTCCGAGGCCGCCCTCTCCGATGTTTCCGGTCATGTCCAGCCCCATGGCTGGGTCCTGATCCTCGACCCCGACCGGCATCATATCATCCAGGCCAGCGCCAATATCGCGACGCTGGCGGGACGCACCGCACCGGAGCTTCTGGGCCAGCCGCTGGCAGCCGTCACCGGCCCGACCGTGGCGGACGCGCTGTGGCAGATCCTGGACGAGCGCCAGGGCAGCGGATTGCTGCCCCCCATCCAGTCCCGGCTGGACGACGAACGGACCGTCTGGGTCCAGGGCCATTGGAGTCCCGGCGGCCTGATCCTGGAGATCGAACCGGAAGGACCGGCCGCCGCCACGCCGGCCGCGGCCTTCGGCTGCATGGTGCGGCAACTGCGCCATGCTCCCGACATGGCGCATCTCGCCCGGCTGGTGGTGCGATTCGCCCAGCAGATCAGCGGGCTGGAGCGGCTGCTGCTGCTGCGCCTGGACGAGGAGGGTCCGCAGGTCCTGGCCGCGGCGGGAACGGAGCCGGACATGGCGCCGCCGACGCTGGACAGGCTGCTGGGCGGATCGCCGGCCCTGCTGTCCATCACGCCCCTGCATCTGGTGGCGGATGCGCATGAGGCCGCCGTGCCGCTGCTGCCGCCGGTTAATCCGCTGACCGATGGCGCCGCCGACATGGCCCGGGCACTGCTGCGCGCGCCCCAGGGGCCGCTTCCCACGGGCAGCCGCAGCGTACTGGCCGTGTCCCTGACCGTGCATGGCCGGCTGTGGGGGCTGTTATGGGGCAGCAGCAGCCAGCCCCTGCGGCTGACTCCGCCGGCGCGTGCCCTGTGCGAGGGACTGGCCGAGGTGGCAGGGGCGCAGATCGCCCAGGCCGAAGACCGGGCCGCCGCCGCGCGGCGCGAAGCCGCGACCCGCTTGCTGGACCGCCTGGCCACGGCCCTGCGCCATGGCAGTCTGGTCGATACCCTGGTTCAGCGGCAGGAGGATCTGACGATCCTGTTCGGGGCCGACGGGGTGCTGATCAGTGTCGATGGCAGCATCCACCGGCACGGCCTGGTCGGGCCGGTGGTCGCCTGGGCAAGCCTGCTGGATGGAACCTGCCGCGATGGCATCAGCCATGGCGTGTCCAGCGGCGACCCCGCCGGTGCCGCCCTGCGCATCGACATCGCCGCCGGCAATTCGCTGCTGCTTCTGCGCCAGACCCCGCGCCCCTGGTCCTCCCTGGAACTGGAGGCCGCGCGCATCCTGCACGCCCATCTGGCCGAGCGGCATGCCGATCTGATCCGGATTCAGGCGGAACGGGAACTGCACCGGCTGGCCAATTACGACAGCGTCACCGGCCTGCCCAATCGCGGGCAGCTGCTGCAGGAATTGCAGCGCATCCTGGCCAGCGGGTCCGACGCCGCCCTGCTGGTGGTCGTGCTGGACCGGTTCCGGCAGGTCCGGGGGTCCCTGGGAGACGCCCTGGCCGATCGCCTGCTCACAGCCATCGGCCGCCGGCTGGAGTCCGGGCTGGCCGCAGGAGATCTGCTGGCCCGCATCGATGGCGGTGTCTTCGCCGCCCTGCTGCCCGATCCCGACGGCGCCGAACGGGCGGCGACGCTGTCCCAGTCCGTGCGCGAAGCGATGCGGGCGCCGGTATCGCTGGACGGACGCGACATCTATGTCACCGCCAGCCTGGGGCTGGTGGCGGCGGCCAGCCCGCACGGGCTGGCGGCGGAGGCGTTGCGCAATGCGGAGATCGCCGCCGCCGAGGCGGAACAGGCCGGCGGAGGAGCCCGCGCCTTCAACCAGGGCATGCTGGAACGGCTGATCGACCGCTATGAGCTGTATGACAGGCTGCGCCGCGCCATCTATTTCGGCCGTTCCATCGAGCCGCGCTTCCAGCCCATCGTCGATCTCCGCGACACACGGCTTATCGGAGCCGAAGCCCTGGCACGCTGGACCGACACGGACAAGGGCGTGATTTCGCCCAAGGAGTTCATCCCCGTGGCCGAGGAGACCGGCCTGATCGTGCCGCTGGGCAACCAGATCCTGATGCAGTCCTGCCGTCAGGCCGTCCGCTGGAACAAGCTGCGCCCGCAGGACCCGATCATGGTGGCGGTGAACCTGTCGCCGCACCAGTTGCAATCGGGCCGGCTGGACATCGTGCGCTGGGTGGCCGGGACGTTGGAGATCACCGGCGCCGACCCGTCCTGGCTGCGGCTGGAGATCACGGAGAGCGGTCTGATCGCCAACAGCGGAACGGCCATCGACGCCCTGCACGATCTGCGGCGGCTGGGGGTGGGGTTGGCCATCGACGATTTCGGAACGGGGTATTCCTCGCTGTCCTATCTGCAGCGCCTGCCCATCGATACCATCAAGATCGACGCCAGCTTCGTCTCGGCCATGACCGACTCGACCAAGGCCCTGGAGTTGGTGCGCACCATCCTGCATCTGGCCCAGGCCATGGGGCTGGGGGCCGTGGCGGAGGGGATCGAGACCCGCGAGCAGCTGAACCTGTTGCAGGAGCTGGGCTGCCCCTACGGCCAGGGCTATCTGTTCGCACCGGCCCTGGCCGCCGAGGCCATCCTGCCCCTGGTATCGGGGGACCGGCCCTGGCTGGCGGAGGGCGGCACCGACCCGACCTAACCAAAAGAAGTATGTCTAATCTTTTTGCGACCGGGGCAGGGCGGACCTGGACTCCACCGGCAGGCCGGCTAGAGTTCTCGGCCTGCGGGGGCATAACGCCCATCATCCCGCGCGTTCCCCCCTTTTGCAGTGCGGTTTCCCGTGCGGACGGAGATTGCGGCCCTTCTTCATAAACGGTCAGGCTCGGTTCCGCGCGAAACGCTGATCGAGATCGGGCTGCTGCACGAGTTCGCCCAGAATCATCGTCTGGACGTCTGGACCGTGCCTCTCGTGGCCACGGTGATTGCCGTGGTCGCCGCCAGTTGGGCCGGCCCGGTGCCGATGCTGGTCTGGTGGCTCCTGTTCTCCTCTGCCCTGATCCTGTCGCACCGCGATTATTCGGCCCTGATCGCCACGGTCGGCCGGCTGGACGATCCACGTCCCTGGCAGCGGCGCATGCTGTGGCTGCGCCTGGGCACCGCCAGCCTGTGGTCCTCGCTGATCCTGTTCGCCTGGCCCGGCGCCTCCGATCCCGCGCGCAATGTGCTGCTGCTGGTGTTGAGCTGTGCCATGGCCCTGCGCACGGCCGGCAGCACCGCCTTCGCCAAGGCGCTGGTCATGCAGATGCTGCCGCCGCTGCTGGCATTGCTGGCGCTCTGCCTGTCGACGGCCGAGCCGGTCTATGGCGGGATGGCCGTGGTGGCGGTGGTCTATGCCGCCGTCCTGGGCCGCGTCGGGCTGCGGACCGCCGGCCGCATGCGGGAGATGCTGCGGCTGCAGTTCGACCTGCAGGACGCAACGGCGGCAGCCGAAACCGCCAACGATGCCAAAAGCCGGTTCCTGGCCACGCTCAGCCATGAGATCCGCACCCCCATGACCGGGATCCTGGGCCTGACCAGGGTTCTGTTGGAGTCCGACCTGACCGCGCGGCAGCGCGACTATCTGCGTACCGTCCATGACAGCGGCGAGGGCCTGCTGGCCCTGCTGAACGAGGTGCTGGACCTGTCCAAGGTCGAAGCCGGCCGGCTGGACCTGGAGGCGGCCGCCTTCGATCCCCGGTCGCTGGTGGAGGGGGTGGTGCGGCTGATGTCGGCCCGGGCCGAGGAGAAGGGTCTGTATCTCACTGCCGATATGACCGGATCCTTGCCCCTGCGCCTGATCGGTGATGCCTTGCGGCTGCGTCAGGTCCTGACCAATCTGGTGGCCAATGCCGTGAAGTTCACCGAAACGGGCGGCGTGACCATCACGCTGCGGGCGGAACCGGCCGACGGGGACCGGACCCGGCTGGGCATCATGGTCAGCGATACCGGCATCGGCATTGCCAAGGCCGCGCAGGGGCGGTTGTTCACCGCCTTTGCCCAGGCCGATCCCGGCATTGCGCGCCGCTATGGCGGCAGCGGGCTGGGACTGACCATCTGCCAGCGCCTGATCCAGGCCATGGGCGGCGAGATGGGATTCCACAGCAGCCCCGACCAGGGCAGCGATTTCTGGTTCACCGTCACGCTGGCGCAGGCCGCGGAGACCGACGGCGAGTGCCTGGAGGTGCTGCCGCCCCTGCCGGCCCTGTCGGTGCTGGTGGCCGAGGATGTGGCCGCCAACCGCATGGTCCTGACAGCCCTGCTGGAAGGGGCCGGACACCGGGTCACCTGCGTATCCAGCGGGCCTGCCGCCGTGGCGGCCGTGGAGCGGGGGGATGTCGATCTGGTCCTGATGGATCTGCATCTGGAGGGCAGCGACGGGCTGGATGCCGCCCGTGCCATCCGCGCCCTGCCGGACCCGGCGCGGGCCGCGGTGCCGATCATTGCCACAACGGCCGGGGTGATGGCCGCAGATGTCGATCACTGCCGGGCGGCCGGCATGGACGGATTCGTGCCGAAGCCCGTGCGCCCCAGCCAGCTGTTTGCGGAAATCCTGGCCGTCTGGACACGCGGCCGTGCCGGGACCGACCCGGTGCAGACCGTGCTGCCGCTGCCGGAGACGATGGAGGATGTGCTGGCCTCGCTGCACCTGCCGCCGGCGGAGCTGGCTGAACTGCTGGACCTGTCCGGCACCGCGCTGCGGCAGGCCGGACTGGATCTGATGGCGGCCTGGCCGGCCCGGGATGCCGCGGCGCTGCGGCGAGCGGCGCATATGCTGACGGGAACCGCAGCCAATTTCGGATTGCCGCAGCTGGCGGAAGAGGCGCGATGCTTCCATGCAGCCCTGCAACAGCAGGACTGGGACGGAGCCGAGCGTCTGTACCGGACACTTCCGGAGACCCTGGCCCGGTCCCTGACCGAGCTGGAGCGCTGGCGCCCCCTGCCCGCGCCGATCTGACGGCAGCGGACACAGAGCCAAAAGCGGCCTGCTCCCCCGCAGGGGCGGCAGGCCGCGGAATGTCAAAGATGGCGGAATCGCCGGCGGCGCGCGCTCATGGCCGCGGCGGCGGCTCGTCCGGGCCCTGCGGCCCCGCCCCCCCCGCCGGACCCGGGCCGGGCGGCCCATCGGGCCTGGGGCCGGGTCCGGAGAGCGGGGCGCGGTCATGATCGAAGGGAATGCCGCCCGGCCCGCCCCCCTCCAGCAGACGGCCACCCTGCGGCCCCATGCGGCCGGCGCCGCCCGGCACCGGGATCTTCCATTCCGCCATGCGCTTGCGCCCCTCGGGCGAGAGCTGGGCCACGGCCGTGGCCAGGATCTCCTGCTGGTTGGCCTCGAAGCGGTCCCGCACGGCATTGACATCCGCCAGAGCCTTGCGGAAGGCGGCTTCGTCGAACGGCTCGGCCTTCAGGATCTCCCGCGTGGAATCGATGCCGGTCCGGATGGCCTCGATCATCGTGCGGAACTTCTCCTGGTCCGGGCTGAAGGCCTGGCGCAGGATGGCGGCATCCTCGGGAGACAGTTCCTCGGCCAGCCGCCGCACGGCGGACAGGGGACCTTCCATGCCGGGTGGCAGCCGCTCCGCCATCACCGGCGGGTGGTCGGGCCGGGGATGCAGCCAACCGGGCACAAGGGTGCCGATCAGGAACAGGTTCAGGCCGACCGACCCCAGCAGGGCCAGCCGTGTGGCGGTGGTGGCAGACATCATTCGAACAGGCTTTCAATGGTCGACGGAGCGAAAGCGGCCACAGCAACGCCGCGCTGCTCCACCGTCGCGGCGCTCGCCGCGGCGGCAATGCTTGAGGTCATGCCGGCGGATGAGACCGACCGGGGCGCGGTCAGGCCGACAACGATCCCTGCCAGGGCGCAGACGGCCAGCCCGGCGGCCTGGGGCCACAGACCCGTTGCCGTGCTGCGCAGCAGATCGGCCAGGGCGGTCCAGACGGACCGCCGTTCCGGCAGGGCGGCCAAGGCCGCCGTGACGACCCGGTCCACCCGGTCAGCGGAGACGGCCGGACCGTCCGCCAGGTCCAGCAGCCGCTCCAGCGCCTTGGCCCGATCGAGGACGGCCCTGGCCTCGGGCGAGCGCGCCAGCAGGATCACGGCGGCGTCCCCCACGCCATCCGGCCAGCGGGATGCCTCGGCACCATGCGTTTCCAGCAGGACGCGGAAATGATCCAGCGTCATCGTGGTTCCAGTCATTTTCCCCCCTCACCCCTGCCGAGACCAAGGTCCCCGAGACGGGCGCGCAGGGCGCGCCGGGCACGGGCAAGCAGCGACTCCACGGCAGAGACCGATAAACCCAGGACCCGGCCGGCCTCGGCGGCCGACAGATCCTCGTAATAGCACAACGACAGGGCAGCCCGCTGGCGGTCGGGCAGATCCCGCAAGGCCTCGCCCACCAGCCGGGCCTGTTGGGCCTGGTCCAGCAGGGCGGGAGCATCGGGCGACGGGTCCGGCAGATCCGGCGCCTCCTCCATCCCGGCGAAGGCGGGACGCCGCCGCCGGTCAAGGCAGAGATTGACCACGATCCGGTGCAGCCAGGTGGAAAACCGGGCCGTTCCGTCGGGCCGCCATGTCCCCGCGCGGGTCCAGACCCTGATCCAGGCCTCCTGCACGACCTCGTCGGCCTCGGCCGCACTGCCCAGGATACGCTGGGCCACCGACAGGGCCTTGGGCGTATGCCGGCGGGCCAGCCGGGCAAAGGCGGCCCGGTCGCCCTCGGCGATGCGGGCAAGCAGCTGGTCGTCCCCCGGCTCCGCCGCAACAGCGGGAACCGGCGGATCAGAAAGAACGGACGGGGCGAACCCGTTCGGTTCCAAGGTCTGGTTCAGCGCGAACATGCCCCTTTCACGCCAGGTCCTCCGCCGGCCTGTCGGCCCGCGCGACATTTTTTTACCAGGATTTCATCCCCATGGGGTCCCCCATCCGCAGGGGATGAGGCCCTGGCATACAGACAGGCGCGCGCCAACTCCGCCTGCATCGGCTCCGGCCTGACGACAGCAATCTTGCGCCGGCGGCGGCACTCTAGGGGAGAGCGGCGGAGGTCTGGTCGCCAAGACTGAGGGTCCCTGGCCCGACCCGCTGGATGGCCGGCGTGCCGGTGTGGTGGGCAAGGCTGATGCGGCCGGGGCCGGTCAGCAGCAGCTGGGGCGAGGCCGCCGTACCACCATGGCTCACCGCGCCGGGGCCGATGACCGCGGCGACGAAACTGCTGGCCTCCCCCTCGCGGATCGTGATGCGGCCGGTACCCGGCAGGGCCAGGGCCACGGGACCATCCTGGCGCCCGATGCCGGCGGCGCCGCTGCCGGGCAGGCTGACCGTCAGCCCCTCGCGCACCACACCGATATCCGCCTGTCCCGATCCCGCCATATCGACGAAGGCCTGACCGGCGCTGCCGACGGCGACGGACCCGGCCGCCGGCATCTGCACCGCCAGCAACCCGTCCACAGCGGCCAGCCGGACCGTGCCGCTCTGGGTGATGCGCACCCGGGCCGAGGTGACATGGCCCAGATCCAGGCTGCCGCGCGCCAGTTCGACCCGCACCGGTGCGGCCAGATCGCCCTCCACCACCAGATCGCCGGTCATGTTGTTGACCAGCAGCGGCGTGCCCTTGGGTACGGTGAAGGCCAGTTCCGTCGGCGGTGCGCTGTCCGGGCCGGGGCCCGTCACCCAGAGCAGCCCATGCTCCACCTCCAGCGTGTAGCGCTTGCGGCTGTTGACCAGGGTGAACAGGACCTCGCGGGCCCCCTCCTCCACCCGGATATGCACGGTGCCATTGATGTCGGCCAGCCGCAGCCCGGCCGGTGCCGGTGCCACGGCAGCCAGACGGTTGCTGCCATCCGCCGCCGTCTGACGGTCGAGGTAACGGATCTTGCCGGACTGCCCGTCCATGGCATCGGAGCGGGCGGTGGCCGCCTTGGCCGCCAGATCCGCCGCCGTCTTCACCGATTTGGCGATGGCGCCGATGTCGATCAGGCTGGTTGGCGGCAACGGAGCCGCAGGCACCAGCGGGGGCAGGGGCGGGAGGGGGGCCAGCGCCGCGCTGTCCGGCAGGGCGGCCGGCTCGTCCGGCGTGCCGGTCGCCAGTCCCCAGCCGATGGCAAACAGAGTCACGGCAATGGCGGCGATGCCGCCACGCGGAATCCCAGGGGTCAGACGGGGGCGGACATAGGGGCTGGCATCCATGGCAGGGTTCCCGGGCAGGTCCTCTCCGACGATTGACCCAGGATAATGCATTCCGGGCCGCTGTCTGCGGCAGTTGCAGCGGCGTTACAATTTTCCGGGGCGTGTTACACCAGTCCGCCTGGATCAATGATCGCTTGCCATGGCCCGCTGGCGTTGCGGTTTGACCGGCCGGCTCGCGCCAATCGTCGGATACGGATTTAACCCTATTGTGTCATACAAGTAGACTCAATAGATTGCGTGCAACCTGGGTCTAGTCCTGAACATATGCGGATGGTTGCTAATGGCGGCGAAGCGGCGTCCCCCAATGGTCCCCGACGATACCGCGCCTGAATCCATGCGGGCGATTTGCCGGAACGTCGTCGTCTCCGGTCGCCGGACCAGCATCCGCATGGAACCTTTGCTGTGGGAGAGCTTAGGGGAGATTTGCCGGCGCGAGGGCCGTGCCACCAATGACGTGGTGGCGCTGGTCGATGCCCGGCGTGGCGACAGCGCCCTGACGGCGGCCCTGCGCATCTTCATTCTCAGCTATTTCCGCCACGCCGCGGCACAAGTTCCGGTGCCGACGGCGCGGCTGCATATGGGGCTGGCGGAAGAGCCGTCGGAACTGCTGCCGCCGGGCCGGCCCCAGTCGCAGGTGTTCAAGCGGGCCCTGACCATCTTCGCCGACGACGAGGGCTGAAGAAGGAAGGGCCGAGGGCGGACCGGCGGGAAGAGGCGGGCAGGACCGGGGCGGTCCCCGCCTCTCACCAGCGCAGGCTGGGAATGGCCGCCGTGGGCCGGTGGCCGCCGGCCGCGACCAGCGCGCCGAGCCGAACCGGGTCGGGATGGCTGCCCCAGGCGCTGCCCAATTCCTCCCGGTGGATGCCGCCGGTGATCAGCAGGCTGTCGATGCCGGCGGCGTTGGCGCCGGCCACGTCGGTGCGCAGGCTGTCGCCCACGGCCAGGATGCGACCCGCCGGAATGCCGCCCAGCAGCTGGAAGCAGCGGGCATAGACCGGCGCGTGCGGCTTGCCATGATAGCGCACATCGCCGCCCAACTCGGCATAGCGCCGGGCCAGCTCGCCGGCACAGATCACCATGCGGCCACCGACCACCACCACCAGATCGGGATTGGCACAGAGCATGGGCAGGCCGCGGGCGGCACAGGCCTGCAACACCGGCTCGTAATCGGCCAGGGTCTCGTCGAAATCGTCGATGCCTGTATTAACGACGAAGTCGGCCTCGGCCGGGTCGAACACCCGGACCCGATCGGCCAGCCCGTCATAGACGTCGTTGTCGCGCGGCGGGCCGATATGGAACAGCCGTGGCCCCAGGGCGGCATGCCAGGGATCGGGCCGGTCGCGCAGCGCCTCGAAACTGGCCTCGCCGGAGGTGTGGAGGGCGTCGTACAGGGCCGGGTCGAGGCCCAGCCGGTCCAGCTTGGCCCTGGCGGCCGGCACCCGCCGTGGCGCATTGGACAACAGGCAGATGCGCTTGCCCCGCTGTTTCAGCGCCTGGAGACAGGGCACCACGCCGGGATAAAGCTCCACCCCGTCATGGATCACCCCCCAGAGGTCGAGGATGAAGCCGTCGTAACGGTCGGCGATCTCGGACAGGCCATGCAGCAGCGGCAACGGGGTCGACATCCAGGCTCCGGGGGACAGGGAAGACGGCCCCAGATCTAACCGCTTCCCCGCGCCCGGCCAAGCCCGCGCCGGACAGCCGCGGCATGTCCCGAACGCAGTGTCGCGCGCCGCTCAGGCGCGGTGGTCGGCGCCGACCGCGTCGGCCACGCTGGCGAAGCCGTCGCGGGCGAGACAGGCCGCCAGTTCCTGCTTGACCCGACCCACCATGGCCGGTCCGCCATAGACCATGGCCGAGTAGAACTGCACCAGACTGGCGCCGGCGCGGATCTTGGCATAGGCATCGGCCCCGCTGGCGATGCCGCCGACGCCGACCAGCGGCACACGGCCGCCCAGATGGCGGTAGAACTCGCCCAGCACCCGGGTGGACGGTCCCATCAATGGCCGGCCCGACAGGCCGCCGGCCTGGGCCGCCAGATCGGCCGGAATCTCTGCCGGGCGGGCCAGGGTGGTGTTGGAGATCACCATCCCGTCGATGCCGCTGTCCAGCACCACGGCGGCGATGTCCTGCTTGTCCTCGTCGGTCAGGTCGGGGGCCACCTTCACCAGCAGCGGCGTCTTCGTGCCGGTGGCCGTGCGGGCGGCGAGGCAGGCGTCCAGCAGCGCGGCCAGGGCGTCCCGCGACTGCAGGGTGCGCAGGCCCGGCGTATTGGGGCTGGAGACATTGACCACCAGATAGTCGGCCAGCGGCGCCAGCCGGCGGATGCCGGCGGCATAATCGGCCGCCGCATCCTCCTGCTCCTTGTTCTTGCCCACATTGGCACCGACGATCCCGGGCCAGCCGATGCCGCGCAGATCCTCCAGCCGGCGGGCGAATTCCTCCAGCCCGCGGTTGTTGAAACCATAGCGGTTGATCACCGCCTGCGCCGTCGGCACCCGGAACAGGCGCGGGCGCGGATTGCCCGGCTGGGGCCGGGGCGTCACCGTGCCCGGCTCGGCGAAGCCGAAGCCCAGCTTCAGCACGGCGGCCGGCACCTCGGCATTCTTGTCGAAGCCGGCGGCCATGCCCACGGGGTTGGGGAAGCGCAGGCCGAACACCGTCGTCGCCAGGCTGGCCGGATCGGGCCGCGGGTCGCCGGGAACCAGCCCCAGGCGCAGGGCCAGCACCGTCAGGGTGTGGGCGCGTTCCGGGTCGGCGGCCATGATCAGCGGCCGCAGCAGCGGGTAGAGGTCGATCATGCCGGGCCTCGGTCGTCGGCACGGTCGCGACCGGAAACGGACTCCGTCGTCCCGCCGGCCACATGCGGCGGGAGCACATGCAGACCGTCCGGCCCCAGGGGCAGCGGGTCCACCCGCAGCACCTGCGACGGCAGCAGCGCGCCATGGAGATGGGGGAAACGCTGGCCGCCGCGGGACGCTTCCCATTTCAGGGCCGGCCCCAGCCCCTCTGCCGCCACCGTCAGCAGCAGCAGCCCGGTCTGCCCGGCCCGGTGCTTGGCGGCGCTGCCCGGCAATTGCCGGGCGTCGGAAAAATGGATGAAGCCGTCGGCCAGATCCTGGGAGGACCCGGCATAGGCACCGGCGATCAGCGCCGCGTCCCATTCATCGGCGCGGCACATATGGAAGATCAGGGTCGTGGTCATGGCGCGCACCCTAATCCGAAAGACCGGACCTGACCAGGGCATCGCGGCGGCCCCGGCAGCATGGCCGGAGTCAGAAAATTCTATCCAGAAGCATACAAAGGCAAGGACTATCCCGACGCATAGATAACTTCGCGTCCGCCGCAATGATACTTCTTATCCACGCGCAGTTATTTTGCAGCGTCGACGGGGAGGTCGAAATGAACGGGTTCGGCACCGAAATAAAGATTGAGACAAAAGAGCTGAGCGGCCCGATGCGGGCGGCCCTGGCCGAAGTGGAACGCATGGCGAGCCGTGGCTTGACCACGGTGCCCCTGAAACCCAGCCAGGAAATGCTGACGGCCGGTGCCCGTGCCGGCAAAGTGACCATCGACACGGTCATGCGCGTCTATGCGGCAATGCTCGAAGCGGCCGACTGAGCCATCCCCGCAATATTTACCGATAAAACAGCAGGCGCCCGACCATGAAGGTCGGCGCCTGATCCTGCGACCAGGCGGGCGCCGCATCCACCCGGTGGAAGCGCACGGCCCCGCCGGTGGGATCGGCGATCTGGCCCGCCAGGGCACGGCGGGCGATGCGGCGGGCCGCCGCCAGACGCGGATCCCCCTCCAGCCCGGCCGCCCCCTCGGCCTCCGATAGCGGCAGCCGGCCGGCCTCCCCTGCATTGATGAGCATGGCGGCCAGGGCCTCCATGGCCGCCACCCCATCGGCCTGCCGCAGCAGGACGCGGGCCAGGCATTCCGCCGGCCCCGGCGCGCTGACCTGGATGGCGCCCGGCGCCGGGCCGGTATCGGGGCGCAGGGCCGGTCGGGGCGCGGGTCGGGGCGTGTGCATCGTCGTCTCCTTTGATCCTCATTGAGGCACAGCATCAGGGCGGGCCGGCCGCAGCCGGTCAGGCCTGGAAATCCATCTGGGCCAGGAAGGGCGACCCGTCGCCGGACCACCGGGACGCGGCGCGCAAGCCGCCGGCCAGCAGAGCGCCGGCCACGGCGTCCAGGCCGTCATCGGCACCGCCGCCCAGGGGCCGCCACTCCTCCATCTCCTGCAGCAGGCGGGTGGCGAAGACGCTGTCATGGGCATACAGGTGCCCGGCCAGCAGCCGTGGCTCCCAGGCTTCCAGGATGCGCAGATGCTTGGCCCGGTCGGCCCGGAACGGCTGGACCGCGGTGGTCCCCCCGGACCGCTGGATGGTGTCGCGCAGAATGCGGGGCAGGAAGCCGCCCAGCCCGTTGCTCTCCACATGGATGCAGGGCAGGGCGAAACGGGCGCACAGGGCCGCCACCTGTCGGCACTGATCCTGCGCGGCTTCCGTTTCCGGCGGCACGCGCAGATAGACCACCCGGTGCAGCCAGGCCAGCCCGGCGCTGTCGGTGAACAGGATGGCGACCACGCTGCCGTCGCCGCCCTGCTTGGGGTCCAGACCCAGCGCCGGGTCCCAGAAGGCGCGCCCGTTCAGCAGCCGGCGCCCCTCCAGCCGGTGGCTGATGCTGCCGTTGGCCGCGGTGATCTCGATCTCGCCGGCATAGCGGCGCAGCCGCGCCGGGTCCAGCCGCCCGTCGCTGTCGCGCCGGGGCAGCAGCAGCATCTGGCTCTGAAATTTGGCCTCGCCGCTGCGGCGGCGGATGCGCTCCAGCGTTTCGGGGGTGAAACGATCCGCCCACCAGGTGGTCCCGTCCGGCTTTTCAATCGGAAGCTGCCGGCGGGCGAAGCCGGCCAGGAACGGTTCCTCCTCCCCCAGTTCCGGGCGCGGCTGGGCGGCATAGATGCTGTAATAAGTGTGCGGCGTGCCGATATAGAGCAGCACCCCGCCCGGCGACAGCACATGGGCCAGCTCGTTGAGGCGCCGGCGCAGCTCGGTGCGCTTGGCCGCCGTGCCGCAGCTGTTGGGCACCTCCACATCGTCGCAGATCACCAGATCGGCATGGCAGCCCGTGACATTGGCGCCGATGCCCTTGGCCACCATGCTGGGATCGCGCTGCACCCGGCGGCGCACGACGGTGAACTCCTCCGCCCCCCACAGCTCCACCCGCGCCGGCTTCAGGCCGGGGCGGAGCTGTTCCAGCACGCGCTTGACCGTGCGCACCATGCGCTTGGCCAGCCCCTGTTCGGCCGCCAGCACCAGGATGCGGGTATCCGGCTCCCGGATCAGCCGCCAGGCGCAGAACAGGCCGACGATGGTGGACTTGCCGCTGTCGCGGAAGGCCAGCAGCAACAGGTCGCGCCGCCGCGCCTGCCATTGATCCTGCAGCCAGTCCGCCATCTCCTGATGGATGTCGGGGGTGGCCAGGTCATAGGCGGCATTCCAGGCCGCCAGGAAGGCGGGAAAGGTCGCGAACTCGTCCCCCGCCTCCGTCCAGTCCGGGTCCGCCATGCCGGTCAGATCCGGCCCAGCAGGTGCCACGCCGCCCCATCGGACAGCAGGCTGGCCGCCGCCCCCTTGACGCCCAGCACCAGCGCCGCCCCGTCCGGCCCGCCACCGGCGGCGGCGGTGACGGTCACGGCATTGGCCGTGGCGTCGGTCTTCTTCACCAGCACGCGCCGGCCGGCATTGGCGGCGGCCGGGGCCGGCAGCCGCACCTCCACCGCCCCGGCGAAGCCGCTGACCAGATAGGCGTCGGCCGTCAGGTCGGGCAGCAGCAGCCCCGCCGCCTCATGCACACGGGTGGTCAGCAGGGCCGGGCGGCTGGCCGTCACCCACCAGCCCGCCCCGTCAGAGAACAGGCTGACGAAATCATAGCGCCGGCCCAGCGGCCAGACCCGTCCCTCCGGCCCCACCCCGCCCCCGGCCTGGGTCACCGTCACCACCCCGTCGCCGCTGTCGGACTTCTTGATGGTCAGGCTGCGGCCCACGGCCCGCGGGTCGGACGGCGCCGGCAGCCGCACCTCCACAGCGCCGGCGGCAGCGGAGATCAGATACAGATCCTTGGCCAGATCCGGCTCGAACAGGCCCGCCGTCTCATGGAACTGGGCCGTGCCGGGGCGGCGGCTGGCGGCGGTGACCCACCAGCCCGACCCGTTGGAGACCAGGGACACGCTGTCATGGCGGCTGGCCAGCAGCCAGGGCTGCCCGTCCGGCCCGCCGCCGCCGGGTTCGGTCACGCGGACGGCATTGTCACTGGCGTCGGTCTTCTTCAGCGTGACGATACGGCCATTGGCGCTGTCCGCGTCGGGCAGGCGCAGCTCCACCGGCCCGCCGAAGGCGGAGACCAGATAGGTGGTGCTGGCCAGGGTCAGCTCCACCAGCCCGCCCTTTTCCGGCTCCACATATTCGGTGTCCAGGCTGAACCCCTCCACCCGCAGGTCGGTGATCTGGGTCTGTTTCAGCAGGTTGCGCACGGGATGGCCGGCATTGACGGCCGTATAGGCCCGCGCCCCGCTGGTATCCCACAGCGGCGCCCCGCCGGTGGCGCTGAACAGGTTGACGATGCTGGTGTTGGCGGAGCCGTTGTCGATGCGGATGCCCGGCAGCGCCCCCAGGCTCTCGGCATAGAAATTGACGACCAGCGTCTGGTCGGTGGCGGCCCCCAGCCGCAGGCAGGCCTCGCCGCCTTCATGCAGATTGGCCTCGCAGTCGATCAGGCTGGTGTTGAAGCGTGCCGCCGACAGGAAGAAGCCGCAGCCGCCGAGCGGCGCCGACAGGCTGTAGACCCGCACATCATGCAGCTTGTTGGCGTTGGGCGTATCGCCCGCCCCCGACACCGTGGCCAGCACCCCGTGCAGACGCGGCCGCGCCACCAGAACGCGGGCGATATGGTTCCAGTAGCAGGGCCGGTCCGGATCGTCGTGGCCGTCCAGGACAAGGCCGATCTGCGCGTCCCAGATGGAGACATTCTCCACCACGTTCTTCACGCATGGCCCGTCGCGGCCATAGAGCTTGACGCCGCTGGCCCCGCCGACGATGCGCAGGTCGCGCAGGGTGGCATAGCCGTCCACCAGCTCCACCGCATTGAAGCCGCTGGGATAATCCGGCAGCGCCGCGGCATCGAAAGGCTGCGGCCGGGCCTGGATGACGCTGCCCTCCCCCAGCCCGTACAGGGTCTGCCCCTGGCCCAGCGTGATGGGACCGCTGGTGCGGTAGGTGCCGGGCGGCAGGAACACCGCCCGGTGGGCCGCCAGCGCCGCCCGGATGGCCAGGGTGTCGTCGCCGATGCCGTCGCCCACGGCGCCGAAATCCTTGACCGAGACCTGATCGCGCAGCTTGGCCGAGACCGGCCGCGGCACGGCGCCGGCACCGATCTGGCTGACCGGCCCTTCGCCACCCCCGCCCTGCACCAGGGCGGCAGGGTCCAGGGCCACCGGATTGCCATCGGGATCGAACCCCAGCAGCCGGCCGGCGCGGGCGGCGCGGCCCGGCAGCTCGCCCAGGGCCGGCAGGTCATCCGCCGGCCAGCGCAACATGCGCTCCTGCCGGGCGTGCAGGTCCTGCAGGCCCGCTGTCAGCCGGTCGAGACTGTCGTTGAGGGCGCGGGCGGACAAAGGCCCGCTTTCCAGGAACTCCCCCGTCCGCTCCAGCCGCAGCCGCCGTTCCAGGGTCAGCACGCACCCGGCCGCGGGCGCGGTGTCGAACCGGACGGCCCCGCCGGGCGGCGCCATCTCCACGCTGAAGCCGGCCTCCATCGGGGCCGCGTCCAGGCGCACCGCCAGGTCGGCAGGGCTGAACAGGGGGAAGGGAAAGCCGAAGCGGGTGGTGGTCCCGTCGGCCAGATACTGGATGCGCGGCGTCACCGCCGGCACCGCACCGGTGTCGGTCATGGGCTGGGTCCTGTCATGGGGCGGGGATGGGGGGAGACGCGGAGGTGCCGGGGTTGGGGGCGCGCTCCCGGCAGGCCGGATGCAGCCGCTCAATAGCCCCGCACGGCCCGCTCCAGCCGCTGGCGCTCCTGCAACTGCGACAGTTCCAGCAGGTTGCGGCGGTTGGCGGCCTGCTCCCGCTCGGCCAGGGTGCGCAGGCGCAGGCTGTCCAGGCGCTGGCTGCTTCCGGCCTCGGCGGCGCTGTCGTCGATCAGCCCCAGCAGGATGGCCTCGCCGGACCCGTCCGCGCTGGAGAGGCCCTGGCCGCCCAGCCTGGCCCGGCTGCGGCCCACGGCCCGGCGCAGGGCGTTGCGGCGCTGCCGCTCCGTGTCCGCCGCCTGGGCGGCGATGCGCTCGGCCTCGATGCGGTTCCCGGCCTGCAACGCCGCCAGATCCTCCGCCTGCCCGGCCTGGAGCTGGGCCAGATCCTGGGCCTGCCCGGCCGCCAGGATCGCCTCGGCGTCATCGTCGCCGTCGCCGCCGCCGGTCAGCCGGCGCACGCCGCGCACGCCGCCGCGCAGCGTGTTGAGGGTGGAAAGGGTCGCCAGGGCGGGGGTGGCAAGTCCGGCCATCAGTCATTCACCTTCAGCTCGTGCAGGGCCGCCAGCAGGGTGAAGGGCAGCGGCCGGTCCTCCTCGATGCGCCAGTGCGGGCGGGTCTGGGTCAGGCTCCAGCCCAGCGTGGCCAGACGGCGGTCACCGGTGAAGGGCGGTGCCGGAATCTCCGCCAGCACCGGTCCCGCGGCCCGGCGCAACGGCACCTCCTGCGGCCCCTGCCCCAGATCGGCCCGCAGCACCGGCGTGTCCTGCAGACGGAAGGTCACCGCCAGCAGCCGGCGGCAGCGCCCCTGCCCCTCCGCCGCCATCAGGTTGGGCGGCAGCGGCTCCACCACATGGGTGAAGCGCAGGCCCGCGGCCACGCCGGCCGCCGCCCGGCCCAGCCGCAGCTTGCCGGCGGCGATGCGCTGGTCCGGCTGGACCATCCCGTCGGCCACGACCGCCACCCGCCGGCCGGACAAATGCTCCAGCCCGGCCCAGCGCGGCGTCGGCGTCTCCGCCCGGCCGGACAGGCCGCAATCCACGGCCAGATCGGCATCCCAGACCTCCAGCAGGACCCGGCCGTCGCGCTCGACCAGCCAATGGACGGCACCGCCGGCCAGGGCCAGCGACAGCACCCGCCCCGCTGTCTCCAGCCGGGTCCAGGCCATGACCTGTTCGGCCCGGTAGAGGGTCAGGGCGGCGACGGTCCCGTCCCGCTGCACCGCCAGGGCCAGCCGGCGGCGCCGGTCGTAATCCAGATCCACCGTGCCCGGCAGCAGGTGCCGCGCCGTCAGCGACAGGTCGTTGGCCTGATAGGCGCTGTCCAGATCGGCCCATTGGAATTCCCGCAGGCTGCCGTCGGCCCCGGCGAACAGGGTGGCCCCGTCCACGTCGCGCGGCGGCACCTGCCGTTCGGCCGGGCTGCCGATGCGGGTCTGCCGGTCCAGCCGGATCTCGGCCGGGGTCAGGGGCTGGCCGGTCACGGCCCATTCGCCGCCGGTGGTGAAGACCTGCAGATGCCGGCCGGAGACCACGGCCCGGATCGGGTTGACCTCGTCCGACAGGATGGCGAACTCGATGGCGGCATCGTCCTCCCCTGTGCCCAGCCCGAAATCGAACAGGGCGCCGGAGCGCGACAGCCACAGCCGGTTGGGCAGGTCGCGGCTGCCGCCGATGACCAGCCGGTCCTGGTGGAAGCAGACGGAGACGGGCCAGCCGCGCACCGGGCTGAACGCCGCCTCCTGCCAGTCGTCGGTCGCAGCGGCGTCGGGAAGGTCCTCGGCCAGATCCAGCTCGGCCAGGATGGGGGAGCGGACGGCGGCGATGCGCCCGGCCTTGCGCCGGACATGGAAGGGCTGGCCCTCATGCCCCGGCTGGAACACCGGGGCCGACGCCGTCAGCCGCACGCGGCCGCTGGTGCCGGACGGGGTCAGGGTGATGCCGGGATCGGCGAAGCGGAACACCGGCAGGCCGCTGCGCCCGCCGGTCCCGGCGAAGGTCCAGGGCTCCAGCCGCCAGCGCCCCTCGCCCAGCCGCGACAGGCGCTGCGGCGGCACCTCGGGATGGCAGAGCAGCAGCACATCGGCACTCTGGGCCCAGCGCAGGGCCGACAGCCGGTCCTGGGCCCAGGGCGTGGCCAGCACCCCCTCCACCAGCCCGTCGCGGACGATGGTGACGGCATGGTCGGTGAAGGCCAGCACATGCTGCTGGGCGTTGTTGAAGGTGAAGGCCACCAGCCGGCCCGGCCCCGGCAGCGTCGCCAGATAGGCGGTGCCGGGGCGGCGCACGACCCCGCCCGTGGGCAGGATCAGCACATTGCGCAGGCGCGCGGCGCCATTCTCATAGGCGCGCAGATCGCCGCGGCCCAGCAGCTCCGGCGACAGCTCGCCGCCGGTGAAGCTGGTCTTCACGCTTTTCAGCCGGGTCATGACCAGCGCGCCTCCACCAGGGTGAAATCCTCGAATCCGGGCTGGCTGTCCTGTTGGGCGTCCACCAGCCGGGCGCGGCGGAACTCGGCATCGGCCAGCCGCCACAGCGCCTCGGCGCGGGCGGTGTTCTCGGTCAGCGGCACACAGAACTCGGCCGCCAGCCGGGCGATCAGGGCCTGATCGAAGAAGGGGGGGAAATCCTCCTCCGCCGGGCGGGCGATATAAGTCAGGATCACGGCCTCCGCATCGGCCAGCAGGCAGCGGCCCTGGATGCGGTAGGTCAGGCCGCGGCCGCGCCCGCCGGTCCCGGCCGACAGCGCCCGCAGGAAGTCGGCCGGCAGCTGGAAGGCGGCGCCGAAATCGGCCGCCGGCACCGCGGCCAGCCGGGCCAGCGGCGCCTGCCGCGTGGCGAAGCTCCAGGCCTGGGCCGACAGCAGCCCGTCGCGCACGGGGCCGAACAGGCCGGCCGCCACCGCCGCCTCGGCGGTGCCGTCGGTGAAGCCGCTGATGGGGGCGGCGCCGATCTTCAACAGGGCGCGGGCGCACAGCCCGATGGCGGTCAGGGCCATGGTCGGCTCCTTTCTGTCAGGGAAGCCCCCGGACGGGGCCGGGGGCACGGGTCGAGGGAAGCCGCCGGACGGCGGCGCCCGGCGGCGGAGGTCCCAGGACCAGCCTCAATCGGTGTCGGTGGCGCCGACCGGGGTCAGGTCGGCCACATCCACCACCCCGGCGGCATTGGCATTGACCAGCAGGATGCCGGCGGCCGGGCTGGCCCCGGCCGTGCCGGTGTTGGCCAGGATCATGTCGCCCACGCGCAGCATGGACTCGGCGGCATTGAAATATCCGCTGACGCGCACGCCCGTGTGCGGGTCGGGCGTGGTGTAGTGCCAAAGCGTGAAGCCGTTGGCATAGGCCAGCACGCTCAGGTCCCTCTTGGCAAAGGCCATGGTGGTCATCCTTTCAGACGGGAACGGGGAGCGGGAAGGGGCGTGCGCCCTATTCCAGGCAGCGCAGCGTGACCACGCCGGCCGGGTCGATCAGGCAGGCGCCCTGGCTCATCATGGTGTTGACGAAATGGGCGGCGCGGTCGCCATGCCAGGTGATGTCGGTGCTGACATCGGCCCCGGCGGCATGGCCGATGGCGGTCTTATGGTACCAGTGGCAGAGCCGCGCCCCGCCGCTGAGGGTCAGGCCGGAATGGGGCATCCACAGGGTTCCCAGCCAGCGTTTGGCCTGGGTGCCGCGCCAGGGCAGCTCGTCGGTGCCGACATAATCGGCATCGGCGAATTCCGCGATGGCCAGCAGCTGACTCCACTGCTTCCAGCCGACCACGGCGGTGCGCTGTCCGTCATCGGGCACATCGGCCGCCCCCAGCTTTTCGAAGGCGGCCAGCACCTTGTCCCGGGTCAGCCCGTCACCGGCCGTGCCGGCGAAGGCGGTGCCGGCGTTCAGGGCCTGGATGATCAGCTCATCGGTCTTGCGGCCCAGCGCATAGGCGCCGGCATTGGCGATGACGCTGCGCTCGTCGATGTTGGTCTTCAGCTCGTCCAGCTTGTCGACCCAGTCGCCGGCGTAATAATCGGCCAGCACGCATTCCACCGTGGCATGGTCGGTGTTCATCACCGGCACCTGGCCGTGGCGCGACTTGGTGCTGGCGCTGCCGCGGCCCACCTTCTGGAACACGGCGGAGGAGCCGCGGACATTGTTGCGGCTCCGCACGGTGGCGCGCAGCTTGGACCCCATGCGCTGATAGGCTTCGTGGACCTCTCGCTCGAACTGTTTGACGAAGGCCTGTTCGATGGTCGTGGACATGGCAGGATCTCTTTCCTGATAGCGGTCGGGAAGGGATCCGGTCGGATCGGTTGGCGCCACCCTGGCCGGGGGCGGCGGCCTTTCCTGTCGGATGCGGACAGCCGGTCACAAAAAGGCGCGTCCCGCCCGGACCGCCGAGGTCTGCGCGATGGCAGGCCTGGCGGTTGCCCCGGCGGGGCGCGTCAGTCTGGAAGGGGAGCCGTCCCGTCGAGACCCGGACCCTCCGCAGGGCTGCGGACAAGGGTGTGGCCCCGACAGTTCATTTCTAGGTTTTTATTCCTTTTACTGTCAAGCCCTTTTGTGCAGCCTGGACGCGAGGCGGGCAGATGAAGCAGGATCACCCTGCGGCAACCGGGGGAGGACGGCGTGGACATCGATCACCAGCAGGCCCTGACCTGGCTGACCACCGGGGGGACACCCCGGTTCGAACCACCGCTGTTCCAGCCGCGCTACACGCCGATGCAGGCGCAGGACTGGCAGTTGCAGCTGGTGCCGCTGATCATCGTCCGCGGCTACTGGAGCGACACGTCGGTGGCCACCGACATGGCCGTTCTGACCCGCACCCGCCCGGATGGCGGCCACGACAGCTGGATGTCGATGTCGCCGATGGAGCTGGAAAGCCAGGAGATCGGCTGCCTGGAGGCGCGGGGCCATACGGTGGTCATGGGCCTTGGCCTGGGCTGGGCCGCAGCGGCGGCGGCCATGAACCCGGCGGTGACGGCGGTGACCGTGGTGGAGATGGACCGGGCCGTGCTCGATCTGCACCAGCGGCTTTGCCTGTTCGAGCAGCTGCCGGCGGCGGCGCGGGACAAGCTGCGCGTGGTCGAAGGCGACGCCCTGGACTGGACGCCTGACCAGCCGGTGGATTTCCTGATGCCGGACATCTGGCTGCCGCTGTACAGCGGCCCCGGCCGGGTGGAGGAGGTGCGGCGGATGCAGGCCAACACCGGGGCGCCGCTGATCTATTTCTGGGGGCAGGAGCTGGTGCTGGCCGCCCTGGCCCGTGACCGGCTGGGCGTACCGGTGGAGGCGCTGGACGCCGACACTTTGCGCCGGGCCGCGGCCCTGACCGGCCTGCCCCTGGCCGGGCTGGACCGCCCGGACTATGCCGACAAGCTGCGCATCGCCGCCCTGCGGCGGCTGCCGCCGGCACAGACCGCCTGACCCGCGGGCGGCACTGCTCCGGCGGCCCGCCCCGGACGGGCTGGCCTGCCCCGCTCAGGCCGCCTGCGCCGTGGCCAGATCCGGGAACCAGCGCTCCAGCCCGCGCCGGTGATAGGCCAGCAGGTCCGGCGACGCCTCCGCCGCCCGGCGCAGCGGATGGTCGAACATCGGAGTCAGCAGATTGACGACCATGGCCCAGGCCGTGCAGTCGGCCGTGCCGGGATGGTCGCCGGCCAGCCAGGGCCGGTCCGCCAGCAGCGCCGCCAGCGCCTGCACGTCGCGCACCCCGATCCAGGCGATCTCCTCCGGGCTGTGGCGGCCCAGCCCCTGGGCCTTCAGCGTGGCCTCGACACCGGCGCGGGACCCGTCGGCCACGGCGTCGCGGATGGCCTCCGGCAGGTCGCCGAAATAGGCCGGCTTCAGCACCTGCCAGTTGGCCGGATCGATCCAGCGGCACCAGAGCAGGGCGAAATAGAGCCGCTCCTCCACCAGGGCGGTGACGGCGGTGGCCACGGCCCGGTCCCGCGGCGTCAGCCGCGCGTCGGGATCGTGGCCATGCAGACGGATGAGATGATCGATGACCAGCGTGCTGTCGGCCACGCTGCGTCCCGTGGCATCGACGATCCAGGGCGCCTTGCCCTTCGGCCCTTCGGCCGGATCACCCACCGCGACGACCTGATAGGGCAGGCCCACCAGCTTCAGCCAGGCCTCCAGCTTCAGGCAGAACGGGCTGAAATTCAGCATGCCCGGCGGCGGCACGAACTGGTGCAGGATGATCTGTGGTGCGGTCATTTCGGTTCCCCCTTTGTTCCGTACTGACACAAGGGTTGTGCCCGATCCCTGCTGACAGCATTCTGTCAGCATGCGCCGCGCCGACCGCCTGTTCCAGCTGATCCAGATTCTCCGCCGCGAACGGGGGCGGCCGGTGACGGCGGCCACCCTGGCCGCCGAGCTGGAGGTGACGGTGCGCACCGTCTACCGCGACATGGCCGACCTCCAGGCCCAGCGCGTGCCCATCCGCGGCGAGGCCGGCGTCGGCTATGTGCTGGGCAGCGGCTACGACCTGCCGGCCCTGATGTTCACCGAGGATGAGATCGAGGCGCTGGTGCTGGGCGCCCGCATCGTGCAGAGCTGGGCCGATCCCGGCCTGGGCCGGGCGGCGGGCGACCTGCTGGCCAAGGTCGCCGCCGTGGTGCCGCCGCCGCTGCGGGCCAAGATCGACGGGCTGTCGCTGTTCTCGCCGCCGGCTGGCGCCGCCCCGCCACCCGGGCTCGACGTGGCCCGGCTGCGCCGCTGGGTGCGGGAACAGCGCAAGCTGCGCATCGCTTATGCCGATGCCGCCGGGGTCCAGACCGCACGCATTCTCTGGCCCCAGGCCCTGGCCTTCTTCCCGCCGGTCTGGCTGCTGGTCGGCTGGTGCGAGCTGCGCCAGGATTTCCGCAGCTTCCGCCTGGACCGGGTCGGCGCCGCCGACTTCCTGGAGGAGCGCTATCCCCAGATCCAGGGCCGACGGCTGGTGGATTTCATCGCGCGGATGCGGGCGGAGCCGGCAGCAGAGGGGCCAAGCGCGGGTCGGCGCTGAACAGTGGCAAGGGCATATGCAGATCCAGCCGCGGAAATTCCCGGCGGGCCTGGACTCCGTCGGAACGCAGGAACAAGGCCCAGGTCTCGATCCGCTTTGGCTGATGCGAGGCGAATCCCGCCGGGGTCAGCAGGGCCACATTGCAGCCGGCGTCGGGATCACGCACGGACTGATAGCGCACGGCCTCGACTTCCGCGGCCCGTGCGGCATCGGCCAGAGACTGGCACCCCTCGTAATCGGTGGGATGAATCCAAACGGCGCTGTCTTCGGCGAAGGGCGCGGCAGTCAGATCGATCAACCGCGCGACGGATACAGCCACGGAGAAAGCTGTGAATTCCTTGGGAAGGCTGGGGAGCACCGTTCCCGGCGACTCCGCAAAGAACAGCAGGCGATAGAAGGCCAGTTCATGCAGTGCGGTCTGCACTGCCTCTGCGGCATAGAATGCACCCTCGCGCTGGCCGGCCCGACGGAAACGCGAGCCATGGGGATAGGGTGCATAGCGAAACGGCGTCGCCAACAGGAAGTGCAACCCCTTGCAGGCTGCCGGCATCGGCGGTTTCACCTCCTCGATCAAGTCCTCCAGAAGGGCCTGATCATCCGGCTCGGCCAGCCGCATGGTGGAGACGCGGTGCTGCGCCTCCACCACCCGCCAGAGGTCATGGCGGTAAGGCCGGGCCTCAGAGCCAACCGCGTCGGGCGTCCAGATAGGCAACCGTATCCACCAGGCCAGTTACGGACCGGAGCCGCTCCAGCGGCACCGCGTCGAGGGCAAGATTGTGACTGCGCAGCCAGGAGTTTGACGCGGCATCGTCCCCGCCGGTGATGCTGTCCAGACTGCGGAACAGCCGGACCAGGATCTGCCCGAGTTCAAAAGGCTTGCTGCCACGCTGCAAACGGAAACTGCCGCGGCGCAGGCGGGAGATGCTGGCTTCCGAAAGGCCAAGAATGGCAGCAAGTTCCGTATTCGACAGATCGAGCAGGTCGGCGGCACGGACCACGGCGGTGCTTAAAACACGCTCCTGCCGGTTCATGGCGGATTCCGGCACGGCACTAGGGACGGGCGGGCTGTTCATGGCGCTTTCTCCAGAAAGAACAAGCGCTGTTCGTGTCTGTGGAAATATCACTCCTCTCCGCTGCCCGGTCAAGGTCTGACCAGCGCTTTGCCACTATCTCACGACTGATCCATTCCCGCGGCTCCGTCTTGGTCGAACAGCCGTGGATCGACATTCCACGGCTGTTCGGCACCCGAGATGGACACCTGACAATCCCTGTCACCGGCCATAGATCTGCCGGAAACCCTCGGTGACGCTGGCGATGAAGGCCGGGTCGCGGTCGCGCCAGTAGCGGGGGTCGCGGACCATGCGGTGCAAGTCGCCCTCGCCCAGGGCTTCGGCCCCGCCGGTCTTCAGCGGGCCGGGCTCGGCCCCCTGCATCAGCCGGTGCAGGGCCATCACCCCCTCGGCGGTGCCGGACAGGGCCTCCACCACCGGGGCCGGCAGGTTGCGCCGGGCCCAGGCCAGGATCTGGCGGGACACGCCGCGCCAGGCCTCTGGTCCGCCGAACTGCTGCACCAGCCGCTCCATCTCGCGCTCGGCTTCCATCTCGGTGGCCAGCTCGCGCAGGGCCGGCAGCAGCACCTCCGCCGCCAGATCATAGACCAGCTGCGCCTGCGACTGGTCCAGACCGGCGGCATGCAGCCGGGCGTTGACCGCCGGGTCCGGCCGGAACAGCCCGTGGTCGCAGGCGATACAATAGCCGTCCGGCGTGTCGGGCCGGTCCGGACCCGGGCCGACTCCAGCCCCGGCGGCGATTCCGGTGGCGATCCCGGCGGACGGCGCGGTCTCCGGGTCGGCCAGCAGCGACGGCCGGGCGGGCGGACCGGCAACCGGACCGGCAACCGGCCCGGCGGACAGGCGCTTCTCCAGCTCAAGATAGGATTTCAGCAGCGCCTCCACCCGCAGCGTGCCGCTGCCGGCATCCCAGAATTTCTCCGGCACGCCCGGCGGGCACGGGACGGGTTCGGTAACGGCGGTCGGATCCATGGCGGTCTCCAGTGATGGGGGCGGGCGGTGGACGGGAGAAAGCCCTCACGGGCTGCGGCCGCGGGCGGCCAGGGCTTCCAGGGACAGGACCAGGGCGCGCTGGCCTTCCAGATGGCGCAGGACCGGCTCCGGCGCCTCCGGCCCCAGGGCGCGTTCCAGCGTCAGCCGGCGCAGATGCGCCAGCAGCCGGCGGCCATCGGCGCTGTCCAGCAGCCGGGCGGCGGCGCGGGCCAGGTCGGGCGGTCCGTCGCCGCCGGCGGGTGCGGCGGGGTCGGGCCAGGGCCAGCCGGGGTCAGCCATGGGCGCCCCGCACCAGCCCCGCCGGCACGCCGGCGGCATCGGCCAGGAAACGGGCGCAGGCGGCCAGATCCACGGCGGCCAGGGCCTCGGGTCCCAGCGCCGCCACGCTTTCAAGCCAGCGCAGCGTGGTTTCGGCATCGCGCCGGGCCTGGGCGCGGGCCAGCGGCGACAGGATCTGCACCGCCACCAGCCGCCCGTCGGCCACCAGGTCCGGCACTTCGCCGCGCCGGCGCAGGATGGCCAGGCAGCGCCGCACCAGCGGCACCAGCAGTTCCGATTGCAGCCGACCGAAGGTGGCGCCCAGCAGGCGGGCCATTTCGGCGCTGCGCTCCAGCACCTCGGTGGCGGTCATGCGCGGCCCCTCCACCGGCCCCAGCCTGTCGGCCAGCAGCGCGCGGCGGATGCGGCCGCGCAGATCCTCCAGCACCAGCTGGCTGACATCGAAGCGGCCGGGGCTGGCCAGCGGCGTCAGCCCGGCCGAGCCCACGGCCTTGGGGATGATGGTGCCGGGCACCAGCCGGATGGCGGCCGGGTTCAGCACCCCGTCATCATCGGCCTGCCAGATGCCGGTGACGGCGATGCTGGCATTCTTCAGGACAAGCTCCACCACCTTGTTGGCGGTGCGGATATCGGGCAGCGCCTTCATCACCGGGCCGCGGCCATAGACCTCCCCCGGCGCCTTCATCCAGCGGAAGGCGACGAAGGGCGGCTCGGCGAACCGGCCCTCGGCCAGCAGGACCGGCTCCGGCTGCTCCAGCACCACCGACCAGCGCCAGCCCGTGCCGTCCGGCACCACGGCCTCCAGCACCGGCAGCGCGCCCTCCTCCTCCAGCACCGTCGGCAGGCGGTCGCCGAAGCGGCGCCGCAGCACCGCCACCGACAGGCCGCTGCGGCGGAACACCGTGTCCAGCCGCCCCTCCGGCCCCTCCTCCAGCACCAGCTCGGCCAGGGGCACGGCGGTGAAGCGCAGGGCCGAGGCGGCACCGGGCGGCGCCTCCTCCACCAGCAGGCAGCCGGTGCCGGCGATGACCACGTCGAGAAAGGCCTGATGCGCCTCCACGGCGAAGTTGGAGCGGTCGATCTGGGTCTGCAGCGCGGCGCCGGCCTGCTCCAGCAGCGGCGCCAGCCGGGCCTCGGTCCCCGGCTCCAGGGCAGGACCCGGCGTCAGCCCGGCCCAGCGCGACCAGGGCGGTGTCAGCTGCGCCAGCAGGCTGGCGGCCAGCTGGTCGGCGGCATCGGCGGCGGTGGCGTCATACAGCCGGTCGCCGCGGCGCTCGGCCGGGCCGGCGGCGAAGGGCGCATGCTGCGGCAGCACATGGGCATAGCAATCCTGCCACAGCGCCTCCCAGGGGCGGCGCCGGGCCAGGGCGGCGGCATGCCGGTCGAGCAGCGCCCTGGCCTGGAGGGCTGGAGCCTGGAAGGGGGGCCCGGCGTCGGCTGCGGGGTGGTCCATGGCTCATTCCCCCAGCAGGCTCTTGCGCCGCGGCACCCAGAATCCCGGTGTCAGCAGCCCGGTCCAGCCGGTCAGCACGGTGCTGCTGCGCCCCTCGCCGCGGCGCAGCAGGCCGCTGTCGGCGTCCAGGGCGGCCTCGGCGGCGCCGCCCGCGGCGGGGCTGGACAGGGCGGGCGCCGCGGGCAGCGGGACCGGGGCCGCCGGTACCGGCGCGACGGTGGCGGGCAGGGACAGGCGGGGCGTCTTCGACGCGACGAGTCGGGCCATGGCGGGACCTCCGGGGCGGATGCGGGAAAACGGGCCGGATAGGCGGGCCGGGCCAATCATCCGGCCCGGACCAGATGGCGGTGCAGCTGCCAGGGCGTCAGCACGGCCGGCGCCCACAGGCCGAGGATGCGCTTCACCGCCTCGACACAGGTGAAGGGGGCGGGGGGCAGCGGCCGGGCGGGCGGGCGGCACAGGCGCGTCTGCACCACGGTCATGCCCTGCCGCCGGAACCAGCCGGCCAGATCGAATCCGGCCGGCACCGGCTGCACCGCCACATCGGTGTGCGGCGACAGCGGATCGACGGTGATCCAGTGCGCCCCGTCCTCCAGGGCCACGAACACATGGCGGAACCCCGGCTTCAGCAGCCGCAGCCACCACAGCCCGCCCGCCTCGCTGTCGCAGAAGACGACCAGCGCCCGCCGGCCCTCGGCCGCCACGGGCACCACCGCCGGCGCCCCGGCGCTCATTGCACGATGCCCTTGTGGCGCAGCACCGGCTCCAGCCGGGTCAGCGCTTCCCGCCACAGGGTGCAGGCCCGCTGCTCGCGCCCGCGCTCCGGGTCGGGGGCCAGACAGCGGCGGCCGTAATGCACCAGCACGGCCAGATGGTCGCGCAGCAACTGGCGCTGCCGGTACAGCCGGTCGACGACCCGGACCACATCCAGCGGCTCGCAGGGCCGCGGCACATCGCCCTGGCCGGCACGGATGCGGGCGCCGGCCAGCCGCGCCTCCTGGGCCTGGACGAACCAGAACCAGGCTTCCTCGCTGCTGGCAAAGGGAACGGGGGTGACGGCGCTGACACGAATGGGGGTGAATCGGGTCCTGGACATAGGGGGCTTTCTCGCTCCGGTTTGGAACAAATGCGGAACACCCCTTTTGATGTCATGCCAAAATTCCTATGTCAATGAAAATAAGAAAATGATCCTAGGGACAGGTCCGTGGCTTTCTGGGATAAGTCTCCCATGCTCAAGCACACGGATATCTGGCGGGCCATCGACCGGTTGGCGCAGCGCCACGGCCTGTCGGCGTCCGGCCTTGCCAAGCGCGGCGGGCTGGACCCGACGACCTTCAACAAGTCGAAGCGGACCACGCCCGACGGCAAGCTGCGCTGGCCCTCGACCGAAAGCATCGCCAAGGTGCTGGAGGCGACGGGCAGCAGCTTCTCGGAATTCGTGTCGTTGACGGCCGACGGCATTCCCGGCAGCGGCGGCACGGCCCCCGCCATCCACCGGGTGCCGGTGATCGGCTACGCCCAGGCCGGCAATGAGGGCTTTTTCGACGATGCCGGCTTCCCCGTCGGCAGCGGCTGGGACGAGCTGGAATTCCCCCATGTCTCCGACCCCAACGCCTATGCGCTGGAGGTGTCGGGCGACAGCATGGAGCCGGTCTACCGCGACGGCGACATCATCATCGTCTCCCCGGCGGCCAGCCTGCGCCGCGGCGACCGTGTGGTGCTGCGCACCAAAGCGGGGGAAGTCATGGCCAAACAGCTGTCACGCCAGACCGCCAACAAGGTCGATCTGGTGTCGCTGAACAAGGCCCACCCCGACCGCAGCTTCAACCTGTCGGACGTGGCCTGGATGGCCCGCATCATCTGGGCCAGCCAGTAAGCGCCCTCCGGCGGCGGCCGATTTGACACCCGATCGGCGGATGCGACCCGAGTCGGAGCCAAGGTTCCGAGTCGCAGATCCCGCGCAAAACGTCCTAGGACATTTGTCCCTCGGCACGCAGTCCCCGCTTGCCCCACCGGAGAGCCGATGGGCCAAGCGGAGCCCAGGGGATCAGCCCGTGACGTGGCGGGCGCGGGCGCCGCGCTCCAGCGCCGCCGCCGTCAGCCGGTCCACATCCAGCCCGTGCCGGATGATCTCCAGCATGCGCAGTTCCTCCTGGCTGGCCCGCTTGTCGCTGGCCACCACTTCGCAGGCCAGCATGTAGGCCGTCTCGCGCAGGGGCTTGGGCAGCGACATCTTGATGGCGGCGATGGTCTTTTCCAGCCCTTCCGGATCGGCCAGCAGCTCGGTGCATTCGCTGGCGACCTCGGTCAGCTCCTCCACATTGAAGCCGCGGAAGGCCGGCAGGAAGCGCACATTCTCGCTGATCGTGTGCAGCTCGGCATCGGTCATATCACCATCCGAGGCGGAGGCGAGAACCATGGTGTAAATCAGCGCGCGATGGTGGTCGATCATGTCCAGTCCCTGGCGGTCGTTCATTGTTTTGCGCCCTCAGCATAGCGTGTCGATGGGGATGGCAGCTAGAAAACCCGTTCTGCTGCGCTTTGGCGCAGCCGTCCCGCGAATGGCTGCCCTTCCCCCACCCGGTCTGGCGGCGGGCGGCGGGCTGTTCTAGAAGCGGGGCTGCGGGGTTCCGCCCCGAACCCGCACCGGCCCTGAACCGGCCCCTGCCGCGGCGCCCGCGGTCTCCGCTCCATAGCCCGCGGGAAGCCATGTCCGCCGTCATCGATGTCGCCCTGCCCGTCTTCGCCATCATGCTCTGCGGCTGGCTGGCCGGGCGTGTCCGGCTGCTGGGGGCGGAGGCGGCGGGTGCCCTCAACACCTTCGTCTACTGGTTCGCCCTGCCGCCGGTGCTGTTCCTGGGCATCGCCCGCAACCCGCCGGCCGAGGTGCTGAACATCCCCTTCATCGCCACCTTCCTGCTGGCCCTGACCGCCAGCGGCCTGCTGGCGGTGCTGGCGGCGTTCCTGCTGGAACCGCGCACCTCGCCGGTGGCCCTGACCCAGCACGCGCTCAACGCCGGCTTCAGCAACACCGGCTATATGGGGGTGCCGCTGTTCCTGGCCGCCTTCGGCCCCCAGGGGCTGGCCCCGGCCATCCTGGCCACGGTGCTGGTGTCCAGCGTGGTCATCGGCGTGGCCGTCATCGCCATCGAGCTGTCGCTGGCCAAGGGCGAGGGCATGGCCTGCGCCCTGGCCCGCGTCGGCCGGGCGCTGTTGCGCAATCCGCTGGTCATGGCCCCGGTGCTGGGCGGGATCATCTCCGCCGCCGGATTGCCCCTGCCGGCACCGGTGCAGACCTTCGGCGACCTCATGGGCAGCGCCGCCGGCCCCTGCGCCCTGTTCGCCATCGGCCTGTTCCTGGCCGGCCAGCCCCTGGCCCTGGGCCAAGAGCGCGGACGCAGCGCCGGCATCGCCCTCGCCTGCCTGCTGAAGCTGCTGGTGCAGCCGGCCCTGGCCTGGGCGCTGACCCGCTGGGTCTTCCCGCTGCCGCCCTTCTGGGCCGGGGCCTGCATCATCCTCTCGGCCTTGCCGACGGGGGCGCTGACCTTCGTCGTCGCCCAGCGCTACGGCACGGCGGTGGAGCGCACCTCCACCATCATCCTGGTCAGCACCGTGCTCTCGGTCGCCACCCTGTCGGCCCTGCTGGCCACCCTGCTGCCGCTGCCACCGCCGTAAGCGGGACGCTCCGGCATCAGGCCGGCTTGTCCGTCTCCCCTAAAAACGCCTTCGTCACCCGCACCGCCTCGGCCAGCCCCACCCGCTCCACCGTCACCCCCTCGGGGAAGGCGCCCAGCAGGCGGGTGGGCATCATCGGGTCCAGCAGCACGAACACGCCGGTATCGTCGGCCCGGCGCACCAGCCGCCCGAAGGCCTGACGCAACCGCAGCCGGGTGATCATGTCGTCGAAGCGGCGCTGGCCGAAATAGGCCCGGCGGGCCTTGTGCAGGATGTCGGGCCGCGGCCAGGGCACGCGGTCGAACACGATCAGACGCAGGGATCGTCCGGGCACGTCCACCCCGTCGCGCACGGCATCGGTGCCCAGCAGGCAGGCATCCTCCTCGCCGCGGAAGATGTCCACCAGCGTCGGCACGTCCATGCCGTCCAGATGCTGGGCCAGCAGCGGGATGCCCGCCTCCTCCAGCGGGGCGGCGATGCGTTCATGCACGGCGCGCAGCCGGCTGATGGCGGTGAACAGGCCCAGCCCGCCGCCGCCGGCGGCCAGGAACAGCTCGCGATAGGCCGCCGCCACCTGCACCAGATCGTCCTTGCGCACATCGGTGACCACCAGCACCCGCGTCTGCTCGGCATAGTCGAAGGGGCTGGGCACGGCGGCACGCAGGGGCGCGGTGCCCATATGCATGGCCCCGGTGCGCTGCAGCGCGGCCTGCCAGTCCTGCTCCACCACGCCGGTGCCGTCGGTCAGGGTGGCGCTGGTCACCACCAGCCCGTGGGCCACGCTGCCCACCGTGTCGGCGAAGGGCATGGTCGGGTCCACCCAGTGCCGGTACATGCCCACGTCGAAGTCGCGCCCCTCGATGCGCTCGATGCCGAACCAGTCCACAAACTTCTTCGGCGTCTCCTCCGGCAGCTGCTGCAGCATCTGCCGCCAGGCGTTGATCTCCTGCTGTGCCCGCCGCTTCAGGCTGCGGGCGATGGCGTCCATGCGCCGGCGCGTCTCCGCTTCCAGCTCGTCCGATTCCTCGTCCAGCATGGCCTTCAGCCGATCGGCCAGCTTCTCCAGCGGTGAAGCCAGCTTCAGCAGCGCCATGTCCAGATCGGCCGCCGCCTCCAGCAGCCCGTCCACGGGCGGCCGCGTCTCCGTCTCCAGGCTGTAGGGATTGTCCTGGCCGTGGGCACGGGCATAGACCTGGGTCCGCACCACGGCCAGGAAGGCCTCAACCGGCCCCACGGTGCCGCCGCCATGGATGCGCTGGGCCCAGGCTTCCCCCGGCAGGGCCTTGGCCGCCTGGGCGATCTCCTGCAGCAGATCCAGGCTTTCCTTGTCGCCGCCGACCAGATCCTCCACCCGGCGGCGCAGGCCGCGGGCGCGGCTGCGCCCCTGGACCTCGGCCCCCAGCAGCCAGCGGCGCAGCTCCGCCGTCTCCACCGCCGTCAGATGGCCGGCGAAGGCGTTGTCGGCGGCATCGAAGACATGGTGTCCCTCGTCGAAGACATAGCGGCTGGGCACATAGGCGTCGTCACCGCCGCCCAGCGCCGCGGTGATCATCACCAGCGCATGGTTGGCCACCACGATGTCGGCGCGGCGCGCCCGGCGCACCGACTTCTCGATGAAACATTTCTGGTAATGCGGACAGGCGCTGTAGACGCATTCGCCGCGCCGGTCGGCCAGGGCCAGGGTGCGGCCCTTGCCCAGCACATCGACCAGCCAGCCCGGAAAATCGCCGCCGGCCATGTCGCCGTCGCGCGTGACCGCGGCCCAGCGCGCCATCAGCCCCACCGCCGTCATGAAGGCCGGCTGGGTGTGGGCGATGTTGACGGCCTCCTCCAGGTTCAGCAGGCAGAGGTAATTCTCGCGCCCCTTGCGCACCACCACCTTGCGCGCCTTGACCAGCGGGTCCGGGTGCAGCCGGTCCAGCTCCTTGTCGATCTGGTGCTGCAGCTGGCGGGTATAGGTGGAGATCCAGACCGGGCCGTTGTTCTTCTCCGCCCACAGGGTGGCCGGGGCCAGATAGCCCAGAGTCTTGCCCACACCGGTGCCCGCCTCGGCCAGCACCAGATTGGGGGTCCCCGGCACGTCGCGCGGGGTGAAGGCGATGCTGACGGCGCTGGCATAGTCGCTCTGCTGCGGCCGCGGCTCGGCCTTGCGGCCCTGGGCCACCAGCTCGGCCAGCCGGGTGCGGGCCTCCTGCGGCTCCACCGGGATCTGGCCCGGCGGCGGCTCCGGCGCCTCGGCCTGCCACTCCTTCAGCCCGTTCCAGACCATCAGGGCGCGCCGCGCCTTCTCCGGCCCGGCCATGCCCCCCAGGGCCGACAGCACGCCCGGCGCCCAGTTCCAGCCGGCCTCGCCCATGGCGGCGGCGACGCCCACCGGATCGGACTTCTCCTGCCTGTCCTTGGGCCGGTCCTGGTCGGCCAGTTCCTCCAGCAGCAGCCGGGCGGCGTCCACCAGGGTCAGGCAGGCGGCCTCCGGGTCGCGCGGCGGGCGCAGACCCAGCGCCTCGGCCAGCCCGCGCGGCGTCGGCAGGCAGAACTTCGCCGGCCGCACGAAGGCGTACAGCTCCAGCAGGTCGAAGCCGTCGGCCAGCCGCTCCAGCCCCAGCCGCCGCGCCACGGCCCGCCCATGGCAGAGCAGGGCCGGGCCGCGCTTCAGCCGGAAGGCTGCCTCATCCTTGTCCAGCACCTCCACCTCGCCGTCAGGCGTCAGCCAGGTGACGGCGCGCGCGCCCACCACGATGGCGGGGGCGTCGGGCAGCCGGATGCGCGCAAGCGTCGGCGCGGCCGGGCGGGCGGGGGCGAGGGGTCCGGTCATGGCGGCGGAGTATAGGGACGACTCCGGCCCCCGCCCATAGACAAAGCACGAACACGGCACGGAACGCCCCGGCCTTCCCGCCGCGGCAGACCGTCATTGCCGGGCACGGCGCGCAGCGTGTACATGGGACACGCTGCGGCGGGCGCCCCGCCCCGCCCCCTCCCCTGGCGGGAAGGACGCCCGCGGATGAAGGGCCTGCCGATGACGGATGGACGATCCAGGATGCGCAAGGCCCTGCGCTGGGGCGGGATCGGGCTGGCCGGTTTCCTGGCCGTCAGCACCGCCTGGGTCCTGGCCTACCGCCTGTTGCCGGTGCCCGGCACGCCGCTGATGCTGATCCGTCTGGCCCAGGGCTATGGCGTGTCGCACGACTGGGTTCCCCTGGCCCGCATCGTCCCCGACCTGCCGCTGGCGGCGATGGCTGGCGAGGACACCCGTTTCTGCGCCCATGACGGCGTGGACTGGGATGCGGTGGAGGCCGCGATGGAGGAGAACGGGGAGGGCGGGCGCCTGCGCGGCGGCAGCACCATCAGCCAGCAGACGGCCAAGAACGCCTTCCTCTGGCCTGGCCGCACCTGGCTGCGCAAGGGGGTGGAGCTGTATTTCACCGGCCTGATGGAACTGCTCTGGCCAAAACGCCGCATCCTGGAGGTCTATCTCAACAGCATCGAATGGGGTCCCGGCGTCTATGGGGCCGAGGCCGCCGCCCGCCACTGGTTCGGCAAGCCGGCCGCAGCCCTGACCCGGCGCGAGGCGGTGCTGCTGGCCGCCATCATTCCCAGCCCGTTGCGCTGGAAAGCCGACCCGCCCGGCCGATATGTCTCTCTCCGGGCCGGCATCCTGGAACGTCGCATGGGGATCATGCGGCGTGACGGGCTGGCCGATTGCCTGTAGTGCTATCACAAACGGCTGCGACCACCGTTCCGTTACAAAGGCCCGTTGCGAGCAAGATCCGATCATGACTTCTGCCCCCAGCTACAGCGTCCGCCCCGGACGGCCGGATGAGGCCAAGGTGCTTCGCGCCATCGAATGGGCCGCGGCCGGCAGCTTCGCCCAGCTGGGCATGCCGGAGATCGCGGCCGGCGAACCGACCGATCCCGCCGTGCTGGTGGAGGCGGCGCAGGAGGGCCGGCTTCAGGTGGTGCAGGACCGCCAGGGCTTCGCCGTCGGCTTCGCCCTGTTCCAGCGCCTGGACGGGCTGGCCCATCTGCGGGAGATGGATGTGGATCCGGCCCATCGCGGCCGCCGCCTGGGGGCGGCGCTGCTGGAGGCCGGGCTGGCCTGGGCCCGGGCGGCGCAGCTGCCGGCCATGACCCTGATCACCTTCGCCGACGTGCCCTGGAACGCCCCTTATTACGCCAAGCTGGGCTTCGCGCCGGTGGACCTGGCCGGCCTGGGGCCGGAGCATCGGGCGGAATGGCAGCGCCAGGCCGACGCCGGTCTGCCGATGCAGCGCCGCATCGTCATGCGCCGCGACCTGGACTGAAGCGGGGGCCGGCGGGGACCGCCGCCCGCCCCGGTCGCCCTCATTCCCGCCGCCCTCATTCCCGCCGCGGCACCAGCCCGGCGATCAGCACCTCCGCCAGCCGCGCCACCAGCCACAGGGTGATCAGCGGCAGCACCACGATCTTCAGCGCATAGGCCACGGTCAGGTCGATGACCGTATCGGCCAGCCCGCCGGCGGCCGACGCCAGCCGCTCGATCTGGGCGGTGATGTCCCCCGCCGCCTTCAGCCGCTCGGCCCAGCCGGCATCGGGACCCAGCCCCGGTGCCGCCGGCACCTCCAGCCCCTGCAGCCGCGTCTCCGCCGCGGCGATCTGCGGTTCCACCAGCCGCTCGGCCACGCTCTCGGTGGCCAGCACCGTCAGCGGCAGGCCCAGCTTGGCCACCAGCGCCGCCACCAGCAGGATCAGCCCGGCCCGCCGCGCCCCGCCACCCACGCTGCCGGGCAGCCATTGGGCCAGGGTCACCAGCACCAGCCCGGCCGGCAGCAGCGTGCCCAATCCGAACAGGTCGCCGGCCTGGACCAGCAGCACGCTGCCGCCCAGGGCCACCGTGGCCGTCAGCATGACGGCGGAGAAGCGCTCGACCAGATCGTTGAGCGGGTCCAGAACCTGCCCCGGCCCCAGCGTGCCCTGCACCCCGACCCCGGCCGAGACCTGGGTCGACTGGGCCACGGAGATCACGGCGTTCAGCGCCCGGGCCGAGGCGAACAGTGCCGCCGCCCGCGTCAGATTGGTCTCCAGCGCCTGTTCGGCCTTGCCCGCCAGGGTGACCGGCAGCACGCCGCGCTCGATCCGGTCGAACAGCCCCAGCCCGCCCGCCAGGGCGGCCAGCAGCAGCAGCAAGGTGGCGGCGGTACGGGTGCGCAAGGCCGGAAAACGCGCGAAAACGGACATGGGCGGAACGATCCTGAACAGGGGGAGACCGGGATGAACGAACGGGAGCGTAAACGGCCGGACCGTACAAGGCCGGGTCGCCCCGCGGCCGGCACGGCTCGGCGGCACCGACAATAGCGCGCGCCGGCTGTGCGGGGCAGCTGTGCTGGCCGGCTGTGTAGCCTGCTGTGTGGCCTGCCGCTGTGTGGCCTGCCGTCCGACCCGCCGATCGGGCCAGGGGCAACGGCCGGCTCCCCCGACCCCTAACCGCCCACTGTGGCGGATATGCGGTTGCGTGGCCGGCCCGACCGGAATAATCCCGTCCCCTGATACGACCTCCGGCGGCGGCTGGCCGGGTGGATTGGGGGACGGTTCCCCGCCGACGCCTCCCCCAAGCGGAACCCGCACTCATCCTCACCAGACCATTTGCATCCGCCGGAACCTTGCGCTATGGTCCGGCACCAATCGCGTCGGCCCCGGCCGACGACGCTGCGCTGGACCCGTAGCTCAGCTGGATAGAGCGCTGCCCTCCGAAGGCAGAGGTCGTACGTTCGAATCGTATCGGGTCCGCCAATCTTTCCAAAGACTTATAGAGCTTTTTCATAGGCCCGTGCCCCTGGTTTGGCGCCATGTAAGCACCCTGTAAGCAACTGTCCACAGGGCTATGACGATGCCCGAGGGGGTAATCTCCCTCCATTTCGCCACATCACCCCCGACCCGCCAGCACCCCGCCTGGAATGGCCGGCCCCTCCGACAGGATCGCCGCCTATCGCCGGGATCAATCCGGTCCAGCGTTGCGAGCCAAACGCCCGCGCTCGATCGAAGGGGTTAGCAGGCGGCGGATCCCGACCTATGCTCGACCGGCAATGTCGGGGAGCGGTGATGGAGCTGCGCCAACTTCGACTGTTCGTCACTGCCGCAGAGCAGCTGAATATCGGTCGGGCCGCCCGCACAATCGGGATCTCGCAGCCTTCGCTCAGCACCGCCCTCTATCGCCTGGAAGAGGAACTGGGTGTCAGTCTGTTCGAACGCCACCGTGGCGGCGTGCGCCTGACTACGGCCGGTGCGCATCTGCTGCAGCACGCGCACCGCATCATCGCCGAGGCGGATGAGACCGTGCGGGCTGCCCGGCCGACCGGCTGTTCTACAGCTGGGTCGCGGCCCGGCTCGGCAATGGCGATACCGCCGCCCGCCTGCAGACACAGGACATCAGCCGCGAAGCCATGCTGGGGCTGGTGGCAGCCGGCTTCGGCATCGGTATCACGTCCGCCGCCAGCACCGCCATCGCCTTCCCCGGCATCGTCTTCCGCCCCATGGCCGGGCCGGAGTCGCTGCTGCAACTGGCCGCCGCTTGGGTCCCGTCCAATCCGAACCCGGTCCTGCGTCGCTTCCTCAGCTTCAGCCGGGTGCAGCTGCAGCGGCGCGGCTCGTGACCGGACTGGTGGTCAACGGCGTGGCCAGCAACAGCAACAATGGCGCGCCCGGTTCCAGCGTGATCGCCGGCAGCCGCTCCAACTGATCCCGGGCCGCCCGGTCCAGAGGCCGCTCGGCATTCCGGCCCAGCAGGGCACCCAGCAGCGACCCGCCGTCGGTCAGGGCGGCCACACCGACATCCACGGCGGTGCTGGCGGCCACCAGAACCCCGGTTTCCAGCCAGGGCACCGCCAGCCGGCCGAGGCGCCGGCCTGGGCCGCATCCAGCCGCGCGGCCTCGGCTTCCATGGCCTCCAGCACGCCGACAGCGTCATGGCGCAACGCCTGCACCCCGCCCACAGCGCGCAGCAACACCGAGCGCCAGTCGTAAGCGCTGTCATCATGCCGGCGCCACAGGGCGGCGAACACGCCCCGGGCCTGGATCTGGTCCATGCATTCGAAGCGCAGCAACCAGCGGAAGGGAAAAGGCAGCGCCAACAGCCCATCCAGCAGCCCCGGATGGGCGTGGGAGGGATAGCCCAGCACACCGACAAGCCGGATCGGCCATCAGGCAGTGCCGTTGGTCCAGCAGGGGAAGGACCCCGGGACGAAGCCGGTATCGGTCAGGCAAGCCGGAATGGGAAAGCCGGGCACCAGCGGCACCGCCACGCGGTCCAGCGGCCGTGGGGAGACGCACGCATGCAGGAAGCCCAACAGGGCCTCCCTCGTCAGCACCCAAGCCGTGCCCAGGACGCGTCCCAGCAGCGAGGCGAATTGTTCAACCAGCCGGCGGAACGGCTCCACATGGTCCCGGTACACATCCGCCACCTGCCGGCCCGGATCGCCGCGGGTGAACCAGGCCACCGTGCGCCGCACCGGCGCCGTGGCCGGCGTCCAGGTGATGGCGATGAAGGTGCGGCTTTCCAGCCCGGCCCTGGCCGCGCCCAACCGGTCGCGACGTTCCGCATCGATCAGCAGACTGGCCGCATGGGGGCCTGTGCTGGGCGGGTAGTCCGCGGCCCAGCGCCGTTGCAGCTCGAAATGCAGGCACCAGCCACCGGTGAAGGCCTGCAGGATGGTCGCCACCCCCGCCGCGGCCCGGGCCTGTGCTTCCACACCGGCCGTCCCGGGGTCCGGGCCGCGATACTCCACCACCGCCAGAAGGGCGGCATCCTCGGCCAGCAGCACCACATCGGGCGCCACCAGACAGTCCCACGGCAAATGCCGCGACAGCGCGTCAAACCCGTCGTCCCAGACCGAAAAGTCCAGCATGACCGCCCCCCGGTGCCTGGGCGCCCATGCTACGGCAGAAGCTAAGTACCTTCACCGGGCAGGAGGTGTGATGGGGCGTAGAAGTCCTTAAAGCCGTGATTCTTGACCTGTAGGCGTGAGCCGCGGCCCTTATCCGGGCACCTCGCGCTCAGGCCGGAAACGTTTGAAGGGGCGAGGTCAGGGGCTGCGAGATGCCAATAAAATTGAGTTGTCTCAATTCTGCGCAACCATATATTGGCGGCCGCGATTTCCGAGTATAAATCATTCATGCGTTGATATCGCAATAGGCAAAGCATGTTCTATGCCCATTCCGGCAAAGATGGCGATTTTGCGACGTGGGAATTGCTGGCCAAGCACCTCCAGGAGGTTGCAGACCGGGCCGGCGGGCTGGCCAGCCGGTTCGACCAGCCGATTGTGGGCCGGGTGCTGGGTCTGCTGCATGATGCCGGCAAGGCAACCGACGCTTATCAACTCTATATCCAGAAGAAGGGACCCAGTCCCGACCATTCCACCGCAGGGGCCGTAATCGCCCGGGAGCGGTATGGGAAGCACTGGGGTACGCTGCTGGCGGCCTGCATCGCCGGACACCATGCGGGGCTGGCCGACGGGGAAGGAAGTGGCCTGAAAGACGGGCTGACAAGCCTGGAAGATAGGTTGGCGCGGGTCAAAAACGTGCCGGCGCTGCCGGATGGGGTGGCATTGCCCGATCCGGCGCTGGTGCGCACCTCCATGAAGCATCTGAACGGCTTCCGTCGCTCCTTGCTCGGCCGGATGCTGTTCTCTGCCCTGATCGATGCCGACCGGCTGGCAACGGAGGCCTTCTATACAGACCTGAACGGTCAAACGGTCGAGCGCGGCTGCGACATCGGCCTTCCCCTGTTGCGCGACCGCCTGACGGCCCATCTGGACGCGGTCGCCGCCAAGGCGCGGGCGGACGTGGAGGCCGACCCGTCGCTCGGCCCCGTCAATGATCTGCGCGCCCGCGTTCTGACGCATGTGCTGGCCCAGGCAGACCGGGAACCGGGCCTGTTCAGCCTGACAGTGCCTACTGGCGGGGGGAAGACGCTGGCATCCCTGGCCTTCGCGCTGAACCATGCTGTCCATTGGGGCAAGCGGCGGGTCATCTATGTCATTCCCTTCACCAGCATCGTGGAACAGACGGCCGATGTGTTCCGCCGGGCACTGGGGGAGGATGACGCCATCCTTGAACATCACAGCGGCTTTGACGCCGCTGCGCCGAGCGCCAAAACGGCAACCGGCACAAACGATGCCGAGGGTCCGGATGGCGCGGCCAAGGCGCGTCTGGCGGCGGAAAACTGGGACCGGCCGGTGGTGGTGACCACGGCAGTGCAGTTCTTCGAAAGCCTGTTTTCCAACCGGCCGGGCAAATGCCGCAAGCTGCATAACATTGCCGGCAGCGTCATCATCCTGGATGAGGCACAGACCCTGCCACAGCCGCTGCTGCGCCCCGACACAGCGTCATCCTACATATCGCGACAACGACGTCGGTACTCAATCGCAAAGGAACATCAATGAAAAACCACATACAATCATATTCCATATGTATGGAGGTCAGCGCTCCACTTGCGATGTTTGCCCGTCCTGACGGTGGGGCGGCCCCGACGAGTTATCCGGCGCCGACCCGGTCGGCGGCTAAGGGGGTGCTGGAAGCCATTGCTTATCTCGACCAAGGCGCCATCATTTGCCCGACTCATGTGGAAATTTGCCGGCCGGTGGGCACCACCGGCGGTGCGGTCCAGTACCAAGGTTATGCCACCAACTATGGTGGCCCGTTGCGCAAGGGAAATCAGCGGGCCAGCGGGTCTGGTTTCCAGTTCTTCGCCACTGTGCTGGCCGATGTCTGCTACCGTATTTACGCCGAGGTGCGCGGCCGCGCCGGCGGCGGAACCAACCCCGCCCATTATCTGCATGATTTGTTTTATCGCCGGCTTCGTCAGGGGCGTTGTCATCAGACCCCGGCACTGGGCTGGAAGGAATTTACCTGCACCTATTGGGGTCCGTTCCGCCCCGAGCGCTATGAGGTCGACACCGCCCTCAATATCACCATCCCGTCAATGTTGATCGACATGTGGGACGCGCCGCAATGCGGAGCGCTTGCGCCGCGCTTTGTCCAGGATGCCCAGGTTGTCGAGGGAGTATTGCGGTATGCTGAATGAATTGCGCGCCATTGAGCGCGGCCTTGCCATCTCCAGCATTGCCACCGGCGATGGCCGCCATCCCGACATCAAGGGCGTGGGAAAAGGCATCGTCCTGCGGGTTCGCCTGACCGAAACCGGATCGGTCGCCGGCGTCGCCTTCCTGCCGCCCGAGGAAATCGCGGCGTTGTGGACCCTGCGCGACGGCCAGCAGAACAGCTTTCCGGCGGTAAAACGCACCGGTGCCAAAGGGGCGGACTGGTGCAGTGAAACGCTGCGGCGGCGGGTCGGCGAGCGGCGGGATATGCTGGCCGTACTCGCCGACAGTCCCGATACGGCATCGGTGCCGGCCACCTTCAGCCGCTTCCTGACCGCGACGGAAGACCCCGAGGCGCTGTGGCGGCAAATCGCCGACGCCGTCGCTGGGCTGGTGACGGCTGGCAATGCCGACAACAGCACCGCAGACAAGCTGATCAATGAAGGCGGCACGCTGTATTTCGACGTGGCCGAGGATGGTTTCAACCGCGATGCCCGCAGTCTCGACCAGGCTCCAGCCATCAGTGCCGCCCTGTTTGCCGCCGAAAAAACAAACCGCCGGGGCGTCTGTGCTTTGACCGGCGGCGAGATGGAACTGGCCGACAAGTTTCCCCAGCCGAATTTGCCGATCCTCGGTCAGACATATTTATTTTCAAAGAATTCCGACCTGCCGGCGGTCAACCGTTATGGCCTGACGGATGCCTTCGCCATGCCGGTCGGCCGCGATACCATTGGACGGTTGCAAGGCGCCATCGAGACGATTACCGCCGACTGGCGCCAGGGCAAGACCTGGCACCCCATCCCCGGAGAAAAGCCGAAGCAGTCCGACCTGTTGATCGCGTTTGTCACTGCCGCCCCCGATCAACCCATCGTCCCGGTGCTGGCCCCCGATGGTGATGAACCGATGGAGGAGGCCGACTATCTCCGGCGAACCGACCGCATTTTCGAGGCTCTGGCGGGTAAACCCGGCGTCGACTTTTCCAGGACACCCGTCCAGGTCTGCGTATTGCGCAAGGTCGATCCCGGCAATCACAAGACGGTCCTCCACCGCGCCGTCACGGTCCGGAATCTGAAGGATGCCCGCGACCGTTGGGCCGCCGGGGAAGGCAACCTTCCGCACTGGCTGAGCCTGCCGGTCTGGCAAAAAGCCAGACAGCCGCCACTCGCCCAGAAACCGCCCCACATTGACCCACTTGATCTGCCACGCCTGACCCGGGTCGCTTTCATTCGCGGAGGTAAGGGGCGCGCCGACATCGTTGGTGTCCCGGCGGCGGAAGCATTGGCGCTGTTTCTTGGTGACGGAAACAATCGTCTCCGTGCCGTCGGCATCCTGCGTCTGGTGCTGGCGCGCTACGGTCCGCTCATTGGCGGAATTGCCCATTCGCTGCGTCGCGACCATTCGCGTCGACAGGATGGGAGCGACGCGGCCAAGGCAATTGAAAAGCATCGGATTGCGGCCCTGCAGGGGCTCACCCTGTTCGGCATCCTGCTGAAAATCATTCGATCCGAAGGGGAAGAATACATGAAGGATGCTGCCTTCAAACTGGGTCAGTTCCTCAGCGTCGCCGATCGGTTGCACCTTGGGTATTGCGAGGATGTGCGCGGTGGCGCCACCCCGCCGACCCTGCTGGGCAGTTCGGTATTGGCGATGGCACAGGCCAACCCGCTGCGGGCCTTGGCATTGCTGTGTCAGCGCTGGAAGCCCTACGCCTCATGGGCGCAACTGCCACAAACGGCGAAACTGGCCGATGATCTACTTGCCCGCGATCGGAAATCACAAAAGGGGCTGGCGATCCGTACGGCAGTTTCCCAGGTCCGGCGCGCCAAGCATCTGGTCGAAGATTTGAAGGGCATTCTGACGATGCACAGTGCCGACGACGCGTTCCGTGCCGAACTGCTGCTCGGCTACATCGCCGGATTGGAGCCGGTCCAAAGCAACAATGCCAGCCACAACGATCCGTCCACGACGCAAGGGGAATAAAACATGGTCGATTTCAATCGCGGCACCGGTCTGCTGATCATCGAAGCGCGCTGCTCCAACCCGAATGGCGACCCGGATCAGGAAAGCGATCCGCGCACCTTTGCTGCCGACCGCCGTGGGCTGATTTCGCCGGTGTCGTTCAAACGCAAGCTGCGCGACATTGTCGAGGATCACGAGGGACCGGTCTGGCAGAAGGCCGCGTCCACGCCACGCCTGATCGGCACCGCGCAGAAGCACAAGATCCTGGAAAGCCGCGGCCGCAACCGTGAGGAGATCGGCAGGCTCGACGCCAGCACCTTTCAGCACGAATACTGGGATGCCCGCGTCTTCGGCAACACCTTTCTGGAATCAATGAAGGACTCTAAAAAGACTTCCCGCGCTCACTTCATCAACACCGGTGTCGTGCAATTCGGCCCCGGCGTCAGCATCGCCGCCATCGACGTCGAGCGGCTGACCATGACCAACAAGGCCGGAGTCGAAGAGGACAAGGATCGCGGCATGGCCCCCCTCGGCTGGCGGGTCGTCCGGCACGGCCTGTATGCGATGCCGTTCTTCGTCAACCCCAGCGCCGCCCGCAAGACCGGATGTTCGGCCAGTGACATTGACTTGCTGAAGTTCCTGATCCCGCATGCCTATCGGGCGACCGCCTCGGCAGTACGGCCGTTTGTCGATATCCGCCACGCCTGGTACGCCGAGCACAAAGACCCGTTAGGCTCCTGCCCCGATTACCTGATCATCGAAGCGATGACGCCGATTAAGAAGGATGGAGACAAGGAGACGCCGTCCAACTCCATCGACGATTACCAGATCCCGGTCGACCTGCCGGGCGAGATTTCCGGCCGGCTGGGATCTTTCGAGGATCTGTGCCTCAAGGACTGGGGATGATCGATCCGAACGCGTACCTGGCCCACTCCGCCCCGAAAGGGCGGAGTTCCGGTCAGTTATTCGCCGAGCACGTCCAGGGGGTCGTCGAGGACGCCACGGCCAACGCTGCGGCGGTCCTTCGCCATGCGGCGGCCCCGCCGGATGGTTTTCTCCACGCCGTCCGGATGGGGGCCTATTTCCACGATCTCGGCAAGCTCGATCCCGACATCCAGAAGGCGTTCCGCCAAGGCCGTTCCGCCAGTCTCACCTGGGACCATATCGATGCCGGCTGCGCCCATCTGGTGGCCAGTGGCAATCGACCGGGGGCGTTTCTCGTGCGGGCCCACCATGCGCCAGGTCTGCCGAGATACCAGGACCATTTTAATCGGGATGATCTGGGGGCTAAGCTGCGGGGCCGGCGCACCGATCTGGAGTTACCCAACGAAAAGCAAGTAGCCCGTACCGACGGCAAGCTCGACGGCTATCTGAGCCTGCACGCGGCGTTGCTTGGCAAAATCGAGGTGCCGCCGGTCAAAGAGTTCCACGGTCTTGCCTTGCGCCTGGCGTTGTCCTGTCTGGTGGATGCCGATCATACGGACACCGCCGCCTTCGACCGCGGCGAGCCGTTGCCCGACCCGCCGGCACCGCGCTGGCCGGAACGTCTGGCAAGCCTTGAGGCGTATGTCGCAAGAAAATCGACGGAAGCGAAGGGTGATCCGGCGCGCAACCGACTGCGCAGCGACTTCTTTAATGCCTGCCGGGCTTCCCCCGTTGACGCGCCTATCGTTGCCTGCGAGGGCTCCGTTGGCATCGGCAAGACCACCGGCATTGCCGCCTATCTGCTGCAGGTGGCAAGCCGCAAAGAACTGCGCCGCCTCATCCTGGTGGCGCCCTTCACCAATATCGTCTCCCAGACCGCTGCAGTCCTGCGTGAGGCGCTGACCTTGCCGGGCGAAGATCCCGACGATGTCGTTATCGAACATCACCACCGCGCCGATTTCTCCGCCCGGGCCAGTCGTGATCTTGCCGCCAGTTGGCAGGCACCGATCATCGTCACCACCGCGGTGCAGTTCTTTGAGACGCTGGCCGCCTGTGACCCCGGCAGTTTACGCAAGCTGCACCGGGTTCCCGGCTCAGCGATATGCATTGATGAGGCCCACGCCGCGCTGCCGGTGGCCCTGTGGTGGCAGAACTGGGCATGGGTCCGCGAACTGGCAGAAAAGTGGGGATGCCGCTTCGTGCTGGCCAGTGGTTCGCTGGCGCGGTTCTGGGAAAAGAAGGAGGTGGTTGAGGAGGTCTGCACCACCATCCCTCAACTGATGCCGGACACGCTGGCCCACCTTGCAAATGCCGCCGAGCGACGGCGCGTCCGTTTTGTTCAGGCCGGTGATCTATCCTCGGTGAAAGCACTGGTGGATCGCGTTGGCAATGAACCAGGACCGCGTCTGGTCATTCTCAATACCGTGCAGAGCGCGGCGGTGGTCGCCCGCGCGATGCAACAGGCCGGCCTCGACACGCTGCACCTGTCCACCGCCCTGTGCCCGCGCGACCGCGCCGTGAGCCTCGACAAGGTGAAGGGGCGGCTGGATATGGGCATCGAAGAGTGGGTGTTGGTTGCCACCAGTTGTGTTGAAGCGGGGGTGGACATCTCTTTTCGCACCGGCTTTCGGGAGCGCTTTTCGACATCCAGCCTGTTGCAGGTGGCCGGACGGGTCAATCGCCACGGCGAATTCAATGCCGTCGGCGGTGGGCACGTCGTCGATTTTGCCATCCCCGCCGGCGACGGCATTCTCCGCCATCCGGCCGCCGCCGGCTCCGCCCCGGTTCTGCGCAAGCTGTTGTGTCGAGGCTCCTTCGACCAGATCGACCGCCTGCCGGCCGATCTGGTGACGCAAGCGATGGAGCAGGAACTGCGTGAAAATCCCACGACACTAAAAGGATCCGCTGACGCGCTGGTCAAGGCGGAACGCAGCTATGATTATCCCGCCGTCGCCCAATATGGCCGTGTCATCGCCGCGGATACCCGGCTGGTGGTGGTCGACAAGGAGCTGCTTGGCAAACTCGAAAATTTTGAAAAGGTCAACTTCCGCGATCTGCTCGACGGCAGCGTCCAGATGTGGGCAAACAAGATATTTCTTAATAGGTTACAGGAAATCCGTACCCGTCCTGGAATATACCAGTGGCATTACGCCTATGATCCCGAGATTTTTGGCTATATGAAGGGTGTGCTTGACCATCTCGATATTGAGATGACCGGAGCCTGCTTCTTATGAGCGGCGATGACGAACCGATCCCGCTATCGGCCCTTCAGCACTGGCTCTATTGTCCCCGGCAATGCGCGCTGATCCATCTGGAGCGGCAATGGGCGGAGAATGCGGCCACGGCGGAAGGCCGTATCCTGCATGAACGCGCGGACCAGCCGGGCAAAGCCCGGCGGGGGCCGGTGCGCACGCTGCGCGCCCTGCCGCTTTTTTGCCGCCGCCTCAACCTGGCCGGCATCGCCGATGTGGTGGAGATGCGGGGCGGCATCCCCTTTCCGGTGGAATATAAGCGGGGCCGTCCCAAATCCCACCGCGCCGACGAGGTGCAGCTTTGCGCCCAGGCCCTGTGCCTGGAGGAGATGTTCGGCCAGCCCGTCCCCGATGGCGCCCTGTTTTATGGCGAGACGCGGCGGCGCACCGACATCGCCTTCGATGCCGATCTGCGCGCGCTGACCGAACGGGTGGCCGCAGAGGTCGCGGCCATGCTGGCGGGTGGTGTCACCCCACCGCCCGCTTACGCTGCGCGGCTGTGCGGGCAATGTTCCCTGGCGGACCTGTGCCAGCCCCGCCCGCTTTCCACCCATCACGATGTGGCCGGCTGGCTACGCCGGCACTTACGGGATTGACCCCATGCGCCAGCACCTGAACACCCTGTTTGTCACCACGGAGGGCGCCTGGCTGCGCAAGGATGGCGCCAATATGGTGGTGGAGGTGGAGGGCCAGGAACGCGGTCGCGTGCCCGCCCACATGATGGGGGGCGTGGTCTGTTTCGGCCGGGTCGGCATGTCGCCGGCGCTGATGGGCTTTTGCGCCGAACAGGGGATCGGTGTCAGCTTCCTGACGGAACATGGACGATTCGTCGCGCGGGTGGAGGGCGCACAAAGCGGCAATGTGCTGCTGCGCCGCCGCCAGTACCGGCAGGCCGACGACCCCGCCGCATCCGCCAGAATTGGCGGTGCCATGGCGGCGGGGAAGCTGGCCAACCAGCGGGCCGTTCTGCGCCGTGCCCTGCGGGATCATGGCGACGGGCTGGCCCCCGACAGGGTGGCCGCCCTTGATGATGCCCAACGCCGGCTCGGCGATGCCGCCCGCCACGCTGCCGAGGCCGACGACCTGGACCGGGTGCGCGGATTGGAAGGGGAGGGGGCCAATGCCTATTTCGGCGTGTTCAACCACCTGATCCGGTCGGCGGACCCCGGCCTTGCCTTCCGCGGCCGCAGCCGCCGGCCGCCGCTGGATGCGCCCAACGCCTTGCTCTCCTTCCTGTACGCCATTCTGGGGCATGATTGCCGGGCGGCGCTGGAGGTGGTGGGGCTGGACCCGCAGGTGGGCTTCCTGCACCGCGACCGCCCCGGCCGCGCCGGTCTGGCCCTGGACCTGATGGAAGAACTGCGCCCCCTGCTGGCCGACCGTGTGGCACTCAGCCTGCTGAACCGGGGACAACTGACCGGGCGGGATTTTGAACAGCATGAAGGCGGGGCCGTGCTGCTGCGCGAGGATGCGCGCAAAACGGTGCTGACCGCCTATCAGGACCGGAAAAGGGAGGACCTGACCCATCCGTTCCTTGAGGAAAAGGTGACGGTTGGGCTGATCGCCCATATCCAGGCCCGCCTTCTGGCCCGGCATCTGCGCGGCGATCTGGACCGCTATCCGCCCTTTCTCTGGAAATAGGGATCGGCTGCAATGCTGATGCTGATCACATACGATGTGAAGACCGAGGACTCCGCCGGCCGCCGCCGCTTGCGCCGTGTGGCACGGGCATGCCAGGATTTCGGCCAACGGGTGCAGTTCTCCGTCTTCGAATGCGAGGTCGATCCGGCCCAATGGATCGCCCTGCGCGCGCGCCTGATCGGGGAGATAGATCCGGCGGTGGACAGCCTGCGCTTCTATCACCTGGGCGCCAACGCGGCCCGGCGTATTGAACATGTGGGCGCCAAACCGGCCCAGGATTTCGAGGCCCCGCTGATCTTCTAAACCATCCCACCCGGTCGCGAACCCCAAGCGGGCAGGAAAATGCCATGCGGTTCGCGCCGGGAATTATCCTTAAGGAACAATCCCCTATTTAAAGCCCCCAGCCCCAGCGGCCACCCTTGCTGCCCGCCGACGGCAGGTCGCGCCAGACAGGCGGTTTTGCATTCTTGGACAAGTGTATATGTTGAGGCAGTCGCCCCTTCACGGGGGCGTGGATTGAAACACGATGCCGTCCAGGCATTGCTGCGCCGCAGCGCCTTGTCGCCCCTTCACGGGGGCGTGGATTGAAACACGATGGCGGCGCAGCAGGTCCCCTCGCCACGGGAGTCGCCCCTTCACGGGGGCGTGGATTGAAACCTCGCTGGCCAGATACTGGGCGCAGACATAGCCGCAGTCGCCCCTTCACGGGGGCGTGGATTGAAACACGCTAAATACGCCTACAGCCAGCGCGGCCGGCCCGGTCGCCCCTTCACGGGGGCGTGGATTGAAACACCACCATGTACAAGCGCGGGCCTGATCCGACGAGTCGCCCCTTCACGGGGGCGTGGATTGAAACGCTTCCGGCATTGAGAACCTTGCGGTGCTGGATCGTCGCCCCTTCACGGGGGCGTGGATTGAAACAGCGACTGGACGAAGGTCGGGTCGTTGTTCGTGCCGTCGCCCCTTCACGGGGGCGTGGATTGAAACACTTCGATCCAGCGGGTCCGCAGCGTCATCGCCATTGTCGCCCCTTCACGGGGGCGTGGATTGAAACCAAAGCGCACAAGGCATGGATCTGGAACGACACGGTCGCCCCTTCACGGGGGCGTGGATTGAAACCTGTCGATAACGATCTCTTCGCCGACCACACGGAGTCGCCCCTTCACGGGGGCGTGGATTGAAACTGCATCCACCAGGGCCAGCTTGGACAGCAGGCGGTCGTCGCCCCTTCACGGGGGCGTGGATTGAAACCGATTGTCCGTGTGGTCGGCGAAGAGATCGTTATGTCGCCCCTTCACGGGGGCGTGGATTGAAACGCCACCAACACCCTGATGCCCCGCCACCTGCGCGGCGGTCGCCCCTTCACGGGGGCGTGGATTGAAACATCTGCACCAGAGCCGTGGCGGACTCATAGCCAGCGTCGCCCCTTCACGGGGGCGTGGATTGAAACTTGAGCGCGCCCGATCCGGTGTCTACCGTCAACGTCGCCCCTTCACGGGGGCGTGGATTGAAACCCCGCGTCGGTGGGCGGCGAACGACGTTCGCGGGTCGCCCCTTCACGGGGGCGTGGATTGAAACCTTTTCGCGGCCCTTTCGGACATCGACGGCCAGAGAGTCGCCCCTTCACGGGGGCGTGGATTGAAACGTCTGATCGGCGCCTTGCCAGGCGGGCCATCCAAGTCGCCCCTTCACGGGGGCGTGGATTGAAACAACTGATAGCTCAGCTGCGTCGCCTGCTGACCCGTCGTCGCCCCTTCACGGGGGCGTGGATTGAAACGACCCCTGCAATCGCGCTAGTGCGGATGGTGCATGTCGCCCCTTCACGGGGGCGTGGATTGAAACTTCCATGATCTGGGCCGGCCCTGGGCCGGCCACTGGTCGCCCCTTCACGGGGGCGTGGATTGAAACCTCCGTCAGGAGACGGAGATTAACGCCAAGATCGGTCGCCCCTTCACGGGGGCGTGGATTGAAACTGCCATTAAAAAGGACCTCACCGGCCCCGTCCTGGTCGCCCCTTCACGGGGGCGTGGATTGAAACGTCATAGCCGGCCTCGTCGATGATGGCGCCGGTAGTCGCCCCTTCACGGGGGCGTGGATTGAAACTGTCTCGCGTCGTTGGTGATCTGCAAGCAATGCTGTCGCCCCTTCACGGGGGCGTGGATTGAAACCGTCTCGGCAGCCTTGGACGCGGCCTCCTGTTTGGGTCGCCCCTTCACGGGGGCGTGGATTGAAACCCTCGGAACAGCAGTCACAGCAGGGAAAAGCTGCGGTCGCCCCTTCACGGGGGCGTGGATTGAAACCGGTCCGCCCCTGCACGACATGTCAGCCAGCACGTCGCCCCTTCACGGGGGCGTGGATTGAAACGGCAACACCGTTTGTTGTGATTACAATAGCGGCGCGTCGCCCCTTCACGGGGGCGTGGATTGAAACCGCCTATGTTCGCGGCATGGGCAGCAAACGCATTGTCGCCCCTTCACGGGGGCGTGGATTGAAACTGCCGAGATCTGGACATGCACACGCCAGGTCGGGGTCGCCCCTTCACGGGGGCGTGGATTGAAACTACGCAGAGATCGACAACAGCCAGGCCGGCTACGTCGCCCCTTCACGGGGGCGTGGATTGAAACCAGGCCGTCATCAGCGTCATCGACAAGGCGACGGGTCGCCCCTTCACGGGGGCGTGGATTGAAACCATTGGGCCGACATCGGCGGGGAGGGGGGGCGGCGTCGCCCCTTCACGGGGGCGTGGATTGAAACATGCCGGCCAGCATCGGCCGGATCAGGTCGACAGGTCGCCCCTTCACGGGGGCGTGGATTGAAACCAGATCGTGCGGCCCATGATGACGATCTTGCCGGGTCGCCCCTTCACGGGGGCGTGGATTGAAACTGTGCCACGGACCGCACCACTACGCCGTACCACCCGTCGCCCCTTCACGGGGGCGTGGATTGAAACCTGTTGGCCGCGCAGCAGCTGCATGCCGTCCTCGTCGCCCCTTCACGGGGGCGTGGATTGAAACAACAGCAAGGCCAGCTTGGCTGGGCGCAGGCTGATGTCGCCCCTTCACGGGGGCGTGGATTGAAACTTTCCCAGCAGTCGTTGAATGCGCCATCCTCCCAGGTCGCCCCTTCACGGGGGCGTGGATTGAAACCTGCGCAAGCTGCGTGGCTTGCTTTGTGAACTGCGTCGCCCCTTCACGGGGGCGTGGATTGAAACAGCGCCACCGGCACCACGTGGGCGCCGCCCAACTGGTCGCCCCTTCACGGGGGCGTGGATTGAAACCATGGGGTGTCGATCTGGGCGCGGCCCTGCTGGGGGTCGCCCCTTCACGGGGGCGTGGATTGAAACTTCCGCCATCAGGGCCGTGCGTAGGATCGCCTCGGGTCGCCCCTTCACGGGGGCGTGGATTGAAACCGTATTGGTCACCCGCGTCTGTACCGCCGCGAAAGGTCGCCCCTTCACGGGGGCGTGGATTGAAACTCCATCGGGTCCCACTGGCCGGTCAGCCGCGTCACGGTCGCCCCTTCACGGGGGCGTGGATTGAAACCATGGAGGTGAGCTTCTGATGTGGTGGATGCTGAGGTCGCCCCTTCACGGGGGCGTGGATTGAAACCAGGACGTCAACCGCCTGATGCGGGAGCGAGACGGGTCGCCCCTTCACGGGGGCGTGGATTGAAACCAGCTTGTTGATATCCTCCCGCAGAGCGTCGGAGGTCGCCCCTTCACGGGGGCGTGGATTGAAACAGCAGCTGCATGCCGTCCGCCGTGGTCTGCACCCGGTCGCCCCTTCACGGGGGCGTGGATTGAAACTCTGCGGCCCTGCCCGGAGCGGTTGGGGTACAGGGGTCGCCCCTTCACGGGGGCGTGGATTGAAACCACGTCTGGCAGGCCTACAGCAAGGCGCTGTCCTGGTCGCCCCTTCACGGGGGCGTGGATTGAAACACCTGCGCGGGCGGTGACCCCGCAGCCGCAGCCGAAGGTCGCCCCTTCACGGGGGCGTGGATTGAAACCTCGCCGCGCAGCTCGTCCCCCTCCTCAGTCAGGGGTCGCCCCTTCACGGGGGCGTGGATTGAAACAGGAGCATGTGCGGAAAATCACGCACCGCGACAGCGGTCGCCCCTTCACGGGGGCGTGGATTGAAACGACTGGGACGAACTGAAAACGGCCTATAACGGACGGTCGCCCCTTCACGGGGGCGTGGATTGAAACAATCTCATCCGGCGGGGTAACGGGCGTCGCCTCGGTCGCCCCTTCACGGGGGCGTGGATTGAAACTGCGAAAAAAGCAGGATGGTGAAGCGCATCTGGGGTCGCCCCTTCACGGGGGCGTGGATTGAAACAAGCTGCCGGCCCTCGGCGGCCGCTACGCGCTGGGGTCGCCCCTTCACGGGGGCGTGGATTGAAACACCGACGCTCTGGCGGCGCCGACGGACGCGCTGCGTCGCCCCTTCACGGGGGCGTGGATTGAAACGGCGCCGATGCGGTTATCCGGCCAGCCCCACGCGTCGCCCCTTCACGGGGGCGTGGATTGAAACTGCCCGATGACTGCCCTGTCCGCCCCTTGGGCAAGGTCGCCCCTTCACGGGGGCGTGGATTGAAACAAAGTGGAGCGCTGACCATGGGAAAGCCAGCGCGTCGCCCCTTCACGGGGGCGTGGATTGAAACGCCGGCCAATACCTCTGCCACAGCGCCACCCTGGTCGCCCCTTCACGGGGGCGTGGATTGAAACCCCCTCCTGCGATGCGCGGGCAACGGCAAGCATAGTCGCCCCTTCACGGGGGCGTGGATTGAAACGGCGACGGGCGCTTGACGCCGGGGTGGGTGGCGCGTCGCCCCTTCACGGGGGCGTGGATTGAAACAACCCGGTCTACGCCGCAGGACAGCGATACCGAGAAGTCGCCCCTTCACGGGGGCGTGGATTGAAACGGCCACGGTGACCAGACCATCCGCCGTGGTCTGGGTCGCCCCTTCACGGGGGCGTGGATTGAAACACCACGTCCAGCACCCGGCCCATGGCGACCGCGAAGGTCGCCCCTTCACGGGGGCGTGGATTGAAACCTGTCCCACCAGGAACTGGAGGAACGCATCTATGTGTCGCCCCTTCACGGGGGCGTGGATTGAAACCCCCATCGAAGGGAACCAACTATGCACGTCACCATGTCGCCCCTTCACGGGGGCGTGGATTGAAACCCCCGCAGCGTTGCGCGTTGTCAGCAAGTCAACGAGTCGCCCCTTCACGGGGGCGTGGATTGAAACACGCTGTCTCTTGCCCGCTATTGGGATGCGACGGTCGCCCCTTCACGGGGGCGTGGATTGAAACGCACGGTCCGCCGCACCGGCATCGCCCTGCGCTAAGTCGCCCCTTCACGGGGGCGTGGATTGAAACAGGGTGGGAGCAAAACTCTGCGTGGTAGCAGCCAAGTCGCCCCTTCACGGGGGCGTGGATTGAAACGGACAGATTCGCGCTCCCGGTAGCTAGCGCTTGCGTCGCCCCTTCACGGAGGCGTGGATTGAAACACGGACGACTCTCACCGTGTCGCTTTCCCCGCCCAGGTCGCCCCTTCACGGGGGCGTGGATTGAAACAGCTTTGCGTATTTGGCCTCTTGGGCTTTGGTCATGTCGCCCCTTCACGGGGGCGTGGATTGAAACCGCGAAGGCACGCTGCGCCATTACCTGACCGGCGTGTCGCCCCTTCACGGGGGCGTGGATTGAAACTTTGACACCGCGCCCCTTTAGAGCGGTTTCCGGGCGACAGGAGTCGTTAGGGATTCCCAGGGGCCTGATTTTGTGATTCATGCTGCTGGCTGGGTATGGAGGCCAGCCTGCATGGGTCTTGGGCTTTCGATGGATCTGCGCCGTCGGGTGGTTGCGGCGGTGCTGGACGAGGGAATGAGTTGCCGGGGCGCTGCGTCCCGGTTCGGGATCGCGCCGTCGACCGCGATCCGCTGGTG
>NZ_QGNJ01000039.1 GCF_003336875.1 Oleisolibacter albus | reverse complement strand
GAGGGTGTCAGATCTTTTGTGTAAATGAGCGGCCCCGTGGGATCCTGTTTCACAAGGAGACCACGGAATGCCAATTGACGACGAGATCATAGAAAAGCTGCTGGCTGGCTACGAGAAGCCGGAAGACCTCCTCGGCGAGGGCGGGCTGTTCAAGCAACTGAAAAAAGCGCTTCTGGAGCGCGCCCTGGATGCGGAACTGACGCATCATCTCGGCTATGACAAGCACGACCCTGCCGGGCGCGGCAGCGGAAACAACCGTAACGGCTACAGTGGCAAGACCGTCCAGACCGAAGATGGCCCCTTGGATATCGAGGTGCCGCGTGACCGCAATGGCACCTTCGAGCCGGTGATCGTTCCCAAGGGTCAGACGCGTCTCGATGGCTTGGACGACAAGATCATCTCGATGTACGCCCGCGGGATGAGCGTCCGCGACATCCAGGGCCACCTGCAGGAACTCTATGGCATCGAGGTGTCGCCTGACCTGGTCAGCCGGGTTACCGACGCTGTCAACGAGGAAGTCAAGGAATGGCAGACGCGCCCCCTGGATCCCGTTTACCCCGTCGTGTTCTTCGACGCCCTGCGGGTCAAAATTCGTGACGATGGTTTGGTGAAGAACAAGGCGGTTTACGTGGCGCTGGCCGTCACCAATTCGGGCGAACGAGAGGTTCTCGGTTTGTGGGTTGAACAGACCGAAGGTGCCAAGTTCTGGATGCGGGTCATGGCGGAACTGAAAAACCGTGGCGTCCAGGATGTCCTGATCGCCGTCGTCGATGGGCTGAAGGGCTTTCCGGAGGCGATCACGGCCGTCTTCCCGCAGACGATCATTCAAACCTGCATCGTCCACATGGTGCGCTATTCCTTGGATTTCTGCTCCTGGAAGGACCGGAAGGCGGTTGCGGCCAGGCTGCGCCGAGTCTACCAGGCCGAAACGGCGGAACTCGCTGCGGATCGCCTCGACGAATTCGATGCCGAATGGGGCACCCGTTATAGCGCCATCGCCCAGTCCTGGCGGCGGAACTGGGATAAGGTGGTTCCGTTCTTCGCCTTCGCACCGGAGGTCCGCCGGATTATCTACACCACCAACGCCATCGAGAGCCTGAACATGACACTGCGCCGGGCGATCAAGACCAGAGGCAGTTTCCCGACCGATGAGGCTGCCGTGAAGCTCCTGTTCCTGGCGCTGCGCAATGCAGGAAAGGGCTGGCGACGCTCGGCAAGGGAATGGCGGACAGCCCTCAATCAGTTCGCTATCATGTTCGGCGATCGCTTTCAGCCGTCAGCGCGCTGACGGCTGAAAGCGACATCCCGCGGGGATGCTCTTACACAGAATTCCTGACACACCCGC
>NZ_QGNJ01000038.1 GCF_003336875.1 Oleisolibacter albus | reverse complement strand
TGGACTGCACCCCATCATTGAGACATGTCGCAAAAGCTACAGCATGGTTTCCGCCACCAGTGCCGCCCGGCCGGGCGGCACTGGTGGTTCGTCCTGTGCCTCGAACTCCACCGGGCTCAGGTAGTCGAGCGCCGAGTGGAGGCGTTGGCGATTGTACTGCTCCTCGATGAACTTGGCGATGTGCCCCCGGGCCTCTTCCATGTCGCGGTAGGCGCGCCCATCGACCTCCTCGCGCTTCAGCGTCCGCATGAAGCTTTCCGCCATGGCATTGTCATAGGGGCACGCCACCCGGCTCATGCTTGGCTGAATGCCCCGGCCCCTCAGCCTACCCACATAGTCCCCGCAGGCGTACTGCACCCCCCGGTCAGAATGGTGCACGAGCTGCCCGGGCTCCACCCGGCGGTCCGCCAGCGCCATGTCCAGTGCCGCCAGCGCCAGTTCGGCCCGCAGGTGGCCGTCCAGTGCCCAGCCCACCACCCGCCGACTGTGCGCGTCCAGCACCACCGCCAGATAGCAGAAGCCCTCGGCCAGCCGCACATAAGTGAGATCGGCCACCCAGAGCTGGTCGGTCCCCGTCGTCCGCAGATGCCGCGCCAGGTTCGGCCACACCGTCCAGCCGTGCCGGGAGTCCGTGGTCGCCGGCGCAAACACCTTGCGCCGCAGGCACAGCAGGTTGTCCTCGCGCATCAGCCGCAGCACACGCTTGCGGTTCACCACCCGCCCCGCCCGCCGCAGCAGCGCCGCGATCCGCCGGTGACCGTAGTGCCGGTGCGCCAGCGCCAGCCGCTGCACCTCGTCCCGCAGGTCCGTCTCCTCCGCCCCCGGCGCCGACGCCTGCCAAGCCCGGTAGAAGCCCGATCGGGCCACCCCGGCCAACGCACACATCCGGGACACGCTCAACCCGCCTTGCCGCCGCGCCGACGCCCGGATGCCGGCGTGGACGCCGTCAAGCCAGGACCGCTGCCCGGCCGGCTCGACCCCTCGACATGCCGCAAGGCGGTCTCGAAAAAATCCAACTCCAGCGCCTGTTGGGCAATCTTGCGCTCAAGCCGCGCAATCCGCTCCGCATCACTCTCCACCCCGGGCCGCCGGGCCGTCGGCACCAAGGGCGCCGCAGCCCCCGTCAGCGCCGCCTTCAACGCGCCACGGCCCAGCCCAGCCTCTCCCCGCGCCAGATACGCCCGACGCCACCGGTAAATCTGGCCAAAGCTCGACCCGATCTCCTCGGCCAGAGACCGCGGGTTCTCTCCGGCCTCAACCCGCGCCAACGCAGCCAACTTCTCCTCTAAACTACGTCGCTTGCCCATCAGCCCTCTCCTCTCAAGAGAACTGTAGCTTTTCCAGATGTCCCAGTTTAGGGGGGCAGTCCA
>NZ_QGNJ01000037.1 GCF_003336875.1 Oleisolibacter albus | reverse complement strand
TCGGGCGGAGGGGGCGGCCCCCCCGGGTCAGAGCAGGCGGGTGCCCAGCAGGCTTTCGGCGGCGGCGCGGGCGGCGGGAGTGATTTCGGCGCCGGAGAGCATGCGGGCGATCTCCTCCAGCCGGTCGGCGGGACCCAGCTCCACCACCTCGGTCTGGGTGCGGCCGGCGCTGCTGCGCTTGCGCACATTCCAATGGTGCCCGCCGCGGGCAGCGGCCCCTCGGGCTGTGCGACAAGCGCTTCACCTCGGCCTACCTCTACGCCGCCGTCTGCCCGGCCAGCGGCGCCGACTTTGCGCTGGTCATGCCGACCGTCTCCACCGCCGCCATGAGCCTGTTCCTGAACGCCTTCTCCCGGAGCCTGGAACCGGACGTCCAGGCGGTGCTCGTGCTCGACCAAGCCGGCTGGCATGGAGCGCGGGCGCTGGTCGTGCCGGACAACATCACGCTGGTACCCCTGCCGCCCTACAGTCCCGAACTCAACCCAGTCGAGCGCGTCTGGCTGTACTTGCGCGAACGCTTTCTGTCCCACCAACTCTTGAACGACTACGACGCCGTCGTCCAAGCCTGCTGTGACGCCTGGAACACTCTCACCGCCACACCGGAGCGCCTACGTTCACTCACCAGCTACCCGTGGCTACCATGTGTCAATGCTTAGGCGCGGCGGTATAATACATCTTGATTTCTTGTTACATAGCCTACTTCCATGCAAAATGGGGCGACGCATAGAGAATGCGCCAAATATTCTAAACCTGTCATCTGCAGTACCAAGGAAATTATATTGTATCGGGCCATTTGTATTTTTTCCCTGCGACTCAAACTATAATATAGTGGCGAGAGTCTTTCTCTTTACTGCTGAGTCCATTTTTAGTTTTCCCCATTTCCGAAATAGATGTACTGTGATTCATCCGCGACATTTTCTTCAAGATTATACCATCTGCCAGCATTCACCTGCGCACTTAATTCTATACCTTTAGTGCAAACTTCCCGTCTTTTCTGTGTGCTATTTTGTATGTTTTTGCTAAATATATTGGAAAATGGATTTCCTTCTTCGCGTTGTTTTTCTTCATCTTTTTCGTTTGTTCTCACATATTCACATTGATCTATACGGTATAGTATTTTTATTTCCGGCTCTCGACTCGCATAAGTTATGCACATGTAATCTACATCTAATAAATCATAGTAATAAACGTTAAGCTTATTTCTTGCTGTTAGATTGTACAAAACCCCCCTTCCATCCCGCCATTGCGGTGTAAAAAATATCAACAAATAATTTTCTCTATTGATGGAAAATGTTATAATACTTATTCTGTTAAATAGATTGTTTTTGCCTTTATCTAGATCTTCGTATTCATTAATGTATTTTTTATATAAATATTCGTTATCTAGGATGCTATGAAGAGACTTTTGATTTTTCGAATTTAGGTCGCCGGCATTTTTTGGTTTATTACATAGATTCTCAGAGACTTTATTAAAAGAAATTTCCTTCTTGTCGAATTTAGTTGCGAGGTCGATACGACTTTCGGATTCTTTTGCAATTAAGCTTGAGCAGCATGAAAAACTTACAAAAATAAAACACAGTGTCTTTTTAGACAGCGACGCAAACATTTTTGCCTCCTTGTTCTATATTGATGATTATTTCATGTAAAAATCTAAATTTCAGCAATACACACCTCACCTTTCCCTCTCCGCCTCCTGCGTCGCCCGGACGATGGGTGACAACAGATAATCCGCTACCGTGCGGTGACCATCTCTGCCACCTCAGCCATCCCGGGCACAAGCGTCACCGCATCACCACCCATCCGATCCGTCCCGTCCAGGACCGCCCGGGCCGGGCAGCCTTGCCGGCTATCGCTCGTCCCTCGACCGCCGCCAGGGCCACCTGGACGGGCTATTCAGGCTCTCGTCGGCGGCACCTTCGCCGCCGTCTGGGTCATTTCTATTTCCACCCAAATGTTCAGCTTATCGACTTTCGGCCGATCGACGCTCTTTAATGAGGTCAGAAATTATTTTGAATAATGAAAGTGCATACAGCACCGGTGCAATCACTCCAAATATATTCGTCATTTTTGATGCAATTGGATACCATCCCATATTATATTTGTTAATATCATCT
>NZ_QGNJ01000036.1 GCF_003336875.1 Oleisolibacter albus | reverse complement strand
AGCGGTGCGCCCGATCCCAGCTCTCCAGGAGCCTGACATGAACATGATTTCACGTCCTCTCGACACCACCGACGCCTGGCGCGGGTTCAGCGGCAGCGATTGGCAGGATCAGGTCAACGTTTCGGCCTTCATCAAGGCGAACTACACGCCGTACACCGGGGACTCGTCGTTTCTGGCGGGGCCGACGGCGCGGACGACGGCGCTGTGGGCGCGTCTGGGCGCGTTGCTGAAGCAGGAGCGGGCCAAGGGGGTTCTGGACGTCTCGGCGGACCGGGCGTCCAGCATCACGGCGCATGATGCCGGCTATATCGACCGCGACAACGAGATCATCGTCGGTCTGCAGACCGACGCGCCGCTGAAGCGTGCGATCATGCCGAATGGCGGCCTGCGCATGGTGGAGACGGGTCTGGAGGCCTATGGCTTCGAGCTGGACCCGACGGTGAAGGAAGTCTGGACCAAGTACCGCAAGAGCCACAACCAGGGCGTCTTCGACGTGTACAGCCCGGAAGTGCTGGCGGCGCGCAAGAGCGGTGTCATCACCGGCCTGCCGGATGCCTATGGCCGCGGCCGCATCATCGGCGACTACCGGCGTGTGGCGCTCTATGGCGTGGACTTCCTGCGGGCCGAGCGGCAGCGGGCGTTCCATGAGCTGGACGACGCGGTGTTCGACGAGGACACCATGCGCCTGCGCGAGGAGCTGTCGGAGCAATGGCGCGCCCTGGACGAGCTGAAGCAGATGGCGGCCAAGTACGGCTACGACATCTCGCGCCCGGCCAGCACGGCGCGGGAAGCCGTGCAGTGGGTGTATTTCGGCTATCTGGCCGCGGTGAAGGAGCAGAACGGCGCCGCCATGTCGCTCGGGCGCGTCTCCACCTTCCTGGACATCTACATCCAGCGCGACATCGAGGCCGGCGTCCTGACCGAAGAGCAGGCGCAGGAGATGATCGATGACATGGTCATCAAGCTGCGCATTGTCCGCTTCCTGCGCACGCCGGAATATGACCAGCTGTTCTCCGGCGACCCGACCTGGGTGACCGAGTGCCTGGGCGGCATGGCCATGGACGGCCGTCCGCTGGTGACCCGGAACAATTTCCGCATGCTGCAGACCCTGTACAATCTGGGTCCGGCCCCGGAGCCGAACCTGACGGTGCTGTGGAGCACGCAGCTGCCGCGCGGCTTCAAGGATTTCTGCGCCAAGGTCTCGGCCGACACCAGCGCCATCCAGTACGAGAACGACGACCTGATGCGGCCGCATTGGGGCGACGATTACGGCATCGCCTGCTGCGTCTCGGCCATGCGCATCGGCAAGCAGATGCAGTTCTTCGGCGCCCGCGCCAACCTGGCCAAGGCCCTGCTCTACGCCATCAATGGCGGCGTGGACGAGAAGTCGGGCGCCGTGGTGGCCAAGGGCTTCGAGCCGATCACCGGCGACGTGCTGTCCTATGACGAGGTCGTGGCCAAGTTCGACAAGATGATGGACTGGCTGGCCAAGACCTATGTCAAGGCGCTGAACACCATCCATTACATGCACGACAAGTACGCCTACGAGCGGATCGAGATGGCGCTGCATGACCGTGACATCCTGCGCACCATGGCCTGCGGCATCGCCGGCCTGTCGGTGGCGGCGGACAGCCTCTCGGCCATCAAATACGCCAAGGTCTCGGTCATCCGCGACGAGTCCGGCCGCGCCGTCGATTACAAGATCGAGGGCGAGTACCCGGCCTATGGCAACAATGACGACCGCGCCGACACGATCGCCGTGTGGCTGACCAAGACCTTCATGGACAAGGTCGCGGCCCAGCCGCACTTCTATCGCAAGTCCATGCCGACCCAGTCGGTGCTGACCATCACCAGCAACGTCGTCTATGGCAAGAAGACCGGCAATACACCGGACGGACGCCGGGCCGGCGAGCCCTTCGCCCCCGGGGCCAACCCGATGAACGGCCGCGACCGCAAGGGCTTCGTCGCCGCCGGCGCCTCGGTGGCCAAGCTGCCCTACGACTCCGCCCTCGACGGCATCAGCTGGACCGCCTCCGCCACCCCCGACGCCATGGGCCATACCGAGGCCGAACGGACCCGCAACCTCGCCAACTGCCTCGACGGCTTCGCCGCCGCCGGCGGCTTCCATGTCAACGTCAACATCTTCAAGCGCGACATGCTGCTCGACGCCATGGAACATCCCGAGCTCTATCCCCAGCTCACCATCCGCGTCTCCGGCTATGCCGTCAACTTCGTCAAGCTGACACGCGAGCAGCAGCTCGACGTCATCAGCCGCACCTTCCACGAGCACATGT
>NZ_QGNJ01000035.1 GCF_003336875.1 Oleisolibacter albus | reverse complement strand
CTCCGGCCTCAACCCGCGCCAACGCAGCCAACTTCTCCTCTAAACTACGTCGCTTGCCCATCAGCCCTCTCCTCTCAAGAGAACTGTAGCTTTTCCAGATGTCCCAGTTTAGGGGGGCAGTCCAAAGGTGACATTAAGGCGACATGGCGACACATCGGGTCAACGGACAGCACCTTGCAATATAAGGATTATTTTCCTTAAAATGACAAACGCACCCTGATTCTTCCTCCGTCATCTCCGTCACCTTAAGCGAGCCGGCGACACGCATAGCGCGGGGCAGACCAGCCCCCTCTTCGCCCCCTCCAAGACGGCTCCACATCGACAACCGTCCGAACAATCAATCACGCCATAGGAATTTGATCAAATAGACCACGCCCGGCCGCCGGGGTCAAGGGACCGGCCGGATCTGCTGATCGGACGGCAGCGCCGCCAGCAGGTCGGGCAGGCATAGGCCGGTGCCGGGATGCACCCAGTCCGGCGCGATGTCGGCCAGCGGCAGCAGGACGAAGGCCCGCCGATCCATGCGGGGATGCGGCAACACCGGCGGCCCGGCCTGGACCCGGTCGTCATAGGCCAGCAGATCGAGATCCAGCACCCGCGCCTCGTTCACGGTGCGACGCACGCGCCCGAACCCGGCCTCGATCCCATGCAACCGGCCGAGAAGATCCGCCGGTGCCAGATCCGTCGCCACAGCGACCACACCATTGACATACCAGGGTTGGTCCGAGACCGGCACCGGCGCCGTTTCAAACCAGCGCGACCGGGCCAGCACCCGGACACCGCTCTGACACAGGCACTGCACCGCCGCCTCACACACCTGGAGGGGCGACCCGATAGTCGGGCTGCCGAGATTGGAGCCGATGGCGACGAGAATCACACGACACTCCTGCCGGCCGGACCATGACGCCCGGCCGAGTCTAATCGATAGAAGATGCAATTGCGCATAGGACATGGAGGCATCTTGCCCTGGCGGCCAATCCTGCCTTAAGTTCATCGGTGAAACCAGCACATCGGTGATTTTGACCCGAAGGGCCGGATGGAAATCGCCCGTTTACGGACGCGTCCTGCGTTGCCACAAATTCATCTTAAGGAATTCATTAATGTCGAGACAGATTTTTTATAAAGAAGAACGTCTGGCGATGTTCATCGACGGAGCAAATTTGTATGCAGCTGCTCGCTCATTAGGATTTGATATTGATTACAAACGACTACTCGAATTGTTCGCAGCGGAAGGACGGTTGATCCGCGCCTTCTATTACACCGCACTGGTGGAAGATCAGGAATATTCCCCAATCCGGCCGCTGGTCGACTGGCTGGATTACAATGGCTACACCATGGTGACCAAGCCGACCAAGGAGTTCACCGACGCCTCCGGCCGGCGCAAGATCAAGGGGAACATGGATATCGAACTGGCCATCGACGTCATGGAGATGGCCGAGCATGTCGATCATATCCTGCTGTTCTCCGGCGACGGCGATTTCCGCCGTCTCGTCGATGCCGTGCAGCGCAAGGGCGTGCGCGTGACCGTCATCAGCACGGTCCGCTCCACCCCGCCCATGGTGGCGGATGAGCTGCGGCGTCAGGCCGACAATTTCCTGGAACTGCAGGATCTGGCCCCCAGCATCCAGCGCCTGCACAACCCCCGCTTCCAGCCCACGACGGCGGTGCCGGCCGCCAGCGGCGACAGTGAGCAGCCGGACGAGACGCCGGACACCGCCGGCTGACCGTGACACCCGCAGCAATGACGACAGCACCCGACCGTCTCCCGGCGGCCATGCCTCCGGCTGACTGTCCGCTCTGCCCGCGATTGGCCGCCTTCCGCGCGGCCAATCGTGCGGCCCATCCCGGCTATCACAACGCCCCGGTCCCGCCGTTCGGCGGGCTGGATGCGCGCCTGCTGATCGTCGGCATGGCCCCCGGTCTGCACGGGGCCAACCAGACCGGCCGGCCCTTCACCGGCGATTATGCCGGCGATCTGCTGTATGGAACCCTGCTGGCCTTCGGTTTCGCCAGCGGCCGCTATGGCCGCCGCGCCGATGACGGACTGACCCTGCAGGATTGCCGTATCACCAACGCGGCCCGCTGCGTGCCGCCGAAGAACAAGCTGGAGCCGCAGGAAATCCACACCTGCCGCCAGTTCCTGATCGCGGAACTGGAGGCGATGCCGTCCCTGCGGGCCATCCTGGCCCTGGGCAAGGATGCCCATGACAGCGTGGTGCGCACCCTGGGGGGCAAGCCGTCGCGCCTGCCCTTCACCCATGGCGGTCAGCATGATCTGCGTCCCGGCCTCCGCCTGTTCTCCAGCTATCATTGCTCCCGCTACAACACCAACACGGGCCGTCTGACCACGCCCATGTTCGAGGCCGTGGTCGCCGCCGTCCGCGCCCACCTGGACGCCCTGACCGGCTAGAGCGATTTTCTGTCTGACGGAATCGTATTGGGATTCCTCTTTTCTGCGGGACATGATTCAAGGTGCGGGCTGGAGCAGGAGGCCAGCCGGCATGACGCGACCTCTTTCCCTGGACCTGCGTTCGCGGCTCATTGCCGCCGTGGAGGGCGGGCAGTCCCGCCGGGC
>NZ_QGNJ01000034.1 GCF_003336875.1 Oleisolibacter albus | reverse complement strand
GGGCGGTGTGGATCAGAAGCCGGCGGGGGCCTTGATTCCGCTCTGGTCGAGCTGTGTGCGGATCTGGTCCTTCAGCCGGTCGAGACCGTCCTGGGTGAAGGCCTCGGCGCGGGCGACCAGCACGTCCTGGGTGTTGGAGGCGCGCAGCAGCCACCAGCCGTCGGCGGTCTTGACGCGGACGCCGTCGATGTCGGTGACCTGGATGGCGGGGTCGGCGGCGGCCATGGCCCGCACCCGGTCCTGGATCTCGGTGACGGCGGCGAACTTGCGGCTCTCATCGACCTGGAAGCGCACCTCCGGCGTGTTCAGCACCGGCGGCAGCCGGTCGCGCAAGGCTCCCAGCGGGCCCAGGCGGCTGACCAGCCCCAGCAGGCGCACGGCACAATAGAGCGCGTCGTCGAAGCCGTAATACTTGTCGGCGAAGAAGATATGGCCCGACATCTCGCCCGCCAGCGGGCTGCCGGTCTCGGCCATCTTGGCCTTCAGCAGCGAATGGCCGGTCTTCCACATCAAGGGCGTGCCGCCATGCTCGGCGATGGCGTCGAACAGGGTCTGGCTGGCCTTGACGTCGGCGATGATGGTGGCGCCGGGATGGCTCTTCAGCACATCCATGGCATAGATGGCCACCAGCTGGTCGCCCCAGACGATGCGGCCCTGGGCGTCGATGGCGCCGATGCGGTCGCCGTCGCCGTCGAAGGCGATGCCCAGATCCGCCCCCACCTCGGCCACCTTGGCCGTAAGGTCGACCAGGTTCTCCGGCACCGTCGGGTCGGGATGGTGGTTGGGGAAGCGCCCGTCGATCGCATCGAACAGCACGGTGTGCCGGCCCGGCAGACGGGCCACCAGCCGGCGCAGGATCTCGCCGGTGGCGCCGTTGCCGGCATCCCAGACGCAGGACAGCGGCTCCACGCCGTCATAATCCCGCAGCAGCCGCTCCACATAGGTGTCCTGCAGGTCCAGGCTGCGCTGGCTGCCGGCGCCCGTGGCGAAGTCGCCCGCCGCGGCGATGCTGCCGATCTCCTGGATCATGGCGCCATAGACCGGCGCCTTGCCCAGCATCATCTTGAAGCCGTTGTAATCCGGCGGATTGTGCGAGCCGGTGATCATCATCCCGGCATCCAGCTCCAGATGACGCACCGCGAAGTACAGCATCGGCGTCGGTCCCAGACCGATCCGCACCACCTCCAGCCCGGTCGAGACCAGACCCTCAACCGCCGCCGCCTCCAGCGACGGCGACGACAGCCGGCCGTCATACCCGATGGCAATGCGGCGGCCGCCCCCCCGCACCACCATGCTGCCGAACCCACGGCCGATGGCACGCGCATCGGCCTCCGTCAGCGTCTTCCCCACAATCCCGCGGATGTCGTACTCGCGCAGAACCGTCGGATCAAACCTATGGGCTAACGTCATCGCTTCACCGTCAGCAAGGGACCACCAAGGCGGGCCGGTCAGGACAGGGCCTGTTCCGGCAGCGGCAGTTCGCGCACGAATTTCTTCAGGCGGCTGGGCCGGCCGATGGAACTGTAGGCGAAGCCCGCCATCTCGGCATCCTCGGGATTGTAGATATTGCGCAGGTCCACCAGCACCGGCGCATTCATGCGCTTGCAGATGCGCTTCAGGTCCAGGGCGCGGAACTCGTTCCATTCCGTCAGCACGACGGCGCAGTCGGCCTGCTCCAGCGCGGCATAGCTGTCCTCGGTCCAGACCACGTCCGGCAGCATCTTCTCCGCCTCGTGCATGCCGGCGGGATCGAAGGCCGCCACGGTGGCCCCGGCCTGCTGCAGCATGGGGATGATGTCCAGCGCCGGCGCATCGCGCATGTCGTCGGTGTTGGGCTTGAAGGTCACGCCCAGGATGCCGATGCGCTTGCCTGCCACCGAGCCGCCGCAGGCCTCGATGATGCGGCCGGCCATGGCCTTCTTGCGCTTGCTGTTGACATCCACCACGGACTCGATGATGCGCAGCGGCGAGCCATAATCCTGGGCCGTCTTCACCAGGGCCAGCGTGTCCTTGGGGAAGCAGGAGCCGCCATAGCCCGGCCCGGGATGCAGGAACTTCTTGCCGATGCGGCCATCGAGCCCGATGCCCTTGGCCACATCATGCACGTCGGCACCGACCTTCTCGCACAGGTCGGCGATTTCGTTGATGAAGGTGATCTTGGCCGCTAGGAAGGTGTTGGCCGCGTATTTGATCAGCTCGGACGTTTCCAGGCTGGTCATGACGATGGGCGTTTCGATCAGGTACAGCGGCCGGTAGAGGGCGCGCATGACGGCGCGGGCGCGATCACTGTCGGTGCCGATGACGACGCGGTCCGGCCGCAGAAAATCCTCGATGGCCGAGCCTTCGCGCAGGAATTCCGGATTGGAGGCGACATCGAAATCCGCTTCCGGCCGGGTCTTGCGCACGATGCGGGCGACCTCGCGGCCCGTACCCACAGGCACGGTCGACTTGGTGACGACCACGGTGTAGCTGTCCGGGTCCAGGGCGCGCGCGATCTCCTCGGCCGCGGCATAGACATAGGACAGATCGGCATGGCCATCGCCGCGGCGGGTCGGCGTGCCCACGGCGATGAAGACGGCATCGGCGCCCTTCACGGCCGTCGCCAGATCGGTGGTGAAGGACAGGCGGCCGGCCTTGGCATTCTTGGCCACCAGATCATCGAGACCCGGCTCGTAGATGGGGATCTCGCCGCGTTCCAGACGGTCGATCTTGCCGGCATCCTTGTCGACGCAGCAGACATCGACACCGAATTCGGAGAAACAGGCGCCAGACACCAGGCCCACATAGCCGGTGCCGATCACAGCGATACGCATCGCATCACCCCACGGGTTGGGTCATCGGAACAGGGGGCACGACGCCCCCGAAACGGGTTTCACACCATGTCCTTCAGGGCGGCCCTGACCTTGTCGGCCATGTCGGGTCGGTCCAGGGCATAGGCGACATTGGCGAGGACGAAACCGAGCTTGTCGCCGCAATCGAAGCGCTTGCCCTCGAACTTGAAGCCATGGAAG
>NZ_QGNJ01000032.1 GCF_003336875.1 Oleisolibacter albus | reverse complement strand
ACTACCTGAGCCCGGTGGAGTTCGAGGCACAGGACGAACCACCAGTGCCGCCCGGCCGGGCGGCACTGGTGGCGGAAACCATGCTGTAGCTTTTGCGACATGTCTCAATGATGGGGTGCAGTCCATCTTAGCGTCGCCTTGGGGTCGCGTTACGGTCGCCTTTGTCGCCGTCAGGGTGACAACCCCGGACCGGGGCGCCGGCGGACGAAATAGGGCGCCGGCCCATCGGACCGGCGCCCCGCCGTTCGGGAACGGCCAGCGGGGATCAATGCCCGCCGGACAAGGCCTTGACGATCTCCTCGGTCATCTTCTTGGCGTCACCCAGCAGCATCATGGTGTTGGGCCGGAAGAAGAGTTCGTTCTCGACGCCGGCATAGCCCGCCCCCATCGACCGCTTGATGAACAGGACGGTCTTGGCCTTCTCCACATCCAGGATCGGCATGCCGTAGATGGGGCTGGTGGGGTCGGTCTTCGCCGCCGGGTTGGTCACGTCGTTGGCGCCGATGACATAGGCCACGTCGGCCTGGCCGAAATCGCGGTTGATCTCGTCCAGCTCGAACACCTCGTCATAGGGCACGTTGGCCTCGGCCAGCAGCACGTTCATGTGACCGGGCATGCGGCCCGCCACTGGATGGATGGCGTACTTGACCTCGACGCCCTCCTTCTTCAGCAGGTCGGCCATCTCGCGCAGGGCGTGCTGGGCCTGGGCCACGGCCATGCCGTAGCCGGGCACGATGATGACGGACTGGGCGTTCTTCATGATGAAGGCGGCATCGTCGGCGCTGCCCGCCTTGTAGCTGCGCTCCACCGCACCGCCGGCCCCGGCTGCCGCCGCGGCGCTGTCGCCGCCGAAGCCGCCCAGGATGACGTTGAAGATCGAGCGGTTCATGCCCTTGCACATGATGTAGGACAGGATGGCGCCCGACGCGCCGACCAGCGACCCGGTGATGATCAGCAGCGGATTCTGCAGGGTGAAGCCGATGCCCGCCGCCGCCCAGCCGGAATAGCTGTTCAGCATGGAGACGACGACCGGCATGTCGGCGCCGCCGATGGGCAGGATCAGCAGGAAGCCCAGGGCCAGGGCGACCAGGATGATCAGCCAGAACAGGATCGCGCTCTGGGTGATGCAGAGCAGCACCACCAGCAGCACCAGCGCGATGCCCAGGCCGGCATTCAGCATGTGCTGGCCGTTGAACACCAGCGGCTTGCCGCTCATGCGGCCGTCCAGCTTCAGGAAGGCCACCAGCGAGCCGGTGAAGGTGATGGCGCCGATGGCCACGCCCAGGCTCATCTCGATGATGGAGCCCACATGGATGTCGCCGGGGACGCCGATATTATAGCTTTCCGGGGCATAGAAGGCGGCGGCGGCCACGAACACGGCGGCCAGACCGACCAGCGAGTGGAAGGCCGCGACCAGCTGCGGCAGCTGGGTCATCTGGATGCGCTTGGCGATGACATAGCCAATGCCGCCGCCGATGGCGACGCCCAGGATGATCAGCAGCCAGTCCAGCCCGTGCAGGTCGGGCACCACCGCCAGGGTGGTGACGATGGCCAGGGCCATGCCGGCCATGCCGAACATATTGCCCTGGCGGGCCGATTCCGGGCTGGACAGGCCGCGCAGGGCCAGGATGAAACAGACCGCCGCCACCAGGTAGGCGAGCGAAGCAGCAACAAGCATGATGTCGCCTCCCGGGTCTTACTTCTTGGCTGCGCCGGCGGGCGCAGCCTTCTTCTTGTACATGGACAGCATGCGCTGGGTGACCAGGAAGCCGCCGAAGATGTTGACGCTGGCCAGCACCACGGCCAGGAAGCCGAAGATGGTGGAGACGCCGAAGGCACCGGCGCCGGTGGCGATCAGGGCGCCGACGATGATGACCGACGACACGGCGTTGGTCACCGCCATCAGCGGCGAATGCAGGGCCGGCGTCACCCGCCAGACCACGTAATAGCCGACGAAGCAGGCCAGCACGAAGATGGTCAGGCCGGTGACGATGAAGGGCATGCCGCCCTGGTGCATGGCCGCGCTGGCGACGATGGCGGCCTCGTTGGCCAGGTCGGCGGTCTTGTCCGCCAGCGCCTGGGCCTGGTTGGCGAGTTCGGCCGCGTTCTGGGCGTGTTCGCTGGGAGTCATGGCTGCGGTCTCCTCGGGCCTCAGACGGTGGGCGTGGCCGGGGGCTCACCCGGAACGGGCGACGCGGCCGGAACCGGCGGGGCCGGCGGTGCTGCGGCGGCAACAGGCGCGGCGGGTGCCTCCTTCGGGGCGAAGGCCGAATGGACCACGGCCCCGCCGCGGGTCAGCGCGGTGCCCTTGACCACCTCGTCCTCGCCGTTGAAGGCCAGCGTGCCCGGGCTGTCCTTGGCCACGAAGGGAGTAAGGAAGTTCAGCAGGTTCTTGGCATAGAGGGCGGAGGCGTCGACGGCGATGCGGCTGGGCATGTTGATGCGGCCGACGATCTTGACGCCGTACTTCTCCACCACCTCGCCGGGGACCGAGCCCTCGACATTGCCGCCCTGCTCCACCGCCAGATCCACCAGCACGGCGCCCTGCTTCATGCTGCGCAGCATCTCGTCGCTGACCAGCACCGGCGCCTTGCGGCCGGGGATCAGGGCCGTGGTGATGACGATGTCCTGCTTCCTGATGGTCTCGGCGATCAGGGCCGCCTGCTTGGCCTTGTACTCCGCCGACATCTCCTTGGCATAGCCGCCGGCGGTCTGGGCCTGCTGGAACTCCTCGTCCATCACGGCGACGAAGGTGGCGCCCAGGCTTTCCACCTGCTCCTTGGTGGCCGGGCGCACATCGGTGGCGCTGACCATGGCGCCCAGGCGGCGGGCGGTGGCGATGGCCTGCAGGCCGGCGACGCCGGCTCCCATGATCAGGGCGCGCGCCGGTGGCACGGTGCCGGCGGCGGTCATCATCATCGGGAAGGCGCGGCCGAATTCGGCCGCCGCCTCGATGACGGCGCGATAGCCGGCCAGGTTGGACTGGCTGGACAGGATGTCCATGCTCTGGGCGCGGGTGATGCGCGGCATGAACTCCATGGCGAAGGCATCGATGCCGGCGGCGGCATAGGCCGTCACGCTCTCCGGCGCCTGATAGGGATTGAGGCCGGAGACAAGCACCGCACCACGCTTCAGCAGGGCCAGCTCGTCGATCTGGCCCTCGCCGGCCAGCAGCGGACGCTGGACCTTCAGCACGATATCCGCGCCCCGCAAGGCGGTGGCGGCATCGGGCGCGATCTCCGCCCCGGCGGCGGCGAAGGCGTCGTCGGTCAGGGCCGAGCCGAGGCCGGCTCCGCTCTCCACCACCACGTCGAAGCCCAGACCCTTGTATTTCTTAACCGTATCGGGCGTAGCGGCGACACGCAGCTCGTGCGCCCGGCGTTCCCTGGGTATGGCGATTCTCATACGCTCTGATTCCCCCTCTGGCGCGGTGGTCCAGCGCGACCGGACAGCTTCCGGCCCGTTTTTGCACCTGCACGATGCCGCATCCGGAAATCTTTGTGAAGCCGCACCGGCCGGAAGGGAAGGACTGAACCGTCGCAGGGGCAGGATCTGTCGGCCACCCCCGTGCCCGGCCCCGCGCCCGGCCCCGCGCCCGGACGGAAAAGGCGGACCACCCCTGCCGGCGTGGCCCGCCTTTCCGTTGGAACCGATGATCGGAACCGGTGTTCCGGTCAGCCGCCGCTGCCGGTCCCCCCACCTGTCGCGGCACCGCCGCTGATACCACCCGGCCCGGCCGTCCCCGGCGTGCCGGTCGCCGGCATGCCGGGCGTGCCGGTCTGGCCATAGCCGTCGCGCTGCAGGTTGGCGGGATCGTCGGCGTCCTGGCCAGCGCGTCCGGATGGCGACAGGGCCACATCCGGGTCGGGCGTGGCTCCGGCCCGCTCCTGCGGCGTGGTGCGGCCGGTTCCGGCGCCGGGCCGGCCCGAGGCCGCGTCCTTGGCCTCGCTGGCCGTGGTGGGCGTGGTCGGGCTGTCGCCCGTGGCGGTGGTGGTGGTCATCCCGCGGTCGTCGGCCCCGCCCGTCCCGCCGCTGGCGGATGAGTCCGTCCCTTGCGCGCCGCCGGCCGTCCGCGCGGCGGCGGAGTCGTTGACACTCTTCCAGTTGGTGGCGCCCCCGGTCGTGGCGATCCCGCCGGCGGCACCGGCCGGGGCTTCCCCTGATGTCCGACCGGCGGGCGCCTGATCCCGGCCGACCGTCCCGCGCTCGGCGGCGTCTTCCGCGCTGGCGGCATCAAGCCCCTGCGCCTGGCGGTCCGCGGCGCGGCGGGTGGCATCCTCCCGGCCCATATCCGAGGGCGTCGTCGGGGCTTCGGCATGGGAGGGGTCGCGGGCACTGCCGGTCAGGCTGTCATCGCCAGACCGGCCGGCCGCCGCCGGGTCCGCCGCAGGGTCCGCCGCCGGGTCCAGCGACCGGGCCGAACCGCGGTCTGGCCCCCCGGTCACATCCTGCACCGCCTGGCTGGGCAGGGACTGGACGGGCGACGCCTGCGCCACCTGGACGGGAGCGGCCGCGACGATTGTGGCCGGGGTGGTGGGGCTGTCGGCCTGGGCCGTGGTGCCGGTCCTGGACGGGCAGGCCACCGCCGAGCCCGTCAGGGCGATACCGGCGACCGCGGTGAGAAGCAGGCTTTTCATCTGGAGTTCCTCCCGGAAAGGCGTGGACCGCTGTTCAACCGGTCCCTGGCCACCGGCGTTCCCGGTCCGGCCCCGCCGGTTGGTCACAAGACGCCTGGACCGGCCCCCGGCTTTCGGCGCAAACTGCGCCGGTCAGGACGGAAGCGCCCGTCCATCCCGATGAAGCGAACCCATGTCCGAGAAGCACCCCCTGGCCGATGCCGCCCGCACCCTGTTCAAGGAACTGACCGATGCCGGAAAGCCGGTGGTCGGGGTGGGTATCGGCGAAGGACGCATTTTCCTGCGTGTCACCGCTCCCGAGCACGGCGCTCCGGCGGAGTATCGCGGCTATCCCGTGCAGATCCTGACGGAAGAGGGCATCAAGCGCTGAGGCTCCCTAGCGGACCCCGTCCGCACAGCAGCAGCACGCCCGGACATCGGCCACAGGCGCCTCGCCCTCCTGCACCGAGACCGGCAGACTCTCCTGGGGCGTCAGCTGACGCCCCAGTTCCAACAGAACAGCCAGCTGCGCCAGTTGCAGCTGCACTTCACGACCCGGACTGCTCACGATCCTGCCACCCCACTGCGGCGCCCATCCCCAACGGCAGCGCACAATAGGGCGGAGCGGCGCCGGAGCAACGGGGCGATCGGGTAGCCGCTACCCCGATCGGGAGCGATGGAAGCATAAACCGGTGTTGATCTCGGCCCTGATCGGACCGGGCCGATGATGCGGCCACTTGCCTCTTTCGATCCGACTGCATCAGACTGAGAGGGTTAACCCCGTCCGGTCTGGGCCGGACGATGCGCATCGCGCGACAGGCACATTCACCGGATGGAGCGAGATTTGACCCTGGGAATTTTCAGTTTCAGGACATGGATGACGGCCGCCCCGGTCGTGGCCACCCTGGTCACCGGCACCCTGGCTGGCACGGCCAGCCCCGCCCGGGCCGAGGGCAAGCAGAATTTCACTCTGGTCAACAAGACCGGCTATGTCATCAGCGAGGTCTATGTCTCGCCGGCCAAGGTCGACGACTGGGAAGAGGATGTGCTGGGCGCCGACGAGCTGGATAATGGCGAGGCGGTGAACATCGCCTTCAGCCGCAAGGAGAAATCCTGCCATTGGGACCTGAAGGTGATCTATGACGACGGCGAATCGGCCGAATGGGCCGATTTCGACCTCTGCGCCATTTCCCAGATCGCCATCAGCTACAACCGCAAAACCGGCGAGACCTGGGCCACCAGCCAATAATAGGCGTCACCGAACATGTGGGCCGGATATCGGCGGCGCGGCGGATCAGGGCCGCGCCGCCAGACCGGCCGCCGCCAGAGCCGTGGTCTGGCGGGCGGCGAGGTCCTCGACCTTGAAGCCGGCCACCAGATCGTGGAACAGCCGGTACCAGTTGATCTCCGCCTTCAGGTGCAGGAACACCGAGCCCAGGCCGATGGCAGCGCGGTCCATGAACACGAATTCACGCGGGATCTCCACCCCGCCGGCGGCCCGCAGCGCCTCGTGCACCTTGGCCGCCGTGGCCTGGCCGTAACGGCCGCTGTTGGTTTCCTCGATGGTGCGGGTGCGGTCCTCCAGGATGGGGGCATAGACGAAGCGCGCCCAGATATTGAGAACCTCCACCATCTGCCGGCTGATGCCGGTGAAGCCCCAGGCCTCGTAGGCATGGACGGCCCGCGCCTCGTCATCGGTGCGGATGGCCTCGTACAGCTCGATCACGCCATGGACGAAGCGGGGCGGGAAGACGCGGATGCAGCCGAAATCCAGCAGATTGATGTCGTGGTCCGGCCGCACCGTGTAATTGCCCAGATGCGGATCGCCATGGATGACCCCGTATTCATAGAAGGGGATGTACCAGGCCCGGAACATGTTCATAGCGATGCGGTTGCGCACGGTCAGATCGGCCTCCTTGAAGGCGGTGATCCTGCGCCCGTCGACCCAGCCCATGGTCAGCAGCCGGCGGCTGCACAGGTCCGGCACCACATCGGGCACATGCACCCCGTCCACCCCGTCCAGCATATGGCGGTAAAGCGCCATGTGCCGCGCCTCCAGCCCGTAATCCAGCTCCTCGCGCAGCCGGTCGCCCAGTTCGGCATAGATCTGATCGGTGCGGATGGCCTTGTCGTAGCGGGCATAGACGGAAAAGAGCAGCTTCAGCTGCTTCAGATCCGCCTCCACCGCCGACTGCATGTCGGGATATTGCAGCTTGCAGGCCAGCAGACGTCCGTCATGGTGGGTGGCCCGGTGGACCTGGCCCAGGCTGGCGGCGCTGGCCGCCTCCTTCTCGAATCCGGCGAACCTGGACTGCCAGTCCGGCCCCAGCTCCGCCGCCATGCGGCGCTTGACGAAGGGCCAGCCCATGGGCGGGGCATCGGCCTGGAGATGCCCCAGCTCCTGCACATATTCCTGCGGCAGGGCGTCGGGGATGGTGGACAGGATCTGCGCCACCTTCATCAGCGGCCCCTTGAGACCGCCCAGCGCCTGCCGCAGCTCCGCGGCATGGGCCTCGCGCTCGACCTTGATGCCGAGGAAGCGTTCGCCCGCGACCCGGGCCGCAACACCCCCCATGGCCGTGCCGACCCGCGCATAGCGGGCAAGCCGACCCTGCAACGTGCTTCGTTCGTCCGTCATGGACGACAAGATGGGGCGCCGCCGCCCGCTCGACCAGTGCCGCCATGTCCGATCTTCCGGCGGCGACGGAGCGCCCTCCCTGTGCCCTCGGTCACTTTCCCGGCGGCGGCGCCTGGGCTAGAAGGGCTGTCATGTTTGCCGAGCGAACCATCCCGCCGCTGCTGGCCACCGACGAACCGCCGGCCGTCAGCATCCTCCGCCCCCAGGGCCAGGCTCCGCTGCTTCTGGTCTGCGACCATGCCAGCCGCCAGGTCCCCCGCGCCCTGGCGGATCTGGGCCTGCCGGAGGCCGAACTGTCCCGCCATATCGGCTGGGACATCGGCGCCGCCGCCGTGACCGAGCGGCTGGCCGCCCGGCTGGATGCGCCGGCGGTGCTGACCGGCTATTCCCGGCTGGTGGTGGACTGCAACCGCCGCCCCGACGACCCCACCAGCATGCCCGACATCAGCGACGGGACGGCCGTGCCCGCCAACCGCGACCTGAGCGATGCCGGACGGCGGCAGCGGCTGGAGGCCCTGTTTCACCCCTATCACGAGCGCATCGCCGCACTGCTGCACGGGTTCCAGCGGCGGGGCGTGGTGCCGGCCGTGGTCTCCGTCCACAGTTTCACGCCGGTCATGCGCGGGTTCCAGCGGCCCTGGCACATCGGCATCCTGTGGAACCGCGACCCCCGCATCGCCGTGCCGCTGCTGGCGGCCCTGGAGGCCGAAGGCGATCTGGTCGTGGGGGACAACGAGCCCTATTCCGCCCGCACCGGCTGCGGCCACACCATCAACACCCATTGCGAACCGGCGGGCATCCCGTCCGTCATGCTGGAGATCCGCCAGGACCTGATCGCCGACGCGGCGGGGGCCGAGGCGTGGGCGGCACGGCTGGAGCGGCTGCTGCGCCCGATCCTGGCCGCCCCGGCCCTGCGGCACCGGCAGGTCCATTGACCGAAGGCGACCCGCGTCAGGCCAACGCGACGCCAAGGTGACACGAACGCACCCGTAAGGCGTGGACTGCACCCCATCATTGAGACATGTCGCAAAAGCTACAGCATGGTTTCCGCCACCAGTGCCGCCCGGCCGGGCGGCACTGGTGGTTCGTCCTGTGCCTCGAACTCCACCGGGCTCAGGTAGTC
>NZ_QGNJ01000031.1 GCF_003336875.1 Oleisolibacter albus | reverse complement strand
GACTACCTGAGCCCGGTGGAGTTCGAGGCACAGGACGAACCACCAGTGCCGCCCGGCCGGGCGGCACTGGTGGCGGAAACCATGCTGTAGCTTTTGCGACATGTCTCAATGATGGGGTGCAGTCCAGCTTAAGGTCGCCTTTGGTCAGCTTTACGGTGCGTTAAGCGGACAGGGCGGCCGGACATGCGGACGGGCACACAGGCGGGGCCGCGGCGATCGCCCATGCCCGCGGCGGACTCACGGATCTGGGCGGTGGATGGACCAAGAGGCGTGACGGACGGGGACGTGAGATCAGGGGGCGTGAGATCGGGGGCAGACAATGCCGAACCCCCGCGGCAGCATGGCGCGCGGGGGCGGCGTGGATCTCTGTCGATCCTGGACCGGCAATCTGAGCCGGATGTCATATCCTGGGCGTCAACCGCAGGAGTTCAGGGCCACTGCTTTTGGCCATTTCAGCAATCATAAGAACTCATCATCCGCGACATCAACCTCCAGATTTGTTGATCCTGGAGAAGTACAGGGCCTTGACTTGCCCTTATTGCTGACCGGGGGGCGTATTGTCTTCCACGACACCCTCCTTGTTGCGTTGACGATTTGATGGTGCGCCCGTTTCACAAAACCGTCAAGGGGTGAAAAACGGTGCGCTGCCGGCCCCGGCTTGACGCCGTCCTGTCACAGGCGGCAGGCTCGCCACCGCACCGGGCCGGGGACAGAAGCGCCCGGACCAGCATGGGAACCCGCCTGGGGAAATATCATGGGCAGCAGCGCCGCCGGCCGGCAGGCCGATCACATCCTGGCCATCGACCAGGGCACCACCTCCACCCGCGCCATCCTGTTCGACCGCCAGGGCCGCCCCATCGCCACGGGCCAGCGCGAACTGCGCCAGTTCTATCCCGCCGACGGGCTGGTGGAGCATGACCCCGAGGATATCTGGCGCGACACGCTGGTGGTCTGCCGCGAGGCGCTGCAGGCAGCCGGGTTCGGGGCCGAGCGGGTGGCCGCCATCGGCATCACCAACCAGCGCGAGACGGCGGTGCTGTGGGACCGGGCCACCGGCGAGGTGCTGCACAACGCCATCGTCTGGCAGGACCGGCGCACCGCCCCGCTGTGCCGGACGCTGAAGGCCGGCGGGGTCGAGCCGCTGGTGCGTGCGCGGACCGGCCTGCTGATCGATCCCTATTTCAGCGCCACCAAGCTGTCCTGGCTGCTCGACCATAGTCCCGGTGCCCGCGACCGGGCCGAACGGGGCGAACTGTGCTTCGGCACGGTGGACAGTTTCCTGCTGTTCCGCCTGACCGGCGGCCGGGTGCATGCCACCGACGCCACCAATGCCAGCCGGACCCTGCTGTTCAACCTGACGACACAGGACTGGGACCCGGAGCTGCTGCGGCTGTTCCGCATTCCCGCCGCCCTGCTGCCGCAGGTGCGCGACTGCGCCGCCGCCTTCGGCGAGACGGAGTCGCGCCTGTTCGGCCGGCCCTTGCCCATCACCGGCATCGCCGGCGACCAGCAGGCCGCCACCGTGGGCCAGGCCTGCTTCCGGCCCGGCATGATCAAGAGCACCTACGGCACCGGCTGCTTCGCCCTGCTGAATATCGGTCCGGAGCCGGTGCTGTCGCGCAACCGCCTGCTGACCACCGTGGCCTACCGGCTGGACGGCGTGCCCACCTATGCCATCGAAGGCAGCATCTTCGTCGCCGGTGCCGCCGTGCAGTGGCTGCGCGATGGGCTGCGGCTGATCGCCGACGCCCCCTCGACCGAACGCTATGCCGCGGACCTGCCGGACAGCGGCGGCGTCTATCTGGTGCCGGCCTTCACCGGGCTGGGGGCGCCGCACTGGGACCCGGACGCCCGTGGCGGCCTGTTCGGCCTGACCCGCGACACCGGCGTGGGCCAGGTGGTGCGCGCGGCGCTGGAGGCCGTGGCCTACCAGACCCGCGACCTGCTGGATGCCATGACCGCCGATGCCGGCCACCCGCCGGCAGCCCTGCGCGTGGATGGCGGCATGGTCGGCAATGACTGGCTGATGCAGTTCCTGGCCGACATGCTGGAGGTGCCGGTAGAGCGGCCGGCGGTGACGGAGACCACGGCCCTGGGCGCCGCCTGTCTGGCCGGGCTGCAGGCGGGTCTCTATCCCGATCTGGCCGCCGTGGCCGCGGGCTGGCAGCGCCAGCGCCGGTTCGAGCCGGCCATGGACGGCGCGGTCCGCACCCGTCTGCTGTCCGGCTGGCACGACGCCGTGCGCCGCGTGCGCAGCGGCACCACCGGCTGAAACGGCCGGACAGCGCCATCGGTTTTGTCACCGACGCAAGTTTCGGGTCGTCCGCGGCGGATCGGCGGGCTAGGGTCCCCCTGCCTGTTCCCTTGCCCCCGGTGCCCCATCATGCCCGCCCCGACATCCCCCCAGACCATGCGCGCCGCGGACTGGATGACGTTGGGGGGCCTGTCGGTGATCTGGGGCGGTTCCTTCCTGTTCATCGGCATCGCGGTCAAGGAACTGCCGGCCCTGACGCTGGTGGGCAGCCGCGTGCTGATCGCCGCCCTGCTGCTGCTGGCCGCGGCCCGGCTGATGCGGGCCGCCATACCCTGGGGCCGCTGGCGGGACTTCGCGCTGATGGCCCTGTTCGGCAACGCCCTGCCCTTCACCCTGATTTCCTGGGGCCAGCACCATATCCCCAGCGGCCTTGCCTCGATCCTCAACGCCACCACGCCGCTGATGACCGTTCTGGTGCTGCGGCTCGCCGGGCCGCGCGATCCCATCGGGCCGGCCAGGCTCGGCGGCCTGATCCTGGGTTTCCTCGGCGTCTGCGTGCTGATCGCCCCGAAGCTGTCCGGCGGCCTGTCGGGCAGTGTGGCCGGCGGCATCGCCGTGCTGCTGGCGGCTCTGTGCTACGGCCTGCAGGGGCTGTGGTCCCGCCGCTTCGGCAGCGTCGAGCCGGTGGCCACCGCCGCCGGCACCCTGAGCTTCGCCACGCTGGAGATCGTGCCCCTGGCCCTGCTGCTGGACCGGCCCTGGTCGCTGGCGCCAGGGCCGGCCAGCGTCGGTGCCGTGCTGGCCCTAGCCAGCCTGTGTACGGCCTTCGCCTATCTGCTGTTCTACCGCATCATCCGGCAGGCCGGGCCTACCAACGCCTCACTGGTCACCTTCCTGGTGCCGCCCAGCGCCATCCTGATGGGCACGCTGATCCTGCATGAGCGGCTGGACTGGGCCGCCTTCGCCGGCATGGCGCTGATCTTCGCAGGGCTGGCGGTGATCGACGGCCGGCTGTTGCGGCGGATCCGCCCCATCCAGGTGGCGTGAGCGCGCAAGAACAACGGTTGGGGCGGGGCCGGTCCTTACGACATCCTGGCCTTGGCCCCGCGGCGAACGGACGGGCTGCTTTGGGCCTTGCTGCGGTCGTCATGGGCCAGGATGAAGGCCCGCACCTTCGGCTCGATCTCCTCGCGCCAGCGACGACCGTTGAAGATGCCGTAATGGCCCACACCCTTCTGCAGATGGTTGTGGCGCATCGCCTCCGGCAGATTGCGGCACAGGGTATGGGCGGCGATGGTCTGGCCGGGGGCGGAGATGTCGTCTAGTTCGCCCTCCACCGTCAGCAATGCCGTCCGCTCGATGGCGCCGGTATCGACCGTGGCACCGTTCCAGATCAGCGTGCCGCGCGCCAGAGACCGCTTCTGGAACACCTCCGCCACGGTCTGGAGGTAGAATTCCGCCGTCAGGTCCAGCACCGACAGGTACTCGTCATAGAATTTGCGGTGGGCATCGGCCGACTCGCCGTCGCCGCGGACCAGATGCTGGAACAGCTTCACATGCTCGCCCACATGCCGGTCGAGATTCATCGACATGAACCCGGTCAGCTGAACGAAACCTGGATAAACCTGCCGCAGGCCGCCAGGATAATAGGCCGGCACGGTGGTGATGACATTGCGCTCGAACCAATCAATGTCGCGCGTCTCGGCCAGTTCCGTCACCACGGTCGGCGCCGCCCCCGTATCGATGGGGCCGCCCATCAGGGTCATGGTGCGGGGCTGGCACGGGTCGTCGGCCTGGGCCATCAGCGCCACCGCCGCCAGCACCGGCACCGCCGGCTGGCACACCGCCATCACATGGGTGTTGGGACCCAGGAACTGCAGGAACTGCATCACATAGGCGATGTAGTCCTCCATGTTGAAGGACCCGCGGGCCAGCGGCACCAGCTTGGCGTCGGCCCAATCGGTGATATAGACGTCGTGGTGCGGCAGCAGGGCCTGCACCGTGCCGCGGAGCAGCGTGGCGTAATGCCCGGACAGGGGCGCCACCAGCAGCAGCTTCGGATCGTCGCGATCACAGGCCCGCTCGAAATTGACCAGGGTGCAGAAGGGCTTGGTCAGCACCGCCTGCTCGGTCACCGCCACATCGCGGCCCTGGATCCGGGTGGTGGGCAGTCCGAAGTCCGGCTTGCCCCAGCGGCGCGTCGTCCGCTCGATCAGCTCCGCCCCCGCCGCCATGGCCCGTCCCACCTTTGTATAGGCGCCGGGGAAGAAGGGATTCTGGAAGGTCTGCTGCGTGGCTTCCGCCATCAGACGCAGGGGCAGCAGCGCGGCATGTTGCAGGTCATAGAGCTGATAGAGCACGGAACAGTCCTCATCCATTCGACTGGCAACCGACCGGCCACCTTTACGCACGCCCAGCGCCTGATCCGATGCGGGCAGTGTGGCAGCCAATCGTGAAGGCAAGGTTGACGGACACTGCCTTGAGAAACATGGCCGCCCCCGGCGACACCAGAGGCGGGTCGGCCCGAACGGCGCACCCCGTCCGGTCTGGGCACCTTAACGCATGTCGGCGCCCATGCAACATTTAACCATTCGGGTATGTCGGGACTGGCGCCGCTTCTGTGTCCACAAGAGCACAGCGGGCATTTTCAATTGTTCATTCGTCGAATCGGTATGCCGCCTCACGCTGAAGGCCGGCCGGTATCCTGGGGGATCTCATGCACCTCCACCGGCTGTGCCGCGTGCCGCCCCAGGATTTCCCGCGCCAGTTGCTCCCGCTCGCCGTCGCGGAGATTGACCCAGAGCAGGATGCCGCCCTTGTCCAGATGCTGGCGCAGCGTCTCTTCGCGCTGATTACCGATCCAGCCGGCCAGGATGGCGCCCAGTCCACCACCACCGGCGCCGGCCGCCACCGCCGCCGCCGCCGCGGCCAGGGCCGTGCCGCCGCTGGCCACGACGGCACCGGTGGCCAGGATAGCGCCGACATAGGCCGGCACGCCCATGGCGATGCCCTTGGCATTGCCCACCTCCTCCGGCGAGACGATGGCCCGGCGCGGGGTGTCTGGATCGTGCTTGGCATCATCCACATGCCCGTGCACCCGGCCTAACTGGTCGCGCACCGTGTCGTCGCTGGCCATCAGGCTCAACTCGTGCTGGCCGAAGCCGTTCATAGTTAATTCGTCGATGGCCGCCTGCATGGCATCGATCCCGGTAAAGACGGCCACTGCTTCCCGCACCTGCCCACCAGAGCCGGGACTTCCCGCCGGCACTGTCGAGGGACCGAGGGCTGGATCGGCAGAGGGCAGGGGGTGAGAGCCGGGGGGCGTGGTGTCGGCGCGGGGCGTTTCCGCCATGTCAAGGCCTCCAAAGTGGGTCGTTCACCAGGAGAAACAGGCCAGAGGGGGTTAAGGTTGCGTCGGCGGTCGTCACCGGCGGCCCGCGGGCGTTTTCCCCTGGACCACCGGCCATTGCGGGCCTAGAACAGGCGGGCGTGCCAAGATGTTGGGACGTGGCACCCCGTCCATCACAATCTTTAGCTGACCGATGCCCGACGCCCGTTTCCCCGCCGTCCAAGACGCAGCCCTGGATGTGCTGCGCCGGGTCTGGGGCTATCCGGCCTTCCGCGGCATGCAGGGCGACATCATCGGGCATGTGGCCGCGGGCGGCGATGCGCTGGTGCTGATGCCCACGGGCGGCGGCAAGTCCCTGTGCTATCAGATCCCGGCCCTGGTCCGGCCCGGCGTGGGCATCGTCGTCAGCCCCCTGATCGCGCTGATGCGGGACCAGGTGGATGCGCTGCGGCAGTTGGGTGTGCGGGCCGCCTATCTGAACTCCACCCTGGACTGGCGGGAAGCGCAGGAGGTGGAGCGCGCCTGCGAGCTGGGCGAACTGGACCTGCTGTATGTGGCGCCGGAACGGCTGGTCACACCACGGTTCCTGGACCTGCTGGAGCGCAGCCGCATCGCCCTGTTCGCCCTGGACGAGGCCCATTGCGTCAGCCAGTGGGGGCATGATTTCCGCCCGGAATATCTGCAGCTGTCGATCCTGCACGAACGGTTCCCGCTGGTGCCGCGCATCGCCCTGACCGCCACGGCCGATGCCCAGACCCGGGCCGACATCGTCAGCCGCCTGGCCCTGGACGAGGCCCGGCAGTTCGTCGCCAGCTTCGACCGGCCCAACATCACCTACCGCGTCCAGCCCAAGGACGCGGAACGCCGCCAGCTGCTGGATTTCCTGCGCCGGCGGCCGGAGGATGCGGGCATCGTCTACTGCATGTCCCGCGGCAAGGTCGACACCATTGCCGACTGGCTGAAGGAACAGGGGATCGACGCCCTTCCCTATCATGCCGGGCTGGACGCGGCAGTGCGGCAGGCCAATCAGGATCGCTTCATCAAGGGCGAAGGTGTGGTCATGGTGGCCACGGTGGCCTTCGGCATGGGCATCGACAAGCCGAACGTCCGATTCGTCGTGCATATGGACCCGCCCCGCAGCCTGGAGGCCTATTATCAGGAGACCGGCCGCGCCGGCCGTGACGGTCTGCCGGCGGAGGCGCTGATGCTGTATGGCATCGGCGACGTGGTCCAACTGCGCCAGATGGTGGAGAGCAGCGACAGCCCGCCGGCCTACAAGCGCACCGAACGGCAGAAGCTGGAAGCCCTACTGGGCTTCTGCGAGACGGCCCGCTGCCGCCGCCAGACCATCCTGACCTATTTCGGCGAGGACGGGCACCAACCCTGCGGCAACTGCGATACCTGCCTCACGCCTGTGGAGTCCTATGACGGCACGGTGGCAGCGCAGAAGGCCCTCTCCGTCGTCTATCGCACGGGCCAGCGCTTCGGTGTCGGCCATCTGGTGGACGTGCTGCGCGGCCAGGCCACCGACAAGGTCATCGAGAAGGGCCACGACCGCATCAAGACCTTCGGCGTCGGCAAGGATCTCAGCAAGCAGGAATGGCAGACGGTGTTCCGCCAGCTGGTGGCCTACGGCTTCCTCTGCGCCGATCCAGAGGGACATGGCGGCCTGGTCCTGACCGAAGCCGCCACGGCGGTGCTGAAAAGCCAGGAAACGGTGCGGCTGCGCAAGGACCCCGCCAGCGAGGGCCGTAGCCGCCGCGGCACCCGCCCCGCCGGCCGCACGGCACCGGCGCCCCTGTCCAAGGGCGACGAGGAGCTGTGGCATGCGCTGAAGGCGCTGCGGCTGGAACTGGCGCGGGAACAGGGCGTGCCGCCCTATGTCATCTTCCACGACGCCACGCTGATGGAGATGATCCACGCCAAGCCGGACTCGCTGGAGGAGTTGGGCGAATTGCCGGGTGTGGGCGGCCGCAAACTGGACCGCTACGGTGATTACTTCCTCGACGTCATCCTGCGCCATGGCTGAGATCGGCACGGGGAAAAGCACGCCGGAACAAGGCCATGCATTTTTCCGCGATTGGGGGTTGCCAGCCCCGGCGGATCTTGCTAGATACCCGCGGCCTGCAGTGAGCGTGCCCCGATAGCTCAGCGGTAGAGCAACCGCTTCGTAAGCGGTAGGCCGTTGGTTCAAATCCGACTCGGGGCACCATTGCCTTCAAGGGCTCAGCTCGCGATTTCCTGGTGAAAGACTCCGTTTGAAAACCCTCCCTGTGGCTGATGCTGCGTGGAGGGGGCGATCCCCTGGCGAGTGGATCATGGCCTCGGAGATATCGGTCCGCTTTTCGTAATCGCGAACCAGGCGACGCCAGCGGGTCATCCAGCCAAAGGTCCGTTCAACGCCCCAGCGGCAGGGCAGGACCTTGACGCCGGGCTCGCGGTCGGTGCGGCGGACGACCTTCGACAACGCAGTCGAGGAAGCAGGCCTTGTCCATCAGCCTGCCCCGGTCGTCGGCACCATCGGCAAAGCAGTGCTTCACCCAGGATCCGCGCTTGCGGATGGCGTCCAGGATGAGCTGCGCGTCTGCGCTGTCGGAGATATCGGCGCTGGCCAGGTCCACCATGAGCAACCGCCCATCCGTGTCCACAGCAATCTCTGGTTTCAGGATGAAGCGCGCATCGGCCAGAAGGGCCGCACCGCGCATCGCTGGTGGGAGCGCGGGCAGCGGCCCCTCGGGCTGACAAGCGCTTCACCTCGGCCTACCTCTACGCCGCCGTCTGCCCGGCCAGCGGCGCCGACTTCGCGCTGGTCATGCCGACCGTCTCCACCGCCGCCATGAGCCTGTTCCTGAACGCCTTCTCCCGGAGCCTGGAACCGGACGTCCAGGCGGTGCTCGTGCTCGACCAAGCCGGCTGGCATGGAGCGCGGGCGCTGGTCGTGCCGGACAACATCACGCTGGTACCCCTGCCGCCCTACAGTCCCGAACTCAACCCAGTCGAGCGCGTCTGGCTGTACTTGCGCGAACGCTTTCTGTCCCACCAACTCTTGAACGACTACGACGCCGTCGTCCAAGCCTGCTGTGACGCCTGGAACGCTCTCACCGCCACACCGGAGCGCCTACGTTCACTCACCAGCTACCCGTGGCTACCATGTGTCAATGCTTAGGCGCGGCGGTATCACGTCATGCGGGCCAACATCTGCTGCTGGCCCGCAAATATGAGGAGCGGCCGGACCTGGCGCATGAGGGCAAGGTGGTGGTCATGCGTTCCAACCTGCGCTGGTGCTCGGATGGGGGCGAGTTCACTCGGCACGGAACGGCGCCATCATCCACGGTGCGTTCAGCATCGATGCCCATGACCGGGAGATCATTGCCTGGCGGGCCGTCGTCAATGCCGGCATCAGCGGTTCCGAAACCATCCTCGGACGGAGCGGCCAATGGATCGATGATTACAACAATAACCACCCGCATTCCGGCCTTAAAATG
>NZ_QGNJ01000030.1 GCF_003336875.1 Oleisolibacter albus | reverse complement strand
GGAATGGCGGACAGCCCTCAATCAGTTCGCTATCATGTTCGGCGATCGCTTTCAGCCGTCAGCGCGCTGACGGCTGAAAGCGACATCCCGCGGGGATGCTCTTACACAGAATTCCTGACACACCCGCCCTCGCCCTTGAGCGAAGACAGCGGCGGCATGGCTTCCCGTCTTGACGGGGATGTCAGTCCAACACCGATGGCCAGCTGCTCATCAGCCGTTGCGATGTCGTCTGCGATGTGGATTCGTAAAGCGGCCGGCGAACCCCCAGCCGCTGACCACCGTCGCGTGTCAGTGGCCGGTAGACCCAGCTGGCGGAGCCGCGGGACGAGCGGAGCAGCAGGCTGTCCAGGGGCACGGAGATGTAGAAGCCCTTGTCGAAGCTGCCTTCACCGAACTTCTCGGCCGAAACGTCGGTCTTGGTGGCGAAGACGCCCACAGTGACGCCGCTGTCGAACGTCCGCGACATCTCGACCGTGGCCCCCACATCCTTGGCCAGATAGCGGCCTACGCGCAGAACACCCAGCACGCCAAGAGGCTCGAAAAGGTAGTAGCCGGAGACATGCCCCGTCGTGGTGCTGTAGTCCCGGAAACTGAAGCGTTGATCGTAATCGCGTTGCTTGACCCAGTTCAGGTCCGCACCAACAGCCCAGCTGCTGCCGAAGGGCCGGTACAGCACCTCTCCACCGACGCCGCCGAACATTTCTTCAAGCAGTCCGCCATAGACCCGGCCATAGACGTCGGGAGCGATGTTCGTCGCGTACTCCGCCTGTAGCGAGACAAGGGCGGTCTTTCCCTGCTGGAGATATTCTTTGATGTCGGAGCGGACATGCGGCAGTACGCTGTCCGAACCATTGCGCATCTTGTCGAAGTTCCCCACCAGGCTGCGCGCGACAGTGCCCGAAAAGGTCAGGTGCGGCCCGATCTGCAGTTCCGCCGATGCCGCCGCCGACAGCTGATACAGGAAGAAGGATTCCGGGCGTCCAACCGACTGCTGCAAACGGGGCCGCAGCGTCCAGTCGAAGCGCGGATAGAATTCGTCATTCAGGAAATCGGCGGCGGGCCGATCCGCCGGCGGCGGCGAGACCGCGGTCTTGGCCCACAGTTCCTCGACAGACCGTGGATCGTCAGGCTGGAGCACACTCTCCAGGTGGGTGCGCAGCAGGCTGACGCGCATGACATCGATGGAACGCTCGACGAACACCACCTCGATTTCTTCATATGACGGGGGCAGCACCGCCGCCGCCGTCCGGGTCACCCGGCCGAAGGCCCGCGCCAGCGAGCGGTAACGGTTCTGCTGGACATAAAGCGTCGCCTTGCGTCCCTGAAAGGACGCCTGCTGCAATTGGACACCCTGTGTCGACAGCTCCTTGACCAGTTTCCGGCCGATATCATCGGCCCCTGGCTGCGGTGCAAGGGGGCGAGGCGCCTCGCCCCCCATGTCAACCGGAGTGGCGTCCAGGGTCACGGAGAGCTGCGGCCCCGTCGGAGTGAGGAAGATCACGGTCAGGGCCCGCCCGGCATCGGGCGTACCGGCCGGCAGGACGTCCTTCAGCCGTTGCGCGACAATGGCTTCGTCCAGCAGGGGAGAGCCGGTGACACGGACCACAGTCCGTGTGGACTCCTCCTCAATCCCCACAACGGTCAGACCATAGGAGCCCGCCGCTTGGCGCAGCGCGTCACGCAGCACGAAGGGAGCCTCCGCGCGCGCATGCCCGCGGGTCGATGCCCCGGCCTCACGCTCCGCCGGCTGCGGTGCCGTCCAGGCCGCATCACGGACCATGGGCACGGGGGCTGGCGGATCGAATTTCGGCATCGACGATTTCGCCGAGAAATCCCCTGTCAGGCTGACATGCAGCATGAAGCGGTTGCCGCGCTCCACGGCTGCCGTGGTCTGCAGCCAATCGAACGGCTTGTAGTTCAAGCCGACATTGACCGGGGAATCGACCTTGAAACGATTGCCCAACGGCTCCGACTTATAGTCATTGCCGTCATATTCGATCAGCAGGCTGAGCCCGTCGATCGGCGTCTCATAAGCCAGCCCCCCGAAAAGGCCGATGGATTTCCCCTGGAAGAAATCCATGTTGAAGTCACCCGCGGCCCCCCCACTGTTGCGCTGATCGAAGCGGTGGGAGAGCACCCGCAGCGGGTTGGAAACCACGCCTCTGGAACCGAGATTGCCCCAGGCCAATCCGAAGGAGAAATCCAACGGGCCGAAGGCCTTGTTGGCGACGATGTACTCGGACGAGAAAAGCCCGGTACCGCCGATGTCACGCAACCCCACGGCCAGATCCGGCCATGAGTCCGATTCCTGCAGCAGGCGTAGCTTCAAATCGACGCCGCGGTCCTTGTAGTCCTGATCGCCAGAGAAGTCGGGATAGGGGCTGTAGAGTCGGTTCCCGATCGAGGTGTAGCGGAACACCCCCTCCAGCCAGGGAAGACCCTGAACGGCAATGTGATACCGGGTATAGGGGGAGACATGGGAGACACCGCCTGAAAATGTGCCATCCGTTCCCATGCGGGCCGTTGGCGTCTGCATCAAGCCGACGCCGCCGAGATCATTGATAATCGGTGCCTGCGCCCAGCTGCCAGCTGGTACCAACACGGTACCAGCCAGCAAGGCCGACAGGAACGACGGGCGAAGCCTGGTGCGGAGCATCGCCACGTTTAGTCTTTGCTGATCACAGCCAGAGAGGCGGCCGACAGGGCCAAGTCACGGACGATCCCTGAAATATCACGCGTAACCGACATCCAGTCGAACGGCTTCGGGTCGCGCGGCATCACGATGACCGCCCCTGGAGGGATCGGATCGCTGCCACGGGTCCAGCTTCCCAGCCGCAGCGGCTGCGCTTCGCCGTTGGGATAGATGATGAAGGCGCTGGACTCGTCCGCGAACTGGGAGGTGCCGCCCGCCGACTTGATGTAATCCGCCGCGGAGCTTCCCGCCTTGAACATGACGGCCCCCGGGTTCAGCACCTCGCCGGACACGACGACGTGCGACGGGCGCTTCGGCACCACCAGCTTGTCGCCGGGCTCCAGGATCAGATCCATCTCCGGATGGGCGGCAAGGACAAGAGGGTCCGCCTCGACAACCACACGGCCCACAGCCGGCGTGTTGCGTGTCTGTTGCGCCAGCGCCTGGATGGCCGGCACGGCCTGTATGGCGTTATTGCTCTGGGTCGAGCTGGCCACCACCATGGGAATGGAGGATTCCAGTTCACGGGCGAGCCGGTCACGGGCCTGCTGTTCCGATTCCTTCACCCGCTCACGCACGAAAACGGCGCCATAGGGATAGGCCTGCTGTGTCAGGCCCCCCGCCCGCTGCAACAGTTCCGACAGACGTTCGCCTTTGCGGATCGAATAGTTTCCGGGCAGCGCCAACTCTCCACGTACCGTGACGATCCCCATTTCCTGTTGGGTTGCCCGCTGATTGAAGCGGATGGAATCGCCAGGATTGATACCGACAGAAGAGGCTGCCGCGAGAGAGAGGAAGGAACGGTCGGCCGCAAAGCCCGATGTTATCTCAATGCGGTTCGGATCGGCCTCCAGCGTCAGCCCCCCGGCGGAACGGGCCAGCGTTTCAACCGAAGTGCCTGCGAGCATCGGATAGATGCCCGGCGTGCGGACAGCCCCTTCCACCGATGCGGCATATTCCAGCAGCAACGGCAGAAGATCCGGGTGCTTGTCGAAGACGGCGGGACAGGGCATGACATTGGCGATCGTGCCTGTCTCTTCCAGACGCCCGTATTTGCTCGCAGCCAGGAACCGCGTCGGCATGCTGTTGCGTAGCGTCTCCGCCAGAACGCGCAGACCGCCGCACTGGACACCGGTCTCGACCACCCCGCCCCGGGCATTGGCGATCAGGCCACCGGTGACGGCACTCGATTCCTGGTCAAACTCCGCATCAAAACGGCTCTGTTCGGTTTCCGGGCTGTTCGGGCTGATCTGCTGGGAGGACAGTTTGACCGACCGGGTCCCCGTCACAGTCGCCGTCGGAGCATCCATCGTGCGGCTGACGGCCGAACCGACACCGCCGACCGCCATGCTCGGCGGCAATTGCTGACGAATCACGGCCTGCACATCGGCCGACGACAGATAGCGGATATCGGCGCGGCTGAACACGATCACCCGGTCCCGTGGCAACAGACGATAATCCTGCTTGCCAGCCAGCACCCGCGACAGATCGACGGGAATATAGCGCTTGACCCTGGTGTTGGGCTCTTCCGACTGAACGATGGCGAACGGCAGATAGGGATCGGCCGCCAGCATATCCGGCGTCTTCAGCAGGGCCGCCAGCGATCCGTAGCCCTTGTTCGACCGGAGGCCCTCGATCTCGAAGGCCCCTTCCAGGGCCAGTTCTTCGGTCGGGGTATCGACCAGGAGAATATCATTGGGGCGGACCGTATCGCCGAGAGAGACCGCCACGATGGTGTCACGTCCGGAAGAATCCAGACGCAGCACCCGCAGCCGGTTGCCGGACGAACGCCAGAATCCACCGGCATAGTCCGCCAGCTTGGCAACGGTCAGCGCACCGGCCGCCGGCAGCTCATAGATGGCGGGGCGGTTCACGTCGCCCTGGATGGCCGCGGTGGCGCCCAGGCTGCGGATTATCAGCCGATCTCCGTCCTGCAGCCGCTGATCGCGGCTGGCTCCACCTTGCAGCAGGCCGTAAAGGTCAACGACTTGGGTCTCGCCATTGCGGATCAGCGAGACGGTCCGCACGCTGCCGGACTCCCGGATACCACCCGCGGAACCAAGAGCATCGAGAATGGTGGAGAATCCGGTCAGCGTCAGCTGCCCCGGATGCTCGACTTCACCGGTAACAAGCACCTGAATGCTGCGGATCGCACCCAGGGAAATATAGACATCGGTCTTGAGAAAGGCCGCGGACACCTGGGCTTCCAATTCCGCGCGGAAATCGGCGAAGGTCCGGCCGGCCGCCGCCATCGGCGGCAAGGTATCAATGATGACCCGGCCTTCGCGGTCCACCCGTGCGATGAGTGTGCGATTGGACTGGCCGCGCATGGTGACGACCAGCTCGTCACCGATGCCCAAGACGTAATCCTCCGGCACGGTTCCGGTCAGCAGACCCGCGCCGGCTGGGGCCGCGCGCAGCGCCTCATAGCCGAACTGCCGCAGCGGCTTGGCCCCCGGCCCCAGCCGCTGGAGATAGGTCTGCTCCAACCGCCCCAGCGGCAGCGGCGCCGCCGTCCGCGCGCCCCCCGTCGTCGGATCGGCAACCAGTCGGCCGGACATGCGGCGCGCATCCAGACTGGGAGCCTGCGCAGCGCTGGCCAGATCACGGCCTTGGTTGAACTGCTCCAACTGCTGCTGGACAGCCCGCCCACTCAACATTTGGTCCAGACTCTGGGCCATTGCGGATGCAGGAACACTGACAACAGCAATGCCGCATGCTAGACGCATGGCGTGAAGGACGAGCCTGGGCAAGGTAACTCCGTTGGGCGACATCATACGGTTGCGAGAGACAGGCATGATTGCGAGGGATCTCCAAGACGTCCAGATTTCCAGGAGAACGATCCTGGCGGGCTTGCTCGCACCGCTGGGGTTGACCGGGTGCGGTCTGATTAACACTGATTCTCCATTCTGGGCAACCGCAGCTAAACTTGTTCCAGGAAGATCCCGATCGCCGGTAACGCGCGATTATGCCGATGGCCTGCCCTACGCGTCCATGCTGGCGTGGTTCGACGGAACCGATCCCGCCTTTATTGTCCTGCAATCCGTTTCCGGCAATCGTCTGACCTGGGCCACCGCCGCGCGGCAACTCGTCATTACCGAGGGACCCTATGTCGTGCAGACATCCGGAACGGAGGCGGATCTCAGCCGGGTCATCACCGTGACGGGGAAGTTGCTGCCGCCACTGCAAGCCATTGGCCGCGAGCAGATAAGGCTGATCGACGTCCAGAAACAGCGCCGGTTCGGCTGGCGTCTGCGCTCGATTTTTTCGGAAAGCGGAGAAGAGAAGCTTGCGATCCTGGACCGCGAATACACGGTGCTGAAGATCACGGAGGAGGTCACACCCGATCCCGACAGCGCCTATCGCGGCGGCTCATATCAGAATGAGTATTGGGTTGACCGCAACACGGGCATCTATTGGAAAACCCGGCAGACCCTTGTTCCGGGTCTGCCGGGTTTCAACGCCGAAGTCCTGAAGCCTTATACAGGCTGATGGACGGTCAGCGGGCCGTCGACGTCGCCGTCGTGGTCGTCGTGGTGGTGCCACCGGGAGTGTCATCATCACCGCCACCGCTTGCCGCGGCGGCAACCGCACCGGCAACGGCAACGGCACTCACCGCGGCAACCGTGGTGATCGTGCCGATAGCGGCACCCGCCGCCGCCGCACCAGCGGCACCCGCAGCGCCAGCGGCACCCGCCGCACCGGCGCCCGCGCCCGCACCGGCACCGGCACCGGCACCGGCACCGGCACCAGCGCCAGCGCCAGTGGCCGACGTACCAGCACCGGCGCCGGCGCCGGCGCCAGCGGCCTGAGCAAAGGCAAAGGTCGGAGTCGTGGACATGGCCAAAGCAACGGCCAGAATCAGAGCAGAGTTCTTCATTGGTGCAGTTCCTAATTGGGACACCCAACCCGTTATACCACTTCTTTGTCACGCGGCGATGGAAAAGTCGAATTCGGCCGGCACAGCTTTTACCTTTGTATCAGCAGTGCCGTCGCTGACCCGTGCAGCCAGAGATACAGTGCGGCTGCAATCACGGCCGCTCCCATCAGCATGGACAGCCATGCTCCCGGCCACAGGGCCGCATAACTGGCAAGACCGAGCAACAAGCTGTTGCCGAGGATGATGCGGAGCACGACATGATGATGCGGCATCCGCACCGCGGCCCGCTGATAGGCATGGGTGCGATGGGGAACCAAGGGGGAATGTCCGGTCGCCATTCGGCGCAACAGAGTGATCGTTGCGTCGACAAGATAAAAGGCAGGCAGAATCAGGGCTGGCGCCCACGCGCCTTCCGCCGCCGTCAGCACCAGCAGCCAGCCCACCAGGAAGCCCAGGGAGATGCTGCCGACATCGCCCAGGAACAGCCGGGCCGGATGCCAGTTCCAGGGCAGGAAGCCCAGGGCCGCACCGGCAAGCACCGCCCCCCACCCGGCCAGAGGCCCTGGAATCGAGGCGAGATTGGCCACCAGCATCAGCCCCAGACCAATGCTGATGGTCTCAGCGGCGGTCAGACCGTCGATGCCATCCATGAAATTATAGGCATTGATGAACCAGAGCCACAGGATACCCGTGAGCAGCCGGTCGGCTCCGACGGGCAGCAGCCCCTGGAACACCGCAGTGCCATCCGGAAGGCTCTGCAGCCCGGCTGCAACGGCAGCGGTCTGCACCAGCAGTCGGAGCCAAGCGGGGCGGGAGCGGAGATCATCAAGCCAGCTGACGAGCGCGACCGCCCCCACGCCGCAGAGCAGCGGCGCAACAGCCCCCATCCTCTGCGCGTGCAGGGCGACCACGATCCAGGCCGGCACCAGTCCGCACAGCAGCCCCACCCCACCTCCTCGCGGCGTTGGCCGGCTGTGGCTGCTGCGCCCGGTGACAGGATCGACGGGCCCATGTCGCCGCAGATAAGGAAGAGCAAGGGCAGTTCCACAGGCACTGCCGAGCCCGGCGAGGAGAAGGGCCACTCCAAACGCCAGACTTGCGGGAATGTCCACGCGGTCCCTCCTCCCTCAGCCCGGATCGCGCCGAGCTCCCGGTCGGTGGAACCCGGGTTGCTCAGTCGTCCAGCACATCGAATCGGCTGACGTCATATTCACGCCAGCGGTCGAGCCGCCAGAATACCACCATGATCTTCTTCAACTGCGTGCGCTGCCCTTTGATCCCGCCTTCGCCGTTCGGGTCATTGACCAGCTTGAAGCCGTATTCAGGCAAGGGATTCTTTTTTTCTGCGATCTTGGCCAGCTTGTAGCGGAACTGGCGCAGGTCTGTTTCCGCCCCCACACGCAGACGCAGTTTCTCGAGATTGATCTTGAAGCCGGGCTGGTTGCCGCAGTGGGCGCGGGCCATTTCATACAGGCGCTTTTCCAGCGGCGGCAGATCAAAATAAGCCGGATCATAGGTCAGCATCCGGTTGTCCTTGAGGATCGCCCGGTAGAGCCAATCGCACAGCTCCACCGTGATGCGTTTCAGGACCTTCTCGCCCTTGGCGTTCTTGCGATACTCGGCCTTGGCGGTCTTCAGCCAGCTGAACCACTCATCGGTGCCTTCGCCGCCCGTCTCGATGTTGGTCTTGATCTGGGTACCTTGCAGCCGCTCCAGCGCGCCAGAGATCCGGTCGTAGGATTTGCCGCCGGCCGAGACCCGACAGACCCTGAAGAAATCATGGCCCGAGAAACTGAAGCTCGGTCCCGCCGGCTCGCCGCGGTTCATCTTGTCGACCATCAGCGAGGCGACATAGATGAGGAATTCCTTATCATAGATGGTGGCGATGCCGGCGTCCGTTCCCTTGACCTCGATCGTCACCTTGCCATCGTGATAACGGATGGGTTCTGTCCGCTTCTCCTTCGTCAGGGCGAAGAAGTTGTAGACCATGACGGAGCGTTCATTCTTGACGCTGCCGATCAACGGGCTGTCGAGAAGGGACAGCTGATGGGACTGTTCAACCGCCTTGCTCATGTCACCCTTCCAACCGCTTGCGGATGCGCTGCCGCAATGTCACCACGCCAATGCGACCGAATGAATGTCACCGAATCAACGAGCCGGCGCCGGAACCGCGACACCGCTGCTCCCGGCGATTAGGAGCAAAGCCGGCAGACCTGTCCACAAGCCATTGTGGCCATGTCACCGTACCAACGAAGATTTGGGGTCCTGGCGATCCAAACCCGGTCCCGACTGCCCGCGGAATCGAGGGTTCGGTGACATTGGCAAGGGGGAACGGGCACATGGATTCGTTGAAACGGTGACACTCGCACCTTTCCAGCCGAATCTTGGCACGTTGGTTCCGCGACATGATTCGACAGCCCGTTGGATCAGAGACACCACGTCGAGGTTTCGAAGACGGAGACACGGGGGAACGGCGACGCCACTTCGTAGGTCTGGAGACGCAAATACGGGGGATCAGAGACGCAAACCTCAATAAGTCATTGATAAAAAAAACAAATTCCAGCCCGTAACTGTAAAACGGTTTAAACCCTTTAACCGATGTAACTCAAGATTCGGACTCAAGGCCGGAGACGTCACCGTTTCAACGAATCCGGAGGCCCCATTGTCAAGGAAGTCCACCGGACATACGGACTGGAACAGGTGGCAAGCCAAAACCGGAAACAAAAACAGCATGGCGGAGCCGGGCGGGAACGAAACGAAGGCCGACAGGATCGGACCGCGAAAACCAAGCGTCTCCAACCGCTTGGAGACCGTGCTTCCTCCCCATCGAATTCGGGGGAACAGTGACATCGCGGCCCGGCTTACAAGGACAGGGTTCCGATCCTTTCCCAAGGCGGCGGTCCTATCCACCGGGAAAAACAGGCCCAGGAACCTGTCGGCATGCTGCGCATCCAGAGAAATGACACGGATCCTTTGCCCCTGACCCGCGCTGCGGATGTCACCGAACCAACGACGCTTGTTTTGGATCAATGCCGGTCCTGCCCGGCTTTGGAAGAATTCGCGGCAGGTTTTTGTCTGCATTTCGGCGATTTCCAGTCACTTTCCAAGGAAATCCGAAAAGATTGCAAGACCGATGGCAACGTGGCAAGAGTGCTGCGTCCGTTGAGCATTACCGACGACAGATAATAGCCAGAGGCCAGAATGCCCAGAAAAGTGCGCAAGGCGGTATTTCCGGTGGCGGGTTTGGGGACGCGGTTTTTGCCTGCGACCAAGGCGATCCCGAAGGAGATGCTGCCCCTGGCGGACCGTCCGCTGATCCAGCATGCGGTGGATGAGGCGCGGGCGGCCGGGATCGAGATGTTCTGCTTTGTCACCAGCCGCGGGAAGAGCGCACTGGAGGACCATTTTGACCTGAATTACGAGCTGAACGCGACGCTGCGCACGCGCGGCAAGAGCGACCTGCTGGCGCTGGTGGAGGCGATCCAGATCCAGAGCGGCTATATCTCCTATGTGCGCCAGGCCGAGCCGCTGGGGCTGGGCCATGCCGTCTGGTGCGCGCGCGAATTCGTGGGCAACGAGCCCTTCG
>NZ_QGNJ01000003.1 GCF_003336875.1 Oleisolibacter albus | reverse complement strand
GACAGGCTCATGCTCTCCTGGCCGCCCACCACCATGATGGCGGCGTCGCCGTTGCGGATGGCCTGATAGCCCAGCGCCACCGTGCGCAGGCCCGACCCGCAGACCTGGTTGATGCAGAAGGCGCTCTTCGACACCGGTATGCCGGCCTTGACCGCCGCCTGCCGCGCCGGGTTCTGCCCCTGCGCCGCCGTCAGAACCTGGCCCAGGATCACCTCGTCAACCTCGCCCGCCTCGGTCCGGGCGCGCGACAGCGCCTCGCGGATCACCAGCGCCCCAAGATCATGGGCGGCGATGCTGCTCAGAGCCCCGTTGAACCCGCCGATCGGCGTGCGCGCAGCGGCGGCGATGACAATATCCTTCATGGAGAATCCTCCTGGATGTAAGGGGGGCCGCGGCGTCCGGACCGGTCCATCCGGCCTGGGCGGGCGCCGCGGAATCAGTGGATGCTTGCTCAGAAGTAGAGACCGATAACGAAGATCGGCAGGGTGATGACCAGGGCGGTGGCGCAGTAACCCATGATGTCGCGCACCCCCAGCCCGGCGATGGCCAGGGCCGGCAGCGCCCAGAAGGGCTGGGCCATGTTCATCCATTCTTCGCCATAGGCGATGGCCATGGCCGCCTTGCCCAGATCGACGCCCAGCTGCTGCGCCGCCGGCATGATGAACGGTCCCTGCACCACCCAGTGGCCGCCACCCGACGGCACGGCGAAATTGACGAAGCCCGAGGCGAAGAAGGCCAGGACGGGGAAGGTGTCCTTGTTGGCGATCTCCACGAACCAGTTGGTGATCAGCCCGCCCAGGCCGGAATGCTCCATCATGATCTGGATGCCGGCATAGAAGGGGAACTGGATCAGGATACCGGCGGTGCCGCGCGCCGCATTGGTGATGGCGCGGCCATAGGCCATGGGCGAGCCGTGCAGGATGACACCGGCGATCAGCATGATCAGGTTGACGGTGTTGACGTTGAGGTCGAACCCGCGGGCCGAGAAGTAGAGGAACAGATATCCCAGGCCGAGCGCGGCGACGACGAAGGCCAGCAGCCGGCTCTCCTCCATGCGCTCCGCCGGGCTGGCGCTGGCGTCGAGGGTGCGCTTGGTGCTTTCCTCGGCCTTCAGCAGCGTCGGGTCGATGGTCACCACCTCATGCGGCTTCGGATGCATGATCCGGCACAGCAGCGGCAGGACGATGATGAGCGCCAGGGTGATGCCGATATTGTAGGGGGTGAAGATGGTGTCGGTGATGGGGATCAGACCGACGGTCTTCTCCATCGGGTTGCCCTTGGTGGCCGCCACCAGCGGGATGGAGGCCGACAGGCCGCCATGCCAGGTCATGAAGCCGATATAGGCCGAGGCGATCAGCAGCCGGTAATCCGACTTGGGGATGCGGCGGGCCACCTCGCGGGCGAACATGGCACCGACGACCAGGCCGAAGCCCCAGTTGATGACGTTGGTGACCGAGGCCGCGAAGCAGACCAGCATCACGCCCTGGGTCGGGGTCTTGGCGATGGAGGCCACTCGGCCCAGCAGCCGGCCGACCGGGGCAGAACTGGCCAGGGCATGGCCGGTCACCAGCACCAGCGCCATCTGCATGGAGAAGGACAACAGGTTCCAGAACCCGTCGCCCCACATGCGGACCAGATCCGCCGGCCCGTGCGGCGTCAGATACCAGGAGAAGCCGAACACCAGGATCGTCAGCAGGATGGCGAAGATCAGCGGGTCGGGCAGATAACGGCTGACCAGCCAGGTCAGGCTGCGGGACAGGAGGGTGATGGGATTGGCGCGCGCACCCGCATCGGGGGCCGGCGACGGATAGGTTGTATCGCTCATGGCGTGTCTCCAGCCGCCCCTTGTCCTGCATGCAGGGGGCAAGGGGCGGCTCCGTCGGGGGAAGGGTCAGCCGGCGATGGCCATGGTGGGGACACTGGCCGGCACGATCAGCTCGGCACCGGTGAAGGCCAGGACATCGGCCGGCGTAATGCCGGGTGCAACCTCCTTCAGCACCAGCCCGGCCTCGGTCGGTTCGATCACGGCCAGTTCCGTGACGATGAGATCGACCCGGCGCACCGAGGTCAGGGGCAGGGTGCAGCGTTTGACGATCTTCGGCGTGCCCTTGGCGCTGTGCTGCATGGCGACGATGACGCGCTTGGCCCCGGACACCAGGTCCATGGCGCCGCCCATGCCGGGAACCATCTTGCCCGGCACCATCCAGTTGGCCAACTGCCCGTCCTGATCGACCTGCAGGCCGCCCAGCACGGTCACGTCGAGATGGCCGCCACGGATCAGGCCGAAGGATATGGCGCTGTCGAAGGCGGCGGCGCCGGGAACGGCGCCGATGGGGCTGCCGCCGGCATCGCTGAGATCGCCGCTGACGGCCCCGGCCTCCGGCACCGGCGACATGCCGACGATGCCGTTCTCCGATTGGAACATGACATTGACGCCGGCCGGCAGGTGGTTGGCCACCAGGGTCGGCAGACCGATGCCGAGATTGACCAGATTGCCGGGCCGCAGTTCAAGCGCCACCCGCTTGGCGATCAGGGTCTTCTCATCCATGGCGGACCTCCTTGGCGACGATGCAGTCGACCAGAACATTGGGGGTGACGACGGCATCCGGCGGGATGACGCCAACGGGGACAATGTCCTCGGCTTCGGCTATGACGGTGCCGGCCGCCATGGCCATCAGCGGATTGAAGTTCCGCGCGGTCAGCGCATAGTCGAGATTGCCGAGGTAATCGGCATGCTTGGCGGCAATCAGGGCGAAATCGGCCTTCAGGGCGGTCTCCACCAGGAAGACGGTTCCGTCGACCTCGATCTTCTGCTTGCCCTCTTCAACCACGGTGCCGATGCCCGTGGGGGTCAGGATGCCGCCGAGGCCGAAGCCGCCGGCACGAACCCGCTCGGCCAGCGTGCCCTGGGGTACCAGTTCCACCTCGATCTCCCCGGCCATCATCTGGCGCTGCGTCTCGGGATTGGTGCCGATATGGCTGGCGATGACCTTGCGCACGGCCTTGGCATCAATCAGCTTGCCGATGCCCACGCCGGGACGTGCCGTGTCATTGGCGATGACGGTCAGGCCCCGCTTGCCCTGGCGCAGCAGTTCGTCGATCAGCCGCGGCGGGGTGCCGACGCCCATGAAGCCGCCGATCATCAGGATCGCCCCATCGGGTATGCGGGCGACCGCCTCTTCCACTGTCCGCACTTTACTCATCAGCGTCTCCTTCTCGCGTCGCAGCGCTGCCAACCGGTCCCGTCGCAAGACCATGCGGGGCCGTTGCCGGACTCCCAAAGGCCGGTTCTGGGTGCCACTGCGAACGCGTGGTTTGTTTTCTGAAGCGCACCGGTCCGGCCTTGCACAGAGGTGACCGAAGGCGATGCGGATCACCGATGATAAAAGCAAGGCCCATGCCAAAGGCAGGGATGGCCCCGGTCGGCCGCAAAAAGCGGGAATCTCGGCTGAATATTTGATAGGCGGCAGCCGTGGGGAGAGCGGCTTGTGCGCAGGATTGTGCGCGCTGCGCAAATCATTGCGCAGTTTGAAATCTGAATTCCGCGGTATGATCCCGGTGGAATATGGGCCGGAGCCCTTCATGCATAGGCTATGGCCCGGCGTTTGTTAAGTGGAAGATCGTTTCCATGGCCATTAGATTTACCGAAAGAACAAAAATCTGTCGGGCGGCTGGATGCCGGCATGGATGCCGCGTGGCGCGAGGAGGCGGCCCATGCGCCTGATGACAGGGATGCGGCTCCGCTTTCCGACGACGATGCGGGGCCGGCTCATCCTGGTGTCCTTCCTGGTCGTCGTCGTGCCCATCAGCATCACCGGCTATCTGCTGGAGATGGAGGGCCGGCAGGCTCTGATCCTGGAGAAGGAGGACAAGCTGTTCGGCATGACGCACATGCTGGATGCACAGCTGGGGCCGGGGTTCGAGGCCCTGCTGGCCGACAGTCCCGATCCGATCACCGACCGGTCCGCCCGTATCCGTGCCCTGTCGGCAAAACTGGCGCCCATCACCGATCAGGTCGCCGATACGCATCCCGGCGTCGGCGTCGGCTATTACAGCAAGGAGTTGGATGCGATCATCACCTATGGGCCGAGCCGTCTCTATGCCGAGACGGTCGGCCGGCCCATTCCGTCGGACCATCCGGGCCGGCAGGTCATGCAGACCGGTCACAGGGCCATGGAGACCGGTCGGCAGGTCCGTGGGCGGATCATGAACGCCATGCTGCCGCTGGTGCGCGACGGCGAGATCATCGGTTATGCCTGGGCCAATGAGCTGTCGGATGATGTGGAGCGTCAGGCCGCCGCCATGGATCGGGCCGTCCTGTCCGTCAGTATCGGCGGTATTCTGCTGGGGCTGCTGCTGACCCAGGTGATGTCGCGGCGCCTGGGACAGGATATCGGGGTCATTACCTCCGGCCTCGACCGCATGCGGGTGGATCTCGGCCATGCCATCCGCCCACCCTCGGGCGAGATCGGCCAGATCGCCGTCGAGGTCAACCGCATGGCCCGCGCTCTTCTGGACGCCCGCTCCCTGACCGAGAACATCCTGCGCAGCATCGCCGACGGTGTCATCGCCGTCGATTGGGACGGCCGGGTGACATCGATCAATCCGGCAGCGGAACGAACCATCGGCGTGACGGCGGAAGAAATCATCGGCCAGCCCTACACGGCCCTGTTCAAACAGGACAGCGGGTTCGCCAGCCCGCTGCTGGACACGCTGAAGACCGGGCAATCCCATATCGACATCCTGGTCGATTTCCCGGCGGCGAAGCAGACCCTGAACCTCAATGTCAGCAGCAGTCTGCTGCGCGACAGCCGTGGCCATGCCATCGGTGCCGTCGTGGTGCTGAAGGATCTGACCGAGCAGCGTCGTCTCCGCACCCAGATCATGCGGGCCGACCGGCTGGCTGCGCTGGGTGAACTGATGGCGGGCATCGCCCATGAGGTGCGCAACCCGCTGACCTCGATCCGGGGCTTCATGCAGTTGCTGGAAACCTCCGACGATCTCAAGGAATGGCAGCGTTACGCTCCCCTGATCATCCGGCAGGTGGACAGCCTGAACCGGTTGGTCACGGAGCTGCTGGAGTTTGGCCGGACGCGTCCGCCTTCCATCCGTCTGGTGCAGGTGAACGAGATCATCCAGGAGGTATCGGTCCTGGCCTGCCGCAAATCGCAGGCGGAGATCGTCCTGGATCTGGCGCCGGACCTGCCGCCGATCGAAGCCGATGGCGGGGCGCTGAAACAGGTGATCCTGAACCTGATCATCAATGCGACCCAGGCCATTGCGGACGCCGGTATCATCCGCATCAGCACCGCAGTGGATACCGGCCATGAGATCACCGTTGCCGTTGCCGATGACGGCATGGGCATCGAGGCCGAGGATCTGGAGAAGGTCTTCGATCCCTTTTTCTCGACCAAGCCCAATGGCACGGGGCTGGGTCTGGCCATGGTCCATCGCATCATCGATGCCCATCACGGCACCATCTGCATCAGCAGCCGACCGGGTTTCGGGACGACCGTCACGTTCAGGCTCCCCCTTCATCACCGCCAAGCGGAGACCGATCCGTGCTGACCGCTTTATCCGCCCTTGCGTCCACCGTTCTGGTCGTTGATGACGACGACGCCATCTGCCAGATGCTGGCGGCCGTCCTGATGCGGGAGGGGCACATTGTCATTACCGCCGCCGACGGCCGGGAGGCGGTGGCCGTCTTTACGGCCCAGCGTCCCACCGTGGTGTTGATGGATATCCGCATGCCCAACATGGGCGGGCTGGAGGCCCTGGCCGAAATCCGCAAGATCGACCGGGCGGCACCGGTCATCCTCATGACTGCCTTCGCTGAGGTGGAAACAGCAGTCCAGGCCATCAAGGATGGCGCCTTCGACTACATCATCAAACCGTTCGACATCGCCGAGATCCAGCTTCTGGTCGGGCGAGCCCTGCAGATGTGCCGGTTGCAGCGGGATATCGCCGTTCTGCATCGCGAACTGTCCGCCAGCTACCGCACCGACCGCATCCTGACCAACAGCCCGCAGATGACCGATCTGCTGCAGGCCATCGCCAAGGTGGCCAAGAGCAATGCCACGGTCCTGGTCAGCGGAGAAAGCGGTACGGGCAAGGAGCTGGTTGCCGCCGCCATTCATTACAACAGCCCCCGCAGCGCCGGTCCCTTCGTCAAGGTGAACTGTGCCGCCGTGCCGGAGGGGCTGCTGGAAAGCGAGTTCTTCGGCCATGAGAAGGGCGCCTTCACCGGGGCCGTCAGCCGTCACCGCGGCCGCTTCGAGCAGGCCGAGCATGGCACACTGTTTCTCGACGAGATCGGGGACATCTCGCCCAGCCTGCAGGTCAAGCTTCTGCGCGTGTTGCAGGAGCGGGAGTTCGAGCGTGTCGGCGGGTCCGACCCGATCCGAACCGATGTCCGGGTGGTGGTGGCCACCAATAAGAACCTGCTGGATCTGGTGCGGCAGGGCAGCTTCCGCGAGGATCTCTATTTCCGGCTCAATGTGGTTGCCCTGCGTACCGTGCCGCTGCGGGACCGGCCCGAGGATATCCGCCTGCTGGCCAGTCATTTCCTGCAGCGCTTCGCCGAGGAGAACCGGATCGACGTCACCGGCTTCGATGATCAGGCCATGACCTGCCTGATGCGCTATTCCTGGCCCGGCAATGTGCGCGAACTGTCGAATGCCGTCGAGCGCGCCGTGGTGATGAGCACAGGACGCCTGATTTTCCTGGAAGATCTGCCGGAGCAGATCGGGTGCCCGGACATCGATGACGATGCCGACACGGCCGTGCCCGAGGCGCCGGCCGAGACGGGCAGCGGGTCGTTGCGGGAGCGCGTCAGCCAGTTCGAGGCCCGGGTCGTGGCCGAGGCTCTGGCCCGCAATGGCGGGAACCGGATGAAGACGGCACTGGATCTCGGTATCAGCCGCCGGACGCTGCTCTACAAGCTGCAGGAGTATGGCATTTCCTGATCGTGACCATCGCGCCGTTATCCGCCCCGGGACCGTGCCGAAAGCTGCAGATTATCATGCATTAATACATTAAAGATTGCAGCGGACTGTTGACATCCGCCCGGCATTGCCCGACGAGGGAGCGGGGGAAAATGAGGTAAAGCTTGCGGGAAGCGAAATTATTCCAATTCGGGGATTGGACGGTCCTTCCCCGTCGCTGCCTTATTGAAAACAAGGTAGACGGGCGGTCGCTGAAGCTTGAGCCGAGGGTCATGAATGTGCTGGTCGCCCTGTGCGCCCGGCCCGGGGAAGTGCTGAGCCTCGCCGACCTGTTGCGCCAGTGCTGGGAGGGTGTGACCGTCGGTGAGAACCAGGTCCACAAGGCAATTTCCCAGCTCAGGCGCACGCTCGGCGACGACCAGGGCGAGGCCCGCTACATCGAGAATGTGCGCAAGAGAGGCTATCGCACCCTGGCCGCGGTCACCGTGCTGGAGAGTGATGCCCGCCCCGCCCTGGATGCCTGGACCCAGGGCTCACCCTATCCCGGTCTGGACCCGTTTGACGAGACCCGGGCCGGACTGTTCTTCGGGCGGGAAGGGGCTGTGTCCGCCTTGCTGGAGATGGTCCAGGCACAGCACACGGGCGGCCATGCCCTGGTTCTTGTCCTGGGCGCCAGCGGAAGCGGGAAGACATCGCTGATCCAGGCCGGGCTGGTGCCCGCCCTCCGCCAGTCCCTGCGGCAGAAGGAAGCATTCTCGGTCGGCCATCTGGACTTGGCGGAAATCGGAGATGTTCCGCTGCTGAGCGCGCTGGGGGGAGCCTTGCTGGATCTGGAGGTGGACGGCGTTCCCCTCTTTTCCGGGCTGAGTGCGGACGGGATCGGGGCGTCCCTGGCCGACGGCGAGACTTGGCGGGTGCCGGACGGTACCGATGGGGATTGCTTCCTCCTCTTCGTCGACCGGCTGGAGGCATTGTTCGCCGTCACGGTGTCCGCCGCGGAGCGGAGCCGCTTCCTGGCCGCGCTCGACCGTTTGGCGGCCAGCGGCCCCTTCTTGGTGGTGACGGCCTGCCGGAACGATTTCTATCCCAGCGTCGTCAACGAACCGGTTCTGATGGCGGCGAAGGCGCGGGGCGGACATTTCGACCTTTATCCGCCGAACCGGACCGAGATTGCCGCCATGATTCAACGGCCGGCGGCGCTGGCCGGGCTGGGTTTTGAACTCGATCCCCAGACCAATCTGCCGCTCGACGTCCTGCTGTGCGATGCGGCAGCCGGCAGCCCCGACGCATTGCCCTTGCTGCAATATACCCTGCAGGAGTTGTATGCGCAGCGCAGCACCCGACGCGAACTGACTATCGCCGCCTATCATGCACTGGGTGGTGTCGAAGGGGCCATCGGGCGCAGGGCCGATATCGTCCTGGGAGACCTGCCCGAGGCGACGCGCGATGCGCTGCCCCGGCTCTTGCCGATGATGATCACGATCAGCCCCCATGACGACGCGGTCCGTAGCCGCTATGTGCCCTGGCGGCGCCTGTCGGACGATGCCGAGCGGAGACTGGTGGCGCGTCTGGTCGATGAGCGGCTGTTCGTCAGCCTATCCAAGGATGGCGAGGTCGTGTTCGGCGTGGCGCATGAGGCGCTGCTGCGGCAATGGCCCCGCGTGGTGGACTGGATCGCCGATCATCGGCAGGCCCTGAATACGCGCAGCCGGCTGGAAGGATTTGCCCGCCGCTGGGGGGCCGAAGGCCGTCGTGCCGACCTGCTGCTGCCGCGGGGGCGCCTGCTGGAGGAGGCGCGGGCGCTGGCCGACCATCCCGCAATCCTGCTCAATGAGGAAAGCCGCGCCCTGATCACGGCGTCGATCCGGCGGGCACGCCGCATCGATCATCTGCGCTACGCGGCCCTGGCCGCTTTTGCCCTGATCGCGCTGGTCGCGGGATTCTTCGCTGTGATGGCGAATCACGCGGAACGGCTGGCTGCCGAGCGCCAGCACCAGGCCGAGGATCTGATGAACTTCATGGTCGGCGATTTCGCTGACAAGCTGCGGCCGCTCGGCCGGCTGGAACTGTTGTCAGACGTCGGGCGCAAGGCCCTGGACTATTTCGCCGAGGTCCGCCCCGAGCAGCTGACGGTAATGGAGCGCCAGCAGCAGGCCCGTGCCCTGGCCACCATCGCCGAGGTCGCCCGCGGCCACGCCGACCCAACTTCGGCCGTGGCGGCATTGCGTCTTGCCAGGCAGTTGCTGAACCGCACTCTGGCTGAAACGGGAGAGAGCGCCGACCTGCTGAAGGATCTGGGGGCGAATGCCTTCTGGCTGGGGCAGATCGCCTTGGACCAGGGTCGGATGGAGGATGCCTGGACTGCGTTCGGCGATTACAGGCGCCATGCCGAACGGATGATGGCCGTCGATCCTGACAATCCGGCCGCGTGGATCGAACTGTCCTACGCCTTGAACAGCCTTGGCTCCGTCGCCCAGGCCCGGGGGGATCTGGCGACGGCGGCCGTTGCCTTTGAACAATCCATTGCACTGAAACGCCGCGCCCTGGAGAAGAATCCGGATGACCGCGGCATTCAGGCTGGATTGGCCAACAGCCTGTCCTGGCTCGGGTCGCTTCGGCAGCAGGAAGGGGCCCTGCGGGAGGCATTGGCTCTGTTCGAACAGGAGTTGTCGGGGCTGCGTGCTTTGCACGCCCGTGCCCCCAGCGAGAACAGCTGGAGCTACCGGCTTGCCGTCGCCATGCGGCGCCATGCCGAGTTGCAGGCAAATCTCGGGGATACGTCGGCGGCCGAGCAGGAATTGCAGGCTGCCCGGGTTCGCGCCCTGGATTTGACCCGGCAGGATCCGGCCAATCGCATCTGGCAGCGCGTGCTGCTGAACATCGATACGCAGCTGGGAGAGGTTTTGGCCAATCTCGGCCGGTTGTCTGAAGCCCTCGCGTTGCAGCGGGCCACGGCCGACAGCACGCACAATCTCACCCGGCAGGATCCGGCCAACCGGGAGTGGCAGCTGCTGGAGGTGACCAACCAGATCTATTTGGCCCAGACCCTGCTGCGGCTGGGCAGGGCCGAGGAGGCTCAACGGCAGCTGGATCTGGTGCTGGACGGCCTCCGCGCAGAAGACCGGACGGGGGATGCGGATTTTTCTCAGCGCCTGGCCACTGCCTTGATCCTGCAGGCGGATGTGCGACGTGCGCTCGGCGGGACGGGGGAGCAGGAATGCCGCGAAGCTGAAAGTTTAATAAAATCCCATCTTTCTGCCACACGGGGAAATGTATACAGTCATGACCTGTATGTTCGTGCCAGCTTCTGTCTAGGACGCCGGGATCAGGCAAAGACATCCATCGCCTGGCTGGAGAAGATCGGGTACCGCATGGACCGATATGTCCGAATCATTTCTCAGATGAACCAAGGAGGGAAACCATGAGTGGCAAATGTCTGGATGTGATCATTATCAATGTGCTCATTCTTCAGAATGAGTTGGATCCTAATTCGTACAAGTGGTATTATCAGTCTGATTATAATGACGTTGACGAGCGGACAGGAACGGTAACAATACACAATGAAAGCCCGCTGCTGCTGATTTATCGTCTGGATAAAATATCTGCAGAAAAATACGAACTGATTTATGCGAATATGGATGCTATTCGCTGTGCGACCCGTGAGGTGCGGCAGGTTCTATATTCTGGTAATAGTACGATTATTCACATGGCCAATAAGGCCCCCCTGGTCCAGGACGCAACCCCGGTGGAAAACCGCTATACGGAATTCCGTCTCCGTCTGGTTGCGCGTCTCCTTGGAGACGTCAATTCGGCGATCATCAGCCCGGACCCGGAAGTGGTTAACGACCCCATCGCCCGGTGATGGGCGCAGGGTGTGCCGATCCGCCCTCAGCGTATTCGCGCGGGGCGGATCGGTTCGCTGATACCGGTCAATGTGCGTCGGTTGCGATACCGTAGAAGTCGATCACCGGTGTGGCGATGGTGGAGTCCGGCATGGCCGGATCCTGCCGGTTGGTGATGAAAAGCGGCTGACTGATGACGATGGGGGCCATAGCACTGCCATAGGGCAGCCAGACATCATCCCGGGCCGAGGCGCAGGCCGATGTGCAGGCCTGCCATTTGAGATTGGCCGTGTCACCATTGGCGACCTTCAGCGCCGCCGGCCCCTGATAGATGAAGCTCGAGCTTTGCACCGTGGCCCCCTGCGGCGCCAGACCGGCCGAGGCATCGAGCATGGCGACGACGAAACCCGGCTGGCCCGGTTTGATCAGGCGTTTCGGCAGCAGCGGCACCGGAGCGTCGATCATGGCGACGGGTTGGGTGCCATCGCGGTAGATCGGCTGGAAGACCAGCGCGGCGGTCGATGTCAGAGCCGAGGACAGGGTCGCGATCGTGTAGCTTTCGCCGCGGCGGAGCGGCAGGCAGAGTGTGGCTGATTTCACCGCCAGGTCGGCTTCCGAGGACCAGTGCTGCGAGCAAGCAGCCCGTACCTGTCCCTGGCTGTCCGTGACCAGCAGGATGGAGCGGGAACCATCCGAGATCCCGGTGAGGATGCCGGTCAGGAAGCCATCGGTCGGAGCGGTGAAGGTGATCGTTTCCGCCCCCTGATCCGGGATGTACAGGCGCCCGATATCCAGCGACCGGCCCAGCATGACAGTGGGGGGGAAATTGAGCGGTGACTGCCAGGCCCAGACGGGCGGAGCCTGCTCGGCAGTAAAGGGGGTGGTGACCCGCATGATGGCCTGCTCGGTGCGATGGACGGCCACGGTGTTGGAAACAGCTGCGGTGATGATTGCACCGGTCTCGGCGGGTCGCCGGACCTGGATCAGATCAACGCTGGCGCGGGGGCGTCCCTCGTCGCCCTCGGCCGGGCCTGTCATCAGGCCCGCGCTGTCACCGACGCGGACGGCATGACCTGTGGCGGTGAACATGAAATCGGTCTTGCTGGCGACGGTGGTGTCCTTCGCCACCAGGATCGGCGGTCCGACAAGATTCCTGGCCAGTCCGTAATAGGTGTAAACGGCGGTTGCATAGGCTTGGCGGAAGTCCGGGGTCAGGTCCGCCAGCAGATCACAGAGCGGGGCGAAGGTGGTGAAGGCGGTCTCGCCACCGGTCAGGGTTCGGCTGGCGGCCGGATTCAACACCAGGGCAGGTGCCGCATCCGCTGATCGCCGGAAGGCCTCGATATCCGTTGCGGCCCTGTCGCCGCCATTGGTCCGGATGCTGAACCGAGTATTGCACTTGAATTTAGAACTGACCGATGGGGACCGCAGCGCGGCATCGATATCCAATTTGCCCGAGGCAACCACGTCGTCGAAGATTCTGCCGATCTGAAGCGACATCTCGGCGTCATTGCCGGACTCGGCGTAGTTTCGGCTGGTCTCGGAAAAGAAGATGTATTCGTTTCCGAAGGCCCCTGAAGCCAAGTAATGCGTGCCGTAGGTGAGAAAGAACCGGTCAAAGTCGGTCTGCGACACGCCCGGCCCGTCCAGGGCGAGCAGAGCCGCTTTGAAGTCTGCTTCCAGTGCCTGCTGGCTCGATGGCCGGTGCCGCGCCGCTGTGAACACCAGCGCCCCGCCGAAGCAGTAGCCGTAGACCTTGTCGGCGAACCGATAGCTTGGGATCACGTTGACATAGCTGCCGCCAATGCTGCCGCCAAAATCACCGTGGAAGTCGCCAATCGCGGTCGAGAGAGCGATATAGTCGGCATAGTGCCGGGTGTCGCAGATCAGCACCGGTGATGCGGACAGGTAACTGGTCTGTCGTGGCGCGTAGGTGACACCCGGCGGCAGGCCGGTGTGGTCTGCCGGGTGGAAGACCTGCCCCATGAACAACCCTTCCCGCAGGTCGAAGCCAAAAAGGAAGGTATCGGCGATGGCCGTGCCAACCGGTGCGCTGAGGCCCTGTCCGGTGGCAGGACGCGGACCGGTCCGGAGACCAGGATGGAGAGAGATCGTGGTGGTGGCGCTATCGGCGACATCTCTCATGGCACAGTCCCTTTCGCATGGGGCACCGCAGGGTACCTGCTGCATCCGTCAGCCCCGGGACGTCGCCCCGGACCCTGTCGCAATGCATGCCTCACCTTAGAGACCACGACGGAAAACGCTTCTTCCATTCTGCTTCCGCAGAATAACCAATTGATCTGAAATGATTTTTCGCCCACACCGCCGAGGGTGCCGGATCAGCCGATCTTGCAGACATATGTGTGCTGCTGCTGTCGCTGCCGCAGCAGGCGCGCTGTTATATCGTCGTTGGAGCAGGTCGTTTCCGCCCTGGCGGCGCGCGCTGGCCAGCCCGGTCCACCCCTGGGAGCCGGGGCGTGGCACGCTGTGGCCCGCAGGCATCGGCGGTGCGGGGATGGTGCGCCGGATGATCCCGGGCTGCCCCTCAGGTCCGTCGTTCAATGGCGGAGCGCGGAAACGCCGCTGCCGCTGCCGCCAGATCATCGGCAAGCTGGCCAAGGGCCGCCGAGGTTGCCTCGGCCACGCCGGCGGGCGTGGCATTGGTCATGGGGATCTCGACCCGGCTGGTGGCGGCGCGGGACGGGCGCTCGCCCTGGCTGCCGACCAGGGTCCAGCGCGCCTCCAGAAGCAGTCGACCATCGGGCAGCGGGTCCATGCGCAGAATCTCGACACTGAGATCGGCGTCGGGAATGCGGCCATCCCCTTCGATCAGCAGCCGCCCTGGTCCCAGCCGGTCGGACAGGGCGCCGGCCAGGACACGGGTGCTGCCGTCTCCCAGGCGTTCGGCCCATTCAGTCCCTGCTGCAAGCCCGACCTGTCCCCCGTCCCGGCGTGTCACCATGCCTAGACTGTCGAGATAGCCGGGCACGCGCACCGGCCGCAGCAGCAGACTGATTCCATCGGCAGCCGCGGTCTGGGGGGCGGGGGCGGGAGGCAGGGCCAGAAGCGTGGGGGCCGCGGAGCTGCAGCCGGCCAGCAGCATCAGGAGAAGACACGCCCGTGCGGAACTGAGGACATGGGACAGGCGGATCATGGCTCATCTTCCCCGGATCAGGCTGGCGGGGTCACGATCGACCCGTTCCGACAGGTTGCGCAGATGGGCGGCGGTTGCGGCCAGATCGTCGGCGGCGCGCTGGATTTGCACAGCTGTGCGGCCCCGCGGATCAAGGAAGGCGTTGGCGCCATCCAGCGTCGTATCCGCTTTGCCCAAGGTCGTTCGGGCGGCCGCACCGGTGGTGGCGGCCTCTTTCTCCAGCGTGGATGACAGGCTGCGGACCGCACCCAGCGTTTCGTTCAGCGACCCCACCGTCTGGTCCAGGCCGGTCCTCGCCGATCCCGACAGGGCCGTGACCTCGGTGTCGACGGTCGCCAGGGTCTGGCGCAACTGCACCAGGAGGGCCGGCAGCTCCGCGATGCTCTGCTTGAGTTCCGGTGTCGTCAGCACGGCGTTCAGCGAATCCAGCGTATGCACGACGGACTGGACCGCCTCGTCCAGCCTTACGCTCTGGATCTGCTGCGTAATCGCCTCCAGATCCGTGGGAACCGTTGGGATCTCCGGAGCCGGGGCTGCGCCATTCACCCGCCGGCTGCGGCCGCCCTCCCGGAAATCCAGTTCCACCATCAGCTGACCCGTGACGAAGCTCTGCATGACGAGCTTGGATGTCAGGCCACGCTCAACCAGGGATCCGACCAGATTGTCCTCGTCCGAGATGCTGTCACCGAATGTCTCCACCGTATCCGGATAAAGCTCCATGGTGACCTGGATGATCCCGCTGTAGGTCCCCGGGTCGACCCGGATGCCCATGGCGGACACGGCGCCTACCCGCACGCCCCGGAATGTGACCGGTGCCCCGATCTGGAGACCGGCGACGGAGCCGTCGAAGTAGCTCACGGCGCGCAACTGCCGGGTGAACAGCGCGCCACCGCCGAAGAACAGGATGGCAACCACCACCAGGAGCAGAGCGCCCAGAACGAAGGCACCGATGGCTGTGGGGCTGGGACGCGTCACGACCGGGCCTCCCTTTCAGAGTCTGACAGGCCGCGGCGGGCCAGGAAATCACGCACCTTGGCGTTGTCGGATGTCGCGGCCAGTGTGGCGGGAGCGCCCAGCGCCACGGGCCTGTGCTGCTCGCCATCCAGGAAGAGCATGCGGTCGGCGATGCTGTACAGGCTTTCCAATTCGTGGGTCACCAGGACGACGGTGATGCCAAGTCCCTCGCGCAGGCTGAGAACAAGCTCGTCCAACCGTCTGGAACTCAAGGGATCCAGTCCGGCCGATGGTTCGTCCAGGAACAGGACGGACGGGTCCAGGGCCAATGCGCGCGCCAGGGCCGCACGCTTGCGCATGCCGCCGGACAGGCTGGCGGGATAGCGGTCCTCATGCCCGGCCAAGCCAACGAGCGCCAGCTTGAACCGGGCCAGCAGGTCGCGCGCCGTTGCCGGCGCATGGCCGTAAAGGTCCATCGGCATGACGACATTTTCCAGCAGGGTCATGGAACTCCACAATGCCCCGCCCTGGAACAGGATACCGAATGGCGGCGGCCCATCCTGCGCCGCATCATCCAGGGGAACCCCATCGAACAGAACCTGCCCCGACAGCAGCGGTTGCAGCCCGACCATGCTTTTCAGCAGCGTGCTCTTGCCTGAGCCGCTGTCGCCAACCACGGCAAAGATCTCGCCGGCCTGGATCTCGACCCGGATGCCGCTTTGCACCGGCCGGCCGCCATAGCCCACCGAGACATCGTGCAGGGCGATGCGGGGTGTCGTCATGCTCACACCCCCAGCGCGTTGGCGCAGACGGCGAACAGCGCGTCCACGGCGATGATGGCGACGATGGCATTGACGACGGCCGCCGTGGTCGCCTGACCGACATCGGCGGCGCTGCGCCCGGCCCGCAGGCCGCAGCGGCAGCCGATCAAGGCCACCAGCGCACCGAAAACAACGGATTTCAGACCGCCGATGGCGAAGTTGGCGCTTTTGATCGCGGCTTGCGTCTCGATCAGATAGCCGGTGGCCGTCACATCCAGCATCAGGGTCGCGACGATCATGCCGCCGATGAGGCTCAACAGGCAGGCATAGACATAGAGCAGCGGCATCAGCAGGCTGAGGGCGGCGACGCGGGGCAGCACCAGGAATTCCTCCGGCGGCACCCTCAGCGTTGTCAGGGCATCGATCTCCTCATTGCCCTGCATGGTGGCGATGCGGGCAGCGAAGCTGGCACCGGTGCGTCCGGCCAGCACGATGGCCGTCATGACCGGGGCCAGTTCACGGACCGAGGCGATGCCGACCAGATCCGCCACATAGAGGCCGGCACCGAAAGTCTTCAGCTGCACCGCGCCGACAAAGGCCAGGATGGCCCCCATCAGCAGATTGACCACGCTGACGATGACGATGGCGCGGGTGCTGGACTCGGCCAGAACATCCAGGATCTCGCTGCGGCGGACCATGGCCCGCCCGGTCAGCAGGCGGGGGAGCCGCAGAACCATGTCGCCGATGAGGGCGACCATGGCCAGCGTTTCCCGCCACCAGGCCAGGACACCCAGCCCGACCCGTTCGCGCAGGCCCTGCCGTGGGGCGGGTGCGGCCTGTGCCGACGGAGTGCCGCGGGCCAGGGACATCAACGCCTGCAGATCCCGGGGGACCCCGTCGAGCCGGATCGCCTCCCCGGTCAGCTGGCGCAGAACATCATCAAGGAACGCCGCATCGGCGGTGCCCCAACTCCAGTGCGCCGGGGCCTCCAGCCGCAGCCAGCGGACCGGGCGGCCAGGGTCGATGCCGAGACTGGAAAGCGGACAGCCCAGCAGGGTTTGATCCAGCCCGCCGTCCGGAATCCGCAGCACCAGACCGTCGGCCTCCTGGCGGAACGGCGTGCTCACGCGGCGATCTCCGCCCCTGATGGGGACACGGACCGGACCGGGGCGGCAGCAAAAGACAGGGCGGACAACAGCATGGGACCGTAGCAGCGAGAGTCCAGGCCGCAATCTTTACATGGAAACGGGCGGATCGCCCACCCTAACCGTGTCGGTGACCGACATGTGGCCTCACCGAAGCAGGTTGGCCGTGTCGATGGCCTGTTCCAGAGGCTCTGCCACCGGTGGCATGACGTCGGGCCAGCGTAGAAGCGCGGCATGGCCCGAATCGGTCAGTCCATACAGGCCATGCGCCACCCGCTCGAACCAGCCATAGACATTGCGCTGCAGGATCTTGGCGGCATCCGGACAGCCCGCCTTGAGGTCGCGCGGGCGGCGCGGGCCGTCCGTCAGGGCTGCGGCGCAAGCCAGGGCCTGTTGGCGGTAGGCGGTCAGGATCGGCATACGGCTGCTGCCACCGACCGCAGGATCACCCCGACGACGCCGGTGTTCCTCGAGCAGGCGCGAACGCCTCTTCTTGTCCAGCCGCGGCTGGTAGCCGGTCGGTTCCAGCAGTGGTGTCACCTGGGGTCCCGGCCCGACCAGCAGGAGACCGAGACCAAGCAGGCGGCAGAGACGGCGGACCCGGGGGTCCGTTTCGCGGCCACGACCGCGCCGGGAGGCTGGAATGGCAACCCAGATCTCGTCCGCCACCGCCATCCGGTCGACGGCCTGCAGGACCAGATCCAGGGTGAAGCTGCGCTTCAACTCGCCAATGACCAGAAGCGGTGTCTCGCCCGGCCCGACAGCCACGAGATCACACCCGCCAATCTCACCCTTGACCGCGAACCCCAGCCCTTCGAGGTAGCGCTTGACCGGCGGATAGAGATCGCGCTCCCACAGGGAAGCGCCGGTGCCGTCGCCGGCACCGGACACGTCCGCCGGACCCGATTCAGCCGTTGAGGGCATCCTTCAGGGCCTTGCCTGCGGTGAATTTCGGCTGCTTGCTGGCGGCGATCTCGATCATCTCGCCAGTGCGGGGATTCTTGCCCTGGCGTGCCGGACGGTCGGCAACGGAAAAGGTGCCGAAGCCAAGCAGACGGACATCGCCACCGGACTTCAACGCATCTTCGATGGCGATGAAAACGGCGTCCACCGCCTTCGCCGTGACGGTCTTGGTGGTGCCGGTCGCTTCCGCCACCTGGGCCACGATATCTGCCTTCTGCATGTCCCCTCCCTTCCATCGTTCGGTCCGGCATCCCTTCCGGCCGGGGCGCGACCTTACGGCCAGCGAATCCGCCTCCGCAACACCGCTCTCGCGCTGGATCAGGCCGGATGCCGCCGCGTGTGGCGGTTTCCTTCCCGGCTGTTGCCGTGATGCCGCCCTGAAGGGGGCAGAATATCTCTTGGGGTCAATGCAGACGGATGGCGGATACCGCTGCCACGACGGCTTCGTCGGTGGCACGGGCAGCCTCCAGCAGGATGGCGAAGGCGGCCGAGCGGTCGTCCGGCTGGGCCTGACTGGCCACGGCACCGGCCATGATTCCCAGCATCATCATGACATCGCCGATGGCCAGCCCCGCGGCCTGTGACCGGTCCAGCAACTGACGGAGCAGATCGTTGGTCAGATCGGTGGCGTCAGGGGTGAGCATTCTGGACGGTGTCTCGGGTTACAGGGCGCCAGCCGGGTCGTCCCGTCGGGCGACAGGGGCGGACAATCCCTCGGCACGGCAGATCTTGCAAGTGCGGAGACGGGCATCCCCCTCCCTGACCGTGCGGACCAGACCTGTTGCCGCCGCTCCCGCATGCGACGGAAAGGGGTCATAAAATTACAACACGAGGGTCACTTTGAAGTGAGGCTGCGTTTGTTTGCCGAATATATGCTGCACTCATTATTCGCAAGATGGTAGTGTGCGGTTTGTCTTGATTGTCCGGATGCCCCGACTGTGTACGGTATTTTAACAGATCTCGCTGTCGGCCCAATCTCCAGACCGGAGAATGCCAAAACAGCCAGGGGTAGGATTAGCATTTGGCTGTGGTCTATCCGGTCAGCCATCCGGTGGTGGTGGGTGCATGCCCGAACCACGGTCAAGATTCTCCGTTCTTGTCTTGTCCTTTACGCCATTGTCGCTCTGTCCGCCCTGCTGCCCGTCCCCGCCCATGCCAGTGAGCGCTGGTCGTCCCTGATCACCCCCACCTTCGAAACCGCGTCCCGGCGCGAGGGATTGCCACACCCCGTCATCACCAGCGTGGTCCAGGACAAATCCGGCTTCATCTGGGTTGGTACGCAGGGTGGTCTGGCCCGGTATGACGGCTTCCGGTTCCAGACGTACAAGGCCGATTCCACCAATCCGTCGGCCTTGCCCGACGCCTATATCATGTCCTTGCATGTGACGGAGGAGGGACGGCTCTGGATCGGAACCGCTGGCGGCGGCGCCGTCTGGTACGATCCGGTCCGGGATGCCTTTGTCCGCGCCGCAACGGGATCCGCCGGCACGCCGGACCTCGTCATCACGGGAATTGCGGATGATGGTCAGGGTGGCGTCTGGATCGCCAGCCGCAATGGCATCACCCACATTCCGCGCTCCGGCCCTGCGCGCCGCTTCGCTGTCGACACAGGCGACCTGCCCAACAACCAGCTGACCTCGATTCTCCGGGGGAATGATGGGGTGCTGTGGGCCGGGACGATGGCGGGGCTGGTCCGGCTGATGCCCGGTGAACACCGCTTCGACCCGGTTCCGCTGGGCAGCAACGGAACGAGCCGTGTCCTGCATGAGGACGACGACGGGCGGGTCTGGATGGTCGCCCCGGTGGGCGACAATGACCAACTGTTCGTGACGGGCGACACAGGGACAAACGTTCCTCATCCGGCCCTGGATGGGCGTGGTCAACCCTTGCTGTTTCCCCGTGGCTGGGTGGTGGATCTGGCAACGGACCGCGCCGGCCATGCCTGGGTCGCGCTGCAACGCGGTGGTGTCATCGAAGTGGACCTCAGGGATGGCGGCCGTCAGCCGCTGTTGCACGATCCGGCCGATCCGGCCAGCCTTCCGGACAACACGGTCTACGGCCTTTACGGGGATGGCACCCCCTATCTCTGGATCGCCACCCGGGCCGGCCTGGTGCGCTTCAGCCCCTCGAACCGGTGGCTCGCTTCCATCCGCTATTCCCCGCTCCATCCGGAAAGACTGTCCGGACCCGATGCCCTGGTATTGCATACCACACCGGACGGCCTGGTCCTGGCCGGGTTGCTGAAAGGCGGCATCGACATTCTCGATCCGGAACGGGGACGGGTGGGGCGCTACATTGCCGGGGAAAATGGGCTGCCGGAGGCGGCCATCGTCGCCCTGGAGACCATCGGGGAGCAGCTCTATGTCGGCTCTGACCGCGGCCTGTTGCGCATCACGGGCCGGCAGGCGGCGACGCCGATCCCGCTGCCGGGTCCCGATCAGCTGGCCCAGGCCTTGCTGTCTTGGCGGGGCCGGCTGTGGATCGGAACGCGCACGACCCTGTCCTGGCTTGACCCCCGCACCGGAACGGTAACTCCGTTTCAATGTGGCTCAACGCCCTATGTGCAGAACGTCATCAACCTGCGTGCCGGTCCCGACGGCCGGCTCTGGCTCGGAACCCCTGGCGGCATCGAGGCCATAGATATCGACGGATGCCGGATCGAGACCTTCCGCAACGATCCAAAGGACCCCGCATCCACTCCGTCGGGCATCATCAGCGGATTGATGTTCGATTCCCGGGGCCGGCTGTGGGCCGGCACCATGGGCAGCGGTATCGGTGTGGCCACCCTGGATCAAGGGCGCCCACGGTTCCGGGTCCTCAGCACCGGCGACGGGCTTCCCAACAGCAATATCGGCGCCATGGTCGAGGGGCGCGACGGTCGCGTTTGGGTCAGCACGGCCGATGGCATCGCGGCGGTGACGCCCGACCTGCGGATCTCGGCCTATGGTGCGGCGGAGGGGTTGTCCATCCCGGCCTATTGGGTCCGTTCCGGCACTCTGACCCCCGCCGGCGATATGGCTTTCGGGGGCGGCGGCGGCATCACCGTCGTCCGTGCCGATGCCAATCCGGGAACGAACCAGGATCTCCCCGTGGTGGTGACCGCCCTGCGCATCGGCAATTCCAGCATACCGGCCGGAAGTCTGGACCTGACGCATCGAGGGCGCCCCCTGGTGCTGCCCAGTGGCGGCACCAGCCTTCAGGTGGAGTTCAGCGCCCTGGACTATGGTGCGCCCGAGCGCACGCGCTACCGATACCGCCTGGACGGGTTCGAACAGCATTGGACGGAAACCGACCCTACCCGCCGGGTGGCCACCTATACCAACCTGCCGCCGGGAGACTTCACCCTGCGCATCGACGGAGCCGGGCGCGGCGGGGACTGGTCCAGTCGTGGATTGGCTATCCCCGTGCATGTGGAGCCGGCTTGGCATCAGACCACCACCTTCCACATCGCGGCTCTCCTGGCCGCCTGTGGCGGGATCATCGGTCTCGTCCAGATCCGAACGCGTCTGATCCGGCATCGGCAGCAGCAGTTGGAGCAGGAGGTGGCTGAGCGGACCCGCGATCTGGTGGAGGCTAACCACAAGCTCGAGACCCTGGCCAGTACGGACCCGCTGACCGGTGCGTTGAACCGGCGCCGGTTCCTGGAAGCCCTGGAAGCAGAGGTCGACCGGGCCCAGCGCTACGGGCACAGTCTGGCCCTGCTGGAAATCGACCTGGACCACTTCAAACAGGTCAACGACCGCTACGGCCATGCCGGCGGCGACGCGGCACTGTGCCAGTCCGTCACCCGGATATCCGCCCTGTTGCGCTCCGTCGATCATCTCGGGCGGCTGGGTGGTGAAGAGTTCGCAGTATTGCTGCCGGTCACCGGGCTCGACGGGGCGCAACAGGTCGCCGCCCGCATCCGGGAGGCGTTGATGGCAACCCCCATCCCCTATGCCGACCATGCGATCCCCATTACGGCCAGCATCGGCTGTGCGGAATGGCTGCAATGGGGGGAAACGGCGGACGCCCTGCTGCTGCGGGCGGACCAGGCGCTCTATGCCGCCAAGCTTCTGGGCCGCAACCGGGTAGAGGTCTGGACGCCGGCCGTGGCAGGCCGTTTCAACGCTGCGAGTTCGACGTGATCCTGTGTGCTGTCGTGAAGATCACGGATGGCCGGATCGCTGGGGTCAGGGACAGGACGTGGCAGGCAGCAGAAAGCCCGGTCGCAGCGGACCGGGCTTTCCCATGAGCCATCAACGCGATTGAGGCCCGGCTCTCGCGGGGGAGCCGGGCGGGGATAATCAGGCCGCGCTGTCCGCGGCCTTGGGCGACACCTCAGCCTCGGCCTCCGTCCGCTCGCGGCGCAGCTTGTGCTCACCGAGATACAGCAGGATCGGCGCCGCGATGAAGATCGAGGACGAGGTGGCCAACACGATGCCGAACAGCAGCACCCAGGCGAATTCGCGCAGGCTCTCCGCTGCGAACAGGGCCAGCGGCACGATCGACAGGAAGATGGCCACGGAGGTGCTGATGGTGCGCCCCATGGTCTCGTTGATCGAGCGGTCGATCAGTTCCCGCAGCGGCATCTTGCGATAAAGCCGGAGATTCTCACGGACACGGTCATAGACCACGACCTTGTCGTTGATGGAGAAGCCCATGATGGTCAGGATCGCGGCGATGGCCGTCAGGTTGAACTGCATGCCGGTCAGCGCGAACAGACCGATGGTCTTGGTCACGTCCAGCAGCATGGTGACCACGGCGCCGATACCGAACTGCCATTCGAACCGGAAGCTGATATAGGCCAGCATGGCCAGGGCCGCGAGGCCCAGGGCGATCATGCCCTCCTGGAACAGTTCACCGCTGACGGAGGCACCGACGGCTTCGACACGGCGGATCTCGATACCCTGCACATGCTCGGCCAGGGCGGCCTGGATGCCCTTGACCGCTGCCTGCTGGGCCTGATCGCCACCTTCCTGCTTCTCCAGTCGCAGCAGCACGTCCCGCGGCGAACCGAATTCCTGCAAGGAGACGGGACCGACATTCAGCCCCTCGATGGTCGTCCGCAACTGGTCGAAATTGGCCGGCTGCGGCGTGCGGACCTCCATGACGATGCCGCCGGCGAAGTCGATGCCGTAGTTCAGGCCCGGGTGGAAGAACAGGATCACCGACGCGGTGCTGAGCAGCACCGACATGGCAATGCCGATATGGCGCCCCTTCATGAAGGAGATGTGCAGCCCATCCGGCGCTAGACGCATGCGGGTTCCCACATGCATGGTCTTCGGGCGGGTGCGCCGGTACCAGATGGCCGTCAGCAGGCGCGCCACCACGGTGGCGGTGAACATCGAGGTGATGATGCCCAGGCTGATGGTGATGGCGAAGCCCTTGATGGTGCCCGTTCCGACCACATAGAGGATGATCATCTTGATCAGCGTGGTCAGGTTGCTGTCGGTGATGGTGGCGAAGGCCTTGGAATAGCCTGCCTCCAGGGCCGCCAGCGGGCTCTTGCCCTTGCGCAACTCCTCGCGCAGGCGCTCGTTGATCAGGATGTTGGCATCGACCGACATGCCCAGCGTCAGCAGCAGGCCGGCGATGCCGGGCAGCGTCAGCGTGGCTTCCAGCAGCGACAGGGCCGCCAGCGTCAGGAACAGGTTGAAGATCAGCGCCACATTGGCGAAGAAGCCCATCAACCCGTAGGAAATGGCCATATAGCTGACCACCAGCACGAAGCCGACGGCGCAGGCCAGCAGGCCGGCCCGGATGCTGTCCGCACCCAGTTCCGGCCCGATGGAGCGCTCCTCCACCACCGTCAGCGGGGCGGGCAGGGCGCCGGCGCGCAGCAGCACGGCCAGTTCGGTGGCCGACTGGGCGTTGAAGTTGCCGCTGATCTGGCCGCGGCCGCCCAGGATCGGTTCGCGGATGACCGGGGCGCTGATGACCTTGCCGTCCAGCACGATGGCGAAGGGGCGGTTGACATTGGCCTTGGTGATGTCGGCGAAACGGCGGGCACCGACACTGTCGAAGGTGAAGCTCACCACCCATTCGCCGGTCTGCGGGTTGGTGGTGGGCTGGGCGTCCGTCAGCGTCGCGCCATCCACCTCCACCTTCTTGCGCACCAGGACACGGCTGCCGCCGCCATGCCGATCGACATTGTCCAGCCATTCGGTTCCCGCCGGGGCAGGCGAACCCGGCGCCACCTGTCCGTCGGCCACCAGATGGAAGGTCATCTTGGCGGTCTGGCCCAGAAGCCGCTTGATGCGGCCAGGATCGGTGACGCCGGGCAACTGCACCAGGATACGGCCGGCCCCCTGACGGGCCACCATCGGCTCATTGACGCCGGTCTCGTCGATGCGCCGCCGCACAATCTCCAGCGACTGCTCGACCACACGGCTGAGACGGTTCTGGAACCCCTGTTCGGTCAGGCGCAGGCGCAGCTGCCGCCCGTCGCTGCTGGCCTCGAACTCGCCGGCCTGACCGGGCACCGTCCCCTGCACCAGCGGGCTGAGGGCGGTGCGACCCGCCTCGACCTGGTCGGGATCGGCAAAGCCGATCAACAGGCTGTCATCCTGCACCGCCACGCCGGTGGGACGCTGATTGGCGTCGCGCAGCAGCGTGCGGGCCTGATCCGCGGCGGAATCCATGCGCTCGCGGCGCACGGCCTGCGAATCCACCTCCAGCAGCAGATAGGAACCGCCCTGGAGATCGAGACCGAGATTGAAATGACGGGCTGGCAGCCAGTCCGGCAGGGTGCCATGGGGCACCAGGCTGGGAATGGACAGCAGCACGCCCAGGAAACAGACCAGGGCGATGAGCCCGGTCTTGAGGGGCGAGAAATTCAGCATGGCGATAACCGGAATGAGCCGCCCCTGGGCGCCAACGGGTCCGGACGAGGCCGGACAGGCCGATGTGCATGGGAGCGGTGGTGTGCGGGCTGGCAGACCAGCCCCGGAAAAACGGCGTCCTGATCGGGGTCAGACCCGTGGCGGGCCACGGGGCAGGGCGCTGTCCGGCCATCCAGCCGGACGGCCGGCGAGGTCCGGTGCGGCATCGGGAGCGGCAAGGCGGATTCCCGCCAGAATCGCCACCACGCCCGGCAGCCCCGGCGCCGAGGGCGCATGATCCGGCGGCGGCAGGCGATCGTCAGGACGTGAACTGCTGACCGCCGTGACGGCGGGATCGAGAGCGACCTTGACGACCGGCGAGGGCAGGGTGCCCAGGATGGCGCCGGCCAGGCCATGGGCAACCCGTGCATCACCGGCTCCGCCCGCCCCGAGGACCAGGAAGAGAATGCCCGCAGCCAGGAAATGCCAGAACCGGATTGCCAGGGGCGCCACGCCGTCTCCACCGCTCATCCCGCCGGCACGGAACCGCCAGCGATGGGGTCCGGCGGCTTTGCCAGGATAGCCCTGGCAATACCCTGACCGAGGCGGAACCGCAAGCCGGAAGCGGGTCCTCGCATTGTGGATGGTTGTGCGGCGGAGAGATGATCCGCCGTGTCGGTGCGCCGATGTGGCCCCACACGGGGGGACGGATTGTTGCCCGTTGAATGCTACCGAGCGGACGGTGCTCATAGATCGTGCCAAGGGGGATGGTCCAGATCTGTGGCCGTGTGCAGGGAAGACGGGTCATGGGGGCGGCGGAACAGATACAGAGGGACCGACCCCAGCAGAGCCAGGCACTGTTCCCAATGCCGGGCTGTCAGGCCCATCGCGTCGATCATCCATGGCCGAAAGGTTGCATCCCGCACGAGGCGGGACAATCCCGTCAGGCCGGTCAGGCGCTCCACGCGGTGCGCGCCCCATTCCAACAGGAAAATACCACGCAGGGGGACCGGTGCGATTTCGGCGCGACCGTCCGCTGGAAGCAGATACTTGTCGCGCCCGTCGAGAACCCGGGTCAGCGTTGCCGGATCGTTTCCCAGGGCGAGGACCGCATCGGCCCACAGCCGAAGCCTGGGGGCGGAGGGATGGACAAGGGCAGGCTGACCAGGGTCGACACGGCATAAATCATCCGACAACAGCGCCAGATCACGGCGCATCAAACGCGCGGCCGTGGTGGACTTCCCGGCGCCGGACGGACCGCAGAAGGCATAAGCGCCGTCCGGTCCCCCCACGACCGAGGCATGCAGCAGGAGAAGTCCCCGTTGCAGACAAAGCGCATTCCAGGCACTTCCCAGAAGGAACGGCAGCCACTGCCGGGGTGCCACGCCGGGTAGGGGATGGACCGTGATCGTCCGTCCGGCGACGACACGGAACCGGGCAAAGGCCGGCCCCCCGATCCAGATGACGCGGCCCTCGTCCTCAACCCGATCCGTATCGGGCGATGCCGGATCGAAGGCTGCCAGATCCACCGTCACATCCGCTTCGGCTGCTGCAGGAATGGCAAATGCAGCCCAGTCGTGGATTGCCACCGGGCTGTCGACGGTCAGTCCCGCATGCCGATAGTGCCAACGGATCATTGGACGCCTTCGTCTTCCAGCCAACACAGGAACCGGCCCATGCTGAGGCCGAAGACCAGTAAACTTGTGAGGATCGGCACGGCCGCGCCGTCCATGTCGGAGAGACGGGGCATAGCAGCCCGCATGCGCGGCAGGTCCAGGATCTCGCGTCCCAGCGCCGATCCTTCCAACCGGTCCAGGTCCGCCGCAAGGTTGTTCGGGTGGGAGCGCATGCGCAGCAGGACATCGCCTCCCTGCAGGCCACGCAGCCTGTTGGACAGCACACTGTCGGGCAGCAGTCCGCGCAGCGCGGCGCGGATCGCGGACCGTGGCTGGCCGTCGGCATGGAACAGTCCGTTGGGCGCGGACAGGCAGAATCGGGCGATGCGAATATCAGCCAGCGGGTGGCGGTATTCCACGCCATGCAGACTGGTCAATGCATGGTCCGTCAGGCCGAGGTCCTGGCGCCGCAGGTGGTGCAGCAGGGCGGGGCGTTCGTCCGCCGGGGAACGCGGCAGATAGGTTTCCAGCCATTCCCGGCCCAGATCATCGATATCCTGGGTCTTGGCGAAGGCCGGATTGATCGCGGAGAAATGCCGCCATGGCTTCCTGATTGCGGCGAAGGGATGTCCACGCAGGCCTTGTTGCCACCGCCGCAGCACATCCGGCAGCAGCAACAGGCCGGCCGACAGGGCGGCGTGGAGGGACAGATGGCGCGCAATGCCGTGCCACCGCCCCTCCAGCAGGGCGACAACCAGGGGCAGTCCACCATTGCGGCTGGCCGTCAAATTACCCTGTGTGCCGGTCAGCATCACCCGGACCCCGCTTTCCCGGGCTTCCTCCGCTGCCGCTGACATCCAGGCCAGATTGCCGATGTTCGAGAAATGGCGTTCCTGCATCCGGGTGATGGCATCAGCACCATCCAGGAAGTAGCCCATTGAGGGCGGCAGCAGCCGGGAGTCGAGGTTGGGATGGAGGGCGGCGATCGCCTTGACATGGCTGCTTTCATCCAGGTTCCAGCCAGAAGGGATCGTGACCCCCGCATCGGGGCGGGGGACATGGGTAAAGCCGATCAGGGCGCGACCCGGCCGGCTGGACGCGGCCAGGGCGGCAATCGCGGTGGAGTCGAGTCCGCCACTCAGCAGCATGGCCGTCGGTCCCGTTTCCGGCATCTGTTCGACCACCACCTGGGCCATCAGGTCGCGCAACGCCGCGGCAAACCCTTCCGCATCGTCCCCGGTGGGCGACGGCGCCCCAGGACCCGGTCGCCACCAGGACTCCACCACCGGGGGGGCATCGCCCTGGCGTACCAGCACGCAGCCTGTCGGCAGGCGCCGGACATCCTGATAGAGCGTCGCCTCGTCCGGTCCGGAGAGCCGGATCAGATTCATGGCCAGGATCCGGCGGTCCAGCCGGCGGGTCAGACCGGGCAGGGCGAACAGGCCGCGGGGCATGGTGGCGAAGGCGAACAGGCCGTCTCCGCCCTGGTGATAATAAAGCGGCGGCGCCACCGGGGCTGACCGCACCAGCACCAGTCGCCGGGTATCCGCATGCCAGACAGCGAAGGCATAGCAGCCGGCGATACGGTCCAGGCCATCGATCCCCCATTGCCGGTAGGCTGCGAACAACAGGTCGAGATCATTTCCGTCGGGAGGCAGACACCCGCTCCGCTGTAACTGCGGAAGAAGCGTCCGCCTGTTGTCCACGCGGCCGGTGGCGGCGAAGACAATCGAACCGTCGATGCGGATGCCCGAACCGGTCGCGGCAGCACCCGCCTTGTCATGAATTGTCCAGGCGCGGGCGCCCAGCCCGGCTTGGCCCTGTACGGTTCGACCCGCGTCCCTGTTGAAAGGCCCGGCCAGCGCCAGGTCCATACGAACCAGGTCCCCTTCATCAGGTGCCGCCGCCGTGCGGCGGACATAACCGAAGATGCTGCTCATCCCACCGGTTCCGCCAGATCCAGCAACTTTACATGGTTGAACGCCAGCAGGCAGCTCCGCTCGTCGTGCATGCCGGCGCTGACGGTCCAGGTCTGGCCGTCGAACAGCGCTCCCATGGGGTAGAGGACCCTTTCCGCGTCCCGGTTCAGCGGGGGCATGCCGCTCTGCCTGGCGGGAACCGGCAGCACGGGCCGGGGCGTAAAACAGACGGGGCGGTAGGGGGGCGCCGCGTCGAAACCATAGAATCCCATGTCATAGCGGTGTAGCGGCCGGCCACCGCGATGGCGGAGGCGGTGCAGCAGCCGCGGCAGGACGGGCGACGGCCGCAGCATGTGGAAGAAGGAGAAGAACTTGTCGCCGACCCGCACCGGCGTTGTACCGCCGCGCGGCTCGCCGGTGCCGGCCGGCAGGGCGGGCACCGACCAGTCGCTGCCCGCGATCGGCCGGCATATGATCGGTCCCCCCGGTGCAAGATGGAGCCGCAGCACGACATGCGGCCGGATACTGTAGATCGCCAGAAGATCTTCACCATCGGGGGTGAACACCATCCAGTTCTTCTCAATGGCGCGACGCGGCCCTGCCAGGCACAGGGGCCGGGGGGGCGACAACGGCATCAGGCTGTCCGGGTCCAGCTCGACCAGATAGATGCTGTTGGGACGGAGACGATCTCCGTTGTTGAAATGCAAGAACAGGCGGTCGCCCACGACACAAAGGCGCGGATCGGCCTGCCAGGGACCAGCATCAGGCATGAGATCCGACAGGGGCACGACCGTTCCGGGCAGGGGCCGGTCGGACGAATCCAGTCGGCAGATGGCCAGCCGCCGCCGGCCATCGGCCAGAACCAGCCGATAGGCCAGGACCCGTGTCCCCGCGGCCAGGGCGAGGCCGGGGTTGAACATGCGGATCGGCCCGTTCGGATCTGCGGGCTGCCATGCCGAGGGGATGAAGTCGTCCGGCGCCAGCAGTTTCATCCCGTCATCTCCGTCCGGGGATGGGGGAAGGCTCGCAGCATCGCGTCCATGTCAGGAATGGCCGCCCATTGACCGGTGCGGTCCCACCAGGCTTCACCCTCACGGATTGATCGGACCAGCGCGATGTCGATCCCCAGCAGGGTCGCCAGGTCCTGCCATTTCGCGGGCGTATCGATGCCCAGATCGTCGTAGGCCGCCCAGGGCGTGCCGTAGGCATGACTGAGAATAGCGCCATGAAGGCTTCCCGTCAGGACGAAGCCGGCCCCCGCGATGGCCTGGACGGCCTGCACCGGTCCCATCGGCCTTGTCCCTGCCGCAAGCAGGCGCCGTGCGTCCTGAAGCAATGTCCGCGGGCGCAACCGCCCCTGGCGGCGGAGAACCCAGGGCGATAAAACCCGATCGGCCCCGGTGGCGCGCAAGCGCTCATCGATCCGCGTCCTGCCGATGCGCAGGCAGTGTGGCAGGACCAGCCGCTGCCCATTCCGGTGCCGTGGTGGGGCGATGATGCGCGGCATCAGGAAACCGGGATCGCCCACGGGCATGTCCGGTGGAAGTTCAAGACCACGGACGGTGAGGGGACCGCGCACGGCATGGATGTGCAGCCGATCCCGGTTGCGGCTGGCGAGAGGACGGCCGCGCCAGCCGCAGCCCCAGACGTCGATCGGCCCATCCAACCGGTCCAGGTCGGCATCGTCCAGCAGGGAGCCGATAATCAGCAGTGTCCGGCCGGGGTTGCCGACAGTCTGCGACTTGGCCGGCGCTTGGCAGCCATAGCCCAGATGTTCCAGGATCAGCGGCACCAAAGCATCGCCAAGGTTGAGGACGAATCGGCCCTGGCCCCAGTAATGGCAGCCCAGATTCATGATGCACCGGGGGAGGGAAGCACCCGTTCCACCGCCTGCCAGACCGCCGACAGGGTGATGCCCCGCATGCAGGGATGCGCGGCCAGGGGGCAACGCATCAACCCGCAGCCGGCGCAGGGAAGGTCCAGCCGCAGAACGGTGACGGCGGGACCCAGCGGGTCCCACATCCCCGCCCATGTGCGCGCGCCCTGTAGAACAATCACCGGTATGCCCAGCGCGGCCGCCAAATGGCTGGTTCCGGTATCCAGCCCGACCACGAGATCGCAATGCGCCAGCAAACGGGCGGTTCCAGCAAGGTCGAACTCGCCTGCCGTCACCAGTCCTGCTCCCCACCGCTCGCGCAGGCTCTGGCCGACCTCCCGTTCCGCGGGGCCGCCACAAACCACCACATCGCAGTCCCCCCGGGCCAGCAGCGCCGCGCCCAGAGCCATGAACCGGTCCAGCGGCCAATGATTGGCGGAGGCCCGTGCGCCGGGACATAGGGCGACGAGGCGACGGCCCGGGCGACGGTGGGCGGCAAGCCAGAGATCTGCTTCCTCATGGGGCGGTATTGGCAGCCGCGGCATCACGGCAAGCGCTGGTGCATTGATGCCGTCAGCGGCCAGATTGGCCAGCCTCCCCGCCGCTTCATGTCTCTTCGGCGGGATCGCGGGGACAGGCGTGCGCGGAAAACCGAGGGGCCGGCCTAGCCCTGCGATTTTGCAAAGGAAGGGCAATATGCGCCGTGCCCGTTGGCGGGGGCGGGACAGATCGACATAGATGACGTGATCAAAGCGAAGGCGTCGAACCTGCCGGATCAGGCGGAACCACCCCGGCAGGTCGCGCAGCCTTGGCATAGACAGAACGCCACGCAAGCCAACCCAAGCGGCCAGCAAATCCGCCGGATGCGATGCGCCGGGGCACACTGGCCTTGTCAGCAGCCACAGGTCATATGTTGACCCGAAATGCGCCTGTACCGCCCGGATTGCCGGGATCGCCAGCACTCCCGAGCCGATGGTGGTTTGCCATCCCAGCAACAGAATGCGTTTTTGCACCACCGTCACTTGGCTGTGGAAGACCTCAGCTGGCGCAGGAGCTTCCACCGTCGAGATTCAGGAAGTTGGAGCCGCCAGTCAGCGCGTCTGACATCTCTTCCGTCCTGACCTCCGGCTTTACCCACTCCAGCCGCGTGCTGGGGGTGGACGGCGCAGTACCACCGGCCTTGCCCATCGGACCCATGTCCATTCCACTCATTTCACGCCCCCCAAATTCTTCAATCTCAGCGTGCCGACGTGCGGCCAGCCTCTTTTTCGTAGCAGATCGGCGCGGGTGGCGCAATCGCATCGTCGCGGCTTGATCTTGGACCCACCCGGTAAATTAACCAATTAACTTGTGTGTCGCCGCGTGTTTATTGATCTGGATGCTGTTGGCCCCAGTCGAACAAATGTCGATATCGACTGGCTTGGTCGCCGCCGACAACGAACGTCTCTCCGGCCGTCAGCCAGACATGCCCCGTCAGTCCGCGTTCCGGCAACGTGGCAGCCCCATAATGAAAGCGCGTCGGAATGTTGCGCCGACGCAGCATCAGATGGGCGGCGATGGCACGATGGAAGCAACGGTCGCGCAGCCAGCCGCGGCGCCAGACCCACAGGATGGCGTCATGTACGGAAGCGATGGCTTGATCCTGAACAGGGCTTGAGGTTTCTGTTGCTCCACAAAGCGGGCGTGACAGAAGACCAACCAGCCGGGGTACGGGGACCAGACCCAGCAGCAGTCGCGCAATCAGCAGAAATAGAAGGGCCTCCAACAGCAGGAGGCACTTGGTCTTCAGCATGGTGGGGCTAGCGAGAGAAGCTTCATGCTCGCCAATTCACGGATCAGCCGTGCCAATTCTGTCCGGCACTCCTCCTCGTCGACATCAAAAACCTCTGTCAACTGTGCGCAGATCTGGCCGAACGTGATCGGCTTGTCAAGCAGAAGCCATGTGGCCCTGGCGGTCTTGTTGAGCGAGAAGACACGGCCCAGGGTCGGAGACAGCAGAATCAATTCATCATCAATGTCAGTAAATGTGAGCTTCTCATTCCGCGATATGATCGTCTTGGCATCTATGGTGGTTTCGAGATTTTCCATCAAGCGTCTCGACATTTGAGAAGGTATTTCCAACTATTCGGCTGATGGCCTGAGTTTCTGCCAGGCCCATAAGGGCGGCTGGGACGGCAAGCCCCGATCCTTGGCGGCTATCATGGCATTTGGCCGATTAAGGATCGAGTGAATTCAGGGGATGATTCCCGGGTTACTGTTTTCTGCTTCAGCCTGCCCAGCGCCGGTCAGCAGCGGAAGAGCTTGCCCGGCCCTGAGGCAGCGATCAGGTCCACGTCCCAGCACCGGATGGAGCTATAGATATTCAATGCCCATAATGTTTCTTATCGCGCTTTTGGGCTGTAGGCGGAGGGTTCTATTTTGAAGTGCGACATTCCAAGGTTATCAGGGGCTTGGGATGGAGACGTAGTATGGGCAGCCACTCCTCCCACATCACTTTGTGCGCGCGCCGCCGGATCGGCGAGATGCTGGCCGCGCTGCTGGCTTTCGCCATGGCCATGCCTTCCATCAGCGGGAGTCCGTCTTCAGCGGCATGCGCAGCCGGGCAATGGTACCCTCGTGCGGTGACAGGGTGAATGTGCCCTGGAGCTGGTCGGTCAGGGCGCGCACGATCTGCAGACCCAGGCTTTCCGATCGCGACAGATCGAAACCTGGCGGCAGGCCGCGGCCATTGTCGGCCACGGTCAGTTCCAGCATGGGCCCGTCCGGATGGCAGCCGATGCGTATGCAGCCCTGGTCCGTACCGGCATAGGCATGTTCGAGGGCGTTGCTGACAAGTTCGGCAACAATCAGCCCCAGAGGAATAGCCTGGTCGGCGTTGATCTCCACGGCGCCAGCATCAACGTCGCAGCGGATCTGGGCGGCCCCCGCCGTATCGATCAGGTCACGGCAAAGGTCGCGCAGAAAGTCCCGCATTCCCCCGGCGGTCAAGCCCCCGGGGTCGCGCAGACGGCGATGGATCTGCCCCAACAGGGCCAATCGCCGGGAGGCGACGGACAGCGCCTCCCGTGCATCCCGATCCCGCACCCGCTCGGCCTGGAGTTCCAGCAGCGCACCCGTCAGTTGCAGATTGTTGGATACCCGATGCTGCAACTCCCGGAACAGAACCCCGTGCTGGGCAGCCAGTTCGGCGCTGCGGGCGCGCTCGATGGCCAGACGGGTCAAGGCCCGGTACATCACCTCGATCAGCAGAATATCGATGCTGACGATGACGACGTAGAACCCGAGCGCCAGACTGCTTTGCACCGTCAGGTCGAAGGTCCGGACCGGGGCGATGAAGAAATACCAGGCGGCGAGGCCCGAAGCCACGGCCGTCAACAATCCCGGCCCGAACCCCGCCAGAAAGCAGGTCAGGATCACGGCGGGAAAGAAGGTCAGATAGGGAAAGCCCGAAGGCAGGATGGCATCGACCTCGAACCGGATGCCAAGAGCGAGAGCGAAGGCGACAAGCCCCACCGGATACCCCCAGAGGGGGCGCCGGCGAAATGCGCTCGCCAGTGTCAGCAACGCCTGCATGCCGTGGGTCCATGGTTGGTGTGGCGCGAGCAGGTTCCTCATGGCCGACAGGTGAACGGCTGGAGTCTGAAAATGGCCCCTCCTCTCGTGCGGCCTGCTGACTTGTGGATTCAATCCGCCCGGCCTGCCGCTCTTCGGCATGCTTCCACCTAATCTTGTATTCTGACGTCTGTTTCTCCCGTCGCGGCATTTTGGCGCGCTGCTGTGATTTGGATCAGAGGGCGACCTACGTCTTTCGCTGTATGCTGGAGCTGTATTTGAATGCATTAAGGCGTGGTAGGTCTGGGGCCCAATGGTTGCTCCGGCCCCACAAACGGGCCCGTGGGACCACCTCGGCCGGACAAGTGGGAGGACAGGATGTTGCAGCTCATGTCGAGGATCAGCATGGCCGGCCGTGTCTATGGCGGTTTTGCGCTGGTCCTGCTGTTTCTGGCCGTCATCGCGGTCATGAGCTGGCGCAGCGCGGGCGAGAGCCGCGATGCGCTGACGGACTATGGGCATGTGGCCAGCAACTCCGCTGCGGTGAGCGAGGTGGATGCCCTGGTCAACAGCATGCGCCGGCAAGTCGTCAGCTTCATCTATACCGCCGATCCGACGGCACTGGCCGAAGCAAAGTCGATCCATGCCGATCTTTTGACCCGCATCGATACCGTCCGGGCCGAAACTGTCGACCCGAAGCAGCGGAAAGACCTGCAGCAGATGCGCGAGATGGTCATCGCTTATGGGGGCGATCTACAGAAGATCGAAACCCTGGTTGACCGGCGGCAACAGCTGGCACGGGAGGGGATCGACGCCTTGGGCGATGCCGCCTCGGCGGCCTTGGCCCGGATCATGGATTCAGCGATGGCGGAAGGCGATCTGGAGGGAGCCGCCCTGACCGGCGTCGCGGTCGATGCCCTTCTGCGCGCGCGTGTCACGGCGGCCCATTTTCTGGCGGCCCCGTCGCAACAAGCCGCCGATGAGTCCATGCCGGTCATGGAAGAGCTGTACAGTCAGGCCTTCGCCCTTGAGGCTCAGTTGCGCAGCCGCAGCCGCAAGCAGATCGCCGGTGAGGTTCTGGGTATTGCCGAGAAACACCGCGATGCGTTCGCCGAGATCGCCACCACGGCCGTGGCGGTCGAGACGCTGATGCAGGGCATGGTCACCAAGTCGGCGGATTTCGCCAAGGCCAGCGAGTCCGTCCGTGTCAGTGCCCAGTCGGCCCTGGCCGGAATCCGCGAGGTCACGGACACCCGGTTGTCCAGCATCCGCAATTTCACAGGCTGGCTCGGCCTGATGGCCGTGATTCTGGGTGGCGCCCTGGCGGCCTCCATCGCCATTGGCACGACACGGCCGCTGCTGCGGATGACAGAGGCCATGGAGCATCTCGCTGCCGGCAATCTCGAAACCGAGGTTCCAGCCCGTGATTTCCGCGACGAGATCGGCGAAATGGCGGCCGCCGTCGAGGTCTTCAAGCAGAATGCGCTGCGTGTCCGGCAGATGGAGGTCGCGCAGAAACAGGCCGAGCAGGTTGCCGCGGAGGAGAAAAGGCGGGCCATGGCCGACTTGGCGCAACGCTTCGAGCAGACCGTGGGCAAGGTGGTGCGGAGCCTGACCACGGCGGCCACCGACATGCAGGCCACGGCCCAGTCCATGTCGGCCATTTCCGAGCAGACCAGCCGGCAGGCCGGTGCTGTTGCGTCGTCGTCGGAGGAAGCATCCACCAACGTGCAGACGGTCGCCGCGGCCGCCGAGGAACTGGCCGCGTCGAGCCAGGAAATTGGCAATCAGGTCAAAGCGTCCACCGCCATTATCCATCAGACCGCCGCTCAGGCGAAGCACACCCATGATGTGGTCCAGGACCTGGCCGATACCACCGGTGAGATCGGCCACATCGTCACCCTGATTTCCGAGATCGCGGCTCAGACCAATCTGCTGGCGCTGAACGCCACCATTGAGGCCGCCCGCGCCGGGGAAGCCGGCAAGGGCTTCGCCGTTGTCGCCAGTGAGGTCAAGAATCTGGCCAATCAGACGGCGAAGGCGACGGAGGACATCACCCGGCAGATCAGTGCGGTCCAGGGCAACACGCGCGATGCTGTCGAGGCCATTGAAACGATCGTCAGCCGCGTCTCCCAGATCAACATGACCAGCGATGCCATCGCCGCCGCCGTCGAGCAGCAGCAGGCGGCCACGGGCGAGATCGCGCGCAATGTCGAGCAGGCGTCCGTCGGTACGCAGGCGGTGACGGAGAACATCGCCGGGGTCAATCAGGCTGCCATGGAGGCGGGCGATGTGGCGGCACGGGTGGTTGCCGCCGCACAGGAACTGTCCGTCGATGCCAACATTCTGGAGCAGGAAGTCCGCCACTTCCTCGACAGTGTGCGCGGCGCCGCGTGAAGCCGGTCCAGGGTCGCGCCGCCGGGAGGTGCCGCGACCCCATGCCACTGCGTGCCCCCTGTGCTGCAACGCCGCTTGTGCGCTGCACGCGCTTTGTCTAGCGTCTGCGCCGTTCCGATCGGGGTAGCGGGCGATGTGAGGGTGTATGGCGGCGGCGACACAGGATATGGAACAGGGCATTGAACGGTCATCGTTCGGTGCCCTGTTCCTGGCTGCCATCGGTGTGGTCTTCGGCGACATCGGCACCAGCCCGCTCTATGCGATGAAGGAGGCCTTCGCCGGCCCCCATCCCCTTCCGGTGGATCATCTGCATGTCCTGGGTGTGCTATCGCTGGTGTTCTGGACGGTTCTGCTGGTGGTGACGGTGAAGTATGTCTCCGTCATCATGCGAGCCGACAACAAGGGCGAAGGCGGGAGCCTGGCGCTGCTGGCGCTGTTGCAGCAGGCGGTTTCGGACCGCCCGCGGTTGGCCGCGTTGGCCGGCACCCTTGGGATCTTCGCGGCGGCCCTCTTTTATGGCGACAGCGCCATCACCCCGGCTGTTTCGGTTCTCAGCGCCGTGGAAGGTCTGCAGGTGGCGGCCCCTGCCCTCGCCCCCTGGGCCGTTCCGCTCGCCATTGTCATCCTCATCATCCTGTTTTCGGTCCAGTCGAAGGGGTCGGGGGCCGTGGGTGGCCTGTTCGGCACCGTGATGCTGGTCTGGTTCGCCGCCCTGGCTGTACTGGGTATCCGGAACATCGGACAGGCTCCATCCGTTCTCGCTGCCCTCAGCCCGCATTGGGCCTTTGCCTTTATTGCCCATGACGGCTGGACGGGCTTTCTGGCCCTGGGATCGGTCGTGCTGTCGGTCACCGGTGCAGAAGCCCTCTATGCAGATATGGGGCATTTCGGCCGCCTTCCGATCCGGCTCGCCTGGTATCTGCTGGTCTGGCCGGCCCTGATGCTGAATTACTTCGGCCAGGGCGCGTTGCTTCTGGCCCATCCCGAGGTTGCGGAAAATCTGTTTTTCGTCATGGCCCCGACCTGGATGGCACCAGCGCTGGTGATCCTGGCCACGGCTGCCACCGTGATTGCGTCCCAGGCCGTCATTTCGGGTGCCTTCTCGGTCACGCGACAGGCAATCCAACTGGGATATCTGCCGCGGATGTCCATCGTCCATACGTCCGAACGGGAAATCGGCCAGATCTACATTCCCTTCGTGAACTGGACCCTGATGCTTGTCGTGGTCGGCTTGGTTCTCGGGTTCGGCACATCGACCAATCTTGCATCGGCCTATGGCATGGCCGTGACGGGCACCATGGTCATCACCACGGCTTTGGTGGCGCTTCTTGCCTTCAATCTCTGGGGATGGCGGGGTAAATGGGCCTGGGCACTGCTGTTGCTGCTGTTGAGCGTCGATATCGCCTATTTCCTGGCCACGGCGACGAAGATCACCCATGGCGGCTGGTTCCCGCTGGCGGCGGGCATTGCCGTCTTCCTGGTGCTGACCACCTGGAAGAAAGGGCGCAAGCTGGTCCAGGCCAAGCTCCGCGATGAATCCATGCCCATTGAGGAGTTCCTCTCCACCTTGTCCAGCACGGTGACGCGCGTCCCCGGCACCGCCGTTTTCCTGACCTCGGCGGCCGAGGGTGTACCCCTGGCCCTGCTGCATAACCTCAAGCACAACCACGTCCTGCATGAACGTGTCGTCCTGCTGACGGTGAAGGTGGAGGAAACGCCGACCGTGCCCGGCTGCGACCGTGTCCGCTCCGAACAACTGCGGGACGATGTGTTCCGCGTCACCGTCCGGTGCGGGTTCATGGAGGATACCGACGTGCCGAAGGCTTTGGCCAATGCCCGGCGCGCCGATCTCGGCTTCGATTACGAACCGCTGCGATTCTCTTATTTCCTGACGCGGGAGACGGTGGTCCCCTCACGCGATCCCGGCATGGAACCCTGGCGGGAACGCCTTTTCGCCTTCCTGTCGCGCAGCGCCACGACGACGGCCGACTTCTTCCATCTTCCCCCGAACCGGGTCGTGGAACTGGGCGGGCACGTGGAGATCTGATCCTTCTTGTGCCCTGACCGGTCAGTTATGAGATGCCGGTGCCATGGCCGGGCGCCGCAGCCTTTCCTCGGCAACCGAGACCAGCCAGAGGACGAAACCGCCAAAGGCAAGGCCGCTGCCGACCCATCCCGTAGAGGCCCAGCCATAGCCGGCGGAAATCGCCATCCCTCCCAGCCAGGGACCGAGTGCATTGGCCAGATTGAAGGCGCTGTGGTTGAGGGCGGCCGCCAGGGTCTGCGCGTCTTCGGCCACATCCATCAGCCGCGTCTGCAGCACGGTTCCCAGACCGCCGCCACCGCCGATCAGGAAGACCGCCAGCGTGACCGTCCAGACATTGCCCACCATAAACGGGAACAGAGCCAGGGCCGCTGCGCTCCATAGCAGGATTCCCGCGGCGGCCGGCATAAGGGCACGGTCGGCGGCCCAGGCCCCGACCAGATTGCCGATGGTCATGCCGATGCCAAAGACGCACAGAACCAGCGGCACGACATCGGCCGACACCCCGGTCACGGCCATCAGCGTGTTGGCGAGATAGGTATAGACAGCGAACATCCCCCCGAAGCCGATGGCGCCGATACCCAGGGTGAGCCAGACTTGGCGCCGGCGCAGCGCCCCCAGTTCGCGCAGCGGGCTCGCCCCTGGCTGCGGGCGGTCGTGCGGAGCGAACAGCCAGACCAGAAGGACGGTCAGTGCCCCCAACAGACCGACGACACCGAAGCCCCAGCGCCACCCCAGGACCTGTCCCATCCCGTTGGCCAGGGGCACGCCCAGGATGGTGGCGATGGTCAGACCCAGCATGACCCGCGCAACTGCCTGCGCCCGCCTGTAGGGCGAGACCAGCGAGGCGGCCACCAGGGCGGCAACGCCGAAATAGGCACCATGCGGAAGGCCGCTGAGGAAGCGGAACGCCAGCATCCAGCGATAGGAAGGGGCCAGGGCGCTGAGAACATTGGCGATGGCGAACAGCGTCATCAACCCCAGCAACAGGGTCCGCCGAGGCAGTTTCGCGGCAAGGACGGCCAGGATCGGGGCTCCGACCACGACGCCCAGCGCATAGGCGCTGATGACATGGCCCGCCGTGGGCTCATCGATTCCCAGGCCCGCGGAGAAATAGGGCAATAGACTCATCACCGCGAACTCGGTGGTGCCAATGGCGAAACCGCCCATTCCCAGGGCGAAAATCACCAGTCCCGGCCGGACCGGTGTCTTCCCGTAAATCGCCGTCATGCTGTGCTCCGTGGCGGCCGCGGGCAGTCTCCTGTGGGTGGGCGACTGCCTGTCAGATGCCGCGTTGCCGACAAATGGTGACCCGGGATAACCGATGGCGCGTGCGCTGTTGCAGTGCAGCTTCGTGGGGATTGCCATGCATCTGGACGGCCTGCGTCAACGCAGGTCTGTCGCAGGCAACAGATCGCTACGTTCGAGTGGGATCGGGAGAGGCTGTCTGCCGTCAGGTCGCTACCATGATTGATTACGCCTTGAAGGTATGGCGGCGCCCGCTGTTGGCATGTTTCTGCGACGTAGTTCGAAAAGGACGTTTGAGTTGGATATAGCGATATTATAGACTACGCGTAGTCGATAATATCGATGCGCTTAAATGAGTCGGAAAGCAGTCACAAACCGAACCGGAATCGCCTCCAAGAGCCGAGGGTTTGGTTTCTGGCGCCTCTCGGCTCTGACCATCAGATGAAAAACGAGAGGGCTGTTTACAGGGCCACCCTGTCACCCCCGCGAGAGTTGGCTATTATTTCGGCGCACACGCCAACCCCTGCGGCGACAGATCTGCTCACATTCCCTCTCCACAGAGACTGACGAGCGGCCGGGGGATCCAGACAGGCGCGATACCGCCCTGTCGCATCCACTCGCATCCAATGGGCGTTGATGCGCCGCCGTCCACGCAGATATAGGGACCGCTGACGGGGCAACGCTTCGATTGCCGCGCCCGTATTTATCAGACCCGGCCTGACGGGACGCTGATTTCATCCCTTACGGGCCGGTGCGCCCTTCAGCAAAGGGAACAGGCCGTGATGCAGCACCAGAACCAGGAGGAAGCCGATCATCAATCCGATCATTCCCGCGCCGGCCGCTCCCACAAGCCACTCGATAACAGCCGACAAATCAGGCAGCGCGTGTCCGGCGCTGGCCGCAACGGCATGCACCGCATGGGCCGGGCCGGCAAGGCCAAAGACCTCCAGACCATGCAGGATGATCCCGCCGCCGACCCACAGCATGGCCATGGTCCCGATCAGAGCCAAAAGGCGAAGGAAGACGGGCATGCCGTGAACCAATCCCCGACCAAGGGCCTTGGTCAATGGCTGCAAGGCCCGGTCCGCCCCGCGCGGGGCCAGACCGCGCCAGGAGCGCAGCCCCAGGAAACTGCTGGCGGGAGCGGGATTCTGCGCCAGCGACAAGCCAATATCGTCGGCCTTCACGATCAATGCCACGGCACCATAGACGGCCACGGTAATGCCGGCACCGACCAGGGCAAGGATCAAGGCCTGTCCCCAGAAGGAGGATGTCTCCGCCGCAACAGTCGACAGCGTGATGGCCATGATCTCGGCAGACAGGATCAGGTCGGTCTTGATCGCCCCGGCGACCTTTTCCTCTTCCAGTTGGCGCGCCGTGGCCGTCACTTCCGCGTCCGCCCCGGCATGTTCGTCCCCATGCCCACCGAACAGGGCCTCGTAGACCTTCTCGGCACCTTCGTAACAGAGGAAGCCGCCCCCCAACATCAGCAGCGGTGTGATCGCCCAGGGGGCCCATACGCTTAACACCAGCGCTACCGGCAGCAGGTAGAGCAGCTTGTTCTTCAACGACCCCAGAGCGATACGGCCGATGATCGGAAGTTCGCGTTCCGCGGTGAAGCCGACGACGTAGCGGGGGGTCACCGCGGCATCATCCACCACCACGCCAGCCGCTTTCACTCCTGCGCGTCCAGCCTGACCGGCGACATCATCCAGCGACGCGGCTGCGACCTTCGTCAGCCCCACCACATCATCCAGCAGTGCTATCAGTCCGGTACTCAAGCCGAAGACCTCCTGCGACACGGCCCGCTGTCCCGGACCGGGGTTGTTTCCGTGGCCCCACCGTAATGCGGTGGCTGAACTTTCTCCAGAAGGCACTGAGGCAGATGAGCCGAAGACAAAGCACAGGCTCCCGCTCCTGCCGTCATCCCCGCTGGCGCCTGAATTCAGTCAGGGCAACTCCGGCGCAAACATCACACCATACCCCAGCGTTTCGGTTTCTGCATTGCAGGCAGAGCCGCAGTCGATGGCATGGTAAAATGGCGAATGACAAGGAAAGAAACACCTAAGGACGAAACTGCCTCTTGATCGCACGCTCGTCTGACTATACATATCGTCTAATATTTTAAGTGGAGACCAAAATTGTCTGATCTCGTCGGCCTGACCGCCAAAATCATATCGGCGTATGTGTCCAACAATCCTGTGGAGCCGGCAGCCCTGCCAGATGCGATCCAGGCGGTCCATATCGCTCTTGCCAATCTCGGCAAGGAGCCGGAGCCGGTGGCTGAACCGCTGGTCCCGGCTGTGCCGATCAAAAAGTCGGTGACCCCCAGCCACATCATCTGCCTGGAAGATGGCAAGAAGCTGAAGATGCTGAAGCGGTATCTGAAGTCGACCTATGGCATGACCCCGGAGGAATACCGGGCGCGCTGGGGCCTGCCGAAGGATTACCCGATGACAGCGCCTGATTATGCCGAACAGCGGTCCACCCTGGCCAAGCAGATTGGCCTCGGCCGCAAGTCGCGGAGAGCCTGATGCCGGACCAGCAGGCGCGCGCTGACCGTGACGAGGCCGTGTCTCCCGCTTCCGCGCGGAGAGCGGCTGTGGATGCCCATATCGGCGCCCGTATGCGCCAGCGCCGCATGCTGCTGGGCATGAGCCAGGACAAGCTGGGTGAGGCCCTCGGCCTCACCTTCCAGCAGGTCCAGAAATACGAACGGGGCACCAATCGCCTCTGCGCCAGCCGCCTTTGGCAGGTCGGCCAGGTTCTCGGTGTCGCCCCGGATTGGTTCTTCGAGGGGCTGGACATCAACGGATTGTCTTCCGACGCAGACAGCGACTCCGCGGTCGGTCCCGCCTTCGAGGGCCGGCGCGAAACGTTGGAACTGGTGCGGGCCCTGGACCGCATCCAGTCCCCTACGGCGCTGGACGCCATGGAACACCTCATTCTTGCCGCCGCCGATCTCGATCCCTCCGGGCGGCCCGCCAAGGTTTGACAGTCCGCGACTCACGGCGCTGTGGGGTTTCGGCCCCAAACAGATTAGACTGCGCCGACTTCCCATGACCGATTGCGGGGGCGGCCCATGGCGGACACGCTGGTGCAGAATGGCGTCGCTCACACGCTTTTCCTGCTCCAGATTCTGTTGCTGCTTGGTCTTGCCAATGGCGCGCCGATCCTCGCCGCGAAATTCATGGGTGAAACCCTGGCCTATCCGGTCGATGGCGGCTGTCGCTTCGGCGATGGCCGTCGCCTGTTCGGGCCGGCCAAGACCGTGCGCGGGCTGGTGGCGGGAACGGCCGCCGCCGCAGGTGCCGCGCCGCTGCTGGGACTCGATGTCCTGACCGGCGCCCTGCTGGGCATCGGATCGCTGTGCGGCGATCTGGTCAGCAGCTTCATCAAGCGCCGTCTCGGCCTGCCGCCCCACGGGCGGGCACTGGGTCTGGACTATATACCGGAGGCCCTGCTGCCGCTGGCCCTGTTGCGCCCGGCCCTCGGGCTGAGTTGGATCGACGTTGGCCTGCTGGTCGTCGCCTTCGCCATCGTCGACTTTACCCTGTCGCGGCTGCTGTTCCGGATCAGGCTGCGCGACCGCCCTTACTGACGGCCACCGGTCCACCGCACCGCAACCGATGCAGGGTCACCTCCGGCGGACAGTTCAGGCGGATATCGACGATGCATGTCCCGGCACCGGGCGAGGTGTAGCCCTGCAGACCATGATAGCGCCAAGCCCCCCGGGCATAGGCCCGGGGGCTGTCGGCATCAGTCAGGATAGGAATGCCGCCTGGCAGGCAGATCTGGCCGCCATGGGTGTGGCCACACAGCATCAGGGCAAAACCGGCATGGGCAGCCCGGCGGTAGACCTCCGGCGTGTGCGACAGCAGAACCGAGACGGCATCGGATGGAATATCGTGGCCAGCCCGATGAAAATTCTCGGTCCGGTAATAATGGGCGTCATCGATACCGGCCAGATACAGAGAGGCGCCGTTCCGGTCCAATCGGACACTCTCGTTCATCAGCATGCGATAGCCCATGGCTTCCATAGGTGGCACCAGACGAATGGTGTCGTGATTGCCGAGGATGCCGTAAAGCGGGCCATGCAGTGCCGTCCGCAACCGCCCCAGTGCCTCGATCACCGCATCAAAAGGGCCGAAGGTCCTGGCCCGGTAATCACCGGTCAGGACGCAGGCATCGTAGCGCAAGTCCCGCACCCGCTCGACCAGCGCCGCGGTGAAGGTCGTATTGATGTCCAGATGCAGATCGGACAGGTGCAGCAGGGTGAAGCCGTCGAAGGCTGACGGCAGGCCCGGCAGGACCACATCCTGCTCCCGGAGCAGGATTCGCCGGGCGTTGCGCTGCCCAACGCTATGCAGGCCCGACAGACGCAGCGTCCCCCGGATGAGCCCATGCACGATCAGCAGGTTTTCCAGATGCAGGAAACGCCGGCCGCGCCGCAGCACCCAAGCCTCATGGTCCTGTTCCAAACCCAGGCGCTGGCGGAGATAGGTGGCACCAAGACGCGGCCGCAACGACTCCAGCACCGCCGTCTCGTCGGGCGTAAGCTGGAGGGGCATCGGGTGAGGAGCATGCATCGACAGACATGGACTCCATACGGAAGCCGCCGTGAAGGCGGGCGGGCACCTTAACGCAGACGACCGCATCCGACCAAGGACAACGGCGAGAAGGCAGGCCAAGGAAACATTGTGCGCCGCCTGCGACGGAATGACCACACACTCGGCATCCGGATGATCGAGGCGGGATATTCCCCCGAAAACGGCAGATCGCCTGCCTGCCATTGTCGCACACAGTGCAGGCATGTCGCTTCGCTGCGCGAAGGGAGCAGACCTGCCGCCTGTGCCACCTTGCCCATCCTGCCGTCTGCGTCCATAGTGCGGCCCCGGTTGCAGCCTGACATTGAGGCGGTAGATGTCACATGCTCAGCAGCAAGCGGCTCCCGTTCTGGAGCGTGTGGTGCATGTCCTCGAACTGAACGGGTTCAGTCGGGATGAAGCAATCCAGCGCATTGCCCTGGTCAGACGGCTGGGGGGCCATCCCGAGGAGATCCTGGGATTGGAGGAGGATGCGCAGGCGGCGAAGGCCTCCTGATCCGGCCGGATCAGGGGACGCTCCAGCTTTCGTTTGCCAGGGCCGGTCCAAGCAGGCCGCGCATAGTCCCACCGGTCCCGTCACCGGGCGGTGTTCTGCCGTGGCGCTGCCAGTCCGGTGAGCCGGCCTTTCCTCCTTCGCGCGGCGTCTTTGGCTTGATTGCAGTGGCACTGCTACCGTCTGCGCGCCGTTGGCCGGACGACTGTCACAGAAATTTCAACAAGACCCCTTGCCACGCCCACCGGATAGCGACGGTTGAGCGTCCGCTTCTCTGCTGGATGGGAGAAACGGTCCATGTCGCGCTGCTCCACACACAGACGACTGTTCGTTGCGCCGCGCCCGGGTCGGGTACTGGCCCTGATCGGGGCGCCTTTTCTGGCGCTGCTGCTGTCTACGACCGTGCTGGCCCAGGATGGTGCGCCGCAACGGATCGACTGGTGGCAACTGGCCATCGAGTTCATCGCCGGCCTGTCGCTGTTCCTCTACGGCGTTACCCAGCTGTCCGGCGCATTGCGCCAGATGGCCGGCGATCGCATGCGCCAAGTGCTGGAACTGTCGGCCCGCAACCGCGTGGTCGGCGTGGGCACGGGAACCCTGGCCACCTTCATCCTCGACAGTTCCTCGGTGACCATCATCATCCTGATCGCCATCGTCAATGCAGGGCTGTTGAGCTTCGCCCACGTCATCCCGGTCATCATGGGCAGCAACATCGGCACGACGCTGTCCAGCCAGATCTTCGCCCTGGATATCGACCAGTACGCGCCGCTGGCCCTTGCCATCGGCCTGCTCCTGGCCTTCCTGCCCCGCTCCGAGGTTTGGCGCCGCGCCGGCATGGTCATGTTCTCCATCGGGCTGATCTTTTTCGGCCTGCATGTCATCGGCAGCAGCGCGGAGCCGCTGGAGGGGCACCCCGGCCTGCTGCGCTGGGTCGAGCGGATGGAAACGCCCCTACTGGGCGCCGTGGCGGGGTGCGTCATGACACTGCTGATCCAGTCGAGCAGCGCCACCATGGGCATCATCATCACCCTGGCCAGCCAGGGGCTGATCACGCTGCCGGCCGGCGTCGCCATGATGCTGGGGGCGGAAATCGGCACCTGCAGCGACACGCTGGTCGCCACCATCGGCCGGTCCCGTGATGCGGTGCGCGCCGGACTGTTCCACCTGCTGTTCAACATCGCCACGGTGGCCCTGGGGCTGCTTTTCATCGAGCAGTTGACGGGCTGGGCCGCGGACACGGCGGGGAACGATGTGCCCCGCCAGATCGCCAACGCCCATGTCGCCTTCAATGTCGTGGGGGTGCTGCTGGTTCTGCCCTTCACCCGCGGCGTGACCCGGGCACTGCGATGGTTGATCCCTGATGCCCGGGCAAAGGGGCCGGTGGAGCAAGAAGCGGCACAGCCGGCCGAATGACGCCGACAGGCACGGCCCGGCGGGCATCCCCGCCGGGCCGCATCCACCGATCCGGCGTTTGCGCTTACAGCAGGAAGCCGTTATGGGCGTTGCCGCCCACATGCAGCGTGAAGGCGTCCTGGCCGATGGCGTGGCCGTCGGCATAGGCTGTGACCATCAGATGATGGTCGCCCTTGTCCCAGGCCTTCGGCGTGAAGCCCAAACTGCCGTCCTTGGTCAGCATCCAGCTCGGCAGGGCCTTCCCGTCCGCCATGCTGACCTTGTATGTGATGGCGTCGCCGTCGGCATCCTTGCCGGTAGGCAGGCGGAAGCTGAAATAGCTGCCCGGCCGCACCGCCAGATCCTTGATCACGTCACCGATGCCGGCGGGCTGTTCCGGAGCGGGAACCGGCGTCGGCGAAGGCGCCGGGGTGGGCACCGGCTGCGGTGCGGGGACGGGCGTCGGCACGGGCTTCGGGGCCGGTGCGGGAACGGGCTCCGCCGGGATCGGCTGCACATCGACCGGTGGCTTGGTCACAGGAATGGCGGAGTCCCCGAGATGGGTGGAGATGTTGTCCGCCGTCAGGCTGGAGGCCTGAACGCCCTTCAAGGTCGCCAGCGTCACCGGGGCGGACTTTCCGGCAGCGCCATCGCTGTCGATCAGCACCAGCGTATCGCTGCCCGACTGCTGCAGGCCGACATGGCCGCCGGCCATGGCGTCCCTGAACATAAGGCCGGCGCGCACCATCAGGGCTCCCAGTTCCAGCACGTCGCCGCCGGCACCGGCCTGGAAGTCGGTGATGACGTCGCCCCTCTCGTTCAGGTCATGGAACATGAAATGGTCGCGGCCGGCCCCGCCCGTCAGCACGTCGCTGCCGGCTCCGCCCCAGATCACATCGCCGCCGCCCTGGCCCGACAGGGTATCGTTGCCGGTGCCCCCCAGCAGGATGTCCAGCCGGTCGGTGCCGGTCAGGGTTTCGTCGGCTGCCCCGTTCTTCAGTTGGGTGACATTGTCCAGCTTCAGCGTGCTGCTGGCCTGGAGCTTGTAGTCCTTCACCGTCTCCAGCACGGCATTGCGGACCAGATTGTCCTGGGTGGCGCCGGCGGAATAGACGGTCTTGTCCCGGATGTCGCGGAAGGCGACATTGTCCAGCACCAGTTGCTTGCCGTCACCATCGCCATAGCGGAACAGCTGCACCGCGCGACCCAGGTCGCTGCCGCCGCTGTTGATCATCTTCACGTCGATGCCGCGTAATACGGCTCCCTGGCTGGGGCCGCCGAAGGCGAAGACGTGGTCATAGACGGTCTGCTTGGCCTCGGAATGGGTGGAATAGGCAGAGTTGGCATTGTCGAAGGTGACGGCGTTCCGCACCGTCATCCCGATATCGCCGCCATATTTCTGGATGCCGCCATTGGCCGGGTCGGACCCGGAATTGTTGTCGGTGACGTGCCGGGTGTTCTGGCCGTAGATGCCGTCGACCGTGGTCTGGAACGAATTGGCGGAGTGGACGCCATAGCCGTAATGGCCGTGGGCGATGTCGTCCTTCAGGTTGATGACGGCAATTTCCGTGACCTTGGCGCGGACGGCATTCTCCAGTTCCAGACCGGGGCCGCCGCCGTCGCGCAGCATGATCTTGTGGATGTCAGGCTCGACCAGCGACATGGTCCGCACCAGCGGCGAACCACTGACGCCATCGCCCTTGATGGTGCCGTTTTCCAGGGTGAACTGGCCGCCCTCATAGGCCGCGGCCCGGATGTTGGTCTTGTAATGGCTCTGCTCATGCAGCGGCGGCTCGCAGATCACCTTGTTGCCGTCGATGGCGACGATCTTGGTGGCCTGGCCGATACGCACCGGATTCTTCGAGGTATGGGTGCCGCCGGGCAGCTTGTCCTCGGCCCCGATCTTCAGCCAGTCCCCGACCTTCAGCCCTTCCGGCGCAGACTTGAAGGTCACGACGGTCTTGCCGTCCTGCAGGCCCAGGCTGCTGACGGCCTGGGTCTTTTCCAGCGCACCCTGGATGTTCAGGACGCTGCCGGCACCCTTCTGCTGCACCAGTGTGGAGCCGTTGAGGTCCAGGGTGATGGTCCGGCCCTGCAGGTCGAACTTCACGGAACGGTCGATGGTCAGCGTTTCGTTTTTCGGGAAGACAATACGAGTATTCGCACCAGCTCCATTGATCGCCGACAGAATATCGCTGGCCGCAGCCCCGGAACGAAGGTTGATCACATCGGTCATTTCGGCATCTCCGCTTGGTCGTCTTGATGCCGCAAAAGGTAGGACAAGCCCCCATTCCGTGGTTGTGACCGATGGCTTTACCGCATCCGAGTGGGTAGCGAAGCGTAAACCATGTTATTCAAATGGCTTTTCGTCTCCACGCCGCGACACTCAAGGCCTTTCGCGCTGGGACAATTCGCAGCCCATCCCGTCACACAGCTTAATTTACATTAACCTTTCCGATCGCATATAACAATCCGATATTATCCTTCTACATCTTGATTTCGATCCGGATTACTGCCCGGCTCCTGATGCGGATACTATCACCGGCGCCCGCCCGCCGATTTCCGCCATGATGCGACCGGCCGTCTCGACCGCCATCTGCCCCAGTACCGGCACGCGCTCATCGGTGATGCGCGCCTTGGGTCCGGCCAGCGACACGGCGCAGGCGGCGTCCCCATGCTCGTCGAACACGACGGCAGCGACACAGCGCAGGCCGATGGCATGTTCCTCATCGTCAATGGCATAGCCGCGTTGGCGGATCCGTCCCAGATCGGCCCGCAGGACATCCGGGCTGGTCAGGGTCAGCGGCGTCAACGCCGGCAGCAGCGACGGCAGCCTTTGCCATTGCGCCTCCGGCACGGCCGACAGCAGGGCCTTGCCGACACCGGAGCAATGCAGCGGGATGCGCCCACCCAGCCGGGCAAAGCTGCGCATCATCTCCCGGCATTCCACCTGCCCCACATAGACGGCGCTGCCCTGATCCTCGATGGCCAGATTGACCGTTTCGCCGCTGCGCTCCATCAGCGTGCGCATATGCGGCCGCGCCATCTGCACCACATGCCGGGTTTTCAGGAAGCCGCTGCCGGCGATGAAGGCCTGTACCCCCACCGACCACAGACGGGTTTCCGCGTCGAAGCGCACATAACGCTCCGCCTCCAGCGACGTCAGGATGCGGTGGGCGGTGGATCCGGCCAGCCCGGCCGCCCTGGCCACCTCGGTCAGGGACAGGCCGCTGTCCGACTGCGCCAGATGGTTGAGGATGGCAATGGCCCGGCCCAGCACCTGAACCGGATTCTGTGCTGCGCCCATCGCCACCTCCCCCTGCCAAGACCACCCCTGCCGGCGCCGCTGGACGTGGCCGTGGTGCAGCATCCTACCCCATCTTTCCACGATGCGGAAAGTATTCCACTGGAACTTGTGGGCAGTCCGGCGGGGCCTTATTCCTGTGGCAACCGTTGTCGCATGAGATCCAAGCCTGCCAGGGGGAGCGCGTACCATGTCCCAGACTGTCGATGTCCATGGCCTGAGGGTGGATGCCGGACTGCACCGCTTCGTGGAGAGCGAAGCCCTGCCCGGCACCGGGCTGGACCCGGCCACCTTCTGGACTGGGTTCGCTGCCCTGGCGACCGACCTGACGCCGACGAACCGTGCCCTGCTGGCCGAGCGCGACGCGTTGCAGGCCCACATCGATGCCTGGCATCAGGCCCGCCGCGGCCAGGATTTCGATCCCGCCGCCTACGAGTCCTTCCTGCGGGAGATCGGCTATCTCGTGCCGGAAGGCCCCGATTTCCACATCGGCACCACCAATGTGGACCCGGAGGTGGCCAGGGTGGCCGGACCGCAGCTGGTGGTCCCGGTCACGAACACCCGCTTCGCCCTCAATGCCGCCAATGCCCGCTGGGGCAGCCTCTATGACGCGCTTTACGGCACGGATGCGCTCGGCATCGTGGGCGACCCGTCCGTCAAGGGCTACGACCCCGTGCGCGGGGCTGCCGTCATCGCCAAGGGGCGGGAGATCCTGGATCAGGCCGCCCCCCTGTCCGGCGGTTCCTACGCCGATGTCACCGGCTTCCGCGTCAACAACGGCACGCTGGTGGTGATGCTCGCCTCCGGGTCGGAGGTGGGGCTGACTGATCCCGACAAGTTCGCCGGCTATCGCGGCGAACCCGCGGCGCCGACGGCCATCCTGCTGCGGAACCATGGTCTGCATCTGGAGATCGTGATCGACCGCAGCCACCGAATCGGCAAGGATGACGCCGCCGGAATCGCCGATGTCGTCGTGGAATCGGCCCTGACCACGATCATGGACTGTGAGGACAGCATCGCCGCCGTCGATGCCGACGACAAGATCACGGTCTACCGCAACTGGCTGGGCCTGATGCGGGGTACGCTCACCGCCAGCTTCGAGAAAGGCGGGCGCACGCTGCAGCGGGCCCTCAACCCCGACCGGGACTATACGGCGCCGCACGGCCAGACGCTGACGCTGCCCGGCCGCAGCCTGATGTTCATCCGCAATGTCGGCCATCTGATGACCACCGACGCGGTGCGGCTGCCCGACGGCTCGGAGCTTCCGGAGGGCATTCTCGACGGCGTCGTCACCGCGCTGATCGCCGTCCACGACCTCAAGGGCACCGGCACGTACCGTAACAGCCGCGCCGGCTCCGTCTATATCGTCAAGCCGAAGATGCACGGACCGGAGGAGGTCGCCTTCGCCAACACCCTGTTCGACCGGGTGGAGGATCTGCTGGGGCTGGCCCGCAACACGCTGAAAATCGGCATCATGGACGAGGAGCGGCGCACCACCGTCAACCTCAAGGAATGCATCCGCGTGGCCAAGGACCGGGTCTGCTTCATCAACACCGGCTTCCTCGACCGTACCGGCGACGAGATGCACACCTCCATGCAGGCCGGCCCGATGATCCGCAAGGGCGACATGAAGGCCGCCGCCTGGATCGGCGCCTATGAGAATCAGAATGTGGATATCGGTCTCGCCACCGGCTTCCGCGGCAAGGCGCAGATCGGCAAGGGCATGTGGGCCATGCCGGACAAGATGGCCGACATGCTGAAGGCCAAGATCGGCCATCCCATGGCGGGCGCCAACACAGCCTGGGTGCCCTCGCCCACCGCCGCCACGCTGCACGCGCTGCATTATCATCAGGTGGACGTGGCCGCACGCCAGACCGAGCTGTCCACCCGCCAGCGTGCGCCGCTGCGCGACATCCTCACCATCCCCGTGGCCCGTGGCATCAACTGGTCGGCCGAGGAGATCCGGCAGGAGTTGGAGAACAATGCCCAGGGCATCCTGGGTTATGTGGTGCGCTGGGTCGATCAGGGCGTCGGTTGCTCGAAGGTGCCCGACATCCACAATGTCGGACTGATGGAGGATCGGGCCACCCTGCGCATCTCCAGCCAGCACATCGCCAACTGGCTGCTGCACGGGATCTGCACGCGTGAGCAGGTGTTGGAGGTGATGCAGCGCATGGCCGCCGTGGTGGACAAGCAGAATGCCGACGACCCGCTCTACCGCCCCATGGCGCCGGACTTCCAGGCCAGCGTCGCCTTCCAGGCCGCCTGCGATCTGGTGTTCAAGGGTGTCGAGCAGCCCAGCGGCTATACGGAGCCGCTGCTCCATATGCATCGCCGCCGCCTGAAGGCCCAGGACAAGGCCATGACTCGCACGGACGCGTCACCGGTGTGATACCGGACAAAGCGCGGGGCTGCCGGGTGCCGGTATCCCGACAGCCCCGCTTCGCCGCTCAGGCCCGCAGGTCCTGGTAGTCCGGGTGGCGTTGGATCCAGAGGGCGGCATAGCTGCACACCGGATCGACCTTGACCCCGTCGATCCGGGCCTGGTCCATGACCCCTTGCATCAGCCGGCCGGCGGCACCGCTGCCACGCAGGGCGGGCGGCGCCTCCACATGCAGGATCGACAGGACCGTACCGCTGCGGCGGTAGCGGGCGAAGGCCACATGGCCGTCCACCTCCAACTCGTAGCGGCTGTCGGCTTCGTTGTTGCGGATATCCGTGCTCATGCCGTCCCTCATTTCGGCTCCCCGGATTTGGGGGCCACGGACCGATCATCGCCGCTGCCGTCCGGCGGTGGCAAGACCGGCATGGTGTTGGGGCCGGGGTCCGGCGGTGTCCGCTGCATGCCCGGCCCCTCCTCGGGGTTGGGGGGCACCAGAACCCCATCGGAACGGGCCAACCGTTCGCTGAGACTGTCACCGGGAGCCGGGGCACTGGCCTCCGGCCGGGTCGGATCGACGATGGGCGGGCCGGTGGGCGGCACCGGTTGCGGTTCCCCGGGCTGGGGCTGATCGGGTGCCGGTTGATGCAGGCCCGGTGACGTCCAGGGCGCGTCCTTGGGGGCCGCGGGCGACGCTGTCGATGGCCTCTCCTGGGCAAAGGCGGCACTGCCGCCCTGCAGCAAGAACGCCAGGATCAGCGCCGCTCCGCCGCAGCCGGCGGATGCTGTGCCGGAAATCGATGTCATGGCCGTCACTCCACAAAGGGGGACATGCCCTCTGCAACAGACGGGGATGCTCCCCGTCCCGGCCCGCCCTCGTCAGGGTATCAGCGCCGCCTGCCGGTCCTGCCCCAGCAGCGACAGGGCCTGGGCCAGCTGCACGTCCGTGGTCGGATCGGGCGTGGCCCCCCAGCCGACCGGGGCAGCGTCCGGCTCCCCGATGACGATGTCGGGCGCGATCCCGGCCTCGTGCACGGGATGACCCAGCGGCGTGTAATAGCGCGCCGTGGTCAGCTTGAGGGCGCCACCGCCGCTGATGGACCGGGTGGTCTGGATGACCCCCTTGCCATAGGTGCGCCCGCCCACCAGCTTGGCCCGGCCATTGTCCTGCAGCGCACCGGCCAGGATCTCCGCGGCGGATGCCGTGCGGCTGTTGACCAGCAGCACCAGCGGCAGCCCGCCGCTGTCATCACCGGACTGGGCCTCCACCTGCTCATCACCGCCATCGCGGGAGCGGGTGGACATGATGCGCCCCCGCTCCAGAAAGGCGTCGGCGACGCGGATGGCGCTGTCCACCAGCCCGCCCGGATTGTCGCGCAGATCGATGACGATGCCCCGCAGCGTCCGCTGTCGCCGCAACGCCCGCAGCGCATCGCCCAGCCCCGGAACAGTCTGCCGGTCGAACTTGGCGATGCGGATATATCCTATCCCGGACAGCAGGGTCGAGCGCACGGACGGAACGGTCACGGCCCGACGCTCCAGCACCAGCACGCGCCGGGCTTCGCCCGCCTCGACTGTCAGGCGCAGCCGCGTGCCGTCCTCACCGCGGATCAGGGCGCGCACCGCATCCAGGTCCAGCCCGGCCAGCGGCTTGCCGTCCACTTCCAGCATCCGGTCGCCCAGCGTCAAGCCGGCCTGCTCCGCCGGCGTGCCCGGAAACACCTCGGTCACCCGCACTGCCCCCTCGCGCAGGGCATAGCGGATGCCGATACCCACCAGGGTCCCCTGGTTGTCGGCCTGCATGTCCTTGTACTGCCCCTCGGACAGGTAACGGGACCAGCGGTCGCGCCCGGCCATGGCCTGCACCGCGATCTCGGCCAGTTCGCGGTTGCTCATGGGATCGACGTAATGATCACGGACCTCGCGCAGGGTGCGCAGGAACAGCATCACCGCCTCGTCCTCGCCATCGCGGCTGGCGGGAGCGGCAGCCGGGGGCGCCGTGCCCATGCTGGCTTGCGGCTGCGGCGCCGGATCGGCGGACCAGGCCGGCAAGGCCCCCACCGCCAGGGCCAGGATGGAAGCTGTCAGCAGGAAGCGCCGGAAGATCATGGTCTCTGCCCCAGAGATGCGGCGCGGTAACACGCGCTGGTCCTGGGTCGCAGTATCCGAAGGGGGTGGTTAACAGTCCCTTCGCGCGGCCGTGACGAAAAAGGGCAAGGCGGCCCTTGTCACGGGTCCGTCATCTCAGCCCAGCCGCCCGGTGCGCACATAGGCGGCGGCGGCATCGGCCGCCCCGGCATGGCGCAGGATGCCGGTATGGGTGGAGCGGATGAACAGATGCGCCCCGGCCCCGTCCAGTTGCGCTTCGCGCGTGCGCACGACAAAATCGTTGTCCCCGTCCAGCAGGGGATTCCAGCCGCACCGGGCATCGCCCCGCCCGGCAGCGATGGTGGCGAAGCCGCATCCCGGTGGCGGCAGCGTGCGCACTGGCTCCGGACGGATCTGGGCGGCGCAGGGTCCCATCAGGCCCAGAAACGGTGTCCGGGCGAAGAACTCGGCCAGCGACGCCCCGCGGTTCGGTGTCGCCACCAGCACGGCCCGGCGCACGGCCATCCGGTCGGACCAGGGGGTGCGGTCGCGGCCGGTCAACATGCGCACCAGCAGCCCGCCCAGGCTGTAGCCGACAAAGGACAGCGAGCGCACGCCGTGATCGGCCAGGAAGGTCAGGGCCTGATCGATGGCCTCCAGATGCTGGGGCATGTCGCCCAGCGTGCTGGCATAGCAGATGCTGACAGCCGACAGGCCGGCGGCGGCCATGGCCCGCTCATACTCGTGCATGCTTTCCGGGCGGCAGGACAGGCCGTGCAGCAGCACCGCCATATGCTTGCGTGGCCGCGGCAGCCGCGGCAGCCCGGCCAGACACGCCTCCGCCGTGCCGATGCGCCGCACCACGCCGTCCGGACCGACCAGCCGGCAGGACTGGTCGATGGCATGGCGCTGCACGCGCCAACCCGCCAGCACGGCCAGATCGGTCCAACTGTGGCGGCGCCCCCAGACGAGGGGCAGGCGGGCACGCCGGCGAAGCGGCCCGGGAATGGGCTCAGCAGGGGTCATGGGACAAGGCGGATGTTGGCAGAAGCGGGCCGGAGGCCCCTGCCGCAACTCTGACAGTTCTGACGTTACGATTTTGTTACCCTACCCCCTTCGCGGCTCCCCCGCTCGCGGTTTGACAGCAGGTCTCGCCTGCGCCTATATCGTTTCATATGATACAATCACGGGAAGGACGCGCCATGAGCATCGACCCGACCACCACCGCAGGCGGAGCCGCAGCGGCCCCGCTGTGCGGCTTTGGCAACCATTTCGCCAGCGAGGCCGTACCGGGCGCACTACCGTCGGGCCGCAACTCCCCCCAGCACGTCCCGTTCGGCCTCTATGCCGAGCAACTGTCCGGGACCGCCTTCACGGCGCCGCGGGCGGAGAACCGGCGCAGCTGGCTGTACCGCCTGCGGCCCACAGCCTCCCACCCACCCTTCCAGCCCTATGGCAAGGCGACGCTGCTGTGCGCCGGCCCGTTCGACGAGGTGCCGCCCACGCCCAACCGGCTGCGCTGGGACCCGCTGCCCCTGCCGGCGTCGCCGACAGACTTCGTCGATGGCCTGGTCACCTATGGCGGCAATGGCGACCCTGCCACAGCGGCGGGCATCGCCATCCATCTCTATGCCGCCACCGCCTCCATGCAGGACCGGGTGCTCTGCAACGCCGACGGCGAACTGCTGATCGTGCCGCAGCAGGGCCGGCTGCGGCTGGTGACGGAACTGGGCATCCTCACCGTCGACCCGCAGCAGATCGCACTCATTCCCCGGGGCCTGCACCTGCGGGTGGAGGTGCCGGACGGAGCTGCGCGCGGCTATGTCTGCGAGAATTACGGCGCCCTGTTCCGCCTGCCCGAGCTTGGCCCCATCGGGGCCAACGGGCTGGCCAATCCCCGCGATTTCCTGGCGCCGGCAGCCTGGTTCGAGGATGTGGAGCGCCCGACCGAGCTGGTGCAGAAGTTCGCCGGGCGCCTCTGGCACACCACGCTGGATCACAGCCCGCTGGATGTGGTGGCCTGGCATGGCAATCTGGCACCGCTGACCTATGATCTGCGCCGCTTCAACACCATCAACACGGTGAGCTACGACCATCCCGACCCGTCGATCTTCACGGTGCTGACCAGTCCCAGCGACACGCCGGGCACGGCCAATTGTGACTTCGTCATCTTCCCGCCGCGCTGGATGGTGGCCGAGGAGACGTTCCGCCCCCCCTGGTTCCACCGCAATGTCATGAGCGAGTTCATGGGACTGGTCCATGGCGCCTATGACGCCAAGGAGGGCGGATTCGCCCCCGGCGGCGCCTCGCTGCACAGCTGCATGGCCGGCCATGGCCCCGACCGGGCCAGTTATGAGAAGGCGGTGGCCGCCGACCTCGCACCGCACAAGATCACCGATACCATGGCCTTCATGTTCGAAAGCCGCTGGATCATCCGCCCGACCCGCTTCGCCATCGAAACGCCGCTGGCCCAGCTCGACTATGACACGTGCTGGTCCGGCTTCCGCAAGGCCGAGGTGCCTCCGTGCCGCTGACCACCGACCGCATGATCGACATCCTCGACGAAACCCACGACCCCGCCCGGCGCAGCTGGGTGGACTCGGCCAACGGGCACCCCGACTTCCCGATCCAGAACCTGCCGCTGGGCGTGTTCAGCCCTGCCGGGGATGCGCCGCGCATCGGTACGGCCATTGGCGGCCATATCCTTGATCTCACCGCCACGGCGCGGGCCGGGCTGCTGCCCGAAACCCTGACCGGGTGTCTGGGCGCCGACAGCCTCAACGCTCTGTTCAGCCGCCCGGCGGCTGAGCGGCGGACCCTGCGCCGGCATCTCTCGGCCCTGCTGTCCGATCCGGCGCAGAAGCCGGTGCTGGCGCCGCTGCTGTTTGCCGCGGCCGACTGCCGGCTGCATCTCCCGGCCCGGATCGGCGACTACACCGATTTCTATGTCGGCATCCATCACGCCACCAATGTGGGCCGGCTGTTCCGCCCGGACAATCCGCTGCTGCCCAACTACAAGCATGTACCCATCGGCTATCATGGCCGCGCCTCGTCGGTGCGGCCCTCCGGCACGGCGGTGCAGCGCCCCTGCGGCCAGCGCAAGCCGCCCGATGCCGATGCGCCCCTGTTCGGTCCCAGCCGCCGTCTCGACTACGAGCTGGAGCTGGGCATCTGGATCGGTCCCGGCAATGCCCTGGGCCAGCCGATCCCCATCGCCGAGGCACCGGCCCATGTGGCCGGGTTCTGTCTTCTGAACGACTGGTCGGCGCGCGACCTGCAGGCCTGGGAGTACCAGCCGCTGGGTCCTTTCCTGGCCAAGAGTTTCCTGACCAGCATCTCACCCTGGGTGGTGACGGCCGAGGCGCTGGCTCCCTTCCGTTTGGCCCAGCCCGCGCGTCCCGCCGGCGACCCGCAGCCCCTGCCCTATCTCTGGGATGAGGCCGACCAGGATCGCGGCGCCCTGGCGCTGACACTGGAGGTGCATCTGTCCACGGCCGCCATGCGGGCGGGCGGGCTATCCCCGCACCGCCTCAGCCGCGGCGAGGCCACGGCCATGTACTGGACGGTGGCGCAGATCGTGACGCACCACGCCAGCAACGGCTGCAATCTCAACCCCGGAGACCTTCTCGGCAGCGGCACCCTGTCGGCCGCCGATCCTGGCGGTTACGGGAGTCTGCTGGAAATCACGGCAGGCGGCAGCCGACCGGTCACGCTGCCCAATGGCGAGCAGCGCACTTTCCTGGAGGACGGTGACGAAATCACGCTCAGCGCCAGCGCCCAGGCCGACGGCTATGTGCCCATCGGCTTCGGGCCCTGCACCGGAACGGTGCTGCCAGCGCTGTGACAGCACCGCCCGCCCCAGACCGGCGGTCAGGCGGTCTGGCGCTGATACAGATAGGGGTGCGGATTGGCCCTGGCCGCCGCCTGGGCCGCCTCCAGCGTGTCGCGGCCGCCCTGCTCATCACACAGCACGAATCGCAGCGCCGTGATGATCCAGTCGCGGCCGTCGCGGGCCAGGGCAAAATCGTACCGGCCACAGACCTGCCAGTGCCGGTCGTCGATCCAGTGGTCGGCCACGGCGGTTGCCGTCGCTTCCGCGTCATTGCCATGGACGCGGACGGTCAGGTCGCTGAGGGCGTGGCGGGTACGCTCGAATCCCGGCAGCAACGCCGCCCAGCCGGACACCAGATCCAGCGGGCGCTGGACCGACGCGGCACTGCCGGTCAACGAGCTGTAGTCGACCAGCACCTGGCTGGCGAACAGCTGCTCCAGGCTGCGGAATTCACCCCGATCCGCCAGGGTGGTCATGCTTTCGATGACGGTCTTGATGGCGGCTTCGTCGGGAGTTTGGATCGGGGCCTGTACGGCACCGCAGGGAAGAATGGGCATGGTGCGGACTCCAGTTCCGGCGGGGGCGGGAGACCATCGTCCCTGCGGCGGCGAGGCCACGCCAGTGTCGCATTGTCGCTGCGCGCAAATGGCCGCCCCTGTGCCCGCGTGCCTGGCCAGAACCGGGCACGCGGGTCACTGCGGTCAGCCCTTCAGGCCGACAAAGGCGGCATGGCGTTCGGCCATGTCCGCGGTTGCCGCCTCCAGCAGCCGCAGCCCGTGTTCGGCACTGGACAGGTTGGGGTTCGAGCCGATGCGGCCATCGGCATAGGCCGCCCGGTAATCCTTGGCGTCGGTCCAGCTGTGGCCCTTGGGCGCGATCTCCGGCGATAGGTCGCCCTTGCGCTCCAGCTCGGGATGCAGGGCCCAGGTCACCGACACCTCGCTGGCCGTGGCGTGGCTGCCGTCGGCTACCCCGTACAGTTCCTTGCACAGGGTGGCCACACGCTGACCATCCCACCAGTTGACCAGCTGGCAGCGCGCCGGCGCCCCCTCCCCGAACGACGCGCGGGCGTTGATCTCCTGGAAGGCGGTGTTGGCGGTGGCCACATTGCCACCATGGCCGTTGATGAACAGGATATGCTCGAAGCCGTGCAGGCGCAGCGACGCCACCACGTCCTGGATCAGCGCCATCAGCGTGCTGGGGCGCAGGGCCACGGTGCCGGTGAAGGCCAGATGATGATGGGCCATGCCGATGCCCAGCGTCGGCCCGACGATGGCGCCGACGCGCTCACCCAGACGCCAAGCCACGGCCTCCGCCGTCAGGGCGTCGGTGCCGATCAGCCCGGTCGGGCCATGCTGCTCCGTGGATCCGATGGGAACGATGATATCGCGCCGGCTCCGCAGATAGCTCTCCACCGCAGGCCAAGTCATCAACTGCAAACGCATCTGTCCGTCCTTCCGACACAGGCAAAACCGGCAGGGGCATGGCGGTGGTAAACCGGACCGCGCCCTCTGGCCCCGTGGCCAGGGCCGCCGCAGGGTCACACCCTACAACGCGGCGTCGGTCAGGCAAGCGCCAGCCGGACCATGCCAGATCTGAAAGAAAGCACGGAAACCGGACCTGCAGCGAATCACGGCCGTCTCGCAGACGGATCCCTGGACGGGAAGGCGGATTCGCAATGGCCGGGTCCCCCGGACACATCGCGGCCATCCATAGGGAAATGGCGGGAAACGCCCGTCAACCTATCCGTAAGCTATCTCGCAATCCCGCCATATCTCGATACTCTCCCTCTTTCGGTCTAGCCTCAAAGATGTGCTCATTCGGAGATCTATCGGTGGGACAGAGGTTGGGACATAAGCCTGCGGCCCTCTCCGCCCGACAAGGCTGGCCGGCGCCGGCTGTGCCGATCCGGCGCAGCCCATGATCGGGAACGGCGCATGAGTCGCAACGGTTCGCGCTGAACCGGCTGCCGATTACGACATCCTCCCGGCGCTCTCCACCCCCTGCCCCCTCCTGATCCAATGCCTGACACCACGCCTCATTCCCAGGACAGCGCCCCCCTGACCAGCCATGCCGCTCTGGTCGGGCATCGTCTGCTGTCGCTGGGTCTGATCAGCAGGGATCAGCTGGACGCCGCGCTGGCGGTGAAGGCACGTTCCACCAGGATGCTGGGGTCCATCCTGGTGGATCTGGGCTTTATCACCGAGGATGCACTGTGCGCCGTGCTGTCGGAGGGCATGGGGCTGGACCGGTTCAATCCGACAGGTACGCTGCTGGACGCCGAGACGGCGCGGCGTTTACCGAAGCAGTTGGCCCTGTCCTGCCGGGTCCTGCTGCTGTCCCAGACCCAGACCACGGCCGAGGTGGCCATGGTCGATCCCTACGACGTGCTGGCCATCGACCAGGTCCGCCGCCACCTGCCGGCCCAGGTCCAGGTGGTGCCGCGTGTCTGCACCGCTGCCGACATGGCCCAGGCCATCGACCAGGCCTATGGCCATGAAATGTCGATCGACGGCATTCTGCGGGAATTGCGGAACGGGACCGACCACTTCGCCCGATCCACCGGTGAGGAGGGGTATACCCACCCGGTGGTCCGGCTGGCCCATGCCATCCTGCTGGATGCAGTCAAGCAGGGCGCCAGCGCCCTGCATTTCGAACCGGAAGACCTGTTCCTGCGCCTGCGCTACCGCATCGACGGTGCCCTGCACCAGATCCGCGCCTTCCACAAGGACTTCTGGCCACCCCTGGCGCATCGGCTGAAAACCCTGGCCGGCCTCACCGACACGCTGTCCCCGCAGGACGGCCGCTTCTCCCTGAACCTGGGCAGCCGCAGCATGGAATTCCGGGCGGCGGCCCTAGACACCATCCAGGGCGAGAACATCGTCCTGCATGTGGTGGACAAGAGCAAATCCGTGAAGTCACTCGCCGATCTCGGTTTCAGCGGCCGGAGCCGCCTGCGGCTGGACCAGGCGCTGAAACGGCCGGAGGGGATCATCATCGTCACCGGTCCCGGCGGCAGCGGCAAGACCACCAGCCTTTACGCCATGCTCAGCCGGGTCAACCGTGTGGATGTCAACCTGATGACACTGGAAGCCGGGGTTGAACACCGGCTGCCGCTGATCCGCCAGACCGAGATCCGCGACCAGAGCGGCCTGCCCGCCGCCGAGGGAGTCAGGGCGCTGCTGCGCCAGCACCCGGACATTCTGTTCATCGACGAGTTGCGTGATCCCGGAACGGCGCAGATGGCGCTGCACGCCGCCATGAGCGGCCATCAGGTCTTCACGACCCTGGATGCCAACGACGCCATCAGCGCCTTTGCACGCCTGCTGGATCTGGGGCTGAAGCCCGGCCTGCTGGCCGGCAACATCATCGGCATTGTGGCTCAGCGCCTGGTGCGCACGCTCTGCACCCGTTGTCGGCGCGAACGGCCCGCCACGCAGGAGGAATGCCGGCTGCTGGGCATCTCCGCAGAGACACCGCCGCGGCTCTACGACGCCACCGGTTGTCCCGAGTGCCATCATACCGGCTATCGTGGCCGCGTGGCCGTTTCCGAACTGATCCTGGTCGATGAGGACGTGGACGACGCCATCGCCCGTGGTGCCGATCGCGCCGAACTGCGGCGCATCCTGCCACGCACCGGATTCCGACCGATGCGGGAAGAGGGGCTGGAGAAAGTCCTGGCCGGGGAAATCTCGTTGGAAAGCCTGGGACGCGCCATCGATCTCACGCCCCTGCTGCGGCAGGTCGAAACCGGAACACGATGACGACGATGCGCCCCCGTGTCTGCGTACCCGCCAACCGCAGGGTGCCCCTCACCCGACCGGCGCTGATCGCGTGGCACCTCGCCCGCTATCGCTGTCGCACGCCGCCCCCTCATTGTCGCGGATCTCGCGTCGATAGGGGTGGGTATGTTAACCTTCCACCGGCCCTTTGCTTCGGAGTCGCTGATGCCGATCCAGGATGAGGAGACGCATCCTCTGTCGCCATCCGTGCGGGAAATCCCATGCCCAGCGGCCCTCCACCGGACCTGGATCGAGGCAGGCATTGCTCTGGCGGATAATCCGGATCTGGTCTGGAGCTGCCGCATCCTCGATATTTCCAGCGGCGCCTGCGCCCTGTATTGCGAGGAGCCGACGCCCCAGCTGGCCGCAGTCCTGCTGACCCTGCCGGGGCTGGAGGACAGCATCATCGGCCGCATCGTGGCGGATCAGGGCTTCGTCAAGCACCTCAGCTTTGCCCTGCCGCTGGATCTCTCCCGCCTGACGCCAGCCCTGGCGCAGGGAACGTGACGGTCTTGCCGGCCTCGCTGGCAACTGCGTCGCTCGCCTTCCTTCTCGGTCTGAGCGTCGGCAGCTTCGTGGCGGCCGCAGCCATCCGCATTCCCTGCGGGACAACATTGTGGGGCCGGTCGGCCTGTCCCCACTGCGGCAGCAGCCTCGGTGTGGCCGATCTGGTTCCGGTCCTGTCCTGGCTTGTCCTGCGCGGCCGCTGCCGCCACTGCCACGCCCCCGTTCCCGGCCGTTACACCCTGGTGGAACTGGCAACGGGCTGCCTGTGGCTTGGCTGCTCCCTTTGTCTGCCGGACCCGGTCTGGGGTCTGACGCTGGCTCTGCTGGGGACGATCCTGCTGTTGGCAGGATTGATCGACCTGGACCATCTTTACCTGCCGGACCCGCTGATGCTGGCCGCGGCCCTGTTGGTGCTGTTGCCCTGGACCGCCGGTCTGTCCAGCCCGGTGCAAGGCTTGGCGGGTGCCGGATTGTTCGGGGGGCTTGCGCTGCTTCTCCGCTGCATCGCCTCCTGGCGCGCGGGACGGGAGGCGATGGGACTTGGCGATGTCAAGCTGATGACGGTCGCCGGACTCTGGCTCGGCCCCTGGCTGCTGGCCCCGTTCCTCTTCTTGGCCGGGACGATGGGCATCGGTCTGGCTCTGCTGCGGCAGCGGTCGGGGCCGGACCGGGGGCCGGAAGTGCCATTCGGCCCGGCACTGGCTCTGGCGCTGCTCATTCTTCTGTTCCTCGTCATTCGGCAGTGGCCGCCGCTCGCCTCGATCAGCGGACCGCTTTGACCGGCAGGGAATTGGCGACGGCAGGATGACGGTTGCCCGGGCCATGCAAGGGGCGGGCCGGCTGCCGGGCGCCGAACGCATCGCACCCCCGTTTTTCATTGTGCCAAAAATGATTGCGCACAATTCAATTGCTCGCCATATTTGACTCACCACACGGCGCCCGGTCCCGTCCCGGCACCAGGCAGCCCCCTCGTCCTGACGCAAGGAGACTGACAATGAAGGTTCTTTACAGCACCAAGGCCACTGCCACGGGTGGTCGTGATGGCAAGGCCGTGACCGAGGATGGCCTGCTGTCCGTCGCCCTGGCCACCCCGAAGGAACTGGGCGGTGCCGGGGGCGCCACCAATCCCGAGCAGCTGTTCGCGGCCGGCTATTCCGCCTGCTTCATCGGCGCGCTGAAGTTCGTGGGCAACCGCGACAAGATCGCCGTACCGGCCAATGTCGCCGTCTCTGCCCGGGTGGGCATCGGCCCGCGCGATGATGGCGAGGGTTTCGGCATCAGCGTCGATCTGGAGGTGTCGCTGCCCGGCCTCGACCGTGCCCTGGCTGAGGATCTCGTGGCCCGCGCCCACAAGGTCTGCCCCTACAGCTTCGCCACCAAGGGCAATGTGCCGCTGACCACCACCCTTGTCTGAACGCACACCGGACCGGCGCCGGCCGGTCCGGCCGATATCATACCGCGATATGGAAGCGATCCCCTGGCCCGCCAGGGGATCGCGCGCTATTCCTGGGCCTGTGTCCCGTCGGAGGAGTCCATGCCCGCCACGCCCGATCCGCTGAACCCGCTGCTCCTCTGCAACCAGCTCTGCTTCGCCCTCTATTCCGCCCAGCATGCCATGACGCGGGTGTACCGTCCGCTGCTGGAGGCCATGGGGCTGACCTATCCCCAGTATCTCGTCATGCTGCTGCTGTGGGAACAGGACGGACGCTCGGTCAAGGCGCTCGGCGAACAGCTCGGCCTGGACAGCGGGACACTGACTCCCCTGCTGAAACGTATGGAAGCCCAGGATCTCCTCCACCGCTCCCGCGACCCCGCCGACGAGCGCGTGGTCCGCGTCCACCTGTCGGACAGTGGCCGGGCGTTGAAGCAGCAGGCGGCCTGCATCCCGACACAGGTCGCCGCCGCCACCGGCCTCTCGCTGACGGAGCTGGTCACCCTGCGGGAAGAGCTGAAGCGGCTGCGCGCCGCTCTGGACCGGTCCGCAAATAGCTGACTGCCCCGCCGGGGCTGCCATCCCCGACTGCACTGCCGCGAACTGGCAGACGCATGGGCCGCCCGGCACGCCGCAACACACCGGATGGAGCGCTGTTTCCCGCGCATGGACCGGCCGATGGCCGGCCGGTCGCCACCTCCGGAGTGCCCATGCCCCCTGTCGTCGGAATTTCCGGCTCCTATGGCGGCCTCAATGTCGGGGACGAGGCCATCCTCAGCTCGGCCATCCGGCAGCTGCGCACGGCCTGCCCCAGCGTGGAGATCGTGGCCTTTTCCCGCGATGCCGAGCATACGCGGCGCCACCAGGACGTGGACCGGGCGTTGAACGCCCGCACGGCTCTGCGCGACCAGATCCTGCCCGAGGTCGGGCGTCTGGACCTGCTGCTGCTGGGCGGCGGCGGTATCCTGTATGACAGCGAAGCTCAGGCCTATCTGCGCGAAGTGCGTCTGGCCCATGAGCTGGGCATTCCCACCTTCGCCTTCGCCGTGGGCATCGGCCCATTGAAGGAACGGGATGAGCGGCGTGCCGTGCGCGACGGACTGAACCGCATGGCCGGCATCACCGTGCGCGAGGTCACGGCCAAGCGCCTGTGCGAGGAGATCGGGGTCCGTGTGCCGGTGGAAGTGACGGCCGATCCGGCCTTGCTGCTGGAACCGCTGGCCTTCACCGACGCCATGCTCCAGGCCGAAGCCATCCCCAGCGACCGCCGTCTGGTCGGGCTTTCCGTGCGGGAACCCGGTGCCGCCGCGCCCGGTCTGGCACCGGGGGCCTATCACGCGCTGGTAGCCGATGCCGCCGACTTCATGGCCGACCGCTTCGACGCCGATGTGGTGTTCGTGCCCATGGAACGGGTGGACCGCAACGAAAGCCATCAGGTCATTGCCCGCATGCGTCGGCCGGAGCGGGCCCATGTGCTGCGGAGAGCCTATGATCCACGCCAGATCATGGGGCTGGTGGGCCGCTTCCAGGCCGTGGCCGGCATGCGGCTGCACGTCCTGATCTTCGCCGCGGTCATGGGCGTGCCCTTCATGGCCCTGCCCTATGCCGCCAAGGTCCAGGACCTCGTCGACAGCCTGGGCATCGCCGAACATATGGCAGCCGGCGACGCCCGCACCGGCGCCTTCCTGGCCGCACTCGACCGGCTCTGGGACCAGCAGGACATCCAGCGCCGGCATCTCGCCGGGCGGCTGCCGGACCTGCAGGCGCTGGCCCGCCGCACCGTACCGCTGGCCCTGGCCTGCATCGGCCAGGGGCCGGGGGGCGATGCGGCCCCACCGCCACGCACGGGAGAAGACCTTGCCAATCCTCCGATTGCTTTCTGAGACTGAAACCCTGGCCCTGCCGCCCCGCGCGGCCCCGGTGGCGGCCCGGTGCGACGTGTTGGTCATCGGCGGCGGCCCGGCGGGCATGGGTGCCGCCCTGGGTGCCGCCTGGGCCGGGGCCGATGTCATCCTGACCGAACGCCAGGCCTTCCTCGGTGGCAACCCGACCGTCGCCCTGGTCAATCCGCTGATGTCCTGGCACACCCAGCGCAAGCCGCCGGCGGCGGCGGACATGACCCGTCTGCTGCCCCAGGATCATGGCGAGGGCGACCCCATCGTCGCCGGGGCGCTTCAACATGTCCTCGACCGGTTGCTGGCGGCCGGTGGGGCCCTGCCACCGACAGTGGAGACGGGCTACACCGTCCCCTTCGACCCCGAAACCTATAAATCTGTCGCGCTGGAGGTTCTGGACGAGGCCGGTGTGCGGATATTGCTGCACGCCTTCGCCACCGATGTCTGCCGCCGTGACGGCCGGCCCCGCGGCGTCATCTATGAAAGCAAGTCCGGCCCCTTCGTCATCCAGGCCGGCTGCATCGTCGACGGCAGCGGCGATGGCGACATCGCCGTGAAGGCCGGGGCCGATTTCGCCATCGGTCGCAGCGAGGATGGGCGGGTGCAGCCGATGACGCTGATGTTCCGCATCGGCGATTTCGACCCCGATGCCTTCGCCGCCTATGTCCGCCAGAATCCGGACCAGTGGCGCGGCGTGCACGGCCTGTGGGACCTGATCCGGCAGGCCACCGAAAGCGGCGAGCTGGACCTTCCGCGGGAGGATATTCTGTTCTTCGCCACCCCCCACCCGCACGAGCTGTCGGTGAATTCCACCCGCGTCACCGGCATGCTGGGCACCAGCATCTTCGACGTTTCCCGCGCCGAGATCGAGGCGCGGCGGCAGATGGGCCAGATCATGGGGTTTCTGCGCCGGCGGGTGCCGGGCTTCGCCCATGCCTATGTCATCCAGGCCGGCACCCATATCGGCGTGCGCGAAACCCGCCGCATCGTCGGCGACTACACGCTGACGGCCGAAGATGTGCTGGGGGCCGCCAAGTTCGACGACGGCATCGCGCGCGCCAGCTACCCCGTGGACATCCACAATCCCACCGGCAAGGGCACGGTGTTGAAGCGACTGCCGCCCGGCGCCTGGTACGATGTGCCGCTGCGCTGCCTGCTGCCCAGGGGCGTCGAGAATCTGCTGGTGGGCGGCCGCTGCATCAGCGGCACGCATGAGGCCCACTCCTCCTACCGCGTCACGCCCACGGCCATGGCCACGGGGCAGGCCGCCGGGGTCTGCGCCGCGCTGGCCGCCCGGCAGGGCCTGCGCACGCGGGAGGTGGCGTCAGAGGCGATCCGCACCGAACTGCGGCGCCAGGGTGCGATCCTGTAAAAGGAAACCCCGCCCGGACATCCGGTCCGGGCGGGGTCTGGTCACAGACCGGTGTCAGCGGACCCGCGTCAGCTGGCCCGGATCTTGGCCAGGGACGCATCCACCGCCTGGCGCAGACGACCGGACTCCTCGGCCAGCTGCACCGAAACCGACAGCACCTCCTCGGCGGATTTGCCGGATTCGGCGGCGGCATCGCGGACACCGGCGATGTTGCTGCTCACCTCCTGGGTGCCGCTGGCGGCTTCCTGGACGTTGCGGGCAATTTCCGTGGTGGCGGCGCTCTGTTCCTCCACCGCGGCGGCGATGTTGGAGGAAATGTCATCGATCTGGGCGATGATGCTGCCCACGCTCTTGATGACATGGGCCGTATCTCCGGCCACCCGCTGCATGTCGCTGACCTGGGCCGAGATGTCCTCCGTGGCCTTGGCCGTCTGATTGGCCAGGGCCTTGACCTCGCTGGCAACGACGGCGAAGCCCTTGCCCGCCTCACCAGCCCGCGCCGCCTCGATGGTGGCGTTCAGCGCCAGCAGATTGGTCTGACCGGCAATGTCGGAGATCAGCTGGACCACGGCCCCGATGCGGTTGGCGGTCTCGGTCAGGCTCATCACCTGACTGTTGGCCTGCTCCGCCGCACCGACAGCATCGCGGGCGATGGTGGCCGAGCGCGTCACCTGCTGCCCGATCTCGCGGATGGAGCTGGACAGTTCCTCCGTGGCCACGGCCACCGTCTGCACATTCTGGTTGGCATTGAGGGACGAGGTGGCCACCACGTCGGCCTGCTGGCTGGTCTGGGTAGCGGTGGCGGTCATGGACTGGGCCGTCCCGTTCATGGTGCGGGCAACCCCGTCCACGCGCTCGACCACGGTCATGACCTGCTGTTCCAGTTGATCGGCCAGTTGCAGCATACCGGCCCGCCGCTCGGCCTCCGCACGGGCCTGATCCTTGGCCCGCTGATCGATCATCTGCTTCAGGTCGTTCATCATCTTGCGCAGCGCATCGGCCAGGGTGCCAATCTCGTCGGATTGCTGCACATCCAGCGTCTGGTCGAAACGGCCCGTGGCGATGCCTTCGGCGAAGCGCACGCTGGCCCGGATCGGACGGGCGATACCCCCGGCCACCAGCCACATCAGCCCCACGGCGGCGGCTGTCACCGCGATGCCGACGACGATCTGCCACAGCAGACTGGTGCCGGCACGGTCCTCCAGCGCGGCGCTCAGTTTGAAGCTGTCGGCCAATACCACATCCTGCGCCACCTGGATCATCACGGCCCAGGGCTTGCCGGTGTTGCCCAGCGGGATGGGAGAAAAGACGCGGATCTGGCCGGGAGTGGTCTGGGTGTCGATGCTGGCCTTGCCGCTCTGGACCACGCCCAGATCCTGCTGCCAGCTGCCAGCCAGTTTCGACAGGGGCTGACCGATCAGATCCGGCTTGGTGCTGTGGGCCACCACCAGCCCCATGTTGCTGATGATGACCACCTGATTCTGACCGCCATAGACGGCCTTGCTGACGTCCTCGGCCAGCTTCTGCACGAAATCCAGATTGAAATCGGCGCCGGCGACGCCGCGGAACTTGCCGTCGATCACGACGGGCACGGACAGGGTCGCCAGGAACACCGACTTGCCCTGAACGATGTAGGGCAACGGATCGAGCACGCTCTCCTTGCCGTTTTCCTGCGGGCCGATGTACCAGCCACCCTTCATCACCCCGTTGGGATGGCGTTCGCGGCTGTCATACTCGACCAGCGTCTGCATGGCGATCCGGCCATTCTGGTCGCGATTCCAATAGGGCAGGAAGCGGCCGGTGCCATCCGTCCCCGTCTCCCGGCGGCCGCGGAACTGAGCGTCGGCAGCGTCCAGCGCGTCAGGCTCCCAGGCGCTGTAGGTGCCGTTGAAACGCGGATTGTGCTCCAGCACCTTCAGCAGAACGGCGTTTAAACCATCGCGGCGCCGGTCCACCGGCAAATTGCCCGGGTTCTTCGGATCGGCCAAGGCAGCGAAACCGTCGGCCATGGCCCGGGCCGCATCCAGTGCCTTCTCGAACTCCGACTGGATGTCGCCGGCCTGCGCATCGGCCAAATTCTGCAAGGACTGGGTGGCCGAGCGCTCGACGATGCCACTGACGGCGTTCTCGACGAACTGGTTGTTGGAGCGGCTGCTCAGCACCGCGAACATCACCAGAATGACGACCGTGCCGACCAGGCACAAGCCGGCCAGCAGGCCAATCTTGGCCTGAATCGATTTCAATTGCATAACGCCCCTCCTGAACATCTGCCGCCGCCGACCGTTCGGCACCCGCGCAGGGGCCGCCACCTATGGTATAGGACGGCCAAAATCAACCACAACTCAGAGCGGGTCGCATCGAGAAATGCTTCACTCGGCAAATCAATGCGAGGGTGAAAATATCCGCTTTTCAATTATGGTCGGGAGAAGAGCCGCAATTCAAAAGTTCTTAGGGATAGATTGCGCGACGTTGGCGGCTAAGGAATTTCTCGTTATTCTTTGATTTGCACTTCTCGCGCCTTAGTAATTCCGTAACGAACCAGTTCGTATTCGAAGGGTGAGCCGGTTTCATGATAGCGGAAGGGCACGCGGGCACGTGCGTCGATCGGTTGCAGCGTGTAGCTGGAGATGGCATAGGCATCATTGTGCTGGATGCCGTCGGGCAGCACAAAATCAAAGGCGACCCAATCCGCCACCCGCCCGACCCCGTCGCGCAGGTTTGACGGGCCGAGAGCCGGCAGCACCAGATAGGGGCCGGGCGCAACACCCCAGTAGCCCAGCGTCTGACCGAAATCCTCGTTTTCCCGCTTGATCTCCAGATCGGTTGCCACATCGAACAGGCCGAAGACGCCGACGGTGGAGTTGATGACGAAGCGCGCCAGAGTGGGGGCGGCCTTGGTGACGCGGAGTTGCAGCACCGAATTGAGGAAGGTGTTCACCTCCCCCAGATTGAGGAAGAAATTCGAGACCCGGGTTCGCACGAAGCCGGGCGTCACCGCCTCATAGGCATCGACCACGGGGATCAGCACATAATCGTCCAGCTTGGCATTGAACTTGTAGAGCTGGCGGTTGGTGCTCTCCAGCGGATCGGCGACATAGAGCGGGTCCCGCACCTCCGGCGGGCGCTGGTACAGTGCGGGCAGTTGGCGCTCCGGCGCCTGGACCGGCGAAGCGGCTTCCGGGCCGGACGCACAGCCGCCCAGGGTCGGTCCGCCCAGAGCCAGGACGCACAGCAACGGGATGAGGCGGGTGCGCTGCGGCATGGTCGGCCTCAGGGAAGCGACGGGGTGGGAGCGGCGAAGAAGCGGGTGATGGTGTCCATCACGGCCCGGTGCGCCAGATTGCCCATATGGCCCCCGTTGGGAAAGATATGGGCGCGGCCGGCGAAGATGCGGCGCAGCCCATCCAGGTCGCCCGGGGCCAGGATCACGTCGTCGGCATTGGTCATCAGCCAGACACGCCGGTTCTGCGCCAGCCAGGGGCCGATGCTGGTGAGGCTGGTCTGGGCCAGCAGGTCGGCCTGCGACAGACCGGGATACTGTTGCAGGTAGTGGCCGGCATAGATGTCCTGGAAATAGTCCAGCAGACTGGTACGGATGGCGACCGAGAAGACATCCGACAGCCGGGTTTCCGAGGTGAAGGTCTGGTCCTTGGGAAAGATGTAGCCGGCCCGGCGCATCACATCGGCGGAGAAGATCAGATTGGCCGCGGAGAGGCGGAAAGACAGACCGATGATGGTCGCCAGCCGGTCATCGCTGGGCTGCAAGCGGTTGAACGCCTCGAAGGTCACATCGGGGTCGTTAAAATCCAGCGCATCGGTGCCGGCCGTGCTGGTCAGCCGCGCCACAGCCTGATCGAGGAAGCGGTTCAGCCCGTCGATGCCACCCGGCAAGCCGCGCAGAAGCATGGCATCGATCTGCTGGATCGAATGATAGAGGCTGAGCGGCGGGTTGATCAGCAGCACCCACTCGAACCCGAACCGCTTCTCCCGCTCATCCAGCCGGGCCACGAAGGCGGCATGCCAGGCGCCCAGGCTGTAGCCGGTCAGCATATGGCCGGTGATCCGGTGCCGCTTGCGCAGCCGCTGTTCGATCCGGTCCATGACCCGGTACAGATCGGCCGCATCGGCGTCCGCCCGTCCGGGCAGGCGGGTTTCGCTGGCGGTGATGATGAAATTGGGATGGGTGGGCGATGGCAACAGCACCACATGCAGCCCGGCCCGGTACAGGGCCTGGGCCAGCATCAGCATGTGGCGGGACTGGTCGTCGGCCCCGGTCCCGGCGATGACGAAGGCCAGGGCGGCGGGACCGGGCTGCATCAGTTCGGAATAGTGGAGCCGGTCCTGGTACCAGAACCCCTCGGGGATCTGACGATCCGGGAAGACCAGGAGATCGCGCCGCCGCGGCTGCAAGGCGGGATTGTCCGGCAGTTGCTGCGCATGCGGCGTCCCCAGCACCGTCGCCGCCCAGCCATTATCGATGGCATAGTCATACGGGGGCGGGGTCTGCGGCAGCGGACCCGCCGGGTCCGGCCCCTGGGCGCACCCTGCCAGCAGCATCAGCAGGATCAGCCCCAGCACCGGCCATGGCCGGGTGGCGGGCCACGCCCTCATGCCCGCGCCGCCGACGCAGCGGACGGGGGCGCGGCGGACCGCCAGCACAGGACTTGCCGCATGGATCACTCCTTCGGACGTCGTGTCGTGCAACATCCCTGACCGGCGCGATCGCCCGGATGCCGTCCCATGTCCGCATCCATGAACGCGCAAAAGAGGATGGGGGTTGCACGCACCGCCACTTTTCCGTGGATGGCCCCATCCGTCAACCCTGCCCCGCCGGTCCGCCCGGCAACAGGGATATCGCGCAGGATCAGACCGCTGGACGGGGGACGTCGGAAGGCGGGACAGGCTGACACGCAGATCTTGCGGCGGCACGCTGATCCGTATGGGCGTGGTCAGCAGCCGGACCATCCGCTCCAGCAGGGCCAGGGGGGGCCATTCGCCGGGCCAGCGATGGTTGGCGGCATGCCGTCCACCGCCGGGGAGAAGGGATGGAAGCACCGGCCTCATGCAGGGCGATGGCCTGCCTGGGATTGCGGACCTTGCGGCCGCCCCGCGTTTCCAGCGCACCCTCCGTGAAGGCGTGCGTGACCCGTTGGATGGTATCCCGCTGGGCTGTCGACGGGCGCCGGGGCATGGCGGTCCCCTGTGCTGGCGGCTGGGTGGCGGCTGGGTGGCGGCTGGGTGATGGTGCGGGCCGGACGGCCCCGCCGACAACAGCGCCGCCGGCCGGTGGGGACCCTGCCCCTTCCGGGTTTGCTCCCGTCCCACCAAGCCGCCCACGCCTTGACAGCGGATCGATATCGGCATTTAATGACTGACCAGTCAGTTATGAGGGAACCATGGACCCACGGCCCACCCGCAGCCGCCGCAAGGAAGCCCGCCCCGCGGAGGTCCTTGCCGCCGCGCTCGACTGCTTTGCCGTCACCGGCTTCGCCGCGACGCGGATGGAGGACATCGCTGCCCGTGCCGGCGTGTCAAAGGGGACGGTCTATCTCTACTACCCCTCCAAGCAGGCCATCTTCGAAGCGCTGGTGCAGAACAGCCTGGTGCCCCGCATCGCCCAGATCGAAACCGCCCTGGCGGCCTTTCCCGGGAGCGCGACCGACCGGCTGCGCCTGTTCGCCAGCGTTCTCGGCAACACCATCGCCGAGCCGCGCCTCGTCGCCATCCCCAAGCTGGTGATGGCGGAAGCCGGCAATTTCCCGGACATGGCCCGCTTCTACCGGCGGGAGGTTGTAGGGCGCGGTCTGGCCCTGGTCGGCGGCATTCTGCGTCAGGGAGTTGAGGCCGGGGAGTTCCGGCCCCTGGACCCGGCCATTACGGCACGACTGTTCATGGCTCCCCTGATGCTGGTGGCCATCTGGCAGACCACCTTCGCCCCGGTGGAGGAACAGCCGATCCCCCCCGACCAGATCCTGTCCCAGCATCTCTCCCTGTTCCTCGCCTCGATCCGTGCGCCTGGAGGCTCGCCATGACCCGGCTCCCTATCACGTTGCTTCCCCTGCTGCTCCTGTCCGCCTGCGGCGGGGACGAGCCGCCCGGCCATTTCCAGGGCTATCTGGAGGGGGACTATCTGCACATCGCGGCTCCGGAGGCCGGGTGGCTGGCCGACCGGCCCGTGCGGGAGGGGGAGCGCGTCAGCGCCGGCACCCTGCTCTTCACCCTGGAGGATACGGACCAGATCGCCGCCCTGGCCCAGACCCGGGCGCAACTGGCCGAGGCCGAAAGCCAACTGGCCGACCTGCGGCTGGGCAGCCGGCCGGAGGAGTTGGCCTCCCGCGCCGCCCAGGTGGAGGAAGCGCGGGCCACCCTGCGCCTGGCCCGCCTCGACCTCGACCGCCAGCGCAAACTGGCCGCCACCAATGTGGCAGCCCAGGCCCGGCTGGACCAGGCGGAGGCCACGGCCGCCAGCGCCGCCGCCACCGTGGCCCGACAGGAAGCCGACCTCGCCACTGCCCGCCTGCCCGCCCGCAGCGACCGTATCGCCGCCGCCGAGGCGACGGTGGAGGCGGCCCGCGCCGCTGTGGCGCGGGCGGAGTGGCAATTGTCCCAGCGCCGCGTGGTCAGCCCGGCCGACGCGCTGGTGGATGATCTGGTGCGCGATCCCGGCGAATGGGTGCCGGCCAACGGCACCGTCGTCAGTCTGCTGCCCGCCGGGGGCATCAAGGCCGTGTTCTTCATCCCGGAACCGCAGCGCGCCAGCGTCAAACCCGGAGACCAGCTGACGGTGCAGTGCGACGGCTGCGCCGCCGGCCTCACGGCCCGCGTCAGCCGGCTGGCGACCGAGGCGGAATATACCCCGCCGGTGATCTTCAGCGGGGAAACCCGGGCCAAGCTGGTGTTCCGGGCCGAAGCCCGCCTGGAAGGGTCGGCGCCGGCGGAAGGGGGAGCCGGACTGCTGCCGGGCCAGCCCCTGACACTGACGGTGCAGCCATGACGGACCCGGTCATCGCTGTGCGCGGCCTGACCAAGCGCTTTGGCGGCCGTGCCGTGGTCGACAGCGTCGATCTGGAGGTGGAACGCGGCCAGATCCACGGCTTCCTCGGCCCCAATGGCAGCGGCAAGACCACGACCATCCGCCTGCTCTGCGGCCTGTTGGTCCCCGACGGCGGACAGGGCACCTGTCTCGGCTACGACATCCGCCGCCAGAGCTGGGCCATCAAGCAGCGGGTCGGCTACATGACCCAGAAGTTCAGCCTGTACGAAGACCTGACCATCCGCGAGAATCTGGACTTCGTGGCCCGGCTCTACGCTCTGCCCGACCGGCGCATCCGGGTGGCGGCGGCGCTGGACCGGCTGGGACTGGCCGACCGGCGGGACCAGCTGGCCGGGACATTGTCTGGGGGCTGGAAACAGCGGCTGGCCCTGGCCGCCTGCATCCTGCACGAGCCCGACCTGCTGCTGCTGGATGAGCCCACCGCCGGCGTCGATCCCAAGGCCCGACGGGAGTTCTGGGACGAGATCCACGCGCTGGCCGCCGACGGCATGACCGTCCTGGTCAGCACCCATTACATGGACGAGGCGGAGCGCTGCCACCGCATCGCCTATCTGGCCTATGGCCGGCTGCTGGCCACCGGCACGGTGGAACAGGTGGTTCAGGGCTCCGGCCTTGCCACCTGGCATGTCAGCGGCCCGGACCGCCAGATCGCGGCCCTGGCCCGCGATCTGAGCGGGCGGCCGGGGGTGGAGATGGTGGCGCCCTTCGGAGCCACCCTGCATGTCAGTGGCGGCGACGGCGCCCGGCTGGACGCGGCCGTCGCCGCCTTCCAGCAGATGCCCGACCTGCGCTGGAGCCGGGGCCTGCCGACGCTGGAGGACGCCTTCATCCATCTCATGGGCGGTGCCCGCGACAATTTCGCGGCGGCGCCGACTGCGGCGCGGAGGTCCGGGCCATGAGCCGCCGCTTCTCCCTGTCCCGCCTGCTGGCCATGATCATCAAGGAATTCATCCAGATGAAGCGGGACCGGCTGACCTTCGCCATGATGGTCGGCATTCCGGTGCTGCAGCTGCTGCTGTTCGGCTATGCCATCAACTCCGATCCCAAGCACCTGCCGACAGCGGTGCTGGCCCAGGACAACAGTCCGTTCAGCCGGGCCATCATCGCCGGCCTGCAGACCAGCGACTATTTCCGCCTGACCCGCACGGCCGCCACCGTGACGGAGGTGGAGGATCTGGTCGCCCGCGGCCGCGTGCAGTTCGCGGTGGAGATCCCGGCCGGTTTCGGCCGCGACCTCCTGCGCGGAGACCACCCCGCCCTGCTGGTCATCGCCGATGCCACAGACCCGGCCGCCACCGGCAATGCCGTCGGTGCCCTGCAACGCATCGTCGACAGTGCCCTGACACCGCTGCTGGACGGGCCATTGACGGCCCTGGCGCCGGTTTCCGGGCCGGTGGAGGTGCGCATCCACCGCCGCTACAACCCGGAGGGACTGACCCAGTACAACATCGTGCCCGGCCTGGTCGGCACCATCCTGACCATGACCATGATCATCATGACGGCGCTGGCGGTGACGCGGGAACGGGAGCGCGGCACCATGGAGAACCTGCTGGCCATGCCGGTGCGGCCGCTGGAGGTCATGCTGGGCAAGCTCGCCCCCTTCATCCTGGTCGGGGCCGCGCAGGTCATGGTCATCGCCGCGGCGGCGCGGCTGCTGTTCGGTGTGCCGATGGTGGGCAATCCCGCCGTGCTGGCCCTGGGCATGGTGGTGTTCATCAGCGCCAACCTGACCATGGGCTTCCTGTTCTCGACGCTGGCGCGCAACCAGCTCCAGGCCATGCAGATGAGCTTCTTCTTCTTCCTGCCATCCATCCTGATGTCGGGCTTCATGTTCCCCTTCCGCGGCATGCCCGACTGGGCCCAGGCCATCGGCGAGGTGCTGCCGCTGACACATTTCCTGCGCATCGTCCGCGGCGTCATGCTGAAGGGAAACGGGCTGCCGGAGATCTGGCCGGAGTTGTGGCCCCTGCTTCTGTTCCTTCTGGCTGTTTCGGCTCTGGCCATCCGGCGCTACCGCCAGACCCTGGATTAGCGGTCTTGACGCGGACCTTGAGCGGATTTGCGTGGAAATCCAGTCTGTTTCTTTAATCCTGTGAAAACCGGGACAAGGCACCATGACGCCTGCAGAGGTAGGGAGAACCCGTCATGGATGCCTGGACTGACCAGAGCTTGAACCTGCACGACACGGCCTATCCCGGCATTTTCGGGCCGGACCGGTTCACGGCAGACGATGCCCCGGTCGATGACCGGGTGGCCGAGGCGATGCCCTCCTCTTGGGCGAAGGCCGGGGAACGGCTTATTCTCTGGCTGGGACAGGCCATCGCCCAGGCCAACCATGCCCGCTCAAACCTGTCGCCCGACCGTCTGACCCATCTCGGCGCCGACGCCGCGGAAACCGTGGTCAAGATCCAGCTCGACCTGCTGCATGCCGCCCGGGCCACCATCCTCAACGCCCAACAGGCCATCCGCGACCAGTTCACTGTGGTCGGGGAGCTGGTGACCTGCCGGGCCGATGGCGCCCTGGCCTTCGGCGATTTCGCCCTGGTCAAGGGCGATGGCGCCGGCGGGGTCTGCATCACCAGCGCCGCCGGCACCTTCCTGCGTACCGCCGATGGTGGTGTGGTCCAGGCCACGGAAACGCGACAGGATCTGGAAAGCCACTATCTTCCGCCCTCCTTGGCGACGGCGCGAATGGCCGGCATCGGCTGACAGCCATCCCTTCCCGGCGAAAATCCGGGATTCCGGCATCGAGCCGGGAGGCCGCCGCCCGATTGCCTGCTATGCTCCCCGCCGGAAACGGCCGCGGTCCGGCGGCCGGCCAGGAGAAGGGGACCATCACCATGAGCTGGCAACCCGGTCACGATCCCGTGCAGGGGAATGTCCCGTCCTGTGAGGCCATCGAACTGATGGTGGTGCCGCGTGCCCGCGACATCGGCGGCTTCGAGGTGCGCCGCGCCCTGCCCCATATCCGGCGGCAGATGGTCGGCCCCTTCATCTTCTTCGATCAGATGGGGCCGGCGCAGTTCCTGGCCGGACAGGGCATGGATGTCCGCCCGCATCCCCATATCGGGCTGGCCACCGTCACCTATCTGTTCGATGGCCGGATCATGCACCGGGACAGCGAGGGCAACGCCCTGGAGATCACGCCCGGCGCCCTGAACCTGATGACGGCCGGGCGCGGCATCGCCCATTCCGAACGCAGCCCGGCGGACGCCCGGCGCACCACCCAGCCCATGTTCGGCATCCAGAGCTGGATCGCCCTGCCGCGGAGCTGCGAGGAGATCGCCCCCTCCTTCCAGCATGTGGGCGCGGACCAACTTCCCCTGGTGGGGGATGCCGGCCTGCGGGCGCGGGTCATTGCCGGCAGCGCCTTCGGCGCCACCTCCCCGGTGGAGACCCTGACCGAGACGCTGTATGTGGACCTGTCATTGCAGCCCGGCGCCGCCGTCCCCCTCGACCCGGATTACGAGGACCGCGCCCTCTACGTGGCCGCCGGCACGGTGGAGATCGCCGGCGACCGTTTCGAGGCGCCGCAGCTGCTAGTCTTCCGTCCCGGCGACAGCATCACCGTCCGCGCCGTCACCCCCTGCCGGCTGATGCTGCTGGGCGGCGCCACCATGGACGGGCCACGGCACATCTGGTGGAATTTCGTCTCCTCGTCGCGTGAGCGCATCGAGCAGGCCAAGGAGGACTGGCGCAGCGGCCGCTTCCCGCCCGTGCCTGGCGAGAGCGAGTTCATCCCGCTGCCCGGCGCCTGAGCCGCCCCGCCCCTCACCCCCCGTGCGGGTCGAACAGGCGGCGGTGCCGCTGCGCCAGATCATGGATGAAGCCGACTGTGGCCCGGATGCGCGCCAGCCGCTGGCTGTCGGCATGGATCAGCAGATAGAAGGTGCGGACCAGGCTGATCTCGGCCGCCAGCACCGGCTTCAGGGCCGGATCGGTCTGGGCGATGAAGGCCGGCAGCACGCCGATGCCCAGCCCGGCCCGCACCGCCTGGACCTGGGCGATGAGGTTGGCACTGCGGAAGCGCGGCGCCGCCTCCGGGCAGATCAGATGCAGATAATCCAGCTCGGGCGTGTAGAGCAGCTCGTCGATGTAGCCGACCAGCCGGTGCCGGGCCAGGTCCGTGGCGGCGCGTGGCAGGCCGTGGCGCGCCAGATAGTCCGCCGTGGCATAGAGGCCCAGGTGGTAGTCCGTCAGCTTGCGTCCCACCACCCGGCCCTGGGCTGGCAGCGACAGGGCAATGGCCACATCGGCCTCGCGCTTGGACAGGCTGAACAGGCGGGCCGTGGCCACCAGTTCCACCTCCAGCCGCGGATGGGCATCGCACAGGGCCGCAATGTGGGGGGCCAGGAAATAGGTGCCGAACCCGTCGGGCGCCCCGATGCGCACGGCCCCGCTGACGGCGGCGTTCTCATCGCCGATCTCCGCCTCGCCGGCCAGCACCGCCGCCTCCACCGCCTCCGCCGTGCGCAGCAGCCGCTCGCCGGCGGGTGTCGCGGCATAGCCGGTCTTCATGCGGTCGAACAGCTTGGCGTTCAGCGCCCGCTCCAGCCGGTCGATGCGGCGGCCGACCGTGCTGTGGTCCACGCCCAGCCCCTGGGCGGCACCGGTCAGCGAGCCGGCCCGCGCCACTGCCAGCGCGAACCGCAGATCATCCCAATCCATGCCGCTTTGTCCTCCCGCCCTCGCGCTATTTGGCCCCGGATGGGGAACGTTGTGCGATTCCGCACAACGGTTTCGCATTTTCTTGCCTTCGTCGAGGGAGTTCTGCACAGGATAATCGACATCAAGCGCGGGCGTGCCGCGCGGGAGCGGGCCGCCATGGCTGCGCGTTTCCCGTGGGCGGACCCGCACAGACACTGGGAGAGAGACGCCATGACCACCGCCACGCCCGCGTCCCCATTGACGCCGACCCTGGACCCCCATGCCCTGGCACGCACGCTGTCGGGCAAGCATCTGATCGGCGGCGCCCTGGTGCCCGCTGCCTCGGGCCGGACCTTCGACGTGGTCAACCCCGCCCGGGGCGACGTGGTCGGCCAGGCTGCCTTCGGCGAGGCGGCGGATGTGGAAGCCGCCGTGGCCGCCGCTGCCAAGGCGCAGAAGGAGTGGGCCAGGCGCCCGGCGCGCGAACGCGGCCGGCTGGTGGCGGATTGCGGCCGTGCGCTCCAGGCCCATGTGGAGGAGCTGGCCCGCCTCATCACGCTGGAGACGGGTAAGGCCCTGCGCACGGAAAGCCGGGTCGAGGCCGGGGTTCTGTCCGACAGCTTCGTCTTCTATGGCGGGCTGGCCCCGGAGCTGAAGGGGGAGACCGTGCCCTTCTCCCCCACGGTCATGACCATCACCCAGCGCGAGCCCATCGGCATCGTCGGCGCCATCATCCCCTGGAATGTGCCGCTGCTGCTGATGGCGCTGAAGATCGCCCCGGCCCTGGTCGCCGGCAATGCGGTGATCGTCAAATCGGCGGAGGAGGCACCGCTGGCCGTGCTGCGGGTCTGCCAGATCATCAACCAGATCCTGCCGCCGGGCCTGTTCAACATGCTCTCGGGCTTCGGGCCGGACTGCGGTGCGCCCCTGGTGGCCCATCCCAAGGTGGGCAAGATCACCTTCACCGGCAGCGTGGAGACGGGCCGCATCGTCTATAGGACGGCGGCCGAGAAGCTGATCCCGGTGACGCTGGAGCTGGGCGGCAAGTCGCCCATGATCGTGCTGGCCGATGCCGACCTGGACAAGGCCGTGGCCGGGGCCATCACCGGCATGCGCTTCACCCGCCAGGGGCAGAGCTGCACCGCCGCCAGCCGCATCTTCGTTCACCGCTCCATCCATGACGATTTCGTGGCCCGCCTGAAGGCGAAGGTGGACGCCATGGTCATGGGCGACCCGCTGGACGAGAAGACCGACATCGGCACCATCGTCTCGCCGCAGCAGTTCGAAAAGGTGCAGGGCTATATCGCCGCCGGCAAGGCCGAAGGCGGCACCGCCCACACCTGCTCCGCCCTGCCGACGGCGGAGGCCCTCAGCCCGGGCCTGTTCGTCCAGCCCGTGATCTTCACCGGCCTGACCAATGACAGCCGGCTGGCGCGGGAGGAGATCTTCGGCCCCGTCACCTGCGTCATCGTCTTCGACGATTACGAAGAGGCCATCACCCAGGCCAATGACACAGAGTACGGTCTGGCCGCCACCATCTGGACCAACGACCTGAAGAAGGCCCTGGACGCCACCCAGCGGCTGGAAGCCGGTCTGGTCCAGGTCAACCAGAACCTGGTGGTGCAGCCCAACATCTCCTATGGCGGCGTCAAGACCTCCGGCCTGGGCAAGGAGGCAAGCCTGGAAGCCATGCTGGAGCACTTCACGCACAAGAAGACCATCATGATCAACATGGCCTGACCCGGCCCGGATTCGACCAAAGAGGACATGATGGATTTCGAGCTGAACGACGATCAGCGGGCCGTGCAGGATCTGGCCCGCGGCTTTGCCCGCGATCATCTCGCCCCCTTCGCCGCGGCGTGGGACGAGGAGGGCATCTTCCCCGTGGATACGCTGCGCCGCGCCGCCGAGCTGGGATTCGCCGGCCTCTATTGCCGCGACGAGTTCGGCGGCACCGGCCTCGGCCGGCTGGACGCCGTCCTCCTGTTCGAGGAGCTGTCGGCGGCCTGCCCCTCCACCGCCGCCTATATCTCCATCCACAACATGGTGGCATGGATGATCGACAGCTTCGGCGATGCCGGGCAGCGGTCGCGCTGGCTGTCGTCGCTGTTCAGCATGGAGACACTGGCCAGCTATTGCCTGACCGAGCCGGGCAGCGGCTCCGATGCCGCCTCGCTGCGCACACGGGCCGAACGGGACGGCGACCATTACGTGCTGAACGGCACCAAGGCCTTCATCTCCGGCGCCGGTGCCACCGACCTCTATCTCATCATGTGCCGCACCGGCGGGCCGGGGCCGAAAGGCATCTCGGCCATCGTGGTGGAGAAGGGCACGCCCGGCCTGTCCTTCGGCAAGAAGGAACGCAAGATGGGCTGGAACAGCCAGCCCACGGCCACGGTCATCCTTGAGGATTGCCGGGTGCCCGTCGGCAATCGCCTGGGGGCGGAAGGCGATGGTTTCAAATTCGCCATGAAGGGGCTCGATGGCGGGCGCATCAACATCGCCGCCTGTTCCCTGGGCGGAGCGCGGGCCTGTCTGGAGCAGGCGCGCGACTACATGAACACCCGCCAGCAGTTCGGCAAGCCGCTGGCCGATTTCCAGGCGCTGCAATTCATGCTGGCCGACATGGCCACCGAGTTGGATGCCGCCCGGCTGATGGTCCACCGCGCCGCCCTGTCCCTGGACCGCGGCCACCCCGATGCCACGGCGCACTGCGCCATGGCCAAGCGCTTCGCCACCGACATCGGCTTCCGCGTCGCCAACGAGGCGCTGCAGCTGCATGGCGGCTACGGCTACATCAAGGACTATCCGGTGGAGCGCTTCGTCCGCGATCTGCGCGTCCACCAGATCCTGGAAGGCACCAACCAGGTCATGCGCATGATCATCGCCCGCCGCCTGCTGGCCGGCGACTGACAGACAAGAAGAACGGGAGGATACCATGGCGACGGTCGCCTTTATCGGGCTGGGCAATATGGGCCTGCCCATGGCCAGGAACCTGCTGAAGGCCGGGCACGGCGTGACCGGCTTCGATCTCTCGGCGGCCAGCCTGACGGCCCTGACCGAGGCCGGGGGCCGCACGGCCGCCACGGCCGGCGACGCGGCCGCCGATGCGGACGTGGTCATCACCATGCTGCCGGCCGGCCAGCATGTGCGGCAGGTCTATCTGGGCGAGGACGGCGTGCTGGCCCGGGCCAGGACCGGGGCGCTGCTGATCGACTGCTCCACCATCGATGTGGACACGGCCCGCACCGTCAACGCCGCCGCCGCTGCCAAGGGCTTCGACATGCTGGATGCCCCGGTGTCCGGCGGCACCGGCGGCGCCACCGCCGGGACCCTGACCTTCATGGTCGGCGGCAGCGATGCGGCCTTTACCCGCGCTCACCCGCTGCTGGAGGCCATGGGCAAGACCATCGTCCATGCCGGCGGGGCCGGCACCGGTCAGGCGGCCAAGATCTGCAACAACATGGTTCTGGGCATCTCCATGATCGCCGTGTCGGAGGCCTTCGCCCTGGCCGACCGGCTGGGGCTGGACCGGCAGAAGCTGTTCGACATCAGCGCGAAATCCTCCGGCCAGTGCTGGTCGCTGACCAGCTATTGCCCGGTGCCGGGGCCGGTGCCCACCTCCCCCGCCAACCGCGACTATCAGGCCGGCTTCACCGCCGACATGATGCTGAAGGACCTGAAGCTGGCGCAGCAGGCCGCCTCCAGCGCCGGCGCCTCCACGCCCCTGGGCGCCCAGGCCGCGGCCCTGTACCAGCTGATGTCGGCACGGGGCCAGGGCGACAAGGACTTCTCCGCCATATTCAAGCTGCTGTCGGGGGGCTGATCCGGGCCTCCACCCATCTGCTGCCGTGAAGCCGGGCGGTCCTGCGGGGCCGCCCTTTTTCGTGAAGGCACCGCGCCGGACTCCGCTTGCGCCAAGAAATGAACCATGTTTCATTTCTTCCATGGCCTATCGCCGCACCGACAGGGTCGAGATCCGTCTGGCCGAGACGCGGGAACGCATCGTCGGGACAGCCCTGGCGCTCGTCGCGGCCCAGGGCTATGGCGCTGCCGGCATGCCGGCCGTCGCTGCCGCGGCCGGCGTGTCCACCGGCCTGCTCTACCGCTATTTCCCCTCCAAGGCCGCCCTGTTCGACGAGGTGTTCCGCCGGGCCACGGCTCGGGAGATCGAGGCCTGCACCCAGGCCGTGGCCGCCCCCGGCCCGGCCCGGGACCGGCTGTCCCGGCTGGTGCAGACCTTCGCCCGCCGCGCCCTGAAGGGCCGGCGTCTGGCCTGGGCGCTGCTGGCGGAACCGGCGGAGCCGGTGGTGGAGGCCGACCGCCTGCGGCTCCGCGAGCCGTACCGCGCCCTGCTGGCCGGGATCATCCGCGATGGCATGACGGCCGGCGAGATCCGGCCGCAGGATGAGGCCCTGACCGCCGCCGCCCTGGTCGGCGCCATCGCCGAAGCCCTGCGCGCCGCTCTGACCGGCGCTCCGGCGGGGGAGCCGGCGGGCGCACCCATGGATGAGGAGACGCTGGTCGCCGGCCTCACCCGCTTCTGCGTACAGGCGCTGGGGCCGCCACCGGACTGACGCGGGGGCGGGCCGGCAAAAACAGACCGGGAAAAACCAGGATCAAGGGGAGGATCGCCATGGACAACCGCATCGACACCACGCTCATGCCGCCCAGCCGCATGCTGGCCGCCACGCATGAAGTTCAGAACCAGCCCCTGCCGCTGGAGGATTACAACAGCTTCCGTCAGGACCGGGCCCTGCAGGAGGGCGTGATCCGCAACGGCGCCGGCTGGGCCGAGGCCGGGCTGGAAGCGTTCGGCGCCCTGACTGGCCGCGCTGACATCATCGAGCTGGGCTTCCAGGCCAATGAGAACCCGCCGGTGCTGTATACCCATGACCGGCACGGCCACCGTGTCGATCTGGTGAAGTTCCATCCGGCCTATCACCAGCTGATGCGCACATCGCTGGAGAACGGCCTGCACAGCAGCCCCTGGACCGATCCGCGCCCCGGCGCCCATGTGGCCCGTGCCGCCAAGGTTTACCTGCTGAGCCAGGTGGAGGCGGCGCACCAATGCCCCGTCACCATGACCTTCGCCGCCGTACCGGCCCTGCGCCACCAGCCCGATCTGGCCCGGGACTGGCTGCCGAAGATCACCGCCCGGGCCTATGATCCCCGCAATGTGCCGGACGGGCAGAAGCAGGCCGTCACCATCGGCATGGCCATGACGGAGAAGCAGGGCGGCTCCGACGTGCGGGCCAACACAACCCGCGCCCATCCGCTGGGCGCCGGCGGCCCTGGCCAGCCCTATGAACTGGTCGGCCACAAATATTTCGTCTCCGCCCCCATGTGCGACGCCTTCCTGGTGCTGGCCCAGGCACCCGGCGGCCTGTCCTGCTTCCTGCTGCCGCGCTGGCGTCCGGACGGGGAGAAGAACCCGCTGCAGATCCAGCGGCTGAAACGCAAGATGGGCAATGTCGCCAATGCTTCCAGCGAGACGGAACTGCGCGGCGCCCTGGCCTGGATGGTGGGGGCTGAAGGGCGCGGCGTCGCCACCATCATCGAAATGGTGGCCATGACCCGGTTCGACTGCATGATCGGCTCCGCCGCCGGCATGCGGCAGGCCGTGTCCCAGGCGCTGCATCACTGCCACCACCGCAGCGCCTTCGGGGCACCGCTGGACCGGCAGCCGTTGATGCAGAATGTGCTGGCCGATCTGGCGCTGGAGGCGGAAGCGGCCCTGGCGCTGACGCTGCGCATCGGCCGTGCCCTGGACACCACCGCCGATGAGGGCGAGCGGCTGCTGGCCCGGCTCGGCACCGCCGTCGGCAAATACTGGATCTGCAAACGCGCGCCCAACCACGCCTATGAAGCCATGGAGTGCATTGGCGGCAGCGGTGTGATGGAGGATTGCATCATGCCGCGGCTGTTCCGCGAATCCCCAGTCAACGCCATCTGGGAGGGCAGCGGCAATGTGCAGTGCCTGGACGTGCTGCGCGCCCAGGCCAAGGAGCCGCGTGTGCTGGACGCCTATCTGGCCGAACTGGCGCGGGCGGCGGGGGCCGATGCCCGCTATGACCGCTTCCTGGCCCGGCTGAAGGATGATCTGGCCGACCGGGACGGGCTGGAATACCGTGCCCGTGATCTGGTGGACCGGCTGGCCCTGGCCCTGCAGGCCGCCCTGCTGCTGCAGGACAGCCCCGCCGCCGTGGCCGACGCCTTCTGCGCCGGCCGACTGGACCGGGGGGACGGGGCCAATTACGGGACCCTGCCCCGCGGCATCGATGCCCCCGCCCTGATCGAGCGCGCCCGCCCGCGGCTCTGATGCAGGACACCCGCCGGCCGCAGGCATGACCTCCGGCCGCGTCGGGCGCACCGCTGGCGTCGAGCACGGCCGACGGATCTTGACGCCTCCATACATTTCCATCATTCTGGAATTATGAAAACCGACACCGCCATCGCTGCCTTCGCCGCCCTGGCCCAGGAAACCCGCCTGGGCGTGGTCCGTCTGCTGGTGCAGGCGGGACCGGCGGGATTGAGCGCCGGGGATATCGCCACCCGGTTGGCGGTGCCGGCCTCCACCCTGTCGCACCATCTGGCGCAGCTGGAACGGGCGGGGCTGCTGCGGTCCTGGCGGCTGCAACGGCAGATCTTCTATGCCTGCGACTATGACGGCCTGCGGAGCCTGCTGACCTTTCTGATGCAGGATTGCTGCCAGGGCCGACCGGAGCTGTGCCCCCCCTGACGCGGGGTTCCCGACTGCCGGACTGATCGCCCCCGGCACACTGACGCCACCACAGAACAGGACACACCCTCATGGCCGCCATCACCATCTATCACAACCCCGCCTGCGGCACGTCGCGCAACACCCTGGCCATGATCCGCAACAGCGGGGTCGAACCGACGGTGGTGGAGTATCTCAAGACACCGCCGACCCGGGCGGAGCTGGTGGATCTCATCGCCCGCATGGGCGTGCCGGTGCGCGATGTGATCCGGCAGAAGCAGGCGCAGTACACCGATCTGGGTCTGGACGATCCGGCCCTGACCGACGACCAGTTGCTGGACGCCATGATCGCCCATCCCATCCTGATCAACCGGCCGATCGTGGTGACGCCGCTCGGCGTGCGTCTGTGCCGCCCCTCGGAACGGGTGCTGGACATCCTGCCAGACGCCCAGCGGGGTGCCTTCAGCAAGGAGGATGGGGAAGCCGTGGTGGACGCGGCCGGTCAGCGCATCGCTCCGGCGGAGTGACCGGCATGACCCGTGTGACGCCTGCCCGTGCGGCACCGCCGGCCATGGGCCTGTTCGAGCGCTATCTCAGCCTCTGGGTCGGGCTCTGCATCCTGGTCGGCATCGGGCTGGGCCATCTGCTGCCCGGTCTGTTCCAGACCATCGCCGCCGCCGAGCTGGCCCGGGTCAATCTGCCCGTGGCTGTGCTGATCTGGCTGATGATCGTGCCCATGCTGTTGAAGATCGATTTCGGCAGTCTGGGATCGGTGGCGCAGCATTGGCGGGGCGTGGGCGTCACGCTGCTGGTCAATTGGGGGGTGAAACCCTTTTCCATGGCCCTGCTGGGCAGCCTGTTCATCGGGCACCTGTTCGCGCCGTTGCTGCCCCCGGACCAGATCCCGTCCTACATCGCCGGCCTGATCCTGCTGGCCGCCGCCCCCTGCACCGCCATGGTCTTCGTCTGGTCGAACCTGTGCGAGGGCGAGCCGACCTACACTCTCAGCCAGGTGGCGCTGAACGACCTGATCATGGTCTTCGCCTTCGCGCCGCTGGTCGGACTGCTGCTGGGGGTCGCCTCCATCACCGTGCCCTGGGGCACGCTGCTGCTGTCGGTGCTGCTCTATATCGTGGTTCCGGTGGTGGCGGCCCAGCTATGGCGCCGCAGTCTGCTGGCCCGCGGTGGCGCGGCGGCTCTGTCCCGCACCCTGTCCCGGCTGCAGCCGCTGTCGCTGGCGTCGCTGCTGCTGACCCTGGTGCTGCTGTTCGGCTTCCAGGGCGAGCAGATCCTGGCCCAGCCGCTGGTCATCGCCCTGCTGGCCGTGCCGATCCTGATCCAGGTCTATCTCAACGCCGGCATCGCCTACTGGCTCAGCCGCCGGCTGGGTGTGGCCTGGTGCGTTGCCGCCCCGGCCGCCCTCATCGGCGCCAGCAACTTCTTTGAGCTGGCGGTCGCCGCCGCCATCAGCTTGTTCGGCCTGAATTCGGGTGCCGCCCTGGCCACCGTGGTCGGTGTGCTGGTGGAGGTGCCGGTGATGCTGTCCGTCGTGCATCTGGTGAAGCGCACCCGCCCCTGGTACGAGCGCCGGGCCGGCTGATCACATCCCCCGCCCTTCCCACACGGAGAGCCCCCTGTCATGGTGACCGATGGCAGCCTGCCCAGCTTGGACGAGACCTATTTGGATATTCCCGCGCCGGCCAAACTCGCGGTCGCGTCCCCTTCAACGCACCCGCCCCGCATCCTGCTGCTCTACGGTTCCCTGCGGGAACGCTCCTACAGCCGGTTCCTGACGGAAGAGTCGGCCCGGTTGTTGGGGCGCATGGGGGCGGAGACCCGGATCTTCGATCCGCATGGCCTGCCGCTGCCGGACAGTGTCAGCTCCGATCATCCCAAGGTGACGGAACTGCGCACCCTGTCACAATGGTCGGAAGGCCAGGTCTGGGTCAGCCCGGAACGGCACGGCACCATCACGGGCATCCTGAAATGCCAGATCGACTGGCTGCCGCTCGAAAGCGGCGGAATCCGTCCGACACAGGGGCGGACGCTGGCCGTGATGCAGGTCAGCGGCGGGTCCCAATCCTTCAATGCGGTCAATGCCATGCGGGTGCTGGGCCGCTGGATGCGCATGGTCACCATTCCCAACCAGTCCTCCGTGCCCAAGGCATTTCAGGAGTTCGACGAACAGGGCCGCATGAAACCCTCCGCCTATTATGACCGGGTGGTGGATGTGATGGAGGAAATGGTCAAATTCACGCTGCTGGTACGGGATCGCAGTGACTATCTGACCGACCGCTACAGTGAGCGGCGCGACGCCGGGCGGAAGGAAACCACCCAGGCGGCGGCCCTTGTCGCAACGGCCATGGCAGCGGAAAGGCCAAGCCGGACCTAGGGCGCCGATGCAGAAGCGCATCCGCCCCTGGCACGAGCGCCGGGTGGGCCGATCCCGACCGCGCCGGAGGTTCCGCGTCCGCGACAAGGGCCAAGCGCTTCCAGCCCGTACTGCCGCTGGCGCCACCGACAGGGTGTCTGTGAGATCGGCAGGAGCAGACGCACAAGGGATCATGGATGTCCACAAGGCAATCGCCGGGAGCTGCGGAAGAGTGACGATGCTTCGGACAAGGCGATGGGGATGGAATCGAAAATGGCTCCGCGACGAAACTATCGCACTATTATATCAATGATTTAACGCCCCGATTCGGAAACATTTTGTTTACTATTTGATGCGATTCTTATGACCCATTTCTCTCGTTGCCCCCTTGACGGCAGACGGCCGGTCAACGGCCCGCGACTTTCCGAATTGGAGTAAAACAATGATTATCCAGCGCCTGCGCGATGCGTCGATCACCACGCGTCTCCTGGGTAGCTCCGTTCTGGCCGTCGTGATGATGGTCGCCCTCGGCACCATCGCTTACACGACCCTCACCGCGACCATCACCAACGCCATTGCCGTCAACAAGGCGACCGAAACCTCGCGCATTGCCATGGACGCCAAGGTGAAGGTGCTGCAAAGCGCCACCCTGCTGCGCGACATGTACCAGGCCTCGACGGTCGATGAGGCGACCGCGGCCGGGGCTGCAGTCGCCGAGGCCGCCGGCAAGGCGGCGGAATCGCTGAAAGAGATTATTGATGAGAGCAGCAGTGCCGGTCAGCGCGCCCGGCTGGTCGCCCTGGCGGAAACCTGGGAAGCGCACCGCCAGTCTCTGGCCGAAGTGACGGAACTGGTCATCGAGCAGTTGCGGGTCCGTCAGAATGAGCTGTTCGGCCTCGGACCGCAGGTCGCGGAAAAGATGCGGATGCTGGCGACGGCTGCCTCGGCTCCGGGGGCCCCTGCTGATGCACCGGCCAAAGTGGCCCGGGTCCTCGAACTTTATAATGATGCCCGCGGGGCCACGCTGCGCTTTCTCAGCGAGAATGATCTCAAGCTGATGGAGCGCGTGCGCAAATCCAGCAGCGAAGCCGACAAGATCCTGCAGGATCTCCAGAAAGTCCCGTCTCTGGCAGCACCGGCCACGGCGGCACAGGAGGTTCTCACCACCTATGTCGGGATCTCGAAGAAACTGGGCGATCTGAACCGGCAGGTCACCGACATCCGCTTCAACCATGCGACTCCGACCCGGGAGAAGGTCATGGACGGGGTGAACGGCTTCGTCGATGTCTCGGCCATCGAGCAGACAAGCCGGCTGGATGAGATCGAAAGGTCCAGCATCGACACCCGCGCCACCATCCTCGTGTCGCTGACGGTGATCGCGATCATCCTTTTCGTGGCTCTGTTCATGATCTCCCATTCGGTCAGCCGGCCTGTGCGTGCCCTGACGGCGGCGATGCAGCAATTGGCCGGCGGCGACCTGCACACCTCTGTCCCGGCCACCGAGCGTGGCGACGAGGTCGGCGCCATGGCCAAATCGGTGCTGGTGTTCAAGGAAAGCATGGTCCGCAACCGCGACATGGAAATCGTGGCCAAGGATGCCGCCGAGCAGGCGCAGCGCGAACGGCGCGAAGCACGGCTGCGTCTGGCCGAGGCCTTCGAAGCCAGTGTCAAGGGCATGGTCGAGGCCGTGGCCTCCGCCGCCACCGAGATGCAGTCTGCCGCCTCGGCCATGACCGGAACCGCCCAGCACGCCAGCAGCCAGTCGACCGCCGTCGCCGCCGCCGCCGAGCAGGCCAGCGCCAATGTCAACACCGTGGCCGGTGCCACGGAGGAGCTGTCGGCCTCGATCCAGGAGATCAGCCGTCAGGTCGCCCAGTCCAGCAACATCGCCACCGACGCGGTGCAGGAGGCTGAGCGCACCGCCCGGACCATGGAAAGCCTGGTGCAGGCGGCGGCCGAGATCGGTCAGGTGGTCGAGCTGATCAGCGAGATCGCGGCCCAGACCAACCTGCTGGCACTGAATGCCACCATCGAGGCGGCCCGCGCCGGCGAGGCCGGCAAGGGCTTCGCCGTCGTCGCTTCGGAGGTGAAGGCGCTGGCGACCCAGACCGCCCGCGCCACCGACGAGATCCAGGCCAAGGTGGTCGAGATCCAGACCGCCACCGGCGGCGCCCACAAGGCGGTCGAAGGCATCGGCAGCACCGTGACCCGGGTCAGCGAAATCTCCGCCACCATTGCCGCGGCGGTGGAGGAACAGGGGGCGGCCACTCAGGACATCGCGGCCAATGTGCAGGAGGCCGCCCGCGGCACCCGCGACATGTCCGGCAACATTACCGGCGTCAGCCAGGCTGCCACCGAAACCGGCGCCGCGGCGGAGCAGGTTCTGGCGGCCGCCGGCGAGCTGTCGCGCAATGCCGAAGGGCTGCGCAACGAAGTGGACAAGTTCCTGTCCAGCGTCCGCGCCGCGTAAACCACGCAGACGCCGCAGTCTGGATATGAACGGCCGGGAGCGATCCCGGCCGTTTCCTATTCCGCGGCCGTGGGCAGGCTGCGCGCCTGCAACTGCCACATGCGGGCGAAGGGACCTCCCTGCCGGATCAGGTCACCCGGCGGCCCGTCCTCGACGATATGGCCGTCCACCAGCACGATGATGCGGTCGAATCCGGCCACGGTGGACAGGCGATGCGCCACCGACACCACGGTCCGTCCCCGCATCAGACCATCCAGGGCCTGCTGGATCTCAATCTCAGACGCCGTATCCAGGGCGGAGGTTGCCTCGTCCAGGATCAGCACGGGCGCGTCCTTCAGAAAGGCGCGGGCGATGCCGATGCGCTGGCGCTGCCCGCCGGACAGCAGGATGCCCCGTTCCCCCACCAGCGTGTCATAGCCCTGGGGCAGCGACCGCACGAAGTCGTCGCAGCGGGCAGCCCGGGCCGCAGCCTGGACCGCCGTGTCGGGTGCGTCCGGACGGCCATAGCGGATGTTCTCCAGCACCGAGCGATGGAAGAGCGAGACATCCTGCGGCACCACAGCGATCTTGCGCCGCAACCCGTCCTGGGTCAGCGCTATGACCGGTTCGCCATCGATCAGCACCCGCCCCTCCTGCACATCCTCCAGCCGCTGGATCAAGGCCAGCAGCGTCGATTTGCCCGCCCCCGACGCCCCGACCACGCCCAGCCGCTGGCCGGCCGGGATATGCAGGTCGAGATCGCGGAACAGCGGCGTCCGGCCGGCATGGGCGAAGGTGACACCCTCCAGCCGCACCTCGCCCCGGGATTCCGCCGCAGGCGGGCGGGCATCCGGCCGGTCCGGCACGTCATGGGGCCTGGCGATGATGCGCAAGGTGTCGGCCACGGCCCCAAGCTGCTGGGTGATGCCCACCAGGGCGAAGGCGAGATCGCGCGAGCCATGCAGGATGCGGAAGGTCAGGGCGCTGACCATGACCACGTCGCCGGGCGTGACGCCGCCGCGCTGCCACAGCGACACCACCCAGACCAGCATGGCGCCCGCCAGCACGGTCAGGCAGAGATCGTGCAGGACACGGGTCTTCTCCAGATGCATCCAGCTGCGCACCTGCGCCTGCCCCTCGATCCCCAGGGCCTGGTTCAGGCGCGCATGTTCGCGCTGCCGGGCGGAAAAGGCCTTCACCGTCCAGATGTTGGAGACCACATCCACCAGTTCGCCGCCGACGCGCGCCCCTTCCTCCGCATAGAGGCGGTGCAGCCCACGGCCTCGGCTGCCATACCACAGCACCGACAGGCCGGTGATGGCGACGAACAGCACCAGCGCCAGCCCCATGCGCCCATCGACCGTGGTCAGCACGATAACGGCACCGATGAAGTCGATCACCGGCGGCATGATGCTCCAGGTCAGGGTGCCGAGGACGCTGCCGATGGCGCCGGCCGTGGCGGTGATGCGTCCCCCCAGCGCTCCCACCATGTTCTGCGAGAAATAGCGCAGCGAATGGCCGCTGAGGTGACGGAACAGGTCCAGCCGGATGTCGATGCCGCTGGCCACCACCGCACGGCAGCCCAGCCAGCCACCGGCGCGCCACAGCACATTCTCGGCCAGGATCAGCCCCAGGAACAGGGTCAGCGGCGTCCAGACATCGGCGGTGGCCCGGTCGGACGACGCCATGGCGTCGACCAGCAGCTTCATCCCCCACTGGACCGCCACGGCGCAGCCGGCCGCCCCCAGGATCAGCAGGAACAAGCCGCCGAACTGCAGCGGTCGCCGCCGCATGTAATGCAGCAGGAAGCGCACCGGCGTACCGGGAATGGCTGCGTCGCTCCACATCGGCTCCATCCCCGCCCGTCAGGCCGCCGTGGCCCGGCGGACGGTATCACCGGCCATCGCGAACCGCGGTTGCAGCCGGGCCAGTGCCTCCGCCAGCGGCGCATGGACCGGCCTTTCGCCGCCGGCATCCCGGTTGCCCAACAGTCCCACGGGGCAGTGCCGGTCATTGTCCCAGCCGGGATAATCCAGCACGGGATAGAGACACAGTCCCTGAACCGGGACTCCGCCGCCGATGGCCGCCGCCACCTCGTCGGCCACATAGTGCAGCCAGGGCGCACGGGCATCGCCCTCCGCCCCGGTCTCCGCCACCAGCAGGGGACGGCCGTAGCGGGCATGGAATTCGGCCAGGATCTCCCGGAAGGGCCGATAGTCCGCCGCCCCCGGTTCGATGGTCCTGCCGCCGATATACCATTGATTATCGGCGTAATAGTTCACACCGACGATGTCCAGGCACTCCGGCGCGCCGCCCAGCTCGGGACACATGCGGCCGGTGACCATGTCCATGGCCTCGAACTGGGCCAGGCGGTAGCACTCGGCCTCGCGCCGGTCACCGGACCTCCCGGGCCGCCCCACCACATGGATGGCGGGATCGACCTGTATGATGCGGGCGCGGGGGTCCACCAGGCGCACCTGCTCCACGGCGGCGATGTGGGCGCGGACCAGCTGGCGTTTCAACTCCGCCCCGCGGCCGCGGGCCAGGGGATTGAAACGCGCCACCTCACCCCCGGCCCAGGCCCAGAAGGAGATCTCGTTCACCGGGCACCACAGGGGCGGTGCGTCCGTCTCCGCCGCCACCAGCCGCGCCGCCGCGCGCGCGAAGCGGGCGAAAGCGAAGACGAAACCGGGGTCCCAGATGTCCAGATGGTCCGGCCAGCCATAATGGCACAGATCCCAGATCACCTGGGTTCCCGTCTCCCGCGCCGCCCGCAGCATGGGCAGCACGCTGGACCAGTCATAGCGTCCCGGGGCGGTTTCGATCCTGTGCCAGCGGAACCCGTCACGCACGGTGCGGATGCCATGCCCGGCCAAGGCCCGGTAGTCCGCCGCCGCCGCATCGTCATGGCCGGTGGAGGCGAGAAGATCCAGCCGCCGTCCGTCCCGTCGCCGGTGGGTGGAACACTCGAACCCACCCTGGAAGAAGCTCAGGAACGGGGATGCTGGCACAGCGGCGTCCGAAGCGTCACGTCGATCAAAAGGCATGCGCAATCCTCATTCCGCCGCGGGCACCTGGGGGCGGGCATCGGCCCCCAGGGCCAAGTGCCGGTCCTGCGCCCGCAATTCCTGCGCTGCGCGTCGCAGGCCTGTCCCCGTCTGCTCGGCCGCCGCGATGCGATTGAACACTGAAAGTGCCTGCGCCACCACCTGATCCATATTGTAATATCTGTAGGTGCCCAGCCGGCCGACGAAGGTCACATTCGGTGTGGCATCGGCCAGGGCCTGATAGCGGCGGTACAGTTCGGCATTTTCCGCCCGCGGCACGGGATAGTACGGGTCGCCTTCGGCGGAGGGGAACTCGTAGGTGATGCTTGTGCGTGGATTCTGCTGCCCGGTCAGATGCTTGTATTCGGTGATGCGGGTATGGCTCACATCCTCCGCGGGATAATTGACCACGGCCACGGGCTGCAGCCACTCCCGCTCCAGCGTCTCATGCCGGAAGGTCAGCGAACGGTAGGGCAGCTTGCCGAAGCGATAATCGAAGAATTCGTCGATGGGTCCCGAATAGATCAGCTTCTCGTACTGGACCTCGTTGCGGATCTCGGCGAAATCCGTGTTCAGCATGATCTTGATGTTGGGGTGGTCCAGCATCCGCTCGAACATGCGGGTATAGCCGTGCTTCGGCATGTTCTGGAAACTGTCGGTGAAATAGCGGTCGTCCGTGTTGGTACGCGTCGGCACCCGCGCCGTCACGGCCTTGTCCAGGGCCGCCGGGTCCACGCCCCACTGCTTGCGGGTGTAGCCGCGGAAGAAGGTCTCATACAGTTCCCGTCCCACCTGACTGACCACCACATCCTCTGACGTGCGGATGCTGGGCACGGCCTCCGCACGTTCGGCCAGGAACCGGGCCGCGCCCGCCTCATCCAGCTCCAGCCCGTACAGGCGGTTCAGCGTGGTCAGGTTGATGGGGATGGGCACAAGCTGGTCCCGCACCTTGGCCAGCACGCGATGCTGATACGGCCGCCATTCGGTGAAACGGGACAGGTATTCCGCCACCTGGGTGGAATTGGTGTGGAAGATGTGGGGACCGTAGCGGTGGATCAGCAGCCCCGCACCATCATGGCAGTCATAGGCATTGCCGGCGATATGCGGACGCTTGTCGATGATCAGCACCCGCTTGCCCAACTGGGACGCCAGCCGTTCGGCCAGCACGCTGCCGGCGAACCCTGCCCCGACGATCAGATAATCGAAGCCGGTGCGCCGGCTCCGCTTCTCCACCAGGGCCGGCCTTTGCGTCGGCGGGCGGCGCAACAGGATGGCATTGTCGGCCGCCCGGGTCTGGGCCCGGGCGATGGCATCGACCATGCGCTGCCAGGTACTGTCCCAGGACATGCTGCTCAGCACCAGGTCGATACGGGCCTGGAGACGATCGGCACTACGGCCTGAATCCAGGGCCGTGTCGATGGCCCTGACGAAGCCGTCCCCATCGCCGGCGATATGGACCACGCCACTGTCGCCATAGCCACGCACCACATCCGTGACCGGGGTGGACACCACCGGCCGCCCGGCGGCCAGATATTCCGGCGTCTTGGTCGGGCTGATGAAACGGGTGGACTCGTTCAGGGCGAAGGGCATCATCGCCACGTCCCAGCCGGCCAGATAGAGCGGCAGCTCGTCATAGACCTTGGGGCCGAGATAATGGATGTTCGGGCGCCGCGGCAGATGGGCCGGATCGATCTTCACCACCGGCCCGATCATGACGAAGTGCAGGTCCGGGCGGGCGGCGGCGACCGCATCCAGCAGGGCGATATCCAGCCGCTCGTCGATAACACCATAGAAACCGACACGCGGATGCGGGATCGCCGCCTGATCGGTGGGGTCCGGCATCGGGCGGCGGGCAGCGGCGAAATGCGCCACATCCACGCTGCTGGGAAAGGCATGCACATCATGGTGCAGGGGACGCTTGGCCTCGTACAGGCTGACACCGCCGGTGAAGACCAGATCGGCCCGGCCGAGCAGAATCCGCTCGCGCTCCACCAGTTCCGGCGGCGCACCGCGGAAGGCCGACAGCTCATCCATGCAGTCATAGATGATGACCGACGCCTTGAGGTGGTCGGAATACGCCAGGCTCATCGGCGTGTAGTACCAGAGCACCGGCGCCGTCACGCCGGCCGCGGCGAAGTGCCGGTCCAGCAGCATCCGCTGGATCAGCGTCGTTTCCGCGGTATCGCCCAGCACCCGCTCCGGGATGCGGGGCACCAGGATCTCGACGGCCGCCTCCTCGCGTACATCCAGCCAGGGCTGCGGCGCATCGGTCGGCACCGGCTCCTCGACGAAGAAGACCCGGTGGGTGCGGGCGAAGCGCGACATCAGATGCTGGGGGCGCTGAAAGACGAAGCTCCAGCGCAGATGGGAAAAACAGACCAGATCACCGTGGCGGACCCGGCTGCCGGGGAGAGTGCTGCTGCCCTGGCCGCCGGTACGCAGGGACTTGCCGATATGAACCTGGAAAGGGCCGGCCCAACTCATTCCGATCATCCCTCATTGCCAGTCGCAGAACTCCGTTGCCGCCGGTGCGGATGCAGACCGTGCGGCCGGAGCGGTCGCGGCAGGAACCCGCCCTGCAGGCGTAGGGTTCCTGGGGCGTTGCAATCGGACCTGGGAGTACTTCGCATACCGCGGAAAGAAACGGCCCTTTCATCTTTCGATAAGGCGGATAAAGACCAGGGCTACCGCAGATTATTACGCAGCTGCGAGATAATGATCGGCAGACAATCCAGCGCGAAAACCGTCATCCTCTGTGGTACATTGTGACAATACTCGGCATTTCTCAGAAAACCTGCGACCGCAGGGAATAGTTCCACTCAGTGCGGTGTTTATTGCCGTCGGCCCGCGCAGCACCCGGCAACGCCGCACAAAGCGGCGGAACGCCTTGGTGCCAGGCAGGCCGGCATGCTGGCTAGACACGGTCGGGCCGGCCTTGCAGCGAGAAACCAAGGGAGGAATGCATGTCTTATGTCGACGGATTCGTCCTGGCCGTGCCGAAGCAGAACATGGATGCCTACAGGGACCTGGCCAGCCGGGCTGGCCGCCTGTGGATGGAGTATGGCGCCATCGCCTTCGTGGAATGCGTGGGCGACGACGTTCCGTTCGGGGAACTGACGTCCTTCCCCCGCGCCGTCCAGGCCAAGGACGATGAGATCGTGGTGTTCTCCTGGATCGTCTACCGCTCGCGGGAGGACCGCGACGCCATCACCGCCAAGGTCATGGCCGATCCCCGGTTGCAGTCCGATCCCGCCAGCATGCCCTTCGACGGCAAACGCATGATCTATGGTGGCTTCACACCCATCGTTGAATTGTGAGTCCTTGGCGGGTGCAGACTGCCTGCCTGTTCATCCTTCCGCCGGTCCCGATGTCGGGACCACCAGAGGCGGCCCCACCGGGGGCGAAAGCGGCGCAGGCGCAACCGATGGGGGCCGGCCCGGCAACGGGTCCGGCCCTCCATCCACGGAGCGGATCAGATGGTCGGCCAGCCGCTCCGCCGCGGCTGACAAAGTGCCGGGCGCCTTGTAGAGAGCGATTTCCGTGTCGGCCAATGCTGGCAGGTCGCGTTCCAGTACCCGGAACCCGTCGGGCACCATCTCCCGCGGCAGGACGGTGACGCCCAACCCGGCCCGCACCGCGGCCAGGATGCCGGCCAGGCTGGGGCTGGTGTAAACGATGCGCCAGGGAATGCCGGCGTGTTCCAGTGCCTCCAGCGCCCGCTTGCGATAGACGTCGGGCCGCGGCGCCAGCACCAGCGGCAGTCCACCGTCCCGGCGGCTGACGGCCCCCGTGCCGGCCGGGCCATCCGCCCAGACCAGCGGTTCGCGCCAGACTCTGACGCCCCCTTCCGGCCCTTGCGGTTCACGTTTCACCAGCACCAGATCGAATTCCCCGCGGGCGAAGCCGTCCAGCAGGTTCAAGGTGAAGTCGCAGCGGACCTCCAGGCTGACCCGCGGATGGGAACGGGAGAAGCGGGCCAGCGCATCGGGCAGGTGGACAGTGGCGAAATCCTCCGGCGTACCCAGCCGGACTGTGCCCTGCATGTCCGGGGCGGCGATGCGGGCCTGGGCCTCGTCGGCCAGATCCAGGATGCGGCGGGCGAAGCCCAGCAGCACCTCGCCGGCCGGCGTCAATTGCAGACCGCGCACGCCCCGTTCGAACACGGGCTTGCGCAACTCATCCTCCAGCCGCTTGATCTGCAGGCTGATGGTGGACTGTGTGCGTCCCAGCCGCTCGGCTGCACGGGTGAAGCTGCCGCAATCCACGATCATGGCGAAGCTGCGCAGCAGGTTCAGGTCGAACCCGGCCTCGGGCGACAGCATGGGTGGCGTATCGGCGGGAGATCTGGTCATGCGGCCTCGAACGGAACGGGGCGGCCGTCGGCCGCCCCGCAATTGAAGCGCAGCGTGCGATGCTGCAGAACCGCTTTGTTGGGATGACGGACTATTGCCCCTGGCCCAGGCTGAAACCCGGCTTGCCGTCGAACAGATAGAGATGCTCGGTCTTGATCACCTCGATCCCGGCCTGCGCCAGCCGGCCGGCCAGGGCGATGGCGGTGGCGCTATCGACCGGCTGCTCCGGGCGTGGCTGGAAGCGGCAACGCCAATGGTCGGTGCAGAAGGTTTCCGGCAATCCCTCCGGCCAGACCTTGACCCCCCGGTTGGTGATCAGGGTCAGCGTCAACGGCCCAGCGGCCATGGCCTGCACCTCCGCGGCCAGCGCATCGACGGTGCCGCGATGCTCGACGAAGATGTCGATGCCCGCGAACTTCTTGTCGGCCGGCTCCCGACGGTGCGGTTGCTCCAGGATCACGCGCGGAGCCTGTCCGGCGAGGCGGGCCGGCGTCAGCCGGGTTGGCGTCCGCCCCAACCGATCGATGACCGCCTCGGCAAAGCCCCGGGTGCCGACACGGCGGTGCGACAGCCCATCCCGGTACAGGTCGGCAGTGTGGATGCCGTCCTCCAGCGTGGTCAGCCAGGCATTCTGGATGCGCTCGGCCACCGTTCCCTGGCCGATATGCACCAGCATCTGCACCGCCGCCTGCAGCAGGCCGGACGGGTTGGCGATGTCGCGTCCGGCGATATCCGGGGCACTGCCATGGATGGCCTCGAACATGGCCCCCTGCAGACCGATATTGGCGGAACCGCCAAGCCCGACTGACCCGGCCACCTCGGCGGCGATGTCGGAGATGATGTCGCCATAAAGGTTCAGGGTGACGATGACATCGAAGCGTTCCGGGCTGTCGGCCAGCCGGGCGGCGCCGATATCGATGATCATGTGCTCCTGCTCCAGATCGGGATACTCGGCCCCGATCTCATCGAAGACCCGATGGAACAGCCCATCGGTGAGCTTCATGATATTGTCCTTGGTCATGCAGGTGACCTTGCGCCGGCCATGGGCACGGGCATAGTCGAAGGCATAGCGGATGATCCGCTCGCAGCCGGGCCGGCTGACCAGCTTCAGGCATTGATAGACCTCATCGGTCTGCCGGTGCTCGATCCCGGCATACAGGTCCTCCTCGTTCTCGCGGATAATGACCAGATCCATGGCCGGATGCCGGGTGGCGACCATCGGCGCGAACGCCGTGCAGGGCCGCACATTGGCGAACAGCCCCAGCGTCTTGCGCACGGTCACGTTCAGGCTCTTGAAGCCGCCACCCTGCGGCGTTGTGATCGGCGCCTTGAGGAAGACACGGGTGCGCCGCAGCGACTCCCAGGCCGACGGTTCGATTCCGGCAGTGATGCCGCGGCGATAGACAGCCTCGCCGATCTCGACGGTTTCCGGCGCCAGCCGGGCACCGGCCGCCGTCAGGATGTCCAGACAGGCGGCCATGATTTCCGGGCCGATACCATCACCATGGGCAATGGTGACGGGAACCGGTGCCGCGATCAGGCTGCTCTCGACCGCCGGGTGGACGATCATGTTCATGCGGGTGCTCCCAAAGAGGATTGGTCCGCCCAAGGACCTAATCCCCTCACCCGCATTTTTGAAATTGATAGAGCAAAAGATCTTCATTGAAAAAATCAATGAACATAAGCAAGGCCACGCCAGCCCCGCCTCTCGACGGACACCCGCTCAGCCCATACGGGCGCGCCGCCGCAGCTTCACCAATCCATAGTGCAGTTCCCGCAGCCGATAGCCGCGCCCCCCGGCCAAACCCTGGCGCAGCAGATAGCGGCCGATGCGGGTACGCAGATAGGTCAGCGGCGTCCGCCAGTGTTCCCGCGTCAGGTCGGTCTGGCTGCCATCGGCCATGGCCAGGCGGGCCATCAGTTCCATGGCCCGGGCCGGCAGGGAGTCCTGGATCTCGGCTTCCACCGTCGCCGGCAGCGGCAAACCGAGCCAGCGCCGGCATAATGCCAAGGCATGCAGCAGGGCGGGCCGCAGCCCGATCTCGGCGGCGGCCATGATTGCCGCCTCCATATCGGCCGGGCGGCGCAGCATCACGGCCAGATCGGCCAGCCAGCGCAGACGCTCCCACCCATGAAACAGGGCATGGACCAGCAGATACAACGGCTCCTGCGCCGACGACAGGACCGGCACGGCGATACCGCCTATCCGCACGGTTTCATGTCTGGCCCACAGCGTATCGAAGTCCCAGGGCAGCACATGCGGGTTCGAAGTCAGGCGCCGATGCACCTCGACCACGGTTCCGGTGCTGGGACAGCAATGGCGCACCTCGTGGTGGACCAGATCCTCTTCCGCCGCGTCACCCACCGGTTGACCAGCCTGGCTCCAGGATTCCCGCGGCAACCCCATGGCGGTCAGCCGTGCCGCAGCCCGCTCCAAATGGTCAGGGCGCACCAGAATATCGATGTCACCGGCTCCGCGCATGTCCAGCCGGCCGTACAGACGCTGGGTCAGGCCCACGCCCTTCAGCAACAAGGCGTCAATGCCATCGGCCTGGAACGCCTCCCAGATCCGCTTCACCTGCCCGGCCGTCATCAACGACCGCCGCGCCTCGAGGGCAGCCCGCTGTTCCAGTGCGCACCGGGCCACTGGGTCCATCCGGTCCAGCCACCCCTCGCGTTTCAGCGTGAACAGCAAGGGTTGAACCAACCGATGCCGACGGGCCGCCGCCACCAGATCCTCCCAGTTGGATTCGTTGGAAAGACTCTGGTGCAGCAGAGCCGCTGCGCCGTCAGCGAAGGGAGCACACGCACAAAGGCCAAGAATGCGGAACCGACCCTGTCTCTCAAGCAGTAGCTGACCCATACCCTTCGACTCTTCGTGGTACCTCCGGCCATTCTATCGGGGGACAGGGGGCGGAGCGACCGGAAAGGTGCGGGGGCGCCCATTTTATCACGTCGGCTGGACGTCACCGCCACGGGGACGGCACGCCAATAATTTGACACATATCAATATGCCGGATCAGCACAACCATGTCACATCCGGATTAACTCTTCAGTAAGAAATACCACAGGAAATAGCAACCAGAACACGTGGAGAGGGGGCCGCACAATGTCTTCCTGGTTTGCCAACCTGCGGTTGGTCACAAAGCTGCTTTTCCCTGCAGCGCTCATGCTCATGATGGTCGGCATCATCGTCTGGCAAGCCTCCAGCTCGCTGGACAAACTGGCAGACAGCCTCCAGGAGGCCACGGGTCGGACGGCTGTGCGCACTGGCCTGGCTTTCCAGATCGAGGCGGCCGTCAATGGCGCCGCGGTGGCCGAGAAGAACGTGATTATCGAGACTGAAGCGGACAAGATGGAGGAAAGCACCGGGATTTTTAACGACCGCATCGCCCGCGCCCGTCAGGCCGCCGAACAGATCATGCCGCTGGCCCAGCCCGACCGGCAGATTGTGCTTCGGCAACTGGGAGAAAAGATCACCGCCTATGAAGCCATTGCCCGGGACGTCATCCGCCTGTCCCGGGCGCAGAAGCCGGAGGAAGCGCAGGCCATTTCCGGCACGGCAGGCCGCAGCATCCGGGCCGAACTGGCGGCCCTGATCCAAGACATCACAAGCTACAACCTGAAGGCGATGGGCCAGGCCCGGACCGATGGAACGGCACTGGCCGCTTCGTCCCGCAGCCTTCTGCTTTCGGTGGCGGGCATCGGGTTGCTGGTGGCGGCCCTGCTGATCGGCGTCATCGTGCTGGGCTTCGTCGTGCGTCCTCTGCGGCGGATCAGCGATGCCATGGACCGTATTGCCGGCGGGCAGCTGGACACGCAGGTGGTCGGGGCCGATCGCCACGACGAGGTCGGTCAGTTGGCACGGGCTCTGCAGACCTTCAAGGACAACACCCTGCATATGCGCCAGCTGGAGGCCGAAGCGGCGGAGCAGAAGCGGCAGAGCGAGGCCGCCCAGAAGGCGGCGCTGCATGCCATGGCCAATACGTTCGAGGCCAGCATCAAGGGGGTGGTCGATACGGTGGCCGCGGCGGCCACGGAGATGCAGTCCGCCGCCCAGTCGATGGCCGCCATCGCCGAGCAGTCCAGCCATCAGGCCGGGGCTGTGGCAGCCGCCAGCGAGCAGGCCAGCGCCAATGTCAATACGGTGGCCGGCGCCACGGAGGAACTGGCGGCCTCGGTGCAGGAGATCAGCCGGCAGGTCGCCGAATCAACACGGATCGCCGGACAGGCCGTCACCGAAGCCGGCCATGCCAACGATCTGACCGCCGAACTGGCCGGCACGGCGCAGCAGATCGGTGATGTGGTGGAACTGATCACGGCCATCGCCGCTCAGACCAATCTGCTGGCCCTGAACGCCACCATCGAGGCGGCCCGGGCCGGTGAAGCCGGACGGGGCTTCGCCGTGGTCGCCGGCGAAGTGAAGAATCTGGCCACCCAGACCGCCAGGGCGACTGATGACATCAGCGCCAAGGTCACGGGTATCCAGCAAGCGTCGCAACAGACGGCCCAGGCCATCCAGGCCATTGCCGCCACCATCGGCCGCGTCAATGAGATCGCAGCCGCCATCGCCGCCGCGGTCGAGCAGCAGGGCGCGGCCACGCGTGACATCGCCGGCAATGTCACCCAAGCGGCGCAAGGGACGGCCGAGGTCAGCGCCAACATCACCGGCGTCAACCAGGCCGCCGGGGAAACCGGTTCCGCCGCGAGCCAGGTGCTCGATGCCGCAGCCAGCCTGTCCCGCGATGCCGAGGCGCTGCGGGCCGAAGTCGCCCACTTCCTGGCCAAGGTGCGCGCGGCCTGACATCGACCGGCTGCATGGCCGGTGACGGCCAGACACTCCGCCGTGGCCGGCTAAGGTCACGGCGGAGTGTCATGGGCCGAAGCGGCGACGGGGCATTGCGACAAAGTGTGCCAAGGGCAGCGCCCCGCTCCCTGTTCTAAAGTTAAAGGCTTTGCAGCACACCTGCTGTTGGAGGCGGGCCGTGCGATAGACGGGGACAGGGCGTGGCGGACAGCGATACCCGATCAGGAATCGGCTTACGAATCCCATATTCGTCGCCGCACATTTTCCTTATTGCCTTCGTCATTTCCCTGTCTGTCACCGTTCTGGCCATCTGGTCCCTTATCAACAGCTACCGGGAACGCGCCGAGCGTCTTGCCATCAACGCCAGCAATCTCGCCGGCAGCCTGGAGCAGAGCGTCGGCATCATCATCGACCGGGCGGATCTGGCGCTGCGGGCCGTCGTGGATGATTATCAACGCCGGCTGGCCCAGCCGCCGTTCGACGATGCGGCCTTCCGTCAGTTCGTGGACCGGCAGGTCACCCAGATGGGCGCCTTCGAAGGCCTGCGCATTTCCGATGCCGATGGCCGGATTCGCTACGGAACGGGCGTCGAACCCAATGGAACGGCAACCATCGCCGACCGGGCCTATTTCACCCGGCTGCGCACCGAGCCGGCGGCAGGACTGGTCATCGCCGCCCCCCTGACGGCGCGGATCAGCGGGATTCCCGCCATGGTTCTTGCCCGCCGCATCAACCAGCCGGATGGCTCCTTCGGCGGCGTTGCCATTGCCGTCATCGAGTTGGACCACTTCACCCGCCTGTTCTCCACCCTGGACCTGGGGCATGAGGGGGCCGTGGCCCTGCGTGGGGCCGATCTGGGCGTCATCGCCAGATTTCCCGATCAGGTCAACGGTCAGCCGGCCATCGGCCAGAAGGCGGTGTCACCGGAACTGCTGGCACATGTGCAAAGCAATCCAGTGCGGGGCACCTATCGCGCGCGGGCCGGTATCGACGGTGTCGAACGCATCCTGTCCTACCGCCGGATCGGCCGGCACCCGCTCCACATCGTCGTCGGGCAGTCCTGGACTCTCGGCATGCAGGAATGGCGGAGCAACGCCGTATGGGTGGGCAGCTTCATCCTGCTTTTCGTGCTTGTCACCGCCATCGGCGCCTGGATCGCATCAAAGATCTGGACCCGCGAAGTCGCGGCCGTGCGCCGGGCCGAGGTGGCGTCGGCGCGGCTGCACGCCGTGTTGCAGAACGCACCCATTGGACTGGCGATCCTCACGGGCGACCGCATCATCCAGCTGGCGAATTCGGCACTGACCAGCATGTTCGGCGTAGACGGGGAGTCCCTGGCCGGGCAGTCCATCGCCCCCTTCTATGAGGTCCGGCAGCAATTCGAGGCCATCGGGCAGCAGGCCTACCCCATCATCAATGCCGGAGGCGGTTTCGAGCAGGAATTGCTGATGCGGCACCGGGATGGGCACAGCTTCTGGTGCCGCATCAGTGGCCGGATGGTCGATCATACCCAGCCGGCTCTGGGCACGGTCTGGATCTTCGAGGACATCAGCGAGCGGAAATCCTATGAACAGCGGGTCATTCATCAGGCGACTCATGACCCGCTGACGGGCCTGCCCAACCGCGTGTTCCTGGTGGAATGGCTGCGGACCCGCCTCAACGCCAGACCCCAGCAGCATCCGCTGGCCGTCCTTTCGCTGGATGTGGACGGTTTCCGGCTGATCAATGATTCGCTGGGTCATCCCTTTGGCGACGAATTGCTGACCATGATGGCCGACCGGCTGCGGGCGGCGCTGACGGGTGGCGAGACCATTGCCCGGATCGGTGGTGACGAGTTCATCCTGGTGGCCGATGGGGCCGACACGGCCCACGCGCTGGAGCGTGCGCGGCAGATGGCCACGGAAATGGAACTGCCCTTCCTGGTCCAAGGCACGGCTGTCCGCATCAGCGTCAGCATCGGAATCGCCGCCCATGACGGCGACCCCACCGATCCCGAGAATCTGCTGCGGGATGCCGATCTCGCCCTGACCCATGCCCGGGAGCGTGGCAAAGGACATATCGAGCTGTTCAGCCCGCGTCTGGGCGAGGAGATCGTGCTGCGCCACCGGTTGCAGACCGATCTCGGGCAGGCCATCCCCGCCGGCCAGATCTCGGTCGCCTATCAGCCCATCGTCGCATTGCGCGATCTGCGGCTGGTGGGCATGGAAGCGCTGGCACGTTGGAGCCATCCCGATCTCGGCGCCATCCCGCCCTCCATCTTCATTCCGCTGGCAGAGGAAACAGGGCAGATCCTGCCTCTGGGCCGCTACATCCTCGAAACGGCGGTGACCGATGCCGCCCGGCTGCGACAGTTGGCAGCGCCGGGCCAGGGGCTGTTCGTCAATGTCAATCTGTCGGTGCGGCAGCTCTGGGACGAGCGCTATGTCGATGATCTCCTGGCCTATCTGGCCGATGGTCACACCGACCAGCTGAAAATCGAGGTGACCGAAAGCATGACCATGGTCAATCCGACCATGGCACTGGCGGTCTTCCAGCAGTTCCGCACCCTGGGCATCTCCCTCTGCATGGATGATTTCGGCACCGGCTATTCCTCCCTGGCCCAGCTCAGCCGCTTTCCCTTCGATGTGCTGAAGATCGACAAGGGTTTTGTCAGTGCCCTCGGCCAACGGCCGGAACAGCGCAATCTGTTGCAGGGCATTGTGCGGCTGGCGCACAGCCTGGGCCTGGAAGTGGTGGCGGAAGGGGTCGAAACCGAAGAGCAGCACCGCATTCTCTGGGAGATCGGCTGTGACTACGGCCAGGGCTTCCTGTTCTCCCAACCGGTTCCTGCCGAGGAGATCAAGGCCATGCTGCACCGGAAATGGCCCGCGCATTCCGCGCATATCGGTGTCGCCGACATGGCCGACGCCGACCTGGTCAGCGGCTGATCCGGCCGCATAAACCTTTTCCGATCATATTTTTCTAATATTCTCTTTTTTGCTCGCCTTCACATACACGCAAAGATACATTACATAAAATTTTATCATTCCCTGACGAGCATCAGTCACCCCACCCCATCCCCCTCAAAATCCGGCATACGATTGGCTGCTTCATCGAAACGATGAAATGTATCGCCATTTTTCGCTTGCGCCGCGAATGGTACAGCCATGGACCAGAGCTGCCGAATCCATATCTTCCTTATCGAAGATGACCAGACGGATGCCGATCGCATCCAATCGGTCTTGCAGTCGCCACAGTTCAACCTGACCCTGACCCGATTTGGCACACTGGACGCGGCGCTGCTGGCCTTCGCCAGCACCCGATGCGACCTGCTGCTGCTGGATCGGGCTGCCCCCCGCCTGGACCCAGCCCTGCGCCATCTCGGCAGCGTCCACCCGGACTTGCCGGTGATCGTGCTCTCCACCCGGGATGACGAGGATGCCGCCATGGCCGCCGTCTCGGCGGGCGCGCAGGATTATCTGGTCAAGAATGGTCTCGATGGGCACGGGCTGGTGCGGACGATCCGCTATGCCATCGCCCGCAAACAGCTGGAAGACCGTCTGCGCCGGTCGGAGCGGCGTCTGTACAGCATCATCACCATGGCCCAGGACGCCATCATCTCCGTCGACCGCGAACATCGCATCGTGCTGGTCAACCCGGCCGCGGAGCGCATTTTCGGCTATACGGCCGCGGAAATGTTGGGACAGCCGCTGGACCTGCTGCTTCCGGAGCGGCTACGGACCACCGTTAGCAGCAGTCTAGACGCCTATGCTGCACGCGGATTGGCCACGCCCCTGCTGGACAGCCGCCGGGAGATGCTGGGGCAGACGCGCGGCGGGCGGGAATTCCCGGTGGAAGTGTCCTTATCGCCGGACATCCGGCCCGACGGGTTTCCCGTGACTGCCATCGTCCGGGATATCACCGAGCGGCGGCGGTTCGAGGACGAATTGCGGCAGCTGGCCACGACCGACGCTCTGACGGGCCTGTTCAACCGCCGTGCCTTTCTCGACAACGCCCAGCAAGTGGTCGGGCGCTGCCGCCGCCATCATCGGCCATCCTGCGTGCTGATGTTCGATATCGACCATTTCAAGCTGGTCAATGACACCTACGGCCATGCCGAAGGGGATCGGGTGTTGGCTCTCGTGGCCGACACCTGCCGTCGTTTGTTGCGCAACGGCGATCTCATCGGGCGGCTTGGAGGGGAGGAATTCGCGATCCTGCTGCCGAAATCAGGCATGGACGCCGCCATGGCCGCGGCCGAACGGCTACGACTGGCCGTTGCCGCGCTGGCCATCCCGATTCTACGGGACCAGACCCTGTCGCTCACCGCCAGCTTCGGCGTTGCCCCCATCCGCGGACAGGAGGCCGGCATCGAACAGGCGCTAAGTCAGGCGGACACGGCGCTGTACCGGGCCAAGACCGACGGCCGCAACCGGATCATGGCTGCGGACGCCGATCATAGTCCGTTCCCCGCGGCTACGACCCCGACGGCAGCTTGAAGGTGCGGCGGCGCACCACCACCACCTCCGGCTCCGGCCGCTGACGGACCGGCGCGGCAATGGCGGGCGCGGCCGGACGCAGGCGGGGCCGGCGCAGCGTGGTCGGCCCATCCTCCGACTGGCCCCCGGTCGGGCCTTCCCACAGGCTGACCGGATTCACCGGCATGATGGTGGACAGCGCATGCTTATAGACCAACTGCTGCACACCACGATGTTCCAATAGGATGCAGTACTGGTCATGGCCCACGACCTGCCCCTGCAGTTTCACGCCACTGGCCAGGAAAAGCACAAGATCCACCTGTTGGTTCAACAGGTGATCGAGGAACTGCTTCTGAAGGGGATTGGGCTTCGGCGCGGCGGTCATGGGACAATCTTCGTTGATGGCGGCGCATCATGTCAGCCCTTTCGCGACACCGGTAGCGACTTCTTCGCAGCCCAGAACCAGCGTCGCGGCATTGAGTATGGATGGACAGGGGAGGATTCCCGCGCACCTCCGCCGTCTCAACCGGTCAATGGGCGATCAGCAACGGCAGATCCGCCTGCCGCAGAAGGCTGCGCGTGACACCGCCGAACAGCATCTGCTGGCTGCGGGAATGGCTGTAGGCCCCCAGGACAATAAGGTCGGCCGCCGTCGACCGGGCCCGGTCGCGGATGATCTCGGCCACGGGCCGGCCGGCCGCCTCCATCTGGTCGACGGTGACCTTGACCCCTTGGCGCGCCAGCGCCAGACCCAGATCGGCACCGGGCTCGGCACCATGTCGCGCATTCTTCTCGGGATCGATCACCAGAACCCGGACCGCCCGGGCCGCCAACAGCAACGGTGCGGCGTCACGGACCGCTCGCCGGGCTTCCCGGCTGGCGTTCCAGCCGATCAGCAGGGATTCGGCAACACTCCCGGTCCAGCCGGTGGGCACCAGGATCACCGGAATGCCGGTGGTCAGCAGCAGTCCCTCGGCCGTGGCCACGCCGCCGACACCCTCACCCAAGACCAGCAGATCCGCATGCAGGCAGTGCAACGGCAATTCCCGGCTCGCCGCATCGGGGCCGAGAACGCGGAATTCCACCGGGATATCGTAGGGCATGGTCGTCGCCTGCACCTGGCCCGCGACCATGGCGATGTCGGCCCGCTGCCGGACCCGACAGCGCTCGATGACCTGCTGGATGGCGCTGTCACCACGGGCGAAACAGTCGGCCGGAGTCGCCGGCCACCCCGGCGGCAGGACGAACAGGGCGACCAGGTGGGCGTGATGGCGGGCGGCCAGAAGGGCTGCATAGCGGACCCGCCCGGCACTGGCGTCGGTGGTGTCGACAATGACGGCGATGGTCTTCATTGGCATGACGTTTTCCCCTCTCTGCGCGCCGGCCGATCCATGCGACCGACGCATATCTTTGTTCTCTCACCATTTTAGAGGCGCAGGGAAAATGGGAAATGACGCGGGTCACAGCCGAAGCCAACGGGTACGGAAGAGGGCGACGCCAACGAGCGAGGCTGCATTGACGCCCTTCGGCGCCCCCCTGTATGACACGGTTCATATCGCTTGCAGGGGATGGGGGCTGGCCATGCGCGGGTCAGGCCGCCATTGGTGACGCATGCGAGGAGGTTCCATGCTGAGCACCCGCCGTGAGCTGCCCGCCGGCTCCGTACTGTTCCAGGCCGGCGAGGCGACGGACCACGCCTATGTCATCGAGAATGGCCATGTCGCCATCCTGTTGCCCGGAAACGGTGAGGATCGCCGGGTGGTGCTGGGGCCGGGTGAGTTCGTCGGCGAGATGGGGCTGCTCGACGGGTTGCCCCGGTCGGCGACGGCGGTCACCCTGACACAGGCCAGCCTTCTGGTGGTCACGGCGGAGCAGATCAGCCGCCGCATCGATCTCGCCGATCCGGTGCTGGCGGCCCTGGTGCGCAGCCTGTCGCTGCGCCTGCGCGGACAGCAACAGCACAGGGATGACGATGCCGCGCCGGGTGAGTCGGCGGCCCGCACCGAAAGCGAGGTGCTGCGCTGGTTGCGGCAAGAGCGGGATCTGGCCCGCGATCTGGCTGCGGATCTGATCGTCCCTTACCTGCAGCCGATCGTCAGCCTGGAGAGCCGCCGCGTCGAGGGATACGAAGCCCTGGCCCGCTGGCATCATCCGGCCCAGGGGCTGATTCCGCCCGGCATCTTCATTCCGCTGGCCGAAACAAGTGGGCAGGTGGCAGACATCGACCAAACGGTGATGCGCCAGGCCTGTACGGCACTGGCACGACATGGCGATGCCCCGTTTCTCAGTTGCAATGTCTCGCCCTGCTGGCTGGCGGATGCCCCAGCGGTCATCGCCGATATTCTGACCGAGACCGGGTTTCCGGCGGCCCGTCTCAAGGTCGAAGTGACGGAGAGCGCCGCCGTCTCGCCCCAGGCGGTCAGCGCGCTGCATGCGCTGCGCGCCATGGATATCTCGATTTCCCTGGATGATTTCGGAACCGGATATTCTTCCTTCTCCTGCCTGTCCGACCTGCCACTGAGCGTGGTGAAGCTGGACCGCTCGCTGGTGGCTGATGTGGCCGGCGGTCGGCGACCGCGCGCCGTGGCCGCCGGCATCCTGGCCCTGGCACGGGAGCTGGGATTGCATGTGGTGGCGGAGGGCATCGAGGAGGAAGCGGTCGCGGCGACCATCGCCGCCCTGGGCGGGCGTTGGGGCCAGGGCTGGCTGTTCGGCCGGCCGGCACCGCTGGAGACGCTGCGCTGGGAGTAGCCGGAGCGTCCCCGGCGATTCGGCACACTGGCCCTGTCAGCGTCGCTCTGGCAGGCTGCCATCCCCTGCCCCCTACGCACAGCCGCACCATGTCCCGTCCCCGCCTTGTCGTGACCCGCCGGCTTCCTGTTCCCGTGCTGGAGCGGATCAGAGCCGAGTTCGAGGCCATTGTGCCGGACACCGACCTTGATGCCGGCATGGCTCTTGCCGCGATTCGGCGGATTCGGGCTGATGCCCTGCTGCTGACGCCAAAATTGCGGCTGGATGCCGATTTCATCGCCAGTTTGCCGGACCATCTGCGCGTGGCCGCCACCTGCAGTGCGGGCTTTGATCACATCGACGTGGCAGCGGCCCGGGCCCGGGGACTGGTCGTGACGAACACGCCCGATGTCCTGACCGAGGCCACGGCCGACCTAGCATTCCTGTTGATCCTCGCGGCCGCCCGGCGGGCCGGCGAGTATGCCGCCATCATGCGTGCGGGCTGGCGCCGCAGCTTCGGCCTCGACGAGATGCTGGGCGTGGATGTCAGCGGGCGGACCCTCGGCATTCTTGGCATGGGGCGCATCGGTCAGGCCGTGGCCCGCCGGGCCCGGGGTTTCAACATGCCCATCCTCTATTGTAACCGCCGCCGGTTGCCGCCTGACCTGGAGCAGGGTGCCCGCTATTTCGCCGACCTCCATGCCATGCTGCCGCACTGCCAGATCCTGAGCCTGCATGCGCCGGCCAGCGGCGATACCGAAGGCCTGATGAATGCCGATGCCTTCGCCCGGCTGCCGCGCGGGGCCATCTTCGTCAACACGGCCCGGGGAACGCTGGTCGATGAGGAGGCGTTGATCGATGCGCTACGCTCCGGCCATCTGTTCGCCGCGGGACTCGATGTTTTCCGGCGCGAGCCGGATTTCGATCGTCGGCTGGCCGAACTGCCCAACCTGATCCTGACACCGCATGTGGCCAGCGCCACCCTTGAAACCCGCACGGCAATGGGTTTTCGCGCCCTCGACAACATCGCCGCCGTCTGTACCGGCCAGACACCGCGGGACCCGCTCTGGCCCTGACGGCCGGCGCCCGGCACATCCGGAACGTGGCGTTTGCTGCCGTGTGCATAAGGAATTGTGAATAAGGGTTGGATGTTTCGCCGTATTCGCTTAGAAAGAAACTCTATAAGCCGCTTGGGAAACACTCTCCCGAATGTCGAAATTTTTAATTTCTGCAATAAACAGGTTATCATTTGCCGGCCTGCGGCGGCGGGCGGCGCATATCGCGCTATGTTGTTCTCTGCTTCTTCTGCCCAATTCGCCGGCCCACGCGGAAGGGCTGGTTATGCTCTATCCGGACATGCGGCCCTTCATCGAAACGGGAAGTCATCCCAGCGGCTATGTGGTCGATCGGATTGAGGAGATCTTCTCCCGGGCCGGGCTGACGCCGCTCTGGTCGGGACCGGTGCCGCGTCCGCGGATATTGAAGGATCTCGCCCGACCGGATCTCGTCGCCTGTCTCCCCAACGCCCGGCTGACTCCCGACCGCAAGGGGGTCTTCCAGTACACCGACCCCCTGTTTCCCGCCCCGCACTGGACCATCATCTTCCGCCGGGATGATCCGCGGCCGGCCCGGCATCACAGTCTGGCCTCGCTGCTGGCCGATGAAACGCTGATTTTCGGCCACCAGCAGAGCATGCCGCTCGGCCCGACCCTGGACCCGCTGCTGCAGGACGGACGCCCCAATGTGCAGATCATCCGGGGGTCGCCGGCATCGGTGCTGGAAATGCTCCAGGCCAAGCGCATTGATTATGCCGTGGCCGACGCCAACAGCCTGGATGCTCTCGAAGAGAAGACACCCATCCAGCGCAGCGCCCTGGCGGTGCATGATGTCGAGGACCTCGGCGAGGATGAGCCCGGCCGCATCCTCTGTTCCCTATCGGTGCCGGTCGAGGTGATCTCGCGCCTCAACCAGGCCATTGCCGCCATCCGTGAACGCGACACGGCGATAGAACCGCGCAAATCATAAGCTTACCCTCCCCGGTCGATGCCATGAAGGGCATCACAACCAGCCGTGGAGAAAGCTATGTCTGTGAAGAAGATCGTTGCTGTCACCCTGACCATTGCCGGCCTGTCGTCCCTGGCTGTCACGGCCCTGTGGTCGTCGGCACAGAAGGAGGGTGAGGTGCAGATTTCGGCGACCAAGCCCAATCAGGGCTGCCGCAGCTGCTGGCCCATGTGATCGCGGGCGGGCAGAGGAAGGAAGACCCGCCGCCCGGCTTTTCCTCACTCCCGCCCCGACTGTAAGGCGGACTGTGAGGCAGCGGCGGCGGACCGGGGCTGTGTGGCAGACCGCACGGCCCCGGACCTGCTGTCATCCGCGTGAGCGGCCGGCCCTGGCAATCAGGGCCGGTCGATACGCCGATGAACCGGATCAGCCGTTGACGGCGTCCTTCAGCCCCTTGCCGGCCGAGAATTTCGGCTGCTTGCTGGCCGCGATCTTGATGGTCTCGCCGGTCCGGGGATTCTTGCCTTCGCGCGCCGGACGATCGGACACCGAGAAGGTGCCGAAGCCGACCAGGCGGACATCGTCGCCCTTCTTCAGCGCGCCGGTGATCGCGTCGAACACAGCGTCCACGGCCTTGCCGGCCGCGGCCGAAGTCAGACCGGCGGCGCTGGCAACAGCAGCGGCGAGTTCACCTTTGTTCATTTCCGTAATGCTCCCTTCGTATCGCAGAGGCTGAACGGCCTCTTACGCCCTTGTGACGCGGGTTTCCGAGAATGGCAAGCGGCAGTATTCGGGCGACCCTATGACAAAGGCGCTTCCGGCCGCCGGTCCCACGGCCCCGGATGCGCCCCGGCACCGATGACGACCGCCCCGCGCCTGTCCGCCGCACCCCGGCAACGACCGCGCCATTGATGTGAGTCATTTCACGGCCAGCTTGTTCGGCTTTTACCACAGCTTAAGGGATTAAGCCCTTATGGTGAGCATGAAGAGAATGACGCTGGCGGCAAGCGTGATTCGCGCCAGTAATATGCCGGGGATGAAACGATGAACACGTTATCGATCAGAGCGAAACTGCTCAGCCTGGTGGCCGTCTCCAGTCTCGTCATTTTTGCCATTGCCGGGCTTTGTCTGTACCAGAACTATCAGCGGATGTACGCGGACCGCCTCCAGGAGTTGAAATCCGTGACGGAGTCCGCCGTCGGCATCGCCGTCAAGCTGGAGGATGAGGTCACGGCCGGGCGTATGACCCGGGACGAGGCGAAGATCCGCTTCCAGCAGGCGGCCGGCGCCATCCGCTACCGTGGGGGCGAGTACATGTTCGCGCATAGCTGGGATCTGATTGGCTTTGTCCATGCCAATCCCAAGCTGGTCGGGGCCGATGTATCCGGGATCAAGGATGCCAACGGCGTCTATCTCATGCGCGAGCTGGCCACCATGACCAAGCGGCAGGGCGGCGGCTACATGGAATATGGCTGGCCGCGCACCCAGGGCGGCACCGACTATGCCACCAAGCTGGCCTATGCCCAGGGGTTCGCACCCTGGGGCATTTTCGTCGGCACGGGCGTGTTCATCGATGACCTGCAGGCCGATTTCCGCGGCATGCTGTGGAAGATCGGCGGCATCATCATCGTTCTGGCCCTGCCGGCCATCGGTCTGATCGCCCTGGTCGGCACCGATCTCAGCCGGCGTGTCCATGGTTTGGCGGTCAAGATGCGGGCGCTGGCCGATGGCGATCTGTCCGTCAGCTTTCCCGAGGCCGATCGCGGCGACGAGGTCGGCGCCATGGGCAAGGCTGTTCTGGTGTTCAAGGACAGCATGGTCCGTAACCGGGAGATGGAGGCCGACGTTCGGGCGGCGGAGGAGCGGGCGGCCCGGGAACGGCGGGAGGCCCGCCTGCGCATGGCCGAAGCCTTCGAAGCCAGCGTGAAGGCGACGGTTGACGCCGTGGCCGCAGCCTCGACCGAAATGCAGACGGCGGCCGGCTCCATGACCGACATGGCACAGCAGGCCAATGCCCAGGCCGCGGCCGTGGCCGCCGCCGCCGAGCAGGCCAGCAGCAATGTCAGCACCGTGGCTGGCGCCACCGAGGAACTGACCGCCTCGATCCAGGAGATCGCCCGTCAGGTGGCGGCGTCCAGCAGCATCGCCGGAGATGCCGTGTCGGAGGCAGAGCGGACGGCAAGCACCATTGCCGGCCTGGTTCAGGCGGCGGCCGATATCGGCCATGTGGTCGAGATGATCAACACCATTGCCGGCCAGACCAATCTGCTGGCGCTGAACGCCACCATCGAGGCGGCACGCGCGGGCGAAGCAGGGAAGGGTTTTGCCGTCGTGGCCTCGGAGGTCAAGGCGTTGGCCACCCAGACCGGCCGTGCCACCGAGGAGATCCAAACCAAGGTCGCGGAGATCCAGGCCGCCACCGGGCAGGCGCGGCAAGCCGTCACCGGCATTGGCGGCACCATCACGCGCATGAGCGAGATCTCCGCCACCATCGCTGCCGCCGTCGAGCAGCAGGGCGCCGCCACCCGCGACATCGCCGGCAACGTCCAGCAGGCGGCCCGCGGCACCCAGGATGTGTCGGGCAATATCACCGGTGTCAGCCAGTCGGTGTCGGAGACCGGCGCCGCAGCCGAGCAGGTGCTGGGAACGGCCGCCGAACTGTCCCGGAATGCCGAGACTCTGCGCCAGGAGGTTGACCGCTTCCTCAGCAGTGTGCGGGCTGCCTGAGGTCATCGGGGCGGCACGGGTCCGCCCCCTGGCTGCCGCCGGTATCACAGATCCGGGCGGCCACCGGCACGGTCCCACGGGGCCGTGACCGGGGCGGCCAGCGGCGCCAGGACTTCTGCCGCCGCCATCAGCGTCCGGTCCAGCATGGCTTCCAACGACAGCAGGCGCATCAGCCGGGCCGATGTCGCCGCCATCAGGGTTCTCACCGGAGCCGATGGCATCGGCTGCTGCCGCAACTGCCACAGCAGTCGGGTCGCAGCATCGACCTGTGCCGAGGTCTCCTCCAGATGCCGCAGGACCGACCGCACCGCCGTCGTCTCGGGCAGAAGACGGCGGTGCCGGCGCATCCGATCGATCATTCCGGCATATTCACTTCCGGCCTGCATGCCGTACTCCATCCCAATCGGGGTTCGCCCAACAACTCCGCATCGGACCACCCACCAGCCCAACCAGTAGACACAGCCACGTTGCCAGACATAACCTTTTTGTATGTATCTGCATAATATGTGCGGATTCGTTTAATTCTTGCTAATTCTGCGGATGACAGGCCCACGCCAACAGCGCCATCAGACGAACTTCGTTGCGCACGGAATGATCGATATGGATTTTGCTGCGTTCATGGCCGCCAGCGGCTTCGGTGACTGCCTCCGCTATTGGTTGCGGTTGCCCAGAACGGATGGTGTCCCGGAAAAGCGGCAATTGGACCCGGCACAGATGCCGCGGCATATCCTGCCCTGGCTGGTCCTTTACCAGCGCATGCCCAACGGGCGCTATCTTTGCCGTCTGATGGGCACGGGGGCCTGTGCCATGTGGGGGGAAGACCCGACCTGGCGCTATGTGGACGAGATCCTGCCGCCGGCGGCCTACGCAGCCCGGCGCGCGCCCTTTGATGAATGCCTGGACCAGGGGCGACCTCTGGGGTTCCAGGCCCGGCTGGTGATGCGCGGCCGTGAATGGAAAACGTATCGCCGCCTGATGCTGCCCCTGCGGTGCGGGGCGGTCGTGGACCATGTGTTCAGCATGGTGTCCGCACTGAAGGTGGCAGAGGCCGGACGGATGCAGGCCCCTCCAACCCTGGACGGCCCGGAGACTATCGTCCGTCCGACGGACAGGGATCTGGCCCCCTGGTCCTGACCGCGATCGGCCGGCGCCATCACGGGCCAGCGCCGGCCGGTCCCATCGCTTCCCGGTTGGTCGCAGAGGCAGCCCCATTGGCAAACCGCACGAGTTTGCCGCGGCTGACCGTGCCGGTCACGGCATAGGCATAGGCGCCTTGGCGCCAATAGACCACGGGGCGCCCATCGATGCCCACCACCTGCGGAACCAGATCCAGCGGCCGCGGCGGCCGGCTTCCCGGGTCCTCCACGGCAAAGATCACCAGCAGATCGCCGTGTTTGTCCCGCCAGAAGACCTGTGCGGCATCCCCCTCGTCCCAAGGTGCCAGCCGCGCACCCAGCAACTGCCAGCCGCGGCCCTGCGGCGATGGCAGGGGAACTGGAATGTCAGGATCGGCGGAGGCCAGATGGGCCACCTCCTCCACTGCATCATCGGCCAGCCCGCGCTCCGCCACACGCTCACGCAGCGCCGTATGGAACGCCTCAGCCGCCTCGTCGGCGAAGACCGGCACTGGCAGGGCGGCATCGGCCGGGGCGGTGAAGCCGGGACTCATCGCGTTCAGGCCCCAGCCCACCGCAATCAGCAGACAGGCCGCAAGCCCGCGCTGCACTCCGCGGCGCACCAGCCGCAGCAGCAGCTGACGCTGCAGCCGGCCGGCCAGCTGATCGGTCGCGACCAGACGGGTCGGCGGCACCTCCGGGGCGACACATCCCACCCGCAGCAGATCAGACAGGCTCTTGTCGGCCATCACCCGGGCCGCCACCGCGGGATGACCGGCAAGCCACTGCTCCACCACGGCTTGCCGGGGCAGGTCCAGCTGCCCGTCGATATAGGCGGTGAGGTCATCCTCGGTCACAGGATCATGCATGGGCAGCATCCTCCTATTCCACGACCGTGAGGTGGGGCCGGCGGGAAGCCGGGATCGGCGGCGCCGCGGCCAGTTGCTGGCGCAGCTGTTCGCGCGCCCGCGACAGACGGGACATCACCGTGCCCAGTGGCACGCCCTGGACCTCGGCGATCTCCCGGTAACTCAACCCTTCGACGGCGGCCAGCATCAGGATGTCGCGCGCGCCGTCCGGAAGGCGGAGCAGAGCGCCCATGACCTGATGCGCCTCGACCACGGCGATCTGGCTCGGCGGTTCCGACGGCTCCGCCGCATCGGGGAACAGCTGGGCCAGCCCGCGGCGCTCGGACTGTTCCCGGCGCCAGCCCGAGACACAGGTGTTGTGAACGATCGACAGCAGCCAGGTCCGCAGATTGGCTCCCGGCTGCCAGGTGGAGGCCCCGGCCAGTGCCCGGACCAGACTTTCCTGCACCAGATCCTCGGCCCGGTCCGCATCACGGGTCAGAACCATGGCATAGCGCCGCAGCGCAGGAAGATGGGAACGGATATCCGGAAGCACGGGGAAATCACCTGCCGGCCAGAGCGGGGCACCCCGCCTCACCTTATTATACGCCGCACCGGCACACCTATTCCCAGGAAAACCGTCACGCCCGATCAACGCCGCACCGGATGGGCATCAAGGCTGGGTTGCGGGAAAAAGCCGGCCCTGCATGGACGTTTTATGACATTTCCATGTGCGTTTTATTTCACCCACGGGCGGCATCAATGCCGCCCTTCTGCTTTTTGCGACCTGGATATCATGTTCCTGACTCACAGCGATGCCGTCGCTCCGGTGACGACGCCCCACCTCACTGTCCGCCTTCTCACCCTCTACGCCCCGGCGCTGAGCTTCATCCTGATTCTGTTTCTGGAGGGTCAATTGCAGTGGCCCCTGACGGGTACGGAAATGGGGCCGGTGGAAAGCCTGCAGGTCCTGCTGCTGCTGCTGGGCATCGGATACGGGCTGCGCTGCTGGCATCACTGCCGCCGGCAGGATCCCGCCCACAGCTGGTGGTTTCTGCTGGCCGTCGCCGGCTGCACCTATGCCATGCTGGAGGAAATCAGCTATGGCCAGCATCTTCTCCACTGGGCCACGCCGGACCTGTGGCAGCAGCTCAACGATCAGGGCGAAACCAATCTGCACAACACCTCGGCTTGGTTCGACCAGAAGCCGCGCATCATCCTGGAGATTGGCGTCCTGGCCGGCCTCGTCATCGCCCTGCGCCGTTGGCGCGGCCGGCCGGTCCGCCTGGGCTGGCTGACCCCCGTGCTGCCTGGATCGGCCATGCTGATGCCAGGCCTGCTGGCTGTAGCCGCCTTCATGCTCGACAGCATCCTGACCAACGGCTTCGACCTGTCTTTCGGGCTGGCCCGCCCCAGCGAACTGGAGGAACTGTTCCTCTACTGGTCGGTATTGGCCTATCTGGCCGGGTTCGCACAGGAAGCCGCCCGGCGCCGCTGACTGCTGCAAAAAGTTCGGCCCGGGTCGCGAAACCCGGGCCGAAACCATCCTACTCAAGTGCCCCACGCCGCGGACGGCCGCGGGGAGGTCGACGTCAAAGCTCCGGCCACTGGCGCACGACCAGGGCCCGCACCTCTTCGGCACTGTCGACACCCAGGGCCGCCTCGGCCACCGCGCGGCAATCTTCCATGCGCAGGGTGCGGATGAAGGCCTTAAGGTCGGCGATGACCGCCGGCGTGGCCGACAGCTCGGTGACACCAAGGCCCAACAGCAGCGGTGCCGCCATGGGATCGGAAGCCGAACCGCCACAGACCGCAACAGTGCGTCCCAACGGCGCCGCCCCCTGCACCGCCTGCCGGATCAGGCGCAGAACGCCCGGATGCAGCGCGTCCAGATGGGCCGCCACATGCGGGTTGCCCCGGTCCATGGCCAGCACATACTGGGTCAGGTCGTTGGTGCCGATGGACAGGAAGTCCGCCAGAATCGAGATGCGGTCGGCAATCAGCGCCGCCGCCGGCACCTCGATCATGGCACCCAGGGCGATGGGTTCGGCCCGGCCCAGCTTGGCCCGCTCCTCATCGACCATGGTCCGGACGATCTTCATCTCCGACGGAGACGCGATCATCGGCACCATGATGCTGCAGACACCATAGGGTTTGACCCGCAGGATGGCCCGGATCTGCGTGCGCAGCAGTTCCGGCTCACGCAGACCGACGCGCACGCCGCGCAGGCCCAGCACCGGGTTTTCCTCCGGTGGCAACGGCATGTAGGGCAGCGGCTTGTCGCCGCCCACGTCCAGCGTGCGGATGATCAGCGGGCGGCCGCCCAGACCATCGGCGATCTGCTGGTACTGGTCATACTGCTCCTCCTCGGTCGGTGCCGACTGGCGCTCCAGGAACAGGAACTCGGTGCGCAACAGACCGCAGCCCTCGGCCCCTTCCTGCACCGCTTCGGCGGTATCGCCGACACGGCCCAGATTGGCGAACACCTCGATCCGGGTGCCGTCGGCCATGACGCACAGTTCACCGGCCGACTTGCGGTTCTCCGCCCGGCGGGCGGCCCGCTGCGCCGCAACGTCGCGGGTGGAGGCCAGCGCATCTTCCGGCGGGAACACGCGCAGTTCGGCACGGTTGCCGTCGACGATCACCGGCGCCCCGTCGGGAATACGCTCCGCCTGGCGTCCCAGCGCTACGATCGTCGGCACGCCGAGAGCCGAGGCCAGGATCACGGCATGGGAAGTGGGGCCGCCATGGGCCATGCAGATGCCGCCCAGCAACCCGGCCGGAACACCGGCCAGATCCGAAGGCAGGATCTCATCCGCCACCACGACGCTGCCCTTGGGCAGATCGGCCAGCCCGGCCCCGGCACTCCGCCCGGCCAGGACGGCCAGCACCTGCTGCTCCAGGTCACGCAGATCCGCGGCGCGTTCGGCCATGCGGGCGTCGGCCAGGCGCGACAGCACCTCCGCATGGGCCTGCGAGGCCCTGCTCCAGGCCCATTCGGCGCTCTGGCCCGCCCGCACACCGGCCAGGGCGGCGTCGACCAGTTCAGGATCTTCCAGCAGCGCCTGATGCGCCTGGAAGATGGCCCCCTGCTCGGGCATGCGCGTGGCCGCATCCGCCAGCTGGGCCGTGACCTGGGCCAGGGCCCGGGTCAGCCGCGGCTCCTCGACGGCGGCACCGGCCCCCGTCTCGTTGACGGCCTGGACCGTGCGGAAGCGTCGCACCACCGGACCGACAGCCACGCCGGGGACGGCGATGGTGCCCTTCAACAGCACCTCTTCACCGGCCGCGAATGGCGGGCCGACCGCCTCCTCCGCCGGAGCCGGCACCGCAACCGCCGGAGCGGCTGGTGCTGCGGCCACCGCCGGGGCACTGCCCGGCTGCACGACCGGGTCGCCCAGGCCGGCGCGGATCAGCCCGACAAGCTGTTCGACCACGGTCGCGGCGTTGCCGCCGGAGACCTGGACGGTCAGCTCGTCGCCCAGCACCGTGCCCAGGCCCATCAGCGACACCACGCTCTTGGCATTGGCGCTGCGGCCGCGACAGACGATCGCAACGGCACCCGGATGGGCCTTGGCCGCATTGGCCAGGGCCGCGGCGGGACGCGCATGCAGGCCCTGGGCGATGCACAGCTGCACCTGCCCTTCGGCCGTCGGCGCGTCGGCCGGCACCGCGTCGGCCGCGGCCGGGCTGCTGTCCGCGGCCAGGGTTCCGCCGATCACGGTCATGATGCGGTCACCGATCTCCACCGAGCGGCCGGTGGCACAGTCGCCCACCTGGAAGGAGTCACCGTTGACCACCACCATCATGCTGACCAGGCTACGCGCCCGGCTGGCTAAAACGTTGATGTCGAAGCTCAAAAGGAGATCCCCGGCGCGCACGGCCTGCCCGTCCTTGACATGGGCGGTGAAGCCCGTGCCATTAAGGGCAACCGTGTCGACACCGACATGCAGAAGGATCTCGGCGCCGCTGGCAGCCCGCAATGTGCAGGCGTGCCGAGCGCGGTGGACGGACAGGATCACGCCGTCGCACGGGGCCCGCAGCTCGTTGCCGACGGGATCGATTGCCAGTCCATCGCCGACCAGACGCTGGGCGAAGGCCGGGTCAGGCACCTCCTCCAGCGACATGGCCCATCCAGCAAGTGGAGCAGTGAGATTGATCTCGGTCATAGTGGTCCCACTTATTTCAGCCCATAAGCCATCACCAAGGGTGTATGGCGGAGGTCGCAGCACGGCCTTCCCGGTACGGCTTCAACACCGTCCGGACATGCTTCCGAACCGCGGGGTGCCGGGGAAATGTAGCTAAACCTTCGGCACCATCGCAGAGCAGGAAACCTTCACGGCTCCATGTTGTATTAGGCTTAATTAAGGGTACGACACGGCAGCTGTCAACCAACAAGCGGGGAACCGCAATGACACTAAATCCCTTCGCGTTCCTGCAAAAAGTCGGTAAGTCGCTAATGTTGCCGGTGGCTGTTCTGCCGGTAGCTGGCCTTCTTCTTGGTATTGGTGCGGCGAATTTCGGCTTCATGCCCGAAATCGTCTCGCTGATCATGAAGAATGCCGGCGATGTCATATTCGGAAACCTGCCTCTCATCTTCGCCATCGGCGTGGCTCTCGGTTTCACTGAAAACGACGGTGTGTCGGCTGTGGCCGCGACCATCGGTTATATGGTGATGCTGGCGACCCTCGGCGTCATGGCCCAGGTCTGGGGCATGGAGCCGAAGACCATCATGGGCATCAAGTCCATGGAAACCGGCGTGTTCGGCGGTATCCTGGCTGGTGGTCTCGCGGCGGCGATGTTCAATCGCTACTACAAGATCAATCTGCCCCCCTATCTCGGCTTCTTCGCCGGCAAGCGCTTCGTGCCGATCGTCACGGCCCTGGCCGCGATCGTGCTCGGCATGGTCCTGTCGGTGATCTGGCCGCCCATCCAGGACGGCATCAACGTCTTCTCCCGCTGGGCCGCGGAAAGTGATCCGCGCATGGCGGCGACGGTGTACGGCTTCGTCGAGCGTCTGCTGATCCCGTTCGGTCTGCATCACATCTGGAACGTGCCGTTCTTCTTCGAGATCGGCAGCTTCACCGATGCGACCGGCAAGGTCGTGCATGGCGACATCGCCCGTTACTTCGCCGGCGACCCCACTGCCGGTATCCTGGCTGGCGCCTTCTTCTTCAAGATGTTCGGCCTGCCGGCCGCTGCCATCGCCATCTGGCATTCGGCCAAGCCGGAGAACCGGGTGCGCGTCGGCGGCATCATGATCTCGGCCGCTCTGACCTCGTTCCTGACGGGCATCACCGAGCCGATCGAGTTCTCCTTCCTGTTCCTCGCCCCGGTGCTGTACCTGATCCATGCCGTGCTGGCCGCCTCGACCCAGTTCGTGGCGAACACGCTCGACATGCATATGGGCTTCACCTTCTCCCAGGGTGGCATTGACTTCGTGGTCTTCAACGCGCTGAGCCCCTATGCCAAGAACTGGTGGCTGGTGCTGATTGTCGGCCCGATCTACGGCGCCATCTATTACACCGTGTTCCGCACCGCTATCCGGGTCCTCAACCTGAAGACCCCGGGCCGTGAGGATACGACTTCGGAAGATGTCGGCGTGCAGGTCGGCACCGGCCGCGCCCGTGATCTGGTCGTGGCCTTCGGCGGCCGTGGCAACATCCGCAACCTGGACGCCTGCATCACCCGCCTGCGCGTGGTGGTCGGCAACCCGGCCGCGGTGGACGAGCCGAAGCTGCGGGCCATGGGCGCCTCGGGCATCCTGCGGGTCGGTGACAGTGTGCAGGCCGTGTTCGGCACGCTGTCGGAAAACCTGAAGACCGAAATGGAAGAGTATCTGCGCGGGACCACCGCGGACGCCGACGGCCCCATCGCCGCCCCGGCTGCCGCGGCCCCGGCTCCGGCCGCAGCTGCGCCGACCACGACCACCCTCTCCCCGGACCGCATCCGTGCGGCCCTGGGTGGTGCTGGCAACATCAAGAGCCTGGACGTCTTCGCCGCCACCCGGCTGCGGGTGGAACTGGTGAATGTGGCCAAGGCCGATCAGGCTGCTCTGAAGCAGGCTGGCGTGCGGATGATCATGGGTGTGGGCACCACCGGGCTGGACCTGGTTGTCGGCACCGAGGCCGAGGCGCTTGCCGCGGCCATCAACGGCGGCAAGCGGGCCGCCGAGTAACGGGTCAAAAGGTCGCCGTCCCTCCGGGGACGGCGACGCTACCTGTGAAGGGTTTGTCCCAGGCGGCCATCCGGTCCATCCGGATGGCCGCCGTCTTTTTGATCAGAAGCTGGCGTTCAGGCCGACGAAGAAATAGCGGCCCAGCTGATCATAGACACCGACACCACCGCCGGTGATGGCGCCGCTGGGCGGCTGCCGGTCGAGTACATTGTTGACGATGAAGCGCGCCGTCACATCGTCCGTCAGATCGTAGCTGACCGTGGCATTGAACAGGTAATAGGGTGCCACCTCCAGCACGTCGCGGGTCTCGTTGGTGAAGTCGTTGTTGAACTTGGCCGAGCTGATGTAGTTGGTCTGCACCAGCAGAGCCGCCGGTCCATACTGGTAACGGGTGTTCAGCTGCCACGTCCATTTTGAGGAGCCGACCTCGCCGCGGTCGTCATCCTCGTCCGCCTTCTGGCCGGAACTGGACTGCTTCAATTTGTCGATATAGTTCAGGTTGAAGCCGAGATCGACGCTGCCGTAATCACCAGCACCGAGATCCGCCAGGTCGAACTCGTAGTTCACTTTGGCCTGCAGGCCGGAATATTTGATGTAACCGGCGTTGATGTAGCCCGTATCGATGGACAGGACCTGGCCGGCATCGCCGCCAGCCGTGCCGCGGGTGAAACGGTCGCAGGCCGGGGTCGACGGATAGGACGGGCTGTCATAGCAGGCACGCAGCGTGTCACTGGCATCGAAATCGACAATGGCGTCCTTGATCTCGATATTGACCCAGTCCAGAGAGGCGCTGAAGCCCGGCAGGAAGCGCGGCGTGACCACACCGCCCACGGTCCAGCTCTTGGCCCGCTCATTCTCCAGGTCCAGGCTGCCGGCGCTGGTGCCCTCCACCGTGGCTGTTTCGATGTTCGAAACGAAACCCGCGGGATCGACGCCGGCGGCCGACAGGGCGGCGCGGCAATTGGCCTCGCGCACGGCGGCGTTGGGACCGGCGTTGAAATTGCCGCTGCTGCAAGGGTCGGTCGCCGTGGTGAAGACGGGCGAGGTCGGCAGGAACAGCTCCACCACCGCCGGAGAGCGGATGGATCGGGTGTAATTGCCGCGGAACTGGACGTCGCGGATCGGCGCATAACGCCCACCGGCAGTCCAGGCCTCATCGCCGCCGGCCAGACTGTTGTCGACGTAGCGGAAGGCCCCTTCGAACTGCAGATTGTAGATGAAGGGCACATCCATGTCGGGCCCGACGAAGGGCACGACGGTTTCGGCATAGGCTTCCTTGCTGGTGAAATCGCCCTCCACGCCGCTGACGGCGATCGTGCGACCCAGACCGGCCCCGGTGATGGCGCCCGGCTGGAACTCGCCCGATTCCTTGCGCCAGGTCAGACCACCGGCGATGGACAGGTCACCGCCCGGCAGCGTGAACAGCGGGGCCGAGAAGGTGCCTTCGAACACCTGCTGCTGCAACTCGCCGCGGGAGGTGTCGGTGATGGCGACATAATCGATCGCGTCGGGATCGGGCACGCCGTTGCCGAACAGGTTCAGCGGGCGGCAACCCGACAGCTGGCTGTCCGGCACAGCACCGCCCGTCGCCGGCGGCGCCGGGAAGACATTGCCGGCGCAGATGATCTGACCGGAGGCGTTGCGCGCCACGTCGATGGCCGAGAAGAAACGTTCGTCTGGAATCTGGGTGTCGCGGGTGGTGCCCGTGGTCTTGCCGAACTGGTAGTAGACGTCCCAGGTCACCGTGCGGTCGGCCACGTCGAAATCACCCTTGAAGCCGCCGACGATGCGGTACAGCTCGTTCTCGGCCTCGGTCACCGAGCGCCCGACCAGATCGACCGAGGCGCGGTTGAGGAAGAACTCGGTGATGCCCTGGCTTTCCAGCAAAGCGCGGTCGGCCGGGTCCAGGAACGGGTTGTCGGTGGTATAGGCGATGACGTCGCTGTCACCGCTGAAGATGGTGGAGTTGTAGATGGGCTGGTCCGCCAGTTCCTTGCCCTCGGTGCGGGCATAGTCGAATTCGAAATAGGCGGTGATGTTCTCGGTCAGGTCCAGATGCGCCAGGGTGTTGGCCAGATAGCGCTCGGTCGGGGCCAGCAGGTTGGTCACCTCGGCCAAGTTCAACCCATCGCCGCCGGACGCGACGGAGGTTGAATAGATGGTGCCGGGATCATACGGGGCCAGGCGCCCATTGATGAACTGGGCCGGTACCGTGGCGCCGGGATTGTTCGGATCGGGGATGCGGATGAGGTTCGATCCGCTGCGCCCGCCGATGCTGCCGGTATTGGCCAGGATCGGCACGCCGTTGGTGTTGACGATGGGAATGCGCCGGTTCTCGATCAGGATATTGGCGGGAATGCCATCGCTGGCGCCGGTGTTCAGCGGGTTCGGCGCAAAGAACTGCTGTTTGGACGGCAGCGGCCGGTCGGTATAGAGCAGGCCGTTCTGCTTGTTGTACTCCAGGCTGACCGTGACATTGCCGCGATCGTTGGAGAAGTTGCTGCCGACCAGTGCGCGGGCGCGGTAATTCTCGGCATCGCCTTCCTCGGCAATGCCGTATTGGGCGTCGAACTCGGCCCCCTCGAAATCGTCCTTCAGGATGATGTTGACGGTGCCGGCCACAGCGTCGGCGCCATAGATCGGCGCCCCGCCCACGGCGATCACCTCGACCCGATCGATCAGCGCGGTGGGGATGGAGTTCAGGTCCACCTGCAGGCCGGGGCTGGCGCCGTTGAAATTGCTGGGCGCATTGCCGGGCACGAAGCGGCGGCCATTGACCAGGGTCAGCGTGCGCTGGCTGCCCAGATTGAACAGGTTGACGAAATTCTGGCCGATATTCTGGCCGGCCTGATCGCCGACGGTGCCCACCGGCACGCCGAACCCCGGCAACTGGTTCAGCGCATCCGCCACATTGGTGAAGCCGCGCTCGTCCAGGAACTCGCTGCCCACAACCGAGGTGGGTTGCAACGTGTCATAGCCGGGTCGCGCGATGCGCGATCCGGTGACGATGATCTCCTCGATTTGCGGCGCCCCTTGCTGGTCTCCCTGCTGCGCCATCGCCGGCGCGCCGATCAGAAGTGCAAGCGCCGTCCCGCCGAACGCCAGTCGTCGAACGCCTACCCGCTTATTAGAAAGCATAAATATTCCCCCGTTATTTTCATTGTCATTACAGGCCCGCTCCGGGCCTTTTTCGAGTCATGCCAAGACAGACAAATTCAGCGCAATCAAAAATCAGCAAAAAAATCGAGATGGATCCACCACTGTGATCTGCCAAACACATATATTTTGACAGATATGCTGCCGACATATCCGCATTATCGAATGCAATACAACTATACTTGCCGAAGTCATGCGCAATTACTTATGACATATGCCCATACTTCTTTGGATGCGCGCCTTGGAGATGAGGCTGTGACGCCCGTCGCAGAAGGATCACGGGCACCTGCTGTTATGTCGGCAGTCGCCGCCGTAGCAAGCAGAGGCCATCCATGATCCCCTATTCCGTTCTGGACCTCGCCCCCGTGCCGGAAGGGGCCGATGCCGCCCAGGCCTTCCGCAACAGCCTGGACCTGGCCCGCCATGCCGAGCGCTGGGGTTACACCCGCTTCTGGCTGGCGGAGCATCACAACATGCCCGGTGTCGCCAGCGCGGCCACGGCCGTGGTCATCGCCCATGTGGCCGGCGGCACCAGCCGCATCCGGGTGGGGGCCGGCGGGGTGATGCTGCCCAACCATGCGCCGCTGGTCATTGCCGAGCAGTTCGGCACCCTGGCCTCGCTTCATCCCGGCCGTATCGATCTGGGGCTGGGACGGGCGCCCGGCACCGACCAGCGCACGGCCCGCGCCCTGCGCCGCACGCTGGACGGCAGCGACGATGCCTTTCCCGCCGACGTGGCCGAATTGCTGGGCTATTTCCAGCCGGAGCAACCGGGACAGCCGGTGCGGGCCGTGCCCGGCGCCGGGCTTGACGTGCCGGTCTGGCTGCTGGGGTCGAGCCTCTACAGTGCCGATCTGGCGGCACGCCTGGGATTGCGCTTCGCCTTCGCCTCGCACTTCGCGCCCGACCATCTCCTGGATGCGCTGGAGCTGTACCGAAGCCGTTTCCAGCCGTCCGCCTGTCTCGCCCGGCCCTATGCCATGGTCGGCCTCAACGTCTTCGCCGCCGACAGCGATACCGGGGCGCGGCGCCTGTTCAGCTCGTTGCAGCAGCAGTTCATCGCCCTGCGCCGCGGACGGCCCGGCAAGCTGCCGCCGCCGGTGGACGGGATGGAGGATCTTTGGTCGCCGCAGGAACGGGCCGGGGTGTCGCATGCGCTTGCCTGTTCCGCCGTGGGCACGCCCGAGCGGGTGCGCGACGGAATCGAGAGTTTCCTGGCCCTGACCAAGGCCGACGAGGTCATGGTCACGGCGCAGATCTTCGACCATGCTGCCCGGTTGCGCTCCTTCGAGATCGCGGCGCAGGTCTTCCAGGACATCGGCCGGACCCCCGCCGCTTGAACCGGCGGACCGGGCTGGGCATGGTGGTACCGCCCCCATTGGCCGCGCCCTCTCCCGGCCCACCAGCCCAGCCGAGCTCCTCCGCATGCCCGACGCCCCGCCGTTGACCGCAAAATTCACCCAGGGCAGCATCCTGCGCCATGTGGTGACCATGGCCCTGACCGGAACGTTGGGGCTGCTGGCCATCTTCGCCGTCGATCTGGCCAACCTGTTCTACATCTCGCTGCTGGGGGTGCAGGAGCTGGCGGCGGCCGTCGGCTTTGCCGGCACGGTGCTGTTCCTGCAGACGGCCCTGTGCATCGGACTGACCATCGGGCTGGGCGCCACAGTGGCCCGCGCCATCGGGGCCGGCCGACGGGACGAGGCCTGCCGTCTGGCCGGCAGCGGTCTGGCCGCCCTGGTGGCCATTGCCGCCGCCGTCGGCCTGCTGGCCCTGCCGCTGCTGGATCCGATGCTGTCGGCCCTGGGTGCCGCGGGGGAGACCAAGCGGCTGGCGCTGGGATATCTCACCATCGTCTCGCCCAGCCTGCCCCTGCTGGGGGCAGCCATGGGTCTTTCGGCCCTGCTGCGGGCCGTGGGCGACGCCCGCCGCGGCATGAATGTCACGCTCTACGGCGCGGTGGCGACGCTGGTGCTGGACCCGCTGCTGATCCTGGCCCTCCACCTTGATCTCACCGGCGCGGCCATCGCCACCCTGGCGTCGCGCACCACCATGCTGGCCTTCGGCTGGCACGGGGCCGTGCGCGTCCACCGCATCGTCGGCCGCCCCAGGGCTGATCATCTCTGGCGGGATCTGCGCCCGCTGTTCACCATCGCCGGGCCGGCGGTGCTGACCAATCTGGCCACGCCGGTAGCCTCCGCCTATGTCACCGGGGCGCTGGCCCGCTTCGGCGATGCCGCCGTGGCCGGTCAGGCCATCGTCGACCGGCTGGTGCCGGTGGTGTTCGCCGCCATCTTCGCCCTGACCGGCGCTGTCGGTCCCATCTTCGCCCAGAATCTCGGCGCCGGGCGCGGGGACAGGCTGCTGGAAACGCTGCGCGCCAGCCTGCAGCTGGTTCTGGCCTGCGTGGTTGTGGCATGGCTGCTGCTGTTCCTCGGCCAGGACCTGCTGGTGGCCCTGTTCTCGGCCCGCGGCATCACTGCCGATCTGGTCCGCCTGTTCTGCACCGGGCTGGCTGCGACCTTCCTGTTCCTGGGCTGTCTGTTCGTTGCCAATGCCGCTTTCAACAATCTGGGCTTCCCCTGGCTGTCCACCCTGTTCAACTGGGGCCGGGCCACGCTGGGCACCATCCCGCTGGCCGCGCTGGGCGCCGAACTGGACGGGGCGCGCGGCGTTCTGCTGGGACAGGCGGCCGGCATCGTCCTGTTCGGCACCGCCGCCCTGCTGACGGCCTTCCGCGTGGTCGGCCGCCTGGGCAAACGGCTGGAGACGCGGACCGGGGCGCCCGCCCCTGCCCCGTCCTTCTGGCGTCCCCCGCTCAGCCCGGCCGCCTCCGGCAAGGCCAGCATCGCCACCCTGGCCGTGTCGGAGGAACCGGCGCCGGCAGAGGACAAGCCGGCCTGAAGGCGCGGCCCTACCGCCGCGGCAGAGCGAAGGCGATCACGTGATCGCCGGTGGTCGTGCCGATGGAGCCGTGGCCGCCAGCCACCTGCACCACGAACTGCCGGTCGCCCACGCTGTAGGTCAATGGCGTGGCCTGACCGCCCGCCGGCAATCGGTGCCGCCAGAGCTGCTCGCCCGTGGTCAGATCATAGGCCCGGATGTAATTGTCGATACTGGCGGACAGGAAGACGACGCCGCCGGCAGTGATGATCGGCCCGCCCAGTCCCGGCACACCGATCCTGATCGGCAGCGGCACGGGTGCCGCGTCACGGATGGTGCCGTTCTTGTGCATCCAGACGATTTCGCCGCTGCGCAAATCGACACCGGCCACATAACCCCAAGGGGGGGCCTGGCAGGGCAGCCCCAGGGGCGACATGAAGGGCTGCATGATGACGCCGTAGGGGCCACCCACATTGAGGTTCAGCCCGGCCTCGCCGGTGTTCACCACCTGGCCCGGGCCGATCTCGTCACTGGGGATCAGCTGCGACGTGAAGGCCAGATAAGTGGGCATGCCGAACATCACCTGCCGCACCGGATCGACGGCGACCGACCCCCAGTTGAACACACCGAAATTGCCGGGATAGACCAGCGTCCCCTGCAGGGACGGCGGCGTGTACCGCCCCTCATAACGCAGGGAGCGGAACTTGATGCGGCAGGCCAGCTGGTCGAACAGGCTGACGCCCCACATGTCTGACTCGCGCAGCGCCGGCGGGTTGAAACTCAGGCTCGACACGGGCTGTGTCGGCGCACTGAAATCCTCCGGAATGGTCCCCGTGGGCGCCGGGACCTCCTTCACCGGCAGGATGGGCTGGCCGGTACGGCGGTCGAGCACGAACACCTCGCCCTGTTTGGTCGGCTGCACCAGCGCCGGAACCACCCCGTCGGGGGTGTCGAGATCCAGCAGTGAAGGCTGGCTCGGCACGTCCATGTCCCAGAGGTCATGATGCACGCCCTGGAACACCCAGCGCACCTGTCCCGTGCGCAGGTCCAGCGCCGTGATGGAGGAAGAGAAGCGCTCCACCGCCGCACTGCGGCCCATGCCCAGCTGGTCCGGCGTGCGGTTGCCCAGCGGCACATAGAGCAGGCCGAGATCCTGGTCCGCGCTCATGATCGACCAGCTGTTGGGGGAATTGGGCGTGTAGGTCTCCCCCGGCCCCAGCGGCTCCGTCCGGTCTGGATTGCCGGAATCCCAGTTCCAGACCAGGACACCGCTGTCGATGTCATAGGCGCGGATGACGCCGGACGGCGCCTCCACCGCGTAGTTGTCGTTGACGGCGCCGCCGACGATGATCAGGCCCTGCGCCACCACGGGCGGCGAGGTCGAATAATAGAAACCGGCCTTCTGGTTCGGCATGTTGGTCCAGAGATTGACCGTACCGCCCTCCCCGAAGCCAGGGCAGATGCTGCCGGTTCTGGCATCCAGCGCGATCAGCCGCGCATCCGAGGTGGGCAGATAGATCCGTGCCCCGCAGCTCTGCCCGGTCAGGGCCGGATCGGCATAATAGGAGACGCCACGGCAGGTCTGGTGCTGCCGGTTCTGCTCCATACCGACCTTGGGGTCGAAACGCCAGCGCTCCTGCCCCGTGGTCGCGTCGATGGCGATGGCCAGATTGTGCGGCGTGCAGAGATAGAGAAGATCATCCACCTTCAGCGGCGTGACCTGATAGGTGGTCTCGGTCACGTCGGTGGGGCGCTTCATGTCTCCTGTGCGGTAGGTCCAGACCTGTTCCAGCTGCCCCACATTCTGCGGTGTGATCTGGTCCAGCGGCGAATAGCGCTGAGCCTTCAGCGTGCGTCCGTAATGGTGCCATTCGCCGGGTGGCACCGGACTGTCCGCCGTGGCACCGGCCACCCGCTGGTCGTTCAACCGACCGTTCCGGTCATGGGGATCGCGGATCAGGGCTGCCCCCGCCACCAGAATGGACAGCACCACCGCCAGGGCCAGGGCCGCCCGTCCGGGCCGCCAGGGCGTCTCCTCGCGCACGGCCCAGGGGGTCAGCAGCCAGATGCCCAGCAGCACGATGAGGCCGCCGCGCGTGCCCAGGGGCCACCAGTCGAACCCGACTTCCCACACGGCCCAGGCCAGGGTGACGATGATGATGACGGCGTAGAGCGGACGCGCCAGCCTGTGACGCCGCAGCACCAGGAAGGCCGTCACCAGAAAGGCGATGCCGGCCAGCAGATAATACCAGCTGCCGCCCAGGGTGATCAGCCAGGCGCCGCCGATCCCCAGGAACAGACCGGCGATCAGCAGAAGCAGGAAAGAGACGACCATCAGTCCCGACCCCAAATATGTCACGGGAATACCGATGGTTGTCGAACAAGCGGGCTGCCGATTGCGCCCTTGCGCGATACGCGCACCTCCCATGTCTGCGGGTATTCATTAGAAACAAAAGCAGGCACCGGTTGTCAGGTTGCGGCCTTCAGCAATTCGGTCAAGGCGGCCAGCAGGGTGGCAATGGCCAGGATCAGGGCCGTGATCTCCCGCAGGCGGGCGGTCCACCGTCCTGTCCACCGTCCGGGCCGCCGGTCGGTCTTGCGCATAGTCCACTCTCCCCGTGTTGAGAGGGATCATTAGCAGGTAATGGGTTTTTTGTCCTTATCGCTGCGGACATAGACCGCCATCACAGGCCCTATATCCCGGCAAGACACCGGAAGGGCACAGCCGCTAACGGTGCTTATTCCTATTTTCTGGTCCTGCGCCACTCCCCCACCGGCTGTGTTCCCGGTGTATCCGCCGTACCGCCGTCGGCGGCGGCAACTGTGGCTGCCGTCCCGACGTTCCGCCGTCAACGAACAACAGGTCCAGCGGGAGGCTCACACGCATGCCCTGGTCACAGATCTACGATCCCCTTGGAAATCCGTGGCTTTCAACCCTGTTGGCCGCCATTCCCGTTCTGGTGCTGCTGGGCGGTCTCGGCTTCTTCCATATGAAGGCGCATGTGGCCGCCCTGCTCGGCCTCGCCTCCGCCCTGGGGGTTGCTGTCCTGGTCTTCGGCATGCCGGCCGGGATGGCCGGCGAAACGGCGCTGTTCGGCGCGGCCTACGGGCTGTTCCCCATCGGCTGGATCGTGCTGAACATTATCTTCCTCTACAAGCTCACGGAGGAACGGGGCCTGTTCAAGGTCCTGCAGGAAAGCATCACCGGCATCACCGTGGACCGCCGGCTGCAACTGCTGCTGATCGCCTTCTCCTTCGGCGCCTTCTTCGAGGGGGCGGCGGGGTTCGGCACGCCGGTGGCCGTGACCGGCGCCATCCTGATCGGGCTGGGCTTCTCGCCCCTGGCGGCGTCGGGCCTATCGCTGATCGCCAATACGGCGCCGGTGGCCTATGGCGCGCTGGGAACGCCGGTCATCGCCCTGGCCGGCGTCACCCAGCTGCCGCTGGAGGATCTGTCGGCCATGATCGGCCGTCAGCTTCCCTTCTTCAGCGTGCTGGTGCCCTTCTGGCTGATCGTGGCCTTCGCCGGCTTCCGCGGCATGGTGCAGATCTGGCCGGCCATCCTGGTGGCCGGTGTGTCCTTCGCCATTCCGCAGTTCCTGGTTTCCAACTATCACGGTCCCTGGCTGGTGGATGTGGTGGCGGCCATCGTCTCCATCCTCTGCCTGACCGCCTTCCTCAAGGTCTGGAGGCCGGCCCAGGTCTGGACGTCGCCCCATGGCGCCGCCCCCGATGCCGCCCCGGCGGTGGCGGCACCCGGCAATCACGGCCATGACACCGGCCTGGTCATGCGTGCCTGGGCGCCCTGGTTGATCCTGTCGGTGCTGGTGTTCCTCTGGGGCATTCCCCAGGTCAAGGCGGCGCTGGACGGGATCTTCGCCCCGTCCATCCCGTTCGAAGGTCTGGACAGGATGGTGCAGCGCGTGCCGCCGGTGGTGGCGGCACCGACACCGGAAGCGGCCATCTTTAAGTTCAACCTCCTATCGATGACCGGCACCGGCATTCTGGTTTCCGCCATCATCGCCGGCCTGCTGATGGGCTTCAGCCCCCTGGGCATGCTGCGGGTCTATGGCCGCACGCTGTACACGGTACGGTTCAGCCTGCTGACCATCGCCGCCATGCTGTCGCTGGGCTACACCACCCGCTATTCCGGCCTGGACGCCACGCTGGGGCTGGCCTTTGCCCAGGCGGGCTTCCTCTATCCCTTCTTCGGCACGCTGCTGGGCTGGCTGGGCGTGGCGCTGACCGGTTCCGATACGGCCAGCAACGTGCTGTTCGGCAGTCTGCAGCGCATCAGTGCCGAGCAGCTGGGCCTGTCGCCCACCCTGATGGCGGCGGCCAACAGCTCCGGCGGGGTCATGGGCAAGATGATCGACGCCCAGTCCATCGTGGTGGCCGCCACGGCCACCGGCTTCACCAACCAGGAAGGCACCATCCTGCGCTATGTCTTCATCCACTCCATCGCGCTGGCCTGTCTGGTGGGGCTGGTGGTCATGCTGCAGGCCTATGTGCCGCCCTTCACCGACATGGTGATCCATTCCGGGCATTGAGCGGCGGCGGAGAACCGGACGCTGCGCCTGGCCGTCAGGCTCCGGCCAGACCCAGGCGCAGCAGGATCTCCACCAGCCCGGCCTCGCCGGTGGTCATGGCCGCCTGGCCGGGGGTCATCCAGCGCCGTTCACGCTGCCCCTTCTCCGGCCAGTCCTCCAGGATGCGGGTCACGGCCAACGGGTAGACATCGACCTCCAGCGGCACCAGCGTCCCGTCGGCCAGCCGCTTCTCATAGCGGTAGCGGCCGAAGGGGGTGGGATCGATCTCCCCCACCACGCCCGCCTCCTCGAAGGCCTCCAGCGCCGCCAGCTCATGCGGCGGCACGCCGGACTCAGCCCAGCCCTTGGGCACCAGCCAGCGCCGGGTCTCCCGCGAGGTCACCAGGAGCACCTGCAGGCCTTGCGGGCCCAGCCGGTAGGGCAGCGCTGCGAACTGCCGGTCGGATTTCTTCTTGTTCTTCGCCATACCTTCTCAAAAGCGCCGGATAGGGGATGGTGTCCCCGGCCGGTCATCCATGGATGTGTCGGAATCTAAAGCACAAGCCGGCAGGCGTGATAGGCCGCCCAGCCCACCGCCCCCGCCGCCGGGATGGTCAGGACCCAGGCCCAGACGATACGCCCGGCCAGGCTCCAGCGCACGGCCGAGGCCCGGCGGGCCGAGCCGACACCGACAATGGCGCCGGTGATGGTGTGGGTGGTGGAGACCGGCACGCCCAGCCAGGTCGCCCCGAACAGGCAGGCCGCGCCCGCCGTCTCGGCACAGAAGCCCTGGAACGGGCGCAGATCGGTGATGCGGGAGCCCATGGTGCGGACGATGCGCCAACCCCCCATCAGCGTGCCAAGCCCCATGGCCGTCTGCGCCGACAGCACAACCCACAGCGGGACGTGGAACTCCGACCCCAGATGCCCCTGGGAATAGAGCAGAACGGCAATGATGCCCATGGTCTTCTGGGCATCATTGCCGCCATGGCCCAGGGAATAGAGCCCGGCCGACAACAGCTGCAGATGGCGGAAGCGCCGGTCCACCGCGAAGGGTGTCGCCCGCCGCACCAGCCAGGACAGCAGCAGCACCATCAGCATGGCGAGAAACAGCCCGATGGTCGGCGACAGCACGATGGCCGCCGTCGTCTTCTGGAAGCCGCTGGCGACGATGGCCCCGGTGCCCGCCTTGGCGATGCCGGCCCCGGCCAGTCCGCCCACCAGGGCGTGCGAGCTGGACGAGGGAAAGCCCTTCCACCAGGTGAACAGGTTCCAGCCGATGGCGCCCAGCAGGGCCGCCAGGATCACCGCCGGGTCAACCACATCGGGCGTGATGATGCCGGTCCCCACCGTCTGGGCCACATGCAGGCCGAAGAACAGGAAGGCGATGAAGTTGAAGAAGGCGGCCCAGACGACGGCCAGCTTCGGCGGCAGCACACGGGTGGAGACGACCGTTGCGATGGAGTTCGCCGCGTCGTGCAGGCCGTTGATGAAATCGAACGCCAGCGCCACCAGAATGATGAGGGCCAGCGCCGGCAGGGCGAGTTGTGCCGCGTCCATGGGAATGCGCGTCCTCAGGCGTGGTCGAGGACGATGCCCTGGATCAGGTCCGCGGCGTCCTGGCAGCAGTCGGTGATGCCTTCCAGCTTGTCATAGAGCTCGCGGGTGCCGAAGAAGGCGATGGCGTCCGGCCGGGTGGCGATCAGCGCCTTCAGCGCCCGGCGCAGCACCTCGTCGGCCGCTGTCTCGATCTCATCCACCCGGGCGCACAGGGCGGCGATGCGCGTCGCGTTGGCGGCCACATTGCCCAGCATCGGGATGATCTCCGCCAGAACCCGGGCGCCCTCCCGCGACAGAGCCGCCAGTTCGCGCATGGGCGTGTCGAACTCGCTGATGCCATAGAGCGCGGCCTGGCGCGGCACGTCGTAGATCAGGTCGACGGCGTCATCCAGCGCATTGATCAGCGCCAGAATGTCGGAGCGGTCGAACGGCGTGATGAACGAGCGGTGCAGGCCGCGCGTAACATCGCGGCACACCTCGTCCGCCCGTTCCTCGATGGCGGCCAGCCCCTTCTGGCGGTCCTCATGCTCGGCCGCGGGCGCCGCCATCAGCTGTTGCAAGGCTTCGGCTGCTTCCACCAGCAGCCCCGCATGGGCGGCAAACTGGGTGACAAACCGTTCTTCCTTGGGCATAAGACGGCGGAACAGGGACAGCGGCATTGCGGCAGAACTCGTCATCGGCGGGCCGGGTCACCCAGGCTCCGTGCGCTGGCCCGGCAAGGGGTAAGCGCTGGCTTCTATCACTGTCATAAAAATGAAACAAATGGAATCCGTGGCCATCCGCGGCCGTCGGGATGCGCCCGCGCCCGCCAGCCACCGGCAGGGCGCGCTCCGGCGATTCCCAGCCCTTTGAAACAACGGACGAATTCGGCGCGCCCGTGCCCGCGGGCCGGTGGAGTGCGGCCTCGTGACACCGGGCCGCCGCCCCTTGAGCAGACCAGGACTGTGCAAAGGGCAATCCCCGGCGGACAGCCGGCGGCCCAGGCTGCAGTCAGTGGCCGCCGGCCCAGGCCGGCAGTCTGAACGGAAACCCCGGTGCGACGACGCGGCCCCGGTCGCGCGGCCCGGCACCTGCTACCGTGGCGGCCCGGCCCCGTTGCCACTGATTTCGTGCCCAGGACTGGTTCCATCATGTGTTTCGCCCTGCTGCGTCCCATCCTGGTTGTGCTGGTGGCGGCGTTCATGATGATGGCCGGCATGGGCACCTTGGCCACGGTGCTTGGCATCCGTCTGGTTGCCACCGGCTCCTCCACCCTGGTGATCGGGCTGGTGATGGGGGCCTATTGGGCCGGTCTGACCATCGGATCGGTTTACACCGGCCGGCTGATCAAGGGTGTCGGCCATATCCGCTGCTTCGGCGCGGCGGTGGCGGCGATCTCCGCCGCCACGCTTCTGCATGCGATGATCCCTGGCGCCGCGGCCTGGGGCGTGCTGCGTCTGGTCGAAGGTGTCTGCATGGCCGGCGTCTTCGTCTGCATGGAAAGCTGGCTGAACCAGAAGGCCGCCAGCGACAGCCGCGGCCAGATCCTGGCCTTCTACATGATCGCCCTCTATGCCGGTCAGGCCAGCGGTCAGACGCTGCTGCTGCTGGAGGATGGCCAGGGGCCGACCATCTTCCTCGCCCTGTCGGTGCTCCTGTCCCTGACCATGCTGCCGGTGACGCTGACCCGGCAGACACCGCCGACGCTGCCGGATATCGTCTCGTTCGGGCTCAGCCGGCTCTACCAGGCTTCCCCCCTGGGGCTGGCCGGGGTGGTGGCCGCGGGTCTGGTCGGCGGTGCCGTGGTCAATATGGCGCCGGTGGTGCTCGTGCAATCCGGCCGCAGCGTCGGCGACACCGCCCTGTTCATGAGCGCCGTGATCCTGGGCGGGGTGCTGCTGCAATGGCCGCTGGGGCGGCTGTCCGACCTGTTCGACCGGCGCACGGTCCTGGTCTCCCTCTTCATCGCGCTGGCTGTCATGGGCATGTCCATGGCGCTGACGGTGGAGGCCGGCTTCGGGCTGATGCTGACGGGCGGGGTGCTGTTCGGCGGCATCATCTTCACCCTCTATCCCGTCTCGGTGGCCCATACCAACGACTGGCTGCGGCCCGCCGACATCGTGCCGGCCAGCGGCGGGCTGGTGCTGGGCTACTCCATCGGGGCCGCCGCCGGCCCCTTCGCCGCCAGCCTGGTCATCGACAGCGCCGGTCCCGGCGGGCTGTTCCTGTTCAGTGCCGGCATGGGCCTGCTGGCGGCCCTGTTCGGCCTCTGGCGCATGCTGATGCGGCCGCCGCAGCCGGGCGAACGCCAGTCGCCCTATCAGACCCTGCCGCAGACGACCCCGGTGGCCGCGCCGCTGGACCCGAGGGCCCCGCTTCCCCCCCGGCCGCATCGCTGACGCAGGCGAACGGATCAGGACGGCGACAGCCGGCGTTGTCTGAGCGTCCGATCCGGGTCAGGATGCCGGGGCCGGTGACCCCACAGCGACGGGAGGAACGCATGGCGGAGTGGTGGCGTGGCGCGGTGATGTACCAGATCTATCCGCGCAGCTTCCTCGATACCAATGGCGACGGCATCGGCGACCTGGCCGGCATCACCGCGCGCCTGGACTATGTGGCGGGACTGGGCGTGGACGGGATCTGGCTGTCCCCCTTCGCCAAATCGCCGATGAAGGATTTCGGCTACGACGTCTCCGACTATTGCGACGTCGATCCGCTGTTCGGCACGCTGGACGATTTCGACCGGCTGCTGCGGGCCGCCCATGACCGCGGGCTCAAGGTCATCATGGACATGGTGCTGAGCCACACCAGCGACCGGCATCCCTGGTTCCAGGAAAGCCGCGCCAGCCGTGGCACTGCCAAGGCCGACTGGTATGTCTGGGCCGATGCAAAGCCAGACGGCACGCCGCCCAACAACTGGCTTTCGGTCTTCGGCGGCTCCTCCTGGCAGTGGGACACGCGCCGCCAGCAATATTATCTGCACAATTTCCTGGCCAGCCAGCCCGACCTCAACCTGCACAACCCGGATGTCGTCGACGCGGTGTTCGACGCCGTGGCCTTCTGGCTGGACCGCGGCGTGGACGGCTTCCGCCTGGACACCGCCAATTTCTATCTGCACGACCCGCAACTGCGCGACAACCCGCCCCGGCCGCCCAGCGCCGGCAACGCGCCGGACGTGCCGCTGACCAACCCCTATGGCCGGCAGTACCATGTCTATGACAAGTCGCGGCCGGAGAATCTGGAGTTCCTGCGCAAGCTGCGCCGGGTGCTGGACCGCTATCCCGACCGCATGACCGTGGGGGAGGTGGCGTGCGATGCCGGGGTGAAGCGCATCGCCGAATATTGCGCCGGCAACGACCTGCTGCACACGGCCTACAGCTTCGACCTGCTGAGCCCCGGCTTCAGCGCCGCCAAGATCCGCGGGGCCGTCACCGCCTTCTTCGACGAGCCGGGCGGTGGCTGGCCGGCCTGGGCCTTCTCCAACCATGACGTCATCCGTGCCGTCACCCGTTGGGGCGGCGACAGCCCGGCCGGGGCCTCGGCGGCTCTGGCCAAGCAGTTGCTGGCCCTGCTGACCAGCCTGCCCGGTACCCCCTTCCTCTATCAGGGGGAGGAACTGGCCCTGCCGGAGGCGGAGATCGCGTTCGAGGATCTGCAGGATCCCTACGGCATCGAATTCTGGCCGGTCTTCAAGGGCCGCGACGGCTGCCGCACGCCGATGCCCTGGCAGCATGACGCGCCCGCCGGCGGCTTCAGCACCGGCAAGCCCTGGCTGCCGGTCGTGCCGGCCCATCTGGAGCGTGCCGTCTCCCGGCAGGAGGGCGACCCCGCCTCGCCCCTGGCCTTCGCCCGCAGCTTCCTGCGCTGGCGCAAGACCCGCCCGGCCCTGATCCATGGCCGGGCCAGCTTTTTCGATACGCCGGAGCCGCTGCTGGCCTTCGAGCGCAAGACTGCGGGCGAGCGGCTGCTCTGCCTGTTCAATCTGGGGGCCGATCCGGCCCGCTGGACCCCGCCCGCGGTGGCCCTGACGCCACTGGACACCGGAGCGGCCGCCCATGGCCTGCAGGGCCGGCTGGAGAATGGCAGCGTGCTGCTGCCCGGCCATGGGATCTTCCATGCCGTGCTTGACCGCTGATGGACCGCAGATACGGGCGGTCGGACACGGCATGACACAAGATGCATTGCAGACGAAGGGCAGGCCGGGTCCGGCCCGACCCGCCGCCCGTCCCCTGACCATCCTGGTCATGGGCGTCAGCGGTTGCGGCAAATCCAGCGTCGGGGCCGCCCTGGCCCTGGCGCTGGACCTGCCCTTCCTGGAAGGCGATGCGCTGCATCCGCCGGAGAACATCGCCCGCATGGCGGCCGGCATCGCGCTGACCGACGCCGATCGCCGGGGCTGGCTGGACAGCATCGCCGACCGGCTGGACCAGGCCCGGCGCGCGGGAGCCGGTCTGATCGTGGCCTGCTCCGCCCTGAAACGGCGGTACCGGGACCGGCTGCGCGCCGCCGCCCCGGATCTGCGGCTGCTGTATCTGGCCGGCAGCCCCGATCTGATCCGCGCCCGTCTCGCCGGCCGCACAGGACACTTCATGCCGCCCGGCCTGTTGGACAGCCAGTTCGCCGCGCTGGAACCGCCCACTCCCGACGAACACCCGCTCATGGCCGATATCGCCCGGCCCGTGGCGGAGATCGTGGTCGGGGCCGCCTCCCTCTGGCGGCCCGCGGCCGGATAAATGGGTCTTACAGCTTCGGCTTGGCGGAGGAGGAGTTGGAGAACTGCTTGTCCACCGCTTCCTTCAGCTGAGTATCGGCGGCATTGGTCGCTACCACGGTGTTCTCATAATCCTCGATGGTCACGACCAGAGAGGTGAGCTTGTTCGAATCGGCCTTGGTGTAAAGTAACGCACTGATCCCAACCTTGAATCCGGCCTTCATCGCCCGTTCCGCCACATCGGGGCTGTCCCGGTTGGACGCAACCGTCACCGGGCACATCGGCACTTTCCGCCCGGGGTCAACCGGACAGACATAATCGCCGGCATCCTTCACCAGCCAAGTCAGAGTCATGAGCTTCTCACTCTGCGACTGCCCCGACGGCTTACCGTACTTGGCCGTCAGCGCGGCCACCACATCCTCCCGCGTCGGCGCCTTGAACGGGTCACGGTAGTCGACATTGCGCAGCAGACTGGTCAGCTGGTTTCCCGAAGCGGGGCTGCCGAAAAAGAGAGAAATCAGGCCATTGGCGTCGCCACCATTGACAAGGAGGCCGCCGGTGTACTGTTGGAACTTGACCGTCGCCCCTTTGTAGTTCAGCCCGACCGTCAGCATGTTGGTGCGGATACTGGCGTCAGGCATGTCGGCCTTCAACTTGGCCGTGACCTCCTGCAGTGTCATACCGCTGGAAAGCCCGACAATGTCGACATTACGGCCCGGAAAGGTCCGGCTGACAGGCTCCGTCGTCTTCTGCGGCTCGATAACCAGATCGGCGGCGGCAGCCTGCTGACTTGTTACCAGGACGCCAGCAAGGAGAACCATCTTAAAAGGCGACATCCAAGACTCCATCCATAAGATCGTCACCGTCCGTAAAGGCGAACCCCATTCCGGGACAGGACTAAACCAGGACGGTCAAGGGATCATGAAATAAAGACAAGATTTTGTCCGTATGTGCCTGACTGCGTGACGCTTGGCCGCAACCGACGATCCCCATGCCGCCAGCATCCTCTCCGGTAACGGCCTGGATGCGGGGTTGCCGACCTCTCGCGGCCATGGCTTAATACGCATGATATGCGCATTAAATGCGCATTCACTGCTGCGTCCGGGGATGGACCATGGATCACCGCCTCTATGACCCGACTGCCGCCAAGCGGCCGACCAACCTCAGCCTGAACCAGGATCTGGTGGCCAAAGTCCGCGCCATGGGCGGCAGCCTGTCGGAACGGGTCGAACGCTTACTGGCCCGCGATCTGGAGACCGAGGCGATGCGCCGCGCGGCCCTTGCCGCCAGCATCGATGAGTCCAATGCCCTGATGGAAAACCACGGGCTGGTCGGCGAGGATTTCAACGACGGGCGCTTCGCCTGATGCCACAGTATGATGTTCATCGCAATGTCGGCCGCGCGCAGGATGCAGCACCCTACCTGCTCGTCGTGCAGTCGTCTCTGTTCAACCGCTCGGCCTCCCGCGTGGTGGTGCCGCTCTTCCGGGCGGACCTGTTCCGCCAGCCCGATCCGGGCTTCCATGTCCGCCTGCATGTGCAGGGCGCCAGCGTCGTCATGGACCCCTTGCAGATCTTCGCCATCCCGGCTGCACGTCTGACACCACCGGTCGAGAACATCGAGGATCAGGGCGATGCCATCAGTGCCGCGCTCGACCTGCTGCTGTCGCGCGCCTATCGCTGAGCCCCCGGCGCCGGAACCGGGAGGCGTCGCCGCCTCCCGGTCCACCAGTCAGAACGCCGCTCCCGCCGGGGCCGGCAGCGAGGCCATGTCGATGACGAAGCGATAGCGCACATCGGCCCGCTCCATGCGGGTGAAGGCATCGTTGATCTCGGCCATGCCGATCATCTCGCATTCCGGCAGGATGTTCATGCGGGCGCAGAAATTCAGCATCTCCTGCGTCTCGGCGATGCCGCCGATCAGCGACCCGGCCACGCGGCGGCGGCCCATGATGAAGGGCACGGTCAGCGGCTCGTTCAGCGGGCCGACCTGACCGACGATGACCAGCGTGCCGTCCACATCCAGCAGCGGCATATAGGGGGTGACGTCATGTTTCACCGGAACGGTGTCGATGATGACGTCGAAGCTGGCCGTCGCGGCCTTCATGGCGTCCTGATCGCTGGACACCAGCAGCCGGTCGGCGCCCAGGTCCAGCGCATCGGCCTCCTTGTCCTTGGTCCGGCTCAGCACCGTCACCTCGGCCCCCAGAGCCACGGCCAGCTTCACCGCCATATGGCCCAGCCCGCCCAGGCCGATGACGCCGACACGGCTGCCCGGGCCGACACCCCAGGTGCGCAGCGGCGAATAGGTGGTGATGCCGGCGCACAGCAGCGGCGCCACCCGCGACAGCTCCAGCCCCTCCGGCACCGCCAGCACGAACGCCTCCCGCACCACCAGATGCTTGGAATAGCCGCCCATGGTCGGCGCGCCGGTGATCCGGTCGCGGTCATTGTAGGTCTGCGTCATGAGGTTGCGGCAGAACTGCTCCTCGCCGGCATGGCACATGTCGCAATCCTGGCAGCTGTCCACCATGCAGCCCACGGCCACGGCATCACCGACCTTGAATCCGGTGACATCCGCGCCGACGGCGGCGACGCGGCCGACGATCTCGTGTCCGGGTACCAGCGGATAGCGGCTGAAACCCCAGTCATTGCGGGACATGTGCAGATCCGAATGGCAGACGCCGCAATAGAGCACGTCGATGGCCACATCGTCCGGCCGCAGGGCGCGCCGCTCGAAGGTGAACGGGGCCAGCGGGCTTTCCGCGGCCTGGGCCGCATAACCGATGGTCTTCATGCCGGGAACTCCGTGAAAACAGGAACAACGCGGGATAGATCGGCCGCCCGGACGGGAAATCCAAGCGACCGCGCGGGGGAAGGTCGGATTACCCGACCCCGGATCAGCGATCCACCATCGCCTGCGCCTGCGGCGTGTAGCGGTCGCCCTGCACGGGAATGTCGGCCAGGGCCGCATCGATGGTGTGCAACTCGTCGGGGGTCAGCGACACTGCCGCCGCCCCCAGATTCTCCTCCAGCCGGTGCAGCTTGGTGGTGCCGGGGATCGGCACGATCCAGGGCTTCTGCGCCAGCAGCCAGGCCAGGGCGATCTGGGCCGGCGTCGCCCGCTTCGCCGCGGCGATCTCTCCAAGCCGGGCGACCAGCCCCTGGTTGGCCTCGCGGTTCTCGGCGCTGAAGCGGGGGGCGTTGGTGCGGAAATCCTTGGCATCGAACCGGGTCTCCGCCGTGATGGCGCCGGTCAGGAAACCGCGGCCCAGCGGGCTGAAGGGCACGAAACCGATGCCCAGTTCCTCCAGCGTCGGCAGGATCTCGGCCTCCGGTTCACGCCACCACAGGGAATATTCGCTCTGCAGGGCCGTGACCGGCTGTACCGCATGGGCACGGCGGATGGTGCGCACCCCGGCCTCGGACAGGCCGAAATGCCGGACCTTGCCCTCGCGGATCAGGTCCCGCACTGTACCGGCCACGTCCTCGATCGGCACGGCCGGATCGACCCGGTGCTGATAGAACAGGTCGATGACCTCGGTCCTCAGCCGCTTCAGCGACGCCTCGGCCACGGCCCGGATATGCTCCGGCCGGCTGTTCAGCCCGCGCTGCGCCCCGGTCGCGGGGTCGATGTCGAAGCCGAACTTCGTGGCGATCACCACCCGGTCGCGGACCGGCGCCAGCGCCTCGCCCACCAGCTCCTCGTTCGTGTAGGGCCCATAGACCTCCGCCGTGTCGAAGAAAGTGACACCCCGGTCGACGGCCGCCCGGAGCAGGGTCACGGCCAGCGGCCGATCCAATGCCGGCCCATAGGCGAAGCTCAACCCCATGCAGCCCAGGCCCAGGGTCGAAACCTCCAGCCCGCTGCGTCCCAGAATACGTTTGCCCATGCCGATCCTCCGTTGGGTCTGCGTGCAGGGTCCCCACCGGCCGGCAGACTGGCTCATTCCATGTCCCGGCGACTAGCTGGTAAAATCGGCATGGACTTGTGAATGGAATTCAGCAAATGGCACGCGAAACCCTGGGTGACCTTCTGGCGTTCCTGGCCGTGGCGCGGGACCGCAGCTTCACCCGCGCCGCCGCCCGGCTGGGTGTTTCCCCGTCGGCCCTCAGCCACACCATGCGCGGGCTGGAGGAGCGGCTGGGCCTGCGCCTGCTGACGCGCACCACCCGCAGCGTGGCCCTGACCGAAGCCGGGGATCGGCTGTTCCGCGGCATTGAACCCAGGCTCGACGCCATCGCAGGCGAGTTGGAGGCGCTCAGCGCGCTGCGTGACAAGCCGGCGGGCACCATCCGCATCACCACGGGCGAACATGCGGCAGCCTTCGTGCTCTGGCCCAAGCTGCAGCGGTTCCTGCCGCTTTATCCGGACATCCGGGTGGAACTGTCCATCGACCAGGGCCTGACCGACATCGTGGCCCGGCGCTTCGATGCCGGGGTGCGCCTGGGGGAACAGGTGGACAAGGACATGGTGGCTGTGCGCATCGGCCCGGATGTGTGCTTCGCCCTGGTGGGGGCGCCGGCCTATTTCGCCCGCCGCTCCCCGCCACAGACACCCCAGGACCTTACCGGCCACGACTGCATCAATCTGCGCCTGCCCACGTCGGGCGGCCTTTATGCCTGGGAATTCGAAAAGGACGGGCGGGAAGTGCGGGTGCGGGTCGAGGGGCAGTTGACCTTCGACAGTCTCGCCTTCTGCCAGCGTGCCGCCCTGGACGGGTTCGGACTGGCCTTCCTGCCCGAGGATCAGGTACGGGCCGAGATCGCAGCCGGCCGTCTGCTCCGGGTGCTGGCGGATTGGTGCCCGCCCTTCCCCGGCTATCATCTCTATTATCCCAGCCGCCGCCATCCGGCTCCGGCCTTCTCCCTGCTGCTGGAGGCGCTGCGTCACCGCGACTGACCGCTGGCCCGGCCATTGCCGATGCCGGCGCAACGCCCTATAGGCACAGGCCCGCGCGCGACGTCCTGTTCGCCGCCGCGCCGACACCTGGATCTCCCTGTCATGCCCCTGCCCCACACTGCCACACCCCGCCCCGCCCCGACGGGGATTGCCCGGGGCGCCGTCGGCCTCTTCCTCCATGATCGCCAGGGGCGGGTGCTGCTGCTGCGCCGCCGGGGGGCGCATGGGGCGGGGCAATGGGGGCTCACCGGCGGCAAGGTGGATTTCGGCGAAAGCCTGCCCGCCTGCGCCGCCCGCGAACTGCGGGAGGAGACCGGCATCAGCATCGACCCGACCGAGGTGCGCATCGGTCCGACCATCACCGATTATTGGCCGGTGGAGGGGCGTCATTTCGTCGATGTGTTCTGCTCCGCCCCCTGCCCCGCCGGAGCGCAGGCCCGCATCATGGAACCGGACAAGGCCGACGCGCTGGGCTGGTTCGGCCTGCAGTCCCTGCCGTCGCCCTTGTTCACGCCGCTGCAGCGGGTGCTGTCCCTGGGCATCACCCTGCCATTCCCGTGGACCGATGCCGGGGCTTGCATGCGGCCGGCCGGCGGATGATATGGTCCGCGGCCCGACCCTCCTGCCGGATCGACTTGGATGAACAAGGCCCAGCTTGCCGATGCCCTGGATCGCATCGACCGCCTGTACCCCAACGTGACCCGCCCCGATTACCGGGATGAGGTGCGGCGGATCGGCCGTGCGCTGCCGCCACTGGGCCGAACGGCCCGGCAATTGGCGGACCTGGTGCAGGGGCAGCGCTCCGTGCCCCAGGAGCAGCTGTTGCAGGAGAAAGGCGAGATGATCCGCCATCTGCATGACAGCCTGCGCGACCAGGGGCTGAACCTGCTGCACGGCCCCGACTGGGACTACGACTGACGGCTGTCCCGCTCATCCGGCACCCCGCCCTTGGACAGAGGGATCACTTCCTCTGTGCAGGGGAACGGCATCGCAATCCGGGGTAGATGTGGCGGAGACTTATAAAGCCGAATGGAAGCGGAAAACCCCATGGCGCTGCATGATTCCCCGACACGGCGCGATCCAGGTGATGTGCTGCTGCTGTTTGCCGCCATCATCTTCGCCGTTCTGGCCCCCGTGCTGCCGGCCCGCCTGAAAGCCGGGGACGACAAGACCCTGGCCACGGCGGTGTCTCCGCCGGGCGACGCTGCGACCCCAGAGTTTCCCACTGTCACCGCCCCACCGGAACAGCCCGCCGAACGGCCAGACGGGCAGATCCCCGCAGCCACCGTCCCGTCTGCGGCTGGTCACCCGGACCGGATCGACGAGGGCTGATCTCAGGCTGGCACTGGCTCCAGATCGGCTTCCGCCACATATTTGACGATGGTCCCGTCCTGGAGGCGGATGTCGTAGCTGGGTTCGCCCGACAGCACGCGCCCGACCACCGTCCCTTCCCGTCCTTTGAACCGGACCTTCGTGCCCAACCGGAACATCGTTTCCCCCGCCGCAAAGCCGTTTCACAGCGGGACCGTAGTGCGGACGGTCCGGCTCAGGGTGTGGCTTCTTGCGGACAGGACGGCATTCGTACCCCGTCCAGGAACAGACGGACAGACGCGCGCACCATGGTCTCCACGGCCGCCATGTCCACGGGTGCCTGCGGCAGCATCAGCCGCCGCATGATCATGTTGGTGGTGATCATGGCAATGAAGGCATGGGCCGCCATCAGCGGATCCTCGACCCGCAGCTGCCCGCTGGCCGCGGCATGACGCAGATAGTCGGCCACCCGCTGCACGCCGGTGTCCGGCCCGATTTCCCAGAAGGCTTCGGCCACGGCCGGAAGGCGCTCGGCCTCGGTGATAAGGATGCGCAGCACGGCGAAGATCTGCTCGTCCATCAGAGCCCAGACGAAGCGAAGGCCGAAACTGGTCAGCGCCGCCTCGGGGCCGCGCCAGCTGTTGGCGTGGGCCGCCGCCATCTGTTCGCTGATGCGGCGGTTGTTCTCCTCCATGACGGCCCGGAACAGCCCTTCCTTGTCGCCGAACTGCTCATAAAGCGTCGCGCGCGACCCGCCGGCCAGATGGACGATGTCGCTGAGCGTCGTCTTCTCGAACCCCTTTTCCACGAACAGCTTTGCCGCCGCATCCAGCAGGGCCCGGCGCCGGGCCTGACCGCGCGGTCCCAGCATCGGCGCATTCCTGCTGCTCTCCCCCGACATTCTTTCCCTCCTTGCCGAGCCCCCGGCATTTGCGTACCGTACAGTACAGTGTATCCGTCAGTACAGTCGCAAAGCGTCGCTGCCGCCTGCTAAATATCGTTGCGATAGCGTGGATGGCGAAGGCCCGACGGTGTGTCCAGGGAAGGCCAGGGAAGAGATGATGTCGAAGCTGAACAGGATGATGGGCCTCATGGCTCTGACGACGGTCGCGCTGTCCGTCGCGGGCTGTGGTGAGAACAGTCAGAAGCAGGCGGGTGGCCCGCAGGGTCCGATGGAAGTGGGGGTGGTGGAAATCCAGCCCCGCCGCCTCGATGTGACGACCGAGCTGCCGGGACGCACCTCGGCCTACCGCGTCGCCGAGGTCCGGCCGCAGGTCAACGGCATCATCCAGAAGCGCCTGTTCCAGGAAGGCGGACTGGTCAAGGCCGGCCAGCAGCTCTATCAGATCGATCCCGCCCCCTACGAGGCGGCCCTGGCCAGCGCCAGGGCCCAGCTGGCCGAGGCCGAGGCCAACCTGAAGGCGCTGCAGGCCAAGGCCGAGCGCTACAAGGATCTGGTGAAGAACAGCACTGTCAGCCGCCAGTCCTATGACGACGCCATCGCCGCCGCCGGCCAGGGCGTCGCCCAGGTGGCCGCGGCCAAGGCCGCCATCGAGACGGCCCAGATCAACCTGGACTACACCAAGGTCTTCTCGCCCATCGGCGGCATCATCGGCAAATCCTCGGTCACCGAGGGCGCGCTGGTGACCGCCAACCAGGCCACGGCCCTGGCCACGGTGCAGCAGATCGACCCGATCTATGTCGATATCAACCAGTCCACCACGCAGCTGATGCAGCTGCGCCGCGACGTGGCCGAGGGCCGCATCCAGACGGTGGAGGGGCGTGCCACGGTGACGCTGGACGTGCAGGGCCAGCCCTACGGCCAGACCGGCGAACTGCAGTTCGCCGAAGTCACGGTCGACCCGACCACCAGCTCGGTGCAGCTGCGCGCCGTGTTCCCCAACCCCAACCATGAGCTGCTGCCGGGCCTGTTCGTCCGTGCCAAGGTGCAGCAGGGTGCGCGCGAGAACGCCATCCTGGTGTCGCAGCGCGCCGTGACCCGCCGGCCCGACGGCGGCGCCCAGGTCTGGGTGGTGGGGCAGGACGGCACGGTCCAGGCCCGCCCGGTGAAGACGGCGCTGGCCGCCGGTACCGACTGGCTGATCACCGACGGGCTGAAGCCCGGTGAGAAGGTGGTGGTGGACGGGCTGCAGAAGATCCGCCCTGGCGTTCCGGTCAAGCCGACCCCCGTCGAGGGACAGCAGGCCGCCAACCAGACGACCCCGCCGGCTGCGGCCCGCTAAGGCCCCGGAAGGATAGATCCCATGGCCAGGTTCTTTATCGACAGACCCGTGTTCGCATGGGTCATCGCCATCGTCATCATGCTGGCGGGTCTTCTGTCGATCCGGGCGCTGCCGATCGAGCAGTACCCGAAGATCGCCCCGCCGGCGGTGACCATCACCGCCTCCTATCCCGGCGCCTCGGCGAGCACGCTGGAACAGACGGTCACACAGGTCATCGAGCAGAAGATGACCGGCATCGACTATCTGCGCTACATGTCGTCGTCCAGTGACTCCGCCGGCAATGTCAGCATCACGCTGACCTTCGAGCCGGAGGCCGATCCCGACATCGCCCAGGTGCAGGTGCAGAACAAGCTGCAGCTGGCCACCCCGCAGCTGCCGCAGGAAGTGCAGGCGCTGGGCCTGACCGTCACGAAGTCCACCAACGACTTCCTGATGATCATCGGCTTCGTCTCCGCCGATGGCAGCATGAACCGCGGCGACATCGCCGACTATGTGGCCTCCAACGTCCAGGACCCGATCAGCCGCGTCAACGGCGTCGGCGAGGTCAACGTCTTCGGCCCGCAGCATGCCATGCGCATCTGGCTGGACCCGGACAAGCTGACCAGCTTCGGCCTGACCATCACCGACATCACCGGCGCCATCGAGACGGAAAACTCCCAGGTTTCCGCCGGCCAGCTGGGCGGCCTGCCGGCCGCGCCGAAGCAGGAGCTGAACGCCACCATCGTGGCCCAGACCCGCATGCAGACGGCCGAGGAGTTCGGCAACATCCTGCTGCGCGTCAACACCGACGGGTCGCAGCTGCGCCTGCGCGATGTGGCCCGTATCGAGGTCGGCCAGGAAAGCTATGCCGTCGAAGCCCGCTACAACCGCAAGCCTGCCGGCGGTCTGGGCATCAAACTGGCGACCGGCGCCAACGCTCTGAATACCGCCGACGCGGTCAAGGCCCGCATCGAGGAGCTGAAGCCTTTCTTCCCGCAAGGGCTGGAGGTCATCTACCCCTATGACAGCACGCCCTTCGTAAGGCTGTCGATCGAAGAGGTGGTGAAGACGCTGCTGGAGGCCATCGTCCTGGTCTTCGTGGTGATGTATGTCTTCCTGCAGAACTTCCGGGCAACGCTGATCCCCACCATCGCCGTGCCGGTGGTGCTGCTGGGCACCTTCGGTGTGCTCTCGGCCTTCGGTTTCACCATCAACGTGCTGACCATGTTCGCCATGGTGCTGGCCATCGGCCTGCTGGTCGATGACGCCATCGTCGTGGTGGAGAACGTCGAACGCGTGATGGATGAGGAGAAGCTGCCTCCCAAGGAAGCCACGCGCAAATCCATGGACCAGATCACCGGTGCGCTGGTGGGCATCGCCCTGGTGCTGGCCGCGGTGTTCGTGCCCATGGCCTTCTTCGGCGGCTCCGCCGGTGTGATCTACCGCCAGTTCTCCATCACCATCGTCTCGGCCATGGCGCTGTCGGTGCTGGTGGCGCTGGTGCTGACCCCGGCGCTGTGCGCCACCCTGCTGAAGCCGGGCGCCCACGGACACGAGCCGCGGCGGGGCTTCTTCGGCTGGTTCAACCGCAACTTCGATCGTGGCAACACGGCGTACCAGCGCGGTGTGCGCGGCGCCCTGGCCCGCATGGGCCGCTATGGCCTCGCCTATGTGCTGATCCTGGCCGGTCTGGGCTTCCTGTTCGCCAGGATGCCCACGGCCTTCCTTCCGACCGAGGACCGCGGCCAGCTGTTCGTGCTGTGGAGTACGCCGCCGGGCGCCACCAACGAGCGCACGCTGGAGACCACCTATACGGTCGAGGACTACTTGCTTGACCAGGAAAAGGACTCGGTTGAAGGCCTGTTCGCCATCAACGGTTTCAGCTTCTCCGGTCGCGGCCAGAATGCCGGCATGGCCTTCATCCGCCTGAAGGACTGGTCCGAGCGCAAGGGAAGCGCGCACAGCGCCACAGCCATCGCCGGCCGGGCCATGCGCACCCTGGCCAGTGTACGTGACGCCATGATCTTCACCATCCTGCCGCCGTCGGTTCCGGGCCTGGGCAATGCCACCGGCTTCGACCTGCAGCTGGTGGACCGTGGTGGCCTGGGCCATGAGAAGCTGGTGGCCGCGCGCAACCAGCTCCTGGGCATGGCAGCCCAGGACCCGCGTCTGGCCGGTGTCCGCCCCAACGGGCTGGAGGACACGCCGGAATACCGCATCGACATCGACCGCGAGAAGGCGCGCGCCCTGGGTGTGGCCCTGTCCGACATCAACCGCACCCTGTCGGCGGCCTGGGGCTCGTCCTACATCAACGACTATATCGAGAATGGTCGCGTGAAGCGCGTCTACGTCCAGGCCGATGCACCGTTCCGCATGCTGCCCAGCGATCTCGACCGCTGGTATGTACGCAATGCCGAAGGGGGCATGGTGCCCTTCTCCGCCTTCAGCACCTCGCACTGGTCCTATGGCTCGCCCAAGCTGGAACGCTACAACGGCGTGCCATCGCTGAATATCCAGGGCGGACCGGCACCGGGCGTCAGCTCCGGCACGGCCATGCAGGTGATGGAGGAGCTGGTCGCCAAGCTGCCGCCGGGCGTGGGGTATGAATGGACCGGCCTGTCCTACGAGGAACGCGCCTCCGGTGCCCAGGCCGCCCCGCTCTATGCCCTGGCCATGCTGGTGGTGTTCCTCTGCCTGGCAGCCCTGTACGAGAGCTGGTCGATCCCGTTTGCGGTGATGCTGGTGGTGCCGCTGGGCGTTATCGGCGCCGTGGCGGCGGCCACGCTGCGCGGGTTGCCCAGCGACGTCTATTTCCAGGTCGGCCTGCTGACCACCATCGGCCTGGCGGCAAAGAACGCCATTCTGATCGTGGAGTTCGCCAAGCTGCTGCATGAGGAAGGGATGGATCTGGTCGAGGCGACGGTGATGGCGGCCCGCCAGCGCCTGCGCCCGATCCTGATGACGTCGCTGGCCTTCATCCTGGGCGTGCTGCCGCTGGCCATCGCCAACGGGGCCGGCGCCGAAAGCCAGAACGCCATCGGTGTCGGCGTCATGGGCGGGATGATCTCGGCCACGGTCCTGGCCATCCTGTTCGTGCCGGTCTTCTACGTCGCGGTCATGCGGGCCACCCAGCGCTTCCGGAAGGCGCCGGAGCCGGTCCCCGTGCCGGGCGAATAATCCGCCGGCCACGGGGACGTCCGGGCCGGGTGGCGTCCGCGGGGTATCCCGCGGTCAGCCACCCGGCCCTTTTCTTTGGCGGCAGGCCATGGCCTGCATGCCCGAGCGGGCCATCGGAAGGCCGAGCACCGAACGCCACATATGGACAAAAGTCCTATTTTATGCTCGCATGTTCCTGGCTCCCAAGGGGCCGGGTTCTTGGACACGGTCAACAGCAAGGTATGGCCGACGCAGCGTCTGTCACTCATGTCACCGACGCGACAGTCCCATGAGCGGCAGATCGTGCGGCAAAGGGCTGCTCTGCAGCTCTCTCATGAGCGCATGGAGACCCATTCCCGTGATTGCGGAAACCACCTCGACATGGGCAAGGCGACCGGGTCTGGAAATGCGTTACGTTTGTCGCATTAAAGATAATAATCCTATATTTACAAGACCATGCAAGGCGACATCCCCCGCCACCATGTCAGCTTAGGGTCATGTTTGTCACCTTACCGTCAGCTTGGGGTTGCCTTTACGGTGCATTACGTCCGCGGTCAGGACCAGAACAGCGGGATCATATCGGCGGCCGGCCGAGTGCTGGTGCCCTGCGGGGCGGCCCTGCCCCTTCCGATGGCAGCCCTTCTTCCTGCCCGCATTCTAGGCAAGAGCCGGCGAGATCCAAACGAAAGACGCATGCCAGCCCCCGCACCGGCGCCGACCAGAGACAGATTTGCAGACAAGCTCCAGCAGATACGAAATTATAATTCTTTGTCTGAGGTAATTAAACTACAACAAAGGCCGCGTCACGCCGAAATGGCCTATTTTTTAGGCTTTTTGCTCGCACAATGCGCATGTCAAGATATTTCGGTAAAAATATCACTATTGCATCGCCCGGCGCCTGCCCTTAGTCTTTGCAGTGCAGCACACGTGCTGTAACGCACTTCTTGGGCGTTTCCTCCCTAAACTCAGGCCGCCTCCGGGCGGCCTTTTTCTTTATATTCAAAGTGTTATTGCTTCGCGCCGCTCCATCCGGCGCAAGTGGCCGGCGACGATCAGCGCGGCAAGCAGCAGCAGCAGCACCAGACCGACGACACCGGTCCAGTGCCAGCATCCGAAGAGGACGCCGCCGAACCCACCGGCCAGACTCGATCCCATGTAATAAAAGTACAGATAGAGCGACGACGCTTGCGCCTTGGCCGCCCCGGCCCTACGCCCGACCCAACTGCTGGCCACGGAATGGGCACCGAAGAAACCGAAGGTCAGGGCGGCGATGCCGGCCACCACCGCCGGCAGCCAGGGCAGCAGCGTCAGGACCGTTCCCAGCAGCATCAGCAGCACCATGCCCCCCAGCATCAGTCCGCGCCCCAACCGACCGGCCAGATTGCCGATCCAGGCCGAACTGCCCATGCCCAGCAGATAGGCGCTGAAGATGAGGCCGACCTGGGTCTGGCTGAGATCGAAGGGCGGCCCCAGCAGCTGGAACCCGATATAGTTATAGACGGTGACGAAGCTGCCCATGACCAGGAAGGCGGACAGGAACAACAGGCGCAAGCCGCGATCGCGGAACTGTGCCCCCAATCCGCGCAGCAGCAGCCCCAGGCGCAAGGGCTGAGGCTGGAACTGACGTGAAGCCGGCAGCCAGCGGGCCAAAGCCAATCCCGACAGCAGTCCGCCCATGCCGATGGCCAGGGTCGCCACCTGCCAGGGGACATGATCGGCCACGACGCCGGTGACCAGCCGACCGGCCATGCCGCCCAGCGCCGTGCCGGAGATGTAGAGTCCCATGGCCAGACCGATGGCCCGGGGATGCATCTCCTCCCCCAGATAGGCCATGGCCACGGCCGGCAGTCCGCTGAGGGTGATGCCGGCCAGCGCCCGCATCAGCAGGAAGGCATGCCAGGACGACACACCGGCGGAGGCCAGCGTCAGCAGGGCCGAGGCCATCAGTGACGCGACCATGACCGGTTTGCGGCCCCAGACATCGGACAGCGACCCGGCCAGCAGCAGCGAGACCGACAGCAATCCCGTGGCCAGCGATAGGGACAAAGCGCTGGCCGCGGCACTGACGCCGAATTCCTGTGCGAACAGCGGCAGCAGTGGCTGCACATGGTACAGCAGCGCGAAGGTGGAGAAGCCGGCTGCGGCCACGGCCAGCGTGATGCGGCGGAAACCGGCCGTCCCGGCCTCGATCATCGGGCCGGCCTCGCCTTGCTGCTGTACGCCCATCATCCCGCCCTGTTCCGGTGCCATTCCTGCTCTGCATTAAGAAATGAGAATGCTCTGCGGGAAGCGCAGAGCTTGCATGGATGCTGCCCGCCCGGCACGTCGGGCGCCCTTTCATAAATCCGGTATGCGAATTACCGTGGGAATGCAGAAAACGCGTAGCAATTATTCCTGTGGCAAACCGGCACGGCTTGGCATAGGATCAGGCCATCCAGAAAAGCCGCTCTTAAGCGGCTCCTGAGTTTAGGGAGCAAACGCCCGGGAAGGTGCAGTGGTCGGGTCGGAGCCGAAATCGGCACGGCCCTCACCTCCCGGGTTCCGCGGCACCGGTATGGTGCCGCGACCTCCGGGTTCCATCCGACATTCTCCGAAATTCGCTGGCATTGAAGAGTTGGTCCAGAATGCGACCCGCTGGGTCCTGTCTGCGACTGACGCATGGTTGTCCGCGCATCACGCGATGAGCGCGCGGATCTTGGCGGCATCGTCGGGCGCTGCCGGGATATAGACCAGCATCATCAGATCCGGCCGTCCATCAACGGCGAAGGCGGAATATTCCAGGGCCAGATTCCCCAGTTGCGGGTGGTGGAGATGCTTCGTGCCTTCACCGAAGTTGCGGACATCGTTGGACGCCCACAAGCGGGCGAAGTCCGGGCTCTGCCGTGACAGGTCCGCGATCAGACTCTGCACCTCGGCTCCTGCATGGGTGGCGTCGGCACGGGCAGCGTCGGCGCGGAAGGCGCCGACGACAAAACGCGCCACGCTTTCCCAATCGAACTGGGCAGCCCGCACGCGGGAATCGCAGAAGATCTGCCGCAGAATGTTGCGCCGCCCAGGTGGCAGGGTGCCATAGTCGGTCAGGACTGCCGCGGCCGCCCGGTTCCAGGCCACCACATCCCAGGTCACGGTCTTGATCAGAGCCGGGTTGGGGTTCAGGGCATCCAAGACGCGCTGCAGGCGCGGCGTCACATCCTCACCCACGGAACAGCGGACCTCTGGCGGGCGGCCCAGCCCGAGCAGGAACAGATGCTCCCGCTCCGCATCGGTCAGCATCAACGCCCGCGCGATGCGATCCAGCACATCGGCCGAGGGCGAACCGCCACGACCCTGTTCGAGCCAGGTGTACCAGGTGGCGCTGATATTGGCGCGCTGGGCCACCTCCTCCCGGCGCAGGCCGGGTGTGCGCCGCCGACCAGCGGGGAATCCGAAGGCGACCGGGTCCAGCCTCGTCCGGCGGTCCTTCAGGAAACTGCCCAGCCAGTTCTCTACTGTCGCCGACATGCCGATCCTGTTGTTTTCTATACCATGATAACATCACTACTTTACTAGGATAGTGCGTGCACGAACAGTGGAAGTCGCCCCCTTCCTTCCAGAGGTTCGTCATGCGCGTCTTTGTCACCGGTGCCACAGGGTTCGTCGGCTCCGCCATCGTGCAGGAGCTGATCGCCACCGGCCACCAGGTCCTGGGGCTTGCCCGCACGGAGGCCAAGGCCGCCGTGCTGACCGCCGCCGGTGCCGCTGTCCACCGTGGCAGTCTGGAGGATCTCGACAGCCTGCGGCGCGGCGCCGCCCTGGCCGACGGGGTCATCCATACCGCCTTCAACCATGACTTCTCCCGCTATGCCGCCAACTGCCAGCAGGATTGGGCGGCGATCCTGGCTATGGGCGAAGTCCTCTCCGGTTCGGACCGGCCGCTGCTGGTGACAACGGGGGCAACCCTCCAGGCCCGCGGGCCTGTGGCCGACGAGGAGGATCCCCACCGGCCGCCCTCCGAGTCCCTGCCCCGCCTGTCCGAGGTCGCCGCGGCGGATCTCGCGGCCCACAATGTCCGCGTCGGGGTCGTCCGCCTGCCGCCCTCCACCCATGGCGTCGGCGATCACGGCTTCGCCCGCATCCTCCATGACATCGCCCGGCGCACCGGCGTCTCGGCTTATATCGGCGACGGCGAGAACCGCTGGCCGGCGGTCCACCGCCGGGATGCGGCGCGACTGTACCGTCTGGCGCTGGAGGCGGGTGCCCGGGGCGGCCCCTTCCATGCCATTGCCGAAGAGGGCGTTCCCATGCGCCGGATCGCCGAGGCCATCGGGCGGCAATTGGATCTGCCGGTGGTGTCCATCGCACCGGTTGCGGCAGCAGATCATTTCGGCTGGTTCAGCCGGTTCGCCGGCCTTGACTGCCCGACATCCAGCGCACGCACCCGCGCGCACCTGAACTGGTCGCCCCGCGAGATCGGCCTCATCGACGATATCGGGCAGACGGGCTATTTCGGGGCCTGAGCCTTCCTCATTGGGGCGGTCCCGGGTCCGTCGGAGGCCGGGTGCCGACGCCCGGATCGCGTCCATCAGGAAGCGGCACAAGCCGCCGGCACACCAGATGGTCAGCACCTCCCCGCACGCGAACCGAATCGACTGGACCTCGGGACCGGGCCTGCTCACACCGAGCCATCATCCCCTCCCCGAGTCATCACCCTGGTCGACGCCTCAATCCTCATACTGGATGCGGATACGGGCGGCGGCCTCGCGGGCCGTGGCGCGGGCCTCGTCGGTGTTGGCACCCTTGGCCAGGGCCACGCCCATGCGGCGGTAGGGGCGTGTGGCCGGCTTGCCGAACAGACGCACATCCACCTCCTGCTCCGGCCGACCGACGGACAGGGCCTCGGCCAGACCGGTGATGCGGAACCGCTCCGATCCCCGGTCGGCCAGGATCACGGCCGAAGCGGTCGGCTGGGGCACGGCGATCGCGGGAATCGGCAGCCCCAGGATGGCGCGGGCGTGCAGGTCGAACTCCGACAGGGTCTGGGACCGCAGCGTCACCATGCCGGTGTCATGGGGGCGCGGCGACAGTTCGGAGAAGATCACGGCGTCACGGGTGACGAAGAACTCCACGCCGAAAATGCCGTAGCCGCCCAGATTGTCGACAACCTTGCGCGCCATATCCTCGGCCTGGGCCAGCAGGGCCGGCGCCATGGGGACGGGCTGCCAGGATTCCTGATAATCCCCGCGCTCCTGCCGATGCCCGATGGGCGGGCAGAACACCACGCCGTCGCGGCCGCGCACGGTCAGCAGGGTGATCTCGTAATCGAAGGCGATGAATTCCTCGACGATGACCTTGCGGCGGTCACCGCGCATGTTGGCCACGGCATAGTCCCAGGCCGCCTCCAGCCCGGCCTCGTCCCGGACCGTGCTCTGGCCCTTGCCGGAGGAGGACATGACCGGCTTGATGACACAGGGCAGGCCGGTATGGGCCACGGCGGCCCGCACCTGCTCCAGGCTTTCGGCATAGCGGTAGCGCGAGGTGCGCAGGCCCAGCTCGGTGGCCGCCACCTCACGGATGCGGTCGCGGTTCATGGTCATGACCGTGGCGCGGGCAGAGGGCACGACGGTGTAGCCCCGCTCCTCCATCTCCTGCAGCACCTCGGTGCGGATGGCCTCCACCTCCGGCACGATGAAGTCCGGCTTGTGCCGCTCGATGGCGGTGCGCAGCAGCCCGGCATCGAGCATGGGGAAGACCTCGCAGGCGTCGGCCACCTGCATGGCCGGCGCCCCGGCATAGCTGTCGCAGGCCACGACATGGCAGCCCAGGCGCTTGGCCGAAATGACGAACTCCTTGCCCAGCTCGCCGGAGCCGAGCAGCAGGATCTTGGCGGTGACGGTCATGATGGCGGCTTCCCCTGTCTGCACCCGCCCTGTCCGAACCCGGTGGCGGCGGGACCTCGCGCCGCTGTTTGTCAGATGTCGGCGCCGGCGTCCAGGAAATCCCCGAACAGATGGTCCATGCTGCGGGCCGGGTCGGCACAGCCGGCCTGACCGACGATGCGGGCCGGCACCCCGGCCACGGTGACGCAGGGCGGCACCGGCTTCAGCACCACCGAGCCGGCAGCGATGCGCGAGCCGCTGCCCACCTGGATATTGCCCAGGATCTTGGCATAGGCGCCGATCAGCACGTTGGAGCCGACCTTGGGATGGCGGTCACCCGTCTCCTTGCCGTTGCCGCCCAGATTGGCCCCGTGCAGCATGGAAACCCCATCGCCCACGACAGCGGTCTCGCCGACGACGACGCCGGTGCCATGGTCGATCATCACGCCGCGGCCGAAGCGGGCGGCAGGGTGGATGTCGATGGCGAACACCACCGAGGCGCGGCTTTGCAGGTAATAGGCCATGTCGCGGCGGCCGGCCTGCCAGAGCTGATGGGCCAGACGATGGGTCTGCAGCGCGTGGAAGCCCTTGAAGAACAGCACCGGCTCCAGATAGCGGGTGCAGGCAGGGTCGCGGTCATAGACGGCGCTGATGTCGGCGCGCATGGCCTCGCCGATACCGGGGTCACCGGCCAGGGACTGGACAAAGGCCTGCACCAGCAGGTCGCCGGGCAGGTCGGGGTGATCGAGCCGGGCGGCGATGCGGTGGATCACCGCCTCTTCCAGCGACCCGCGGCTGAGGATGGCACCATAGAGCAACGTGGCCAGCATCGGCTCCTGCCGCACCGCCTCTTCCGCTTCCCGGCGCAGGCGGGCCCAGACCGGGTCGAGCTGCATCAGGGGCGAGGTCTGGTCCTGGGACAACCGGCCGCGTTCACTCATCTTCGTCTCCACTGGCTGGCCTCCCTGACCTCCACCGGCCGGCGTCGGCCGCCGGGCCTGCCGCTGTGCTGGAAAGCTGGGAGCGGTTGGGCAGGCCGACAAGGCATAGCAGAGATCGGGCGGCGCTGCTGCCCCAACGCATGTCCTGGCCGTGATGCGGCACTGGCATGGGCAGCCCGCCTGGGGAAAGAAGCCCGTCAGCGCACCGGCGGCGGCAGGGCCTGCAGGAAAGCGACGACCACGCGGGCGGCATTGCCCGCGGCCAGGGACAGGAAGGTGTACATGCGGTTCTCGTCCTGATCGCCCCCGGCCAGATCGGACAGGCTGCGGAAAGCGATGAAGGGCACACCGTTCTGCTGCGCGACCATGGCGACGGCAGCACTTTCCATATCGACCACCCGGGCCTGGAAGGTGGAGAAGAGATAGGCGCGCAGCCGGGCATTGTCGACAAAGGCCGGTCCCGTGACGCCATTGCCCCCCACCCGAACCGCCGGCGCATGGTCGAGGCAATGGTCCGGGCCGTTGCAGCGCTCCAACGGCACCTGGGGCGCGACACGCTCCGCCACCGCCAGCAGGGCCGGATCGGCCGCGAACCAGAACTGCTTCTCACCGGCGGGCCTGGCGGTGCTGCGCATGGTGACCGGCGCCGGGAACAGCATGTCGAAATTGGGGTAGGGCGTGGTCGCCCAGACCGGCGGCTTGAAGCGCCCCTGTTCCTCCCGCGCCATGTAGCTTTCCATGAACTGGCCCCATTGGCGGGGCACGGCCACATCGCCGACCATCAGCGCGGGATCGACGCCCCCGGCGATGCCGCTGAACACCAGGGCCGTGACCTGGAACCGGTCCAGCAGCATCTGCGTGGTCATGGCGGCATTGACCATGCTGATGCCACTGAGCACCAGAACCACGGGCTGTCCACCCAGGCGGCCCGTGGTGAAGTCGATGCCGTTCTCGCTGAAACGCTGCGGCTGCTCCGTCGCCTCCAGCAGCCGCGCCAGTTCGGGCGCGAATGCCGACATCACCGCCACCCGCGGCGTCGGGTCGAGCCGGCCGGCCGCAACAGCCGGTCCCACCGGTAGAAGCAACAGCATCAGACAGAGAAACAGCCGCATGATCCTTCCCCCTGGCCGGTGCCGACGGGGGCACCGGCGGTAGGGGTAGCAAAGGCCGGACCAGCCGGGAACCGCAGGGTCTGCGGCCCCGCGATGCGCCCCGGATGCGGCGGATGCCGCTGTTGCTCCTGCCATGGGCAGCCGGGCTGCACGCTTTGCAGGCACGTCAAATGCAAACCCCGGGACCGATCGGTCCCGGGGGTATTGTTCCGCGGCGGGAGCGGGCAGGTGTCAGCGGCTGGCCGACACCACCGTACCGTTGTTGCCGTCCACACGGACGGTCTGGGCCTGGTCGCCCTTCAGCACCGATACCTCGTACTGGATGGCCCCGTCATTGCTTTCCACATCCACCTCATAGGCTTTGCCGCCGGCGCGCTGCTCGGCGACGCCAATGGCCTGGCTCAGTGTGGTGCGGGCGGTATTCAGACTGGAGGCGTCGGCCCCCAGGCCCAGATCCTTGGCCCAGCTTTCCAGGGTCTGCTGCTCGGAACCGACCACCTGACCGGAGCGGGCATCGATGGCATATTCCGTCACCGTCTGACCGGCCAGGACCTTAATTTCATATCGGCCGGCCCCGTTCTCTGTATCGAACTCAGCTTCCAGGGCCTTGCCCTTGCCCTGCTTCTCCGCCGTCTCGATGGCCTGAGTCAGCGACACCGACGCGCTGCGCAGCGCCTGGGCGTCCTCCTTGTCCGGGGCGGCGAAGGCGACCGGGGCCGTCAGCATCAGACCAAGACCGAGGGCGAAAGCCGGAATCATCCGTGTCATCATGGGTCTCCACGTTGTGGCGTCCTGCCATCAACGACAGGGGGCCACCCCGGGTTCCGCCGCCACAGAATCGCCCTGAAGCCGCATGCCCCGCAGCCGTACCGCCAGTCGTGAGAGGAACCCGCGGACCTGACCCGGTGAGGACAGATCCGCGGTCCAGCTGTCAGGGGGCCATTGTCCGCGGCGTCACAGCCGCCGTCCCGGTCAGGACGGCCTCGGCCGCCGAGGGGCCGACCACCACACGGTAAGGGCCGCCATCGATGCGCCAGCGGCGTCCGGCCTCGTCGAACCGGGCCAGCAGCCGCGGATCGGCGCGCAACGTCACCGTGCGGCGCTCCCCCGGATCCAGCGCCAGTTTCTCGAAACCGATCAGGCGCCGCAGCGGCTGGCCGCCGATCCCGGCCAGATAGACCTGGGGCACATCCTGTCCGGCGCGTTTGCCGGTGTTGGTGACCTGGAAACGGACGGTCAGCGTCTCGCCACCGGTGACCGTCAGCCCGCCATAGCTGAACGTCGTGTAGGACAGGCCATGGCCGAAGGGGAACAGCGGCGTCAGCCCCTTGGCCGCGTAGCGGCGATAGCCCACATCGGCACCCTCGTCATAGACCACGTCGAAAGGCTGCGTGGGCAGCAGCCCCCAGCCCGGCAGCTGTGGGCGCGGGACCTGGTCGGCCCCGGCCGGGAAGGTGATCGGCAGCCGGCCCGACGGATTGACGGCGCCGGTCAGCACATCGGCGATGGCTTCCCCACCCTGCTGGCCGCTGTACCAGGCCGACAGCACCGCCCCCACCCGACCCAGCCAGGGCATCAGCACCGGTCCGCCCGTCTGCAGGACGACGATGCAATTGGAATTGGCCGCAGCCACCGCCTCGATCAGTGCGTCCTGTCCTTCGGGCAGGGTCAGGTCGTAGGCGTCCTGTCCCTCAGCCATCCACTGGTTGGCGAAGACGATGACCACGTCCGACGCCCGGGCCAGGGCCGCTGCCGCCGCGGGATAGCGCCCGTCGTCGAACGTCACGCTGGCACCGGGCAGCCGGGCGCGCAGGGCTTTCAGCGGTGACGAAGCGTGGAAAACCATGCGCCCCCAGAAGGCCAGCGCACCTTCCCCACCGACGGGAACCGAACGGGCATCGCCGCCGATGCCGGTGACCTGGGACGACCCAGCGCCGGACAGCACACCGGCATCGGCATGGCCACCGATCACGGCGATGCGCTTCACCGCCGGTGCCAACGGCAGCAGCCCCTTGGGATTGGCCAGCAGCACGATCCCCTCGTCCGCCACCTGCCGGGCGATGGCGCCATGGGCCGCCAGATCAACGGGCGGTCGGGCAGGCCCGGCATCGAACAGGCCGGCGGCAAACATGGAGCGCAGGATGCGCCGCGCCATGTCCGACAGCCGGTCCTCCGGCACCGTACCAGCGGCAACGGCCTGTTTCAGCGCCGGGCCGAACCAGACCTGACCGTCCAACTGCTCGCCCGATTGCTGGTCCAGCCCCTTCAGCGCGAAGTCCGTCGCTTTCACCGCGCCCCAATCGGACATGACCCAGCCGGGATAGCCCCAGTCGCCCTTCAGCACACCGTTCAACAGATGCTCGTTGCCGCAGGCATAGGCACCGTTGACCTGGTTGTAAGCGCACATGACGGCACCGGGCCGTCCGCGTTCGATGGCGATCTGGAAGGCCAGCAGGTCACTTTCGCGGTGTGCCGCCTCGTCGATGACCGCGTTGGCGACGAAGCGGCCGGTCTCCTGCCCGTTGAGACTGAAATGTTTGACGGTGGAGATCATACCCTGGCTCTGGATCCCGCGGATGCTCTCCCCGGCCATGATGCCAGCCAGCCAGGGGTCCTCGCCCAGATATTCGAAATTGCGGCCGTTGCGGGGGTCGCGGGCCAGATTGGCCCCGCCGGCCAGCAGCACATTGAAGCCCTTGGATACCGCCTCGCGCGCGATCATGGCCCCACCCTCATAGGCGAGGCGGGGATTGAAGCTGGCAGCCAGGGCCAGGCTGGCCGGCAGGGCCGTGGCCGTATCGCCCGGCCGCACATTGGCGGGATTGGTCACGCCCAGGCTGGCGTCGGTCTCCTGCAATGCGGGAATCCCCAGGCGCGGCACGCCGGGAATGAACCCGGCCCCGCCCAAGGCGCCGGCCGGCAGCGGCTTGCCGTCGAGGCTGAGTGCCATGGGGCCGTGCAGCAGGCCGATGCGCTCCTCCAGGGTCAGCGCGGCATCCAGCAGACGCGCCCGCTCGTCGGGGGAGAGCGACGGGTCGCGCCACGCCTCACCCGCCGCGGCGGAACCCGCCATCAGCGCCAGGCCCATTCCCACTGTCGACAATACAATCCGCGCGCCCATCATGACTTCCCGTCCCTTCCGGCGCCGTGCCACGCCGCTGCTGGTCCGATGCCGACCGTAGGTGAGCGGTGCGGGGCTTGTCACGGCGCAGGGTGTCGCTGCCGGGGCGGGCGGGGAAAGATCAGACGGCTTCCAGGACCGGCGACAGCCCCTGCTGCCGCAGGAGCGCTGCGATCTCATCGCGGTAGACCGGGTTCATCACCACCACCACATCCGGCCGGATCTCGGCCAGATCGGCGGGACCGACCACGGGATGGCCGGTCCCGGCCACATAGCTGCCGCGCCGGTGGGGATTGATGTCGACGACGGCCTGGACGCGATCATCCAGTCCGACCATGTTGGCCAGGGCCGTAGCACGGGAACCGCTGCCCCAGAGCACGACTTTCCGTCCCGCCTGTCCCCAGCGTTCCATCCGGTCGCGCCAGCCGTCCAGCCTCAACCGGGCCGCATCCCCGAACCGCCGGGCGGCATCCACCACCTGCTGCGGCTTCTCCTCCGGCAGATCCAGTGCCGTGATCGCCCCGGCCGCGTCCGGCATCGCTTCGATGATGAGGTAATGGCCGTCAAAGGCCGTGCGCAGGACCGTGGGCGCCAGCCCGTGGGCACGGAACAGCCGGGCCAGTGACCCTGGTGTGAAGTTGCTGCAATGCTCGTAATACAGGTCCCAGACCTGGAGCCGGTCGAGAATGACCAGGGTTTCCGGCACCATGAGCACAAGGGGGGCGTTCCCGCTGGCCCGTGCCGCCCGGCCGATCAGGTCCAGGAAGTCCGGCGGGTACTGGATATGCTCCAGCGTCATCTTGCAGACGAACAGATCACCCCGAACCCTGTCCGCCTCCGCCGACCCGAACAGGATCGGCTCCACCCGGATGCGATCCTGACCCGGACCAGCGCGGCCGGGGACGAAGGCGGGATCGAAGCCGTGGCCGCTGCCCATGGCCATCCGGGCCAGCAGCGCCAGGAACTCCCCCTTGCCGCAGCCGATCTCCACGATACGCCGACCCCGCAGCCGGTGGCGCCGGACCAGATCTGCGGCCAACGCTTCGTGGAAGCGCACGAAGGTGGGAGAGAATCCCTGGGTTTCCTCCAGATCCGTGTCCATGCGGATCCGGGCCGGATCGAAGGCACTGTTGAAGAGGAAGCCGCAACCGGGGCAGACGCACAGACGCAGGCGTCCCCGCGGCTCCGCCAGAGCCGCGGGGCGGCTACGCATCAGCGTGGTGCTGTTGACTGGCAGCTGGCCGCCATCGAAAAAAAGTTCCGCCACCGTCCCGCAACAGGGACAGTCCTGGGAGGATCGGGTGTTCACGGGACCATGCTCCTCGATCGGCGCATCGGCTCAGGCGTGGAGGGGGTGGACACCGACCCGGCTCTTCACGAAATGGACCCAGTCCACCCGCCCGAGAACCACGGCGGCGCAGTGCAGGCGCTGGGCTGGGCCGAGGCCGGGCACCCGCAGGCAAGCCCCCAGGATCTGCAGATACTGCTGCCGTTTGGGCGACCAGCGGGACACCTCGGCCCGGGTGTCGATCCAGCGCCGCTGTTCCTCCGCCGACAGAGTCAGCGAGGTACGGTCGTGATCGCGCTTCATGAACAGCGGCTCCGGCACCTCATGGAACCGCCCGCGCAGGGCCAGTTCGGTCAGCAGCGCCTTGTCCGAGCTGTAGTAGGACCGGTGCAAGGGCGTCTGACGCAACACGTCGGCCCGGATGAGGCCGAAAATGTCGGTGCAACGGATGGTGCGCAGGAACAGGTCCGTGAAACGCTCCACCGGATCATCGGAACTGGCCCGTCCGGCCGGCGGCGGACCAACCCTTAGGTTGCCGGCCCGGTCCCGATAACAGCCCGACAGCGAATCGAAGACCAGATCATGCTCGTTCTCATCCACCAGCCGCGTCCGGCTGTGGGCCAAGACCACACCGGGATCGGCCTCAAGAGCGGCAACGGTCCGCTCCAGAAAGGTGGGTTCATGCACGTCATCAGACGCGGCCCATTTGAAATAGCGGCCACGCGACAAGGTGAAGACGCGGTTCCAGTTCGGCGCCGCCCCGATATTCTCCGCATTGCGGTGCACCCGCAGACGCACATCGTCGGCGGCCAGCCGCGCCAGGATCTCCGGTGTCCGGTCGGTGGAAGCATTGTCGCAGACCACCAGTTCAAAATCGGTAAAGCTCTGCGCCAGGATGGCGCGGACGGCCCGCTCCAGATACGCCTCACCGTTAAAGACGGGCAACCCGATGGAAACCAACGGCATGATGGCGATCACTCCCCCATCCCCACGCTGCGTTCCCGCATTGCCGGAACCAAGCTGCCAGAGCCAGCGGCACACCGGAAGCAGTCCAGGGGGCCTTACACCACAGGGCATTGGGCTACCACGACCGGCGACCCACCTGCACGTTCTCGCACCCGGTGGCAGCACCACCAATCTGACACTTCATCAATTGGACGATCTTGCCGGTTCTGAGAAGTAATGAACCTGCCCGCCGCACAATTGATGCGGGCCGTATCCGGGGCGGACATTTTCGGTATCGATGTCAGATTCTAACGGAAACGGCCGGCAATTGTTCGACACCTCTTCCGGGCAATACGACTGTTCCAGAATTCTCCTTTGGGGAATTTGCGCTCAACGCCGCGGTGCAGCACCCTCACACTATCCGCAGATGTGCGGCGGACCTGTGGGGCCAAGGTGCAAGGAGGCGCAAGTGGATTCGATTCTGCCCGATCCGATCGTGACGGCGGACGGACGGACGGAGGGGCGTGGACGCACGGTCTGCCGGGCCTGCGGTCACGCGGGCCTGCTGCCCTTCGTCGATCTCGGCCTCTCTCCCCTGTGTGAAAGCTTCGTGCCGGCACAGGCGCTGGGGCATGGCGAACAGTTTCACCCCCTGGATGTGAAAGTCTGTCCCGCCTGTTGGCTGGCGCAGCTGGGCGAGTATGTGGCGGTGGAGGAGATCTTCAGTGAATACGCCTACTTCTCCAGCTACTCGCAGGCCTGGCTGGAGCATGCACGCCACTATACCGAAATCATGGTCGGGCGCCTGGGTCTGGACGCCGGCAGCTTCGTGGTCGAGGTGGCATCCAATGACGGCTATCTGCTGCGCAGCTTTGTCGAGCGCGGCATTCCCTGCCTGGGCATTGAGCCGGCGGCCAATGTGGCGCGGGCGGCGGCCGATGTGGGCGTGGACACGCTGGTGCGGTTCTTCGGGCGCGATCTGGCAACAGAACTGGCGGCCATGGGGCGGCAAGCCGACCTGATCACCGGCAACAATGTGCTGGCCCAGGTGCCGGATCTCAACGATTTCGTGGCCGGGCTGGCCCGGCTGTTGAAGCCCGACGGGGTGCTGACGCTGGAGTTCCCGCATCTGGCCCGGCTGCTGGCGGAAAACCAGTTCGACACCATCTACCACGAGCATTTCAGCTATTTCTCACTGGGCACGGTGCGGCGTCTGCTGGCCGCCCACGGGCTGCGCGTCTTCGACGTGGACGAGCTGTGGAGCCATGGCGGCTCACTGCGCGTCTTCGCCTGCCGGGAGCAGGGGCGTTGGGCCACAATGCCCGCAGTCGCCGCACTGCTGGCGCGGGAAGAAGGGGCCGGACTGTTCCAGGCGGAAACCTATGCCGCCTTCGGCCGCGCCGTGGCGGAAACCAAATTCCGGCTGCTGGACCTGCTGATCGACCTGAAGCGCCGGGGCAAGCGCGTGGTCGGCTACGGGGCCCCGGGCAAGGGCAACACGCTGCTGAACTACTGCGGTATCCGCACCGACCTGCTGGACTTCACAGTGGACCGCAACCCGTACAAGCACGGGCGGTACCTGCCAGGAACCCGCATCCCCATCCATGCGCCGGAGCGCCTGCTGGAAGCGAAGCCGGACGCCATCCTGATCCTGCCCTGGAACCTCAAGGACGAGATCATGGCCCAGCTGGCCGAGGTCCGGAGCTGGGGCTGCCGCTTCATCGTTCCGGTCCCGGTGCCGACAGTGCTGGACTGATCCGTTGCGCACTTCTGATCAAAGGAGTCACCCATGAAGGTGGTTCTGTTCTGCGGCGGCCTGGGGCTGCGCATGCGGGATTACTCGGAGACGATACCGAAGCCGATGGTCCCGCTGGGAAACCGTCCGATCCTTTGGCATGTGATGAAGTATTATGCCCATTACGGGCATACGGATTTCATCCTGTGTACGGGCCACAAGAGCCATGCCATCAAAGAATTTTTCCTCAATTACAATGAGTGCATTTCCAACGACTTCGTCCTGTCCGATGGCGGGCGGCGCGTGGATCTGCTGTCCCGCGACATCGACGATTGGCGCATCACCTTCGTCGAGACCGGTCTGAACGCCAATATCGGCGAGCGGCTGCTGGCGGTCCGTCCCTTCCTGGAGGGGGAGGAGATATTCCTGGCCAATTACAGCGACGGGCTGACGGACTGTCCGCTGCCGCGGGTGCTGGCGCGGCTGGACCGGCCGGAGGTGGTGGGCGCCTTCATGGCCGCCCGTCCCAATACCAGCTTCCATTTCGTGCAGCAGGATGCCGATGGCACGGTCTGCGGCGTTGAGGATGTGCAATCGGCCGATCTCTGGGTCAACGCCGGCTACTTCGCTTTCCGGCAGGAGATCTTCGATTTCATCCGACCGGGCGAGGAACTGGTGGAGGAGCCCTTCTCCCGGCTGATTGCCGCCCGCCGGCTGGTGACCCATCGGCATGACGGGTTCTGGCGCGGGTGCGACACCTTCAAGGATCTGCAGACCCTGGAAAGCGCGGTGCAGCGCGGTCCCGCGCCCTGGGAACTGTGGCGGCGTCCCACGATGGCGCCCCCGCTGCGCGCCCTGGCACCGGCGGCGGAGTGACACCCCATGCTGTCGTTGCTGCCGGGGAGGGATCTGGGACGACCGCTGCGCCTGCTGTGCATCGGCGCCCATTCCGACGACATCGAGATCGGCTGCGGCGCCACGCTGCTGCGACTGCTGGCCGGACCGCAGCCGGTGACGGTGGACTGGGTGGTGTTCGCCGCTGCCGGGGACCGCGGGCGCGAGGCGGCGGAGAGCGCATCGGCCCTCCTGCGCGGAGCCGCAGCCGTGCGCACGCGCCTGCGTGGCTTCCGTGACGGCTTTTTCCCGGCCGACTTCAGCGGAATCAAGGAAGCGTTCGAGGATCTCAAGCGCTGGTCCAGCCCGGATCTGGTGCTGACCCATTGGCGCGGCGACCGACACCAGGACCACCGGCTGCTGGCGGAACTGAGCTGGAACACCTTCCGCGACCATCTGCTGCTGGCCTATGAGATCCCGAAATATGACGGCGATCTGGGCAATCCCAACCTGTTCGTGCCGGTGACGGCCGAGACGGCCCAGGCCAAGATCGACGCGCTGATGGCCGGCTTCGGCAGCCAGCGCAGCAAGGGCTGGTTCAGCCCCGACACCTTCCATGGCCTGATGCGTCTGCGCGGTGTGCAGGCAGCCTCCCCCACCGGGCTGGCGGAAGGATTCCATGCCGAGAAACTGAACCTTTCCCTATGGTGATGCCCATGACTTCCTCTGCCCTTACGGCGGCGAAGCAGTTGCTGAAGCCGCTGGTGCCCCGGTCCTGGCGCCAGTCGTTCCGCATGCGCAAGGCCCTGGCGACAGCCGAGATCGAGCTGCCCCTGGTGCATCTGCTGTGCGACCCGCAGGGGTTGGCCGTGGATGTCGGGGCCAATCGCGGCCTCTACACCTGGCAACTGGCACGCGGGTCGCGCGCCGTGCTGGCGTTCGAGCCCTTTCCCGATCTGGCCGACCGCCTGCGCCAGGAGTTCGGCCCCAAGGTGAGGGTGGAGGCTTGTGCCCTCTCCGACCGGGAAGGGGAGGCCGTGCTGGCTGTCCCCCAGCATGGCGGCGGCGACCTGCCCACGCGCGGCACCCTGGAAAGCGGTGTGAACACCGAATTCCCGCGCCGGACCCTGACCGTGCCCGTGCGCCGGCTGGACAATTATGACCTGAGAGATGTGGCCTTCATGAAGGTGCATGTGGAGGGTCATGAATATCCGGTGCTGCGCGGTGCGGAACAGACCATCGCCCGCAGCCATCCCACCCTGATGGTCGGCAGCGAGGAGCGGCATGTTCCCGGCGCCCGGGATCGTATCCGCACGTTCCTGGAGGGGCTGGGCTATGGCGGCTGGTTCCTGGATCATGGGCGGCTGACGCCCATCGCCGAATTCCATGTCGAGCGGCACCAGCGGCCGGAGTTGGCGAAACCGCCCGGCCAGGGCGGCTACACTCCGGACTATGTCCATAACTTCTTCTTCGTGCATCCCGGGCGGGCGCAGGGCCTCGACCGGCTTCGACAGGCGTTAGGGTAACGGCATCAGGGAGCCAGGAGCATCAACGGCGCCAAGCTGGCCGACAGCCGGTCGAAAGGCAGGTTGGCCAGTTCACCCCGCCAGCGGCGCAGCTTCAAGGCCCAGCGCTGGACACGGCGCCGATGACGGCTGTCGAGGGCGGGATTGACAGGCATTGCCGCCAGGCCCGGTGCGGCCAGGGCGATGATCCGGTGTTGCAGGGCGCCACTGCGACGGGCCTCGGGCGTGGCCGCCAGCATGAGATCATGCTGATAGGCACTGTTCAGCACCTGGACACAGCGACCATCCAGAAGGTCGACCCCCTGCTCCACCGCCGACAGCCAGCCGGCCATGCGCTGGTCACGGTAGAAGTGATCGCCCAGGGAATAAGCGCGGCTGCCACGGGCTGCCCAGCCAAGCCAGCGCGCCGCCTGCCGGCCCAGCAGCCGGGTACTGCCGAAGCTGTCATAGGACGTGAACAGCCGTTCCGGTTCTGTCAAAGCCTGCTCCCAGTCCAGTCCCCGGAGCCGGTCCTCCATGCGGTCGCGGCCGATCTCGAATCCGCCGCCGCGCAGCAGCACCTCGCCCGATTTCAGGTTGGCGTAACCGCCACGTGGCCATAACCCGTTGTCAGCATCGGCAACATTGCCGAAACAATGCTGCTGGAACTGGCGCTGCCGCTCCGGGTCCAGGCGGCCCGGGCGGATCAACCGGTGGGAGACGCCGGCCTTGGCCGCGATGGTTGGCGGCAGGTCTCTGTCTGCCCGGCTGATCTGCGGCACGGCATGGGTGACGCAGTCCACCTCGACCCCCGACGCCAGGGCAGCGGCCAGGAGCGTCCGGCTGTCCAGCCCCGCGGTCAGGCCCAGCACCAGCCGGTCGTAGCGGGCAGCCATGACCCGCATGAAGCATGACAGGCTGGACAGCAGCATGGCCGCCAGAGCCGCCTCCCCCATCCCCCGGAACCGCGTCGGCTGCCAGCGCTCCGCCCGGTGAATATCGCCCGAGCGGAGATCCAGAGCCTGGTCGGGCAACAGCTTGTCCACACCCTTGATGCGGGAGCCGGGCGGCGGAAACCAGTTGGCCCCATACCAGCCGAGCCGGCGGGGGTGAAGCGGCAGGTCGGGCCGTAGCCCATGCAGCAATGCCAGACTGGGACTGACCAGTACGGACTGACCACAGGCCGACGATGTCAGGAACAGGCCGAGCAGGCCGGACGGGTCGGTCAAGACGACGCCACCGGCAATCAGGCACCAGCGGCCCGACCAGGCATAGGTCTGCCGCGCCAGTTGCTCCGGCGTCGACCAGGGGCCGAGACGCAGACCCGGCGGGCTGTCGGGATCGATGTTCACCGCGATACCCAGCAGCAGCGCTTCCCCGCCATTGCCGTCCGGCAATCTCTCCAGCTCCAGCCAGGGACAGCAGGCCAGCTCCAGACTGTTCTGAAGCGGGACCCGGCGCCAGCCGGCGGGTGCGGCAGACCCCGGCGGGCTGATCAGAAACTGCCGGCGATGAAGAGGGGACATCGTCATCGATCTGTCCGGTGGGAGGGTGGCTTGCTTAACATCCGGAAACACCGTTGCTCCCGGCGCATCCGGCTGGCGCAGTGGTCGCAGGCGCGGTGCAGTCCCTCCCCGAATGGGTGGGATCGCCCCCCATCCGTGTGTTGGAAATGAACGGGCCGTTCAGCCGGGATCTTCGCGCAGTGCAGATCCGGGTCCGGATTTCCGACTGGCGATCCTCGACACCAGCCCCCATCTCCTGCGCTAGAACCACACCGTTTCGCCTTCGCCGTTTCCGTCGCCCAGGAGTGCCGTTCCGGTGGACCGGACCACCCGTTTTAGCCCCGCCCTGCCCTGCCTGCCGCCGGATCGGTATCCGGCTGGGAACCGCCGGCGGTTCGTCGGCGCCATGGTGGCCGTGCTGGTGCAAGTGGGGCTGGCCGGACTGTTGCAGACCGGCGGCTGGCGCGCCATACAGCTCGACGGCGCCCCCGTGGTCAGCACGTTGGTGCGGGTACTGGGGCCGGAGGACGGACAACCGGTTCGGATCCAGGCGGTGGCCATCACGCCCCCCCCCGTACCGATGGTGACTGCACCGCCGGTGCGGCTGGCCGTACCGACCATCCGTCTGGCCTCCACAGCCGCGCACGGCAGCCTGGTCATGACGCCGGCCGCACAGGTGGCCGGCCGCAGCGGCCGGGATGATTACATCGCCCGGATCCAGGCCCATCTCGACAATTTCCGCCGCCGCACCGACACTGGTCTGGTCTATGTGCGCTTTTCCATCGACCGCGGCGGCCGCGTGCAGAGCGTGGCGGTCGAACGCAGTTCCGGCGCCGCCGATCTGGACCAGGAAGCGTTGCGGCTGCTGCGGCTGGCCTCACCGCTGCCGCCGGTACCGCCCGCGCTGGCCGGACAGACCTTCAGCGTCACCATGCCCATCACCTTCGGCCCCCGCAGCACTTCCTGAGGCCCATGACCACGGATGAGCCTTATAATCCCTGCATCAAGATCTGCCGCTTCAGCCCGGAAGGCATCTGCCTGGGTTGCCATCGCAGCCGGAGCGAGGTGAAGGGCTGGAAACAGCTGAGCCGGGAGCAGCGCATCGCCATCAACCGCCGGGTGCGGCCGCTGATGACAGCGGCGGCAATGGACAGGGGCGGCCGCAAACGGGCCAAGCGGCTGAAGACGCTGGACCGCAAGATCGCCAAGCTGACGGCGCGGCTGGACAAGGCCCGCATCAAGCGGGCAGCCTTGATGGGTGGCGGATGACCCTCCACCATCAACCGCGCCTGTCGGGAACCCCCAGCCGTATGTCTACCATGATCTCGCCCGACAGATCCTCCAGCGCGGCCTGGAGTTGATCCAGCTTCAGGCTGTCGGGGATCAGCAACGCCGCCCGCGCCCTGAACAGCCGTTCCCCGGACCAGGCGCCGTGCGCCAATTCGGTGGTGAAGGACTCGATGTTGACTCCAAGACCGGCCAGGACGCGCGTCACCTCCCGCACGATACCCGGACGATCCTGGCCGACAAGATCCAGCTGGATCGGCGTTGCCACGGATTCAGGCGTCGGTCCGGCCTCCACCAGGGTCACCGTCAGACCGGCGGAGTCCGCCTGCTGAAGACGTTGCCGCAGCCCGTCCAGCGCCGTGGCCGGCACCTCCACCAGCACGGCGCCGACGAAGCGGCCGGCCAGATGGGACAGGTGGCTTTCAAGCCAGTTGCCGCCGGCCGCCAGCACGGCATCGGCCAGGGTTTCGACGAGGCCGGGCCGGTCACTGCCGACCACAGTCAGGATCACGGTGCTTGTCACGGGGGCGCCTCCCTGTATTGGCCGTGGACAGGATGGACCCGGCCACCGCGGCTGCCAAGCGGACTTCAGGTGCAGGTCAAGGCTTCGATCCGTGCCGCCACCAGCGCCGCCGGGAAGCGGCGGGCATCGCGCGGGGAAATGGCGGAACCGAAGCGGAAGCGTCCCGGCCGTGTGCCGCGCCCAGGGCGCTCCTGCCGGTCCGGCAGGTAATCGGGCGGCGGCAGGAACCCCTCACCCTCGCGCAGGGGCAGGTGAAAGCCGAAGCGCAGCCGCTCCACCCGCACCTGGATATCGTAAAGGTCGTTGTAATCCCCGACCGGATAGATCTGACAGTCTGGACAGTCGTCGATAAGGCCCCGGTTCCACAGCAGCCATTGACCCTCCGGCAGCGGATCGCCCGTCGCCCCCCGACTGGCAGCGGCATCGGCAGCATAGATCGCCTGATGGGCCGGGCAGAGCAGCACCTCGTCGCGCGGCAGCGCCCGAAGTACGGACACCTGGGCAAACCCGGTGCGGGAGAGCTTCCGCAAGGCGGCATTCTTCAAGGCATAGAAACGCCCGGCCTCGTCCTCCCGCCCCTCAAGCCGGTGGCGCTTGGCCCACTGGCTGGCGATGCGCGCATAAGCGGCCAGCCGGACGACATCGGCCGCCGCATGGCTGCCGCTACGCAAGCCGACAGCAGCGGCCAAGCGCTCGATGCTGTTGGTGGACATATCGGCCATTAGCGGCAGATCGGCAGGGGAACAGGCCATGGATCAATGCTCCTCGCCCGCCATCCTAAGACCGTTCGCAGCAGATGGATACAGATCGGCAACGCCGCGTCAGAACCGACGCCCAGCGCAAGGGGACACAGAACAGAACTGCAGGAGTCCTAGACGCACACGAGAAGAAAAGATGAAACCAATCCCCCCATGGCCGGGCCGATCATCCCCACGGCACGCACAGCGCATACATTGAGGGGCAAAACACGTGGCCGCAGTCAAACGATGAATACAAAGCCATTCACGAGTACGCATAAAACAATATATTGTTCTTTTTAGATTTTGTTTCACATCGACTCGGCCGGAGCCGAGGTTCACGAAACTTTAGCAATGATTACTCGTGAATTTGGTTCCGGGAGCCCACCATCTGTGCAATAAGCACCACCCATCCAGGTTGTTTTCTTACCAATCGCGCAGGGTATCGGGTGTGATCATCTTCACTCCCTCCACCCCGCGCGGTGTTTCTGTCTGCCCCGCAGCATCTGCGGCAAAGAGGGCGCAGGCAGGGATGGCAGCGCCGGCAGCCGCGGCGGAGATGGTGACGACGGGGGTTCGCGTGATGCGCGTTTGGGGTTGCAAGCCGCTGCCGCGTTGGCAGCGACGGATGCTTCTCGGCTGTGTGTTCGGCCTGGGGACGCTGGCGCAGGCTGCCATAGCCGTGGAGGCGCGGGCCGATACGCCCGCACCGGCCGCCGTGCGCACCTTCGACATCAATGAGATCGTGGTGGACGGCAACAGCGTGCTGGATGTGCGCAGCATCGAGCGCGCCATCCTGCCCCATGTCGGCCCGGGCCGCAGTTTCGCGGACCTCGATGCCGCGCGCGCCGCGCTGGAGGAAGCCTATCATCAGGCGGGATACCAGACTGTGCTGGTGGAGATCCCGCAGCAACGGGTGGTCGCCGGTGTCATCCATCTGTCTGTGACCGAAGGGCGGATCGGTCGGCTGACGGTCAGCGGGGCGCAATATTACGACGGCGATGCCATCAAGGCCGGCGTGCCGGCGTTGCGGGAAGGCACGGTTCCCAACTTCACCCAGGCCCAGCAGGAACTGGCCGAGCTGAACGGACAACCCGGCCGCCAGATCCAGCCGGTGCCGAAGCCGGGTTCGGCTCCGGGCGAGATCGATGTCGATCTTGTCGTCAAGGACGAGAACCCGCTGTCCGTCGCCGCCGATCTCAACAACGACCACGGGCAGGACACCACGGCCCTGCGGGCCAGCGCCACGATCAGCTACGCCGATCTGTGGAATCTCGGCCACACGGCCTCGCTGACCTATGTGGTCGCGCCGAAGGACCGCAAGGAATCCGAACTGTTCGCCGCCTCCTACCGGGCGCCGTTCCCGGGCAGCGGCTGGAGCCTGGACCTGTCCGGCTATATCTCCAACAGCAATGTCGCCACCCTGGCCGGGGCCACCGTGGTCGGCGACGGCGGTGCCGTGTCGCTTCGAGCCTATTACCAGCTGCCCGACGCCCGCGACGTCGCCCAGACCTTCCTGATCGGGGCGGATTACAAGGATTTCAAGGAGAAGCTGGGCTACGGCCCGGACAGCATCGGCTCGCCCGTGCGTTATTGGCCGGTGACGGCGGGCTACAGCGCGGCCTGGGCCATTGACGACTGGTCGGGCTCGGCGCTGCTCAGCGTCACCATGGGCACGCGCGGGCTGGGCAGCGACAGCGACGAGTTCGCCAACAAGCGCGCCTATGCCCGCACCAACTTCGTCTATGCCGCCCTGAACTATGGGCAGACGCTGACGCTGCCCTGGGATCTGCAGCTGGTCTCGCGCCTGTCGGGCCAGCTGGCCGACGGCCCCCTGATCTCCAATGAACAGTTCGCGCTGGGCGGTGCATCCAGCGTGCGTGGCTATCTTTCGGCCGAGGCCCTGGGCGATGACGGCATGCTCGGCGCCGTCGAACTGCGGAGTCCCTCCGCCGCCCCGCTCTGGCCCGACATCATCCGCGATGCCCGGCTCCATATCTTCGTGGAGGGTGGGCGCGTCTGGCTCAAGGACCCGCTGCCGGAACAGGTCGCGCGCTATGACCTGGCCGCCGTGGGCGTCGGCGCCACCCTGGAACTGCAGCGCTATCTGCAGGGCGGCCTGGATGTGGCCTGGCCACTGCGGGACAGCACTGTGACTCAAGCCCATGACCCGCGGCTGCACTTCAATCTCCGCTCCCAATTCTGAACCGCCCGCCAAGTCGAGGAAGACAATGTCCCTGCGAATCCTCCCCCTTCTCCTGGCAGCCTTGTGCCTGCTTGGGCCCGGCCCGGCGAAGGCCTGGTGGGACCAGGCCTGGACCTTCCGCAAGGAAATCACTGTGGATACGGCCGCGGCCGGCAGCCAGCTGCCGGATACGGTCCGCCGCTTTCCGCTGCTGGTCCGGCTCGACAGCGCGGCCTTCGCCTTCGCCGACGCCGACCCCAGTGGCAAGGACCTGCGCTTCATCGCCGCCGACGACAAGACCCCGCTGTCGTTCCGCATCGAGAGCTACGATCCCGGAGCCGGGCTGGCTATGATCTGGGTCGAGTTGCCGGAGCTGCTGCCGGCGGGCCAGACCAAGCTCTGGCTCTATTTCGGCAACAAGGATGCGGCGGCGGCCGGAACTCCGGCGCGCACCTATGATCCGCTCTACCGGGCCGTCTACCATTTCCCCGGCACCACCGAGGATGCCACGGCCAACCGCACGCCGCTGGACGGTGCCGCCGCTTTCGGCACGGCCGGCATCGCCGGACGCGATCTGCGGCTGACCGGCACGGCGCCGCTGACCATTCCGGCCCCGGCTGCCAGCATCACCCAGCCGGACGGCTTCACCGTGGAAATGTGGGCCAAGCCCCAGGCCACGCCCGGCGACGCCATCCTCTATGCTCTGCGCAACGATGCCGGAACTCTGACCCTGGGTCTGGCCGCCGGCATCCCCTATGCCGAACTGCAGCTGCCTGGCGTCGCGCCCAAGCGCATCGCCAGCACTGGCCCGCTGGGCAGCGATTGGACGCATCTGGCCGTCACCGGCACTACCAGCGCCCTGATCCTCTATGTCAACGGCCAGGCGGTCGCCACCCTGGCCGAGGCCGTACCGGTCCTGACCGGCACAGCCATTCTCGGCGGCGCCCCGGCCCCGCTCCCGGCGGCTCCTGTCACCGGCACGTCCGCCGGCAGTGCTCCCACGACCGGAAGCGATCCCGCGGCAGCGCCCCCGGCCGTCATCCCCGGCTTCGTCGGCGAGGTCGACGAGTTGCGCCTGTCGAACACGGCCCGCAGCGCCGCCTATTTCCAGGCCGTTCGCCTCAGCCAGGGCACCGGCACGCCGCTGCTGCGCTTCGGCGCCGACGAGGAGCTGGCCGCCGGCGGCTTCGGCTATTTCGGCGTGATCTGGAAGAACCTGACCGTCGATGCCGTCGCCATCATCATCGTCCTGGGGATCATGGCCGTGATCTCCTGGATCGTGATGGGCGCCAAGAGCCGCTACATCAACCGCACGGTCGAGGCAGACGAATATTTCCAGGAGCTGTTCCGCGAGCGGCGCGGCGACCTCAGCACGCTGAGCGCCAACGAGCAGTCCGAACTGCGCCACTCCGCCCTCTTCCGCATTTATCGCAGCGGACTGGCCGAGTTGCTGGACCGACATGCTGAAGAGCACAACCCGCACCTGTCGGACGAGGCTGTGGAATCGATCCGCGGCGCCATCGATGCAGCCCGGGTCGAGGAGACCGAGGGGCTGGACCGCTGGATGGTGCTGCTGACCATCGCCATCGCCGGCGGCCCCTTCATCGGCCTGCTGGGCACGGTGCTGGGTGTGATGATCACCTTCGCCGCCATCTCCCTGGCCGGTGACGTCAATGTCAACGCCATCGCCCCCGGTGTCGCCGCGGCCCTGGCCGCCACCGTGGCCGGTCTGGCCGTCGCCATCCCGGCCCTGTTCGGCTACAATTACCTGTCAACCCGCGCCAACAGCGTCAGCAACCGCCTGCAGGTCTTCTCCGACCGGCTGGTGGGGCGTCTGGCCGAACTGCACCGCCGCAACGGTCTCGGTGCCATCCCCCAAGCCGGTGAGTAAGGGGGCCGCCATGAACGTCCAGGGCAAGGGCAAGCGCTACGACGAGATCAACATCACGCCGATGCTGGATCTGGCATTCGTGCTGCTGGTGATCTTCATCATCATGACCACCGCGTCGGTCCAGGGGATCAAGGTCGATCTGCCCAAGGCCAGCACCGCGGCCCAGATCGAATCCCAGACCAAGGCCATCACCATCAACGATGCCGGGGACATCTTCTATGAAGCCGTCCCCGTCACGCTGGAGGTGCTGGAACAGCGCCTGCGCGTGCAGCAGGCGCTGACACCGGAATTCCCGGTGGTGGTGAAGGGCAGCGGCGGCGTGCCCTATTACCGCGTCGTCGAGGTGCTGGACCTGCTGCGCAAGCTGGAACTGACCAAGGTCGGGCTGGCCACCGGCAAGCTGCAACCGCCGCCGGCCGGGTCCTGACGCCCCCCATGCGAAGGCACAGACCATGAGCCCCCATCATCCTCATCGGGGCCGGACCTGGCTGAAACGGGGCGTGGTGCTCCTGGTCCTGCTGGGTGTCGGCGCGCTGCTGTGGTCGCTGTCCGGGGAGGAGACAACCCGGACACGGCAGCGGACCATGCTGTCCGCCATCCTGCCGGTGACGCCCCCGCCGCCGCCGACGCCTCCACCGCAGCAGCAGCCCAAGCCGGAACCCGAACCACAGAAGCCAACCGCCATCCCCCCGCCGAAGCCCAGCGCCGCACCGAAGCCGGCAGAAGCGCCGAAACCGGCGCCCTCGCCCCCGGCCGGCAACCGCATGACCATGGATGCGCCGGCCCAGGCCGGCGGGGACAGTTTCGATATCGCCGCCGGCAGCGGCGGCGGCGGTATGGGCAGCGGCACGGCCGGGGGTACCGGCGCCGGCACAGGTTTCTTCGAAGGCACCTATGGCCGTTATCTGACCGCCGTGATGAAGCAGGCGCTGGAGGCGGACCCACGCACCGCCAATTTCCGCGGCCAGCTCCGCTTTTCCCTGTGGCTGGACGCCGCCGGCCGGATCACCCGGGTCCAGCTGGCGGATTCATCCGGCACTGCCGACATGGACGAGGCCCTGGTGGCCGTCCTGACCAAGGTCACGCTCGATCAGCCGCCCCCCGCCAGCATGCGCTTTCCGCGCACCGTCATGCTGACCGGACGGGCCGTGGGGGGATGAACAAGTGAACAGCGTAAGGAAGATGCACATGGTTGCTCACGTTGCGTCGCTGCGCTCCGCAGCCATGGCGGGACCGGATCGCGTGTCCCGCACCGCCCGGCGCGCCCGGCTCATCGGCGGCGTCTCCGCGGCCGTGCTGCTGGCCATGACGGCCGCCCCGGCCCTGGCCCAGCAGACCTCGCCGGAAATGGCCGTTGTCGACAAGCTGATCCAGCGTCTGGTGGCCCGCGGCGTGCTGGACCAGTCCGACGCCGATGCCCTGCTGGCCCAGGCCAAGGCCGAGGCGGCGCGGGCTGCTCCCCAGGGGCAGCCGCCGGCTCCGGCGGCTGCGGCGGTGGCCCCTGGCGCGGTGCGCGTGCCCTATATCCCACAGACCGTGCGCGACGAGATCAAGAACGAGGTGCGCGGCGAGGTCATGCAGCAGGCCAAGGAGGAAGGCTGGGCCGCGCCCGGCTTCCCCGACTGGGTCCGCCGCATCCGCTGGAGCGGCGATCTGCGCGCCCGCCTGGAAAGCCAATATTATGATTCCGGCAATTTCGCCGGCTACCTGGATTTCAACGCCATCAACAATGGCGGCGGTCTCGATGTGAACCCGGTGACCAATCCGGCTGGTGGCGCGACGCTGAACACGCGGAACGACCGCGAAGCCGTGGCCCGGCTGCGGGCGCGGCTGGCCGTCAGCGCCGATGTGGCGGAGAATGTCACCGCCACCATCCGTCTGGCCACCGGCTCCGACGGCAGCCCGGTTTCCACCAACCAGACGCTCGGCGGTGGTCTCAGCAAGAAGGAGATCTGGCTCGACCGCGCCTATGTGGAGATGAAGCCGATCGACGCGGTGACGGTGGCGGTGGGCCGGCTGCCCAACCCCTTCTTCACCACCGAGCTGATGTTCGACGACGATCTGAACTTCGACGGAATGGCGGTGTCCGGCACCGTGCCGCTGGGCGGGGCCAAGCTGTTCGCCACCGCCGGCGCCTTCCCGCTGGATTTCCGCTCGAACAATAGCCCGTCCGTGGCCGCTGACAAGCCCACGGTGGACAATGAGAACCGCTGGCTCTGGGCCGGACAGCTGGGTGCCAGTTGGGAGGAGAAGAACCACTGGCGAGTCAAGGGGGCTGCCGGTTACTTCTTCTTCGACGGGGTGCGCGGCCGGTTGGACCCGGCCTGTGAGATCACGCCGGAAAAGAGCTATTGCGCCACCGACGGCACGCGCCCCGGCTTCATGCAGAAGGGCAATACGCTGTTCCTGCTGCGTAATCTGCTGTTCCCCACGGCCACCAACCCGGATCAGCAGAAGCAGGTCCAGTATTTCGGCCTGTCGCAGGATTTCCATATCCTCAATCTCGGCCTGGAGGGCGAAGCCTCGATCGGCCAGGGCCGCGTCGTCAATCTGCGCGGCGACTATGTCAAGAATCTGGGCTTCAGCCAGCGCAAGGCCCCGACCAGCGGGCAGTTCTATGTCCCGGTCACCAATGTCAACACCGCCGACCCGGACCGTTATTACGGCGGCGATACTGGCTGGATGGTGCGGGCCACGGTCGGACACCCCAGCACCACCGAGCCGTTCCAATGGAACCTGTCGGCCTCCTACCGCCGGCTGGAGTCCGATGCCGTGCTGGACGCCTTCACCGACAGCGACTTCCACCTGGGCGGCACCAACGCCAAGGGCTACACGGTCAGCGGCAATCTGGGCCTGTTCCACAATGTCTGGCTGAACGCCCGTTGGCTCAGCGCCGATGAGGTCAACAACCTGCCCTTCTCGGTCGATGTGCTGCAGATCGACCTCAACGCCAAGTTCTGAACCGTGGCGGGACGGGGCGCGCCGACCGGCCGCCCCACCCGTCCCAGTCCGCGATCCCCGGCTGTCCGACCCCCGGCTGTCCCATCCGTCCGCCACGCCGACCCGACCTGATCCGTAGGAGCCCGCCCATGTCCGGCACCACCGCCTTGATCCGCCCGTGCTCCCCCTTCAAGCGCGGACTGCTGGGAGGAACCAGCCGTGCGGCCCTGGCCCGCACTCTGGCCCTGGGGTCGCTGGCGCTGATGGCAGGCATGGTGCCGTCCGGACCGGCCGCGGCGCAGAGCCTGTCCAGCGTGCGCGGGCAGGGCAAGGCCATGGCCGCCGCCCTGCCCGCCGGGGCCGGCAGCTCCGCCGTGCTGACCGGAGCGCAGCAGAATGCCATGCTGCGGCAGATCCAGATCCAGGGCCGCGTGGGTGCCTCCGCCGATCTTGCCCGCCAGGCGCAGGCCGCGGCACGGGCTGCTGCCATCGCCGCGGGTTCGGGTATTCCCGACGGGATCGCCACCGGCGGCCTGATGCCGGTCACCGACAAACGCCGCAACAATGACCCGACCAATCTCGAAGGGCTGCTGACCTGGGATGGCGCCGCCGAACAGGTCAAGAGCAGCACCAGCGACGGCAAGACCACCGTCACGGTGGACCAGACCCAGTCGCGCGCCGTGCTGTCCTGGAACAGCTTCAATGTCGGCAGCAACACCACCCTGGTCTTCGACCAGAAGGGCAACAGCGACTGGAGCGTGCTGAACCGCGTTGTCGGCTCCACCGCTCCCAGCACCATCGCCGGTTCGATCAAGGCCGACGGGCTGGTGATGATCCTCAATCAGAATGGCGTGCTGTTCACCGGCTCGTCCCAGGTCAACACCCGCTCGCTGGTGGCCTCCACCCTGGAGATCGGTGCCCGGACCAAGACCGTCAACAATGTGCAGGTCCAGCGCACCTTGGTGGAGCGCAGCCAGGAATTCCTGGATGGCATGACCCGGCTGCAGCTGGAAACCGCCCCCACCACCAGAACCGGCACGGTGGAGGTGGCCGCCGGGGCGCGCCTGACCAGCACCGGCGACGGCTATCTGGTCCTGTCCGGCATGACCGTGAAGAATGCCGGCAGCCTGTCCGCGGCCAATGGCGATATCGGGCTTCTGGCTGGAACGGCCTATATCGGTGTCAATAAAAGCGATACCAACGAGGCCAATCCCAACGACATCAAGCTCAGTTCCACGGAAAGCCAGAATTTCCATGGGCTGACCTTCCGCGCCGCCAGCACGAACACCAGCACCACCGGCCTCGGTGGTGTGGCCACCAACACCGGCCTGATCGAATCCGCCCGCGGGTCCATCCAGATGCTGGCCGGCAAGGCCAATTATAACACCCGAACCGGTCAGCTGGATCAGGAAGCGGGTGTGGTCGTCAATAACGGTGTTCTGCTGTCCAGCACCTCGGTATCGCGCAACGGCGCCATCAAGCTCAGCGCCCCCATCGTGTCGCTGCTGTCCAACAGCGTCATCAGCATCCTGCCCGACAGCAGCCCCACCGCCCTGCCCACCGACAGCACCTCGCTGGCCAATTTCCGCCCGTCCTTCATCCAGATCGACGGCACCCCCACCACCACGGGGGTCGACAAAACCACCGTCGGCGTGGAGATCGCCGGTGGCAGCCTGATCTACGCCCCGTCAGCCGATATCCGCATCGGCTTCAACACCACCACCGGCGGTGCCAGCACGGACGCATTCGACACGGTGTCCCAGTCCGCCATCAGCGGCGGCCAGGTGCTGATCGACAGCGGCGCCGTGATCGATGCGTCCGGCCTGAAGGACGTGACTATTCCGGCCAGCCGCAACCTGATCAAGATCAGCCCGGTGACCGGCAATGATCTGGCCAACACCCCCAATTACCGCGATGGCAGTGTCCTGAAGGGCGCCACCGTCTATGTGGACCCGCGGCTGTCGGGTGTGCGCGCCGACGGCACCCGCTGGGTCGGCTCACCGCTGATCGATGCCGCCGCCTATGCCGAGCAGGTGGGCGCAACAGCAGCCGAACTGATGACCAGTGGCGGGACCATCACCATCGCCGGTGGCACGGTTCCCACCTCCGGCAGCCGTCCGGCCAATGGCCTGACCCCCGGCCCCGGCGTGGTGATCAAGCAGGGCGCCAGCCTGGATGTTTCCGGCGGCTGGACCCGGTTCGAAGGCGGGCCGGTCCGCACCACCAAGCTGATCGCCGCCGACGGCAGCATTGTCGATATCGGCAGCGCTGATCCCAACGTGCAGTATGTCGGCATCTATACCGGCACCACCGTCACCCAGCCGCGCTGGGGCGTCAGCACCACCTATGGTGATCCGCTCAGCAACATCTATCGCCAGACCAGCCCCTATGCCCTGGGCGCCGACGCCGGTGCCGTGCTGATCTATGGCTCCAGCCAAGTGCTGGACGGGACTCTCTATGGCGAAGCCTATGCCGGCCGTATCCAGGCCAGCCTGGGCAAGGAGGGGACGGCCAGATCCGGCCTGACGGGTGATCGGCGGCACATGCAGGGCAGCAGCGACGAGTTGCCGGCCGATGCCCTGCTGGTCATCAACGATCTGGGCCGCGGCTCCGGCACCGGGAACCCCTATCCCGGCGGTGGCGATGTGGAGATCGTCGCGGCGGGCGCTTACGGCGCCCTGGCCGGCGATCTGCCGCTGCTGCAGACCGTGAGCATGGATGCCGCCACCGGGACCGTGACCCTGACGGCGCCGACGCGCAATGCCGAGCAGCAGGCGGCGCTCGACGCCCGCCTGCGCGTGGTCACCCTGTCGGACTCCATGCTGACGGGGCTGGGGCAGGTCTCCGTCACCACCAACGGAACCTTCACCATCGCCGACGGCGCCCATGTGCGGCTGGGCTATGGCGGCATCCTCGACGTGCTGGCCGGCCAGACCATCACCATCGCCAAGGGCGCCGCGATCACCGCCCCCTCCGGCGAGATCTTGCTGAAGACGGCGCGGCTGGGCACCTACTACACCGCTGTCAACGACACGCCTCTGGCTGGAAACGCGATCGGAGCCACCGGCTCGATCTTCGAGCCACTGCGTAATCCGACCAGAGGCAATCTGCCCATGGCCGGCGATTATGATGTCATCGTCGATGGCGCGCTGTCGGTGGCCGGGCGCTGGGTCAATCTGCTGCGGGACCGCAGCAACGAGGACGTCACTGGCGGTGCCTATCTCGATGGCGGCAGCATCACCATCACCGCCGCTGCCAATGTCGTCGCCCCCAAGGCGGGAACGGAAGCGGCCACCGTCGGCCTCTCACGGACCGGCGAGTATGTCGATGTCAGCGGCAGTGTGCTGGTCAACGAAACCGCCCTGCTGGACCTGTCGGCCGGCGGCCGGGTCCTGGCCGATGCCGGGTTCGACCTGTCCGGCAGGGGCGGCAATCTCAGCCTCTCCGCCGACACGGCCTATTTTACGGGGGCAACCAGCCAGGGTGCACGGACCAGCCAGACATCGACAGGCGTGGCGACCGGACCGGACGACGGCAATTTGCCCAGGAACCCGGACAAGGTGCGGGCACGGGTGCTGATCGCCCCGGCAGCCCGCATCCGCAGCGACGGCTTCGCCGGTGGCGGCAGCTTCTCCCTGGTCACACCGGAATTCTCGTTCGGCGACGGCGTGGCCGCACAGACGGGCACACAGCTGCCGCTGGATTTCCTGGCGACCCATGGCTTCGCCACCTACACCATCACCTCCAACAAGACCGCGCTGTTCGCGAACACGCTGAACAATCTGGGCGGCTATCATGCCATGCTGGCCACCCAGACGCTGGAGATCGGCGAGGGGCAGACGCTGCGCCTGACCCACACCGCCCTGCCCGGGGCCGCGCTGTTGACGGCTGACCAGGCAACGGCCCTGCGCGATCTGGCCAGCGGTGGCAATGTCTACAGCGTCCTCACCGCCGCCATTCCCACGGATGCCTATGACCGGGAGAGCACCAGCCTGGCCCTGGGCGGATCGCTGGAGCTGGTTGTGAGCTCCGGCGGAGCCATCCTGGGCGATGCCGGCAGCCGGCTGACCGTGGGCCGCCTGCTGAATGCGGGCAGCATTGTCATCCATGGCGGCACCATTACCCAATCCGCGTCCCTGTTCAGCTATGGCACGCTCGACACATTGGACGCCCGCCTGATCCGGGGCATCCAGGTCGAGGGGCAGGACATCACCCGGCTGTTGAATCTCGATGCCGGCTGCATCACCAGCAACCGCTGCGAGACCCGGACCAACACAGGCGGCGTCCTGATCAAGGTGACAGGGGCGAACAGCTTCCGCTTGGCCACCAATGCCGAAATCTTCGGCACCAACAACACGATGGAGACAGGCTATTATCTGCTCGGCGAACTGGGGGCCATGGACGGCATCGTCCTGGCCGCCGGCAGCACCACCGACCTCAGCGGCATCAGCCTGCATAATCCCCGCGCGTTCGGCCTGAAGAACGGCGTCTATTCCGCGCTGACCCAGGGACGGATCTATGCCGGCGGCACCCTGGAAGCCGCGGCCCCCGTGGTGGGCCAGACCCTTGGCGGGACGGGCCGCGGGTTCCACATCACCATCGAGGGGACCCGGACCGCCGACGACGGCACGGTCCAATCGGGCGCCGTGCTCGATCTGCGCGGCAGCAGCGACCGCTATGACCAGCTGGGCCGCGGCAGCGGCCTGGTGCAGCGCTCCGCCTACGAGTTGTCACCGGTCTGGAGCAATGGCGGCACACTCTCCGCCTATGGCGGCCTGGACCTGGGGAACGGTGCCCGCATCTCTGCCGGCGGCGGTGGCGGCGGCGCCAGCGGCGGCAGTCTGCTGGTGCGCGATCCGACCCTCAGCCAGTCCACCGGCCCCCTGGCCGCCGACGCCATCACCGCGGCCGGTTTCGTCAATTTCACCGCCGTCGGCACGTTGACGGCCACGGGCAATGTGCAGTTGAGCCTGCCCGGCCGCTTCACCCTGACCGGCATCACCGCTGCCGACGTCAACTATCCCGCCGGCGGCATCAACAGCTGGCTGCGTGCCGGTGATGGTACCCTGCGCATTGACGCCGCCTATGTCCGGCTGGAAAGTGCCGCCCAGACCGCCTCCAGCGCGACCCTCGGCGGCAGTGGCAGCATCACCCTGCATGGCGGCCTTGTGGATGTGGCGGGTGGCATCCGCGCCACCGGCAATCTGGCCCTGATCAGCGACGGCGACCTGCGCCTGATCGGCGCCCCCTATTCCGTCCAGATACGCTCTCTTGGCACCGACGGGGTTCTGGGCGGCACCCTCTCGGTCACCGGCGATCTCAACCTCAGCGCTGCCCAGATCTACGCCACCACCGGAACCAGCTTCAATCTCAGCGCTCCCGGCCGCACCATCACCCTGGGCCGGACCACGGCGGTCCTGCCGGCCACGCCCTATTCGGCCGGGTCCAGCCTGACGCTGACCGCCAAGGACATTGTCCAGGGTGGCGTGCTGCGTGCTCCTCTGGGCAGCCTGACCTTCAACGCCACCGGCGCGGTGACCCTGCGTGATGGCAGCCAGACCTCCGTCTCCGCCAACGGGCTGAAGATCCCCTATGGCACCACCACCGACGGGGTGGAATGGTATTTCACGCCCACCGGCGGCAGCGCCCTGGTGGCCCCGCCGGAGAAACGGCTGACCATCAACGGCAGCACCGTGGATATCCAGACCGGCGCCACCGTTGACATCTCCGGCGGCGGCGATGTCTATGCCTATGAATTCGTGCCCGGCAACACCGGCACGCGCGACGTGCTGGACCGCTACAATGCCGACCGCTACAGCAGTGGCAACGGCTACCTCTATCCCGACGGCCGTCAGGTTTATGCCATCGTCCCCGGCCTGTCCGACGCGGCCGTGGCCGGCGCCTATGATCCGATCTATTCCGCCGATTATGCCAACCTCTATAGCGGCAGCCTGGTCGGCCAGCGTGTCTATCTCAGCGACGTGCCCGGCCTCGCCGCCGGCTGGTACACGCTGTTGCCGGCCAAGTACGCCATGCTGCCTGGCGGCGTCCGCGTGGTGGAACGCACCGAACTGGCCGGCAAGATCGCCCCTGATTTCCACAGCGGTTCGCTGGACGGCACCGTCACCGTGGCCGGACAACTCGGCACCCTCACCGGCACCGACCATACGCTGCGCGCCTTCGACGTGCAGAGCCAGGACGTGTTCCTGAAATACTCGAAGATCGTCCTGACCACCGGCAACGACTATTTCGCCAAACAGGCCGCGCATAACTCTACGACCGTGCCGCAGCTGGCCCGCGATGCAGGCCGGCTGATCCTGGCCCCGACCCGAAGCCTGACCGTCAACGGCAACATGCTGACCGCGGCCGCCGAGGGCGGACGCGGCAGCCAGGTCGATCTCTCCGCCGCGGTCATCGACATCGTCTCCACCCTGCCGGCCACCCCGGCCAGCGACAGGCTGGTGCTCACCGCCGGTACGCTGTCCGCCCTGAAGGCCGACAGCCTGCTGATCGGCGGCACCCGGGTGGAGCAGTCCGACGGCTCCACCCTGCTGGGCGCCAGCCGGACCACCCGCCCCTCCAACTCCGCCGCCCCGCCCGTCGAGATCTATACCCCCGTCATCGCCAGCCGCATCACCATCGCCAATGATGCCGCCCATGTGCTGACGGCAGGCGAAGTGCTGCTGCTGGCCAGCGGCAGCATCACCCTGGCCGACGGCGCCGCCATTGCTGCCACCGGGACCCTGGCCGACAGTCGCACGACCAACTACGTCGTCGGCCGCGCCGCCGACAGCGCGAATGCGGCCATCGCCGGCACCGGTGCCCTGGTCCGCATCGCCAACGGGCCGGAGCGTCTGCTGGCGCGCAACGGCACCGTGGCCGGCACCGCCATGCTCAGCGTCGGCGCTGCCAGTCTGGCCGGCCAAAGCCTTCTGCTGGACAGCAGCGGCGGCTTCAGCCTGTCCAGCGATGTCCGCCTGTCGGAGGTCAAGAGCGTGGCGCTGGGGGCCGACCGCATCACCCTGGGAGCCAGCGCCAGCACCGGGATCGTGCTGACACCGGCGTTGCAGGCCACGCTGACCGGCCGGGCCCTGACCCTCAATGCCCGCAGCAGCATCGATCTGGCCTCCGGTAGCTACAGCTTCGGCACGCTGCGCCTGGACGCGCCCACCCTGCGCAGTCTCGATGGCGGCAGCGTCAGCATCAGCGCCGACCGCCTGACCCTGGGCAATGTCAACAGCGCCGCCGCCGTGTGCAGCGCCGATTGCGGCAGCGGCCAGCTGGCCCTGACGGCGAAGGAGATCGTCGTCGGCCCCGGCATGGTGACCCAGGCCGGCTTCGGCGGCGGCCTTGATCTCAGCGCCAGCGCGGGCCTCTTCACCCGCGGCAGCGGTGGCCTGGCTGCCGGCCTGGCCGACCTGCGCCTGCATACCCCCTATCTCGGCGACCGCGACGAGCAGACAGCGGCCGGCGCCGATGTCGCCCCCCAGGCCAGCCTGACCAGCCTGGCCGCCCTGTCGATCGACACGGCCGGGGCCGGCAGCATCACCCTGCCCGCGGGCCTGTCCGGATCGTCCCTGGCCCTCAGCGGTGCCAGCGTCGATATCAGCGGCAGCCGCGTGCGTGCCACCGCCGGCAAGCTGGATATCAAGGCCACCCGTGGCGACATCCGTATCGGCGATGGCGCCGTGGTGGAGACGCCCGGCTTCACCGCCCGGTTCGGAGCCAGCGATGACCAGGTCAACGCTACGGCGCCCGGTGGCAGCCTCAGCCTGACCGCCGTCACCGGCACGATCCGGCTCGGCAGCAGCGGCACCCTGTCCGTGGGCGGCAGCAGCGGGGCGGGTGGCAGCCTGTCGCTCAGCGCCGGCGGCAGCGTGGCCCTGGACGGGCGGATCGACGGCAAGGCCCCGGAGGGCGGCGCCCGCCTTGCCATCGACAGCGGGGCGGCCCTGGACGTGTCCGCCCTCGTCCGCTCCGGCACCGCGGCCGGCTTCGACAAGAGCATCAGCCTGCGCAGCGGCAGCGGTGATCTGGTGCTGGAGGCCGGGCAGAGCGTCAAGACCGGCAGCCTGTCCCTGACCGCCGACGGCGGCGCTATCCGCATCGCCGGAACCATCGACACCTCCGGCATCAATGGCGGCGATGTCAGCCTCTATGGCCGCAGCGGCGTCACGCTGGACTCCACCGCCATCATCGATGCGTCGGCCAAGGGCTATGGCAGCGACACGGTGGGCCGCAATGACGACAGCCGCAGCGCCAGCGGCGGCACCGTCACCCTGGGCACCGACTTCCTGGCCGGCAGCACCAGCACCGATGCCGACGGTGCCATCAGCGGCCGCAGCGGCGCCATCCGCATCGACAGCGGCGCCGTCATCGATGTCTCGGCCAGACGGCCGGGCGACCGGCTGGTGCGCATCGTGCGCGCCGGCGTGGTCAATTATCAGGTGGTCACCGGCGACCGGGGCGGCAGCGTGCATCTGCGCACGCCCGTTATCGGCAGCGCCGGATCCGGCAGTGTCAATGTCGCCGTGGCCGATGCCGTCGGCAGCATCCGCGGCGCTGCCAGTGTGGTGCTCGAAGGGTACCGCCGCTGGGATCTGGCCCAGGTTGCCGCCAGCGGCACCTATACCGGTGTCACCATCAGCAATGGCACCGCCAGCCTGAACCCGGCCACCGGCCAGGACGGGCTGCGCTACAGCGACAGCACCGGCTTCAGCTATGATGTCCGGGGCGGGCTGAACTTCCTGGCCGACCGCGACGCCAGCGGCAGACACGAGACCATGGTCAGCTTCGTCCAGGATTTCGATGTCTCCGGCTCCATCGGCAGCCTCGCCCGGCTGACCAACTTCACCGCCGCGCCGGGCGTGGAACTGTCCTACAGCGGCAGCATCAGTCTGGATGCGCCCTGGAACCTGGCCGCCGGTGCCGTGGACTATGCCGCCGGTGTTGCCGACGGCTCCATCACCCGTCTGGCTGACGGCACCCATGTGGCCGTCAGCGGCCGCGAAGGTGACATCTTCTCCCGGCATACGGGCCTGCTCTACCGCGTCGACGGCACGGTCGGGGGGGCAGCCGGTATCCTGGCCCTGCGCGCCGGCGGGGACGTGAACATCAACAAGGCTGTGAATGATGGCTTCTTCACCTTCGCCGATGGAGAGAATCTAACCTATCTGCGCGGCCAGACCGGTAACCGCATCATCCCGCTGACGGGAACGACGCTGGTGCTCGTCAACAACGATAGTGCGAATCCACCTGCCATCTACAACCCGGTCCGGTTGACGGCCGATGCCAATGCCGTTTCGCCGACGGACAGTGCCCGCCCCTTCAATGCCGCCCAACTGTTCCCCTCTCTGGGCGACGGCAGCGCGGCCGACAGCTGGTCCTATCGGCTGGTGGCCGGAGCCAGTGACAGCACGGCACCGGATCGTACTCTGCCTGTCTCCACAGGCCGGCTGATGATAAGCGGAGCCACATCCGGGACGGTGACAACCCCTGCGGCCAGCTTCACCGGCGATGTGCTGTTCGATACTACAAGTGCGACCGGTCTGCCGACCGGTGGTTTGGCTCTGAACGCATGGGCCGCTTGGTATGCCGCCACCTACGGCACGAATGCCAGGGTCGCACTCAACTATAATGGCAACCAACTGTCGGCAACCGAGCGCGCAGCCTATACCAATGCTTATGCGGCCTACGGCCTGAACTTCACGATCACCCAGGTCGGCAATGTTCCCATCGGCATTCTGGCCGGGCTGCTGACCCGCACGGACCTGACCAGCAATGGCGTCTCGCTATTGTCGCGGGTCAATTGGAGCATTTCCGGAACCACCAACTATTATACGGCGCAGACTTTCGTGCGCACGGGAACTGGAACGATCCGCCTGGGCGCCGCCGGCAATGTTCAGCTCTATGATCCCAGCACGGCATTGCCCACCTTCCGTGAAGGCAGCAACACTCGGACCCTGGGCGGGTCCGCGGTCTATACGGCGGGACGGCAGCTGACATCGCTGCCGGCACGGACCCTGTCCGACCCGCTGACCGGCGCCGTGGTTAACCTCCCAGCCTTCCGCCTTACACCTGCGGCTGGCAGCTACTATTTGACTGACGGTGGCGATATCCGCGTGACCGCAGGTGGCGATGTGCTAAGTGTGCGGGTGAACAGTCAAAGCTCCACTTACGGTTTGGGCGGCTCCGCTTATCAGACGACCCAGGGCACAATCCAGGCTGGTGCTGTGGTCAACGCGACCTGTACCAGCCTCGCCTGCGCGCTGATGGGCTTTCCTGAGGGCTTTGGCGCGCTCGGCGGCGGGGATATTTCCGTGGTAGCCAACGGCAATATATCCGACGTCACCCTGGTCGCCGCGGCCAGCACCGTTAAATCCAGTGCTGGCAGTACCAACCTGCTGTACCTGTTCGGCGGAGGAGATGTCACAGCCAGCGCTGGCAAGTCACTGCTGGGCAATCGGGTGGACGTAGCGTCTGGCCGGGCCGACCTAAGCGCGCTGGGCAATGTCGCTACTGCATCGGCAACTGGCAGTGCTTTCCCGCCGGTCACCAACGGTCTGCGTCTGCGCCTCTATGATGCCGATGTCACTGTCAGCGCCGGCGGCAGTCTGTTCCTGTCGGAGGTGGCAACCTATACCGCCAGTGACAACAACAATACGGAAAACCTGGATTTCACCTATGCCCCCGGCGCCAGCCTCGACCTCCGCGCCAACGGAGATGTCGCTTATCAAGCGTATGAAAGCGAATCCAGCAAGACCTACGATCTGCTGCCCGGCAGCTTGTCGGTGCTGTCGGTAACCGGAGATGTCGACCTCTATTCCATGCCTGAAGCCGGCAGAACTCGGCACCTGACCCTCTATCCTGACGCCACGGGCCAGTTGCAGGTCCTGGCCGGTGGCAACATCGGCGCCGTGGTGATCAATATGGAGGACAGCGATCCCGGCTATCTGCCCGGCCTGTTCTCCAACGTCCTGTTCAGCAATGCCAGCAGCAATCCCACCCCCAACGGCCGGCAATGGGGACTGCCCTATATCCTGCCGGGCCAGAGCGAGGCGCAGAAGCGCTACAACCACAGTGAATTTCTCCTGACCAACCGCGACAACAGCCCGGTGCGGATGGCGGCCGGCGGCGATATCAGCAACCTGTCGCTGTTCCTGCCGAAGCAGGCCCGGATCAGCGCCGGAAACGACATCGTCAACATGGTCTTCATCGGCCAGAATCTCGGCGCTGACGATATCAGCCGTATCACCGCTGGCCGCGATATCACCGCCAGCTCCGTCCTGGCGCGGCGCTCGCCTTATGGGCTGGTCAACAGCAACGGTGCCGTGGTCACGGGCGACTATCGCCCCACCGTGGCCGGCAACCTGTTCATGATCGGCGGCTCCGGCGCCCTGTTCCTGGAAGCCGGGCGCGATCTGGGACCCTTCGCCTCCAGTGCCGAGATCGGTCTTTTCCTGTCGAACGGATCCGGGAACTCCTGGTCCACGTCCAACATGAACCTGGGCGGCGGTATCCTCTCGGTCGGGGCCGAGATGAACCCCTATCTGCAAAGCCTGGTGGCTGCGGCCGGCGGCACCGACCTCTATACCTTCTTCGGTGTCGGCAACGGCGCCGACTGGAGCGCGCTGCGCGAGACCTATCTGAACCCGGCCAATCTCGACAAGCTGGAGGATGATCTGTTCGAGCAGAAGCGCACGGTCCGCACCGTCGCCGGCTTCACCGTGGAGGAAACGGAGGTCTTCCGCGACAAGCCGCTCTATGCCCCCATCCTCATCGCCTGGATGCAGGCCGAGCATCCCGAGGCACTGGCGGCCAAGGGCGTGGCCGCCGGCCAGAGCCCCAGCTTCCAGCAGGCCTATGAGGCCTTCACCAGCCTGGATGTGCTGACGCAGCGCCGCTTCCTGATCGACAAGGTCTATTTCAACGAGCTGGGAGCGGCGGCCGATCCCAAGGGCAATTCCTACCTGCAATATTCCCGTGGCTATACCGCCGTGAACCTGCTGTTCCCGGCCAGCCTGGGCTACACCCAGAACGGCCTGAGCGGCGGGCTGGGGGCCGTGGGCGAGACGAAATCCACCGGTGATCTCGATCTGCGCCTGGCCACGATCCAGACCGGCTGGGGCGGCGATATCCGCATCCTCGGCCCTGGCGGCCGAATCCTGGCCGGCTCCACCGTGCGCACCGATCAGCAGATCCAGCGCCGCAACAGTGCGCTGACCAACCTGCTGCTGGGCCGGCCGCGGACGGACGATTTCATCTCCGGCATTCCCGGACAGAATACGGTCTACACCAGCACCATCATCTCCATCCCCTCCGGCCTCGAGGGGATCCTCAGCCTGCGCGGTGGCAGCATCTACAGCTTCACCGACGGCAGTCTGGTGCTGAACCAGTCGCGCCTGTTCACCCAGGCCGGCGACAACATCATCCTCTGGTCCTCCAATGGCGACCTCAATGCCGGCCAGGGACCCAAGACCAGCGCCAACTATCCGCCGGTGACCATCACCACCCAGCCCGGCCCGGTCTATCTGGTGGATGCCCAAGCCGGCACCAGCGGCGCCGGCATCGGTGCCTTCGATCCGGACACGGAGGATGATCAGGTGCCCTCGGTGGCCCTGCTGGCCCCGCGCGGTACGGTGGATGCCGGCGATGCCGGCGTGCGGGTGCGCGGCACCCTGTCCATCGCCGCCGCGGCAGTGGCCAACGCCGCCAACTTCGATGTCTCCGGCCCGAGCTTCGGGATGGTCGCCCAGGGTGGCATCAGCAACAGTGTCCAGGTCCAGTCCCTGGGCGCCACGGCGGCAGTGGATGCGGCGGTGAAGGAGCTGACCAGCCGCGACCGCCCCACCACCCGCACTGAATTGCTGCTGGAACTGGTGGACGACCCGAAGGACGACAAGGACAGCACCCTGCAATGAGCCGGCGGGGCGCACCCGGGGGAGCCGGGTGCGCCCCGGGCTGCTGCCGGGCACCGGGCATGGCATGGGCCGAGCGCGGGCGGGGGATCAGGGGAATGGCTTGACGGGCCGGCAGCCGTGCCAGGCTGAACCGGAAGGGGCGCCGGGTCAGGCGTTGCCGCCCTCCACCCGGCGCAGGAAGCGTCCGACGCCAATGCCGCGCAGCAGGGCCGCCCGGTATTGATCGTTCAGTACCGACTGGTTCCAGCCCATGGCCGCCAAGTCGGCCGTCGGCGTGTCGGCAGCGGGCAGGCTGTCCACCAGATCCTGCATCCGGGCGACATCCAGGGCACGGCCGGCCAGACCGGACCGGGCCTGGCGCTGCACCTCCTCGGCCAGTTCGTCGCGGGCGGCGACGACCCCCTCGTACCAGTCGGCAGCCTGCAGGCCTCGGCAGCGCCGGCGCAGCAGGGCCGGCGGCAGCAATCCCGCCATGGCATCGCGCAGCAGGGCAGCGCGGCGGCCGCCATCGATATAGTGGCGCTCCGGCACCGACAGGCAGAATTCCAGCAGCTGCCGGTCAAGCAGCGGGTTGCGGCGGTCGATCCCTGCCAGCGCGGCGTCGGCAGCGACATAGGGGCCGGGATCAATGCGCTGAAAGCACTGTTTCCGCACAGTCCAGCCATCGGCTGGCGGCGGATCGCTGAAGCGGCGGTAACCCTTCTGGTCATACAGGCGCTCCAGGCCGGACGCCGCCGCGAACTCCGGTACCAGCATACTGAACTGGCTGGTACTCCCGATGGCATGCCGCCCGGCCAGCCGACGTAGCTGCCGGTGCAGGCCCGGCGGCAGATGCGGCGCCAGCGCCAGCCACAGGCCGCGCAGGGCCGCCCGGTTGTCCCGGTGCATGCCGGCCAGCAGCCGGGCCAGCTCAAGCCAGCGGCCCCGGATGAACAGCTGGGGCAGATACTTCTCGCCCTCATAGCTGACGCCGAAATTGCCGCCGGCACCACTCAGCAGGACCCGCGCGCCCCCCTGACGCGCCTGCTGCGCCAACCGGCTGGTCCAGACGGCGTTGCAGGGGTTCAGCACCGGCAGATCCGTATGCTGAAGGAACAGATCCACGGTCTGCAGGTGCGAGCGCGTGCCCGAGGGGACCAGCATATGGTCGATGTTGGGGTGGAGCGCCGCCACCCGGGCCGCCAGGGTGGATTCGTCCACCACCCGACCGGCACCGGCCGAGGCCGGGAAGCCGGACCGCGGCACCGCGGTCAGCGCCAGCAGCCGTTTGCCAGCCGTCCCCAGCAACGAGGCGGCGATGGAAGTCACCGAGCTGCTGTCGAGGCCGGCGCTGAGCATGCTGGCCACCGGACCGCTGCTGCGCAGCCGGCAGCGCACGGCGCGGGTCATCTCCGCCCGCAGCGCCTCGGCATAATCCTGCTGCCGCGGCAGATGCAACTCCCGGCCGCGGTCGGGGTTCCAATAGCGATGCAGCCGCACCCCGTCGGCGTCGGCCAGCAGCAGATGGCCGTTGGGAACCCGCTTGATGTCGCGATACAGCGTGTCCGGCCCCTCCAGCATCAGCAGCGCCAGATAGGCGGCCAGTTGGCTGTCATCGATGGTGCGGGAGATCTCGGGCACGGCGAACAGGCCCCGCGGCATGCTGGCGAAGGCGATGCCGTCGCCACAGCGGGCCCAGAACAGCGGCCGGGTGCCGGTGGCATCGCGCGCCAGCAGCAACCGCCGTTCCTGCGTGTCCCACAGGGCGAAGGCGAAATCCCCCAGCAGCCGGGCCACGCAGCCCACGCCCCAGCGGCGATAGGCGTCCAGGATCAGCCGCGATTCCACCCGCGGCTGCGCCGATTCCGGCGGCCAGCCCAGTTCGTCAGCCAGTTCGGCGCCATTGTCGATGCGGGCATCGGCCACCAGCACGTGGCGGCCATCGGCGGACACCAGCGGCTGCCGGTCATAGAGATCCTCGGGCAGCACGGACAGCTGGCGCCAGACCAGGGCGATCCCGTCGCCCCGCCATTGGCCCTTGCGGTCCGGACCATAGGCCGACAGGCCGCCGCCCATGCGTTCCACCACCGCCAGCAGGTCGGGCCGATCCCTGCCGGGCCAGAAACCGCCGATCGCGCTCATTCCGCCACGTCCTGCTGTTGCTCCGCCGGCATCGGCGGAAAGGTCGCCACCACGGCGAAGCCGGGCGCCTCGCGCCCGCCCACCACATCGCAGCCGGCGGCGCGGACCCAGACATGGGCCTTCAGCGCTCCGTCCGCCTGTTTCAGCCCATAGTAAAGCCGGCTGCCGACCCGGCGGCGGGCCAGCATCATCTGCGCCGCCAGTCCCTGGGGGAAACAGACGGCGGGCACCGGCCCGCGCCGGGCGGCCGTGCGCACGGCCCAGCCGACGCGCCGCACCCGCTCCGGCGCTTGCAGCCCGCTTTCCCGGTCACCGCCGGCCCGGACCATCAGGCGGGCCAGGGTGCGGAAGGGCAGCAGCAGCAGCGCCAGCCGTGCGACGGCGAGACAGAGAACCGCTTCCGCCAGCAGGCCGTAATCGGCCGGCGGCCGCCGCCACCTAGTCCTGCGGCGCATCGATCAGAACCAGCCCCTTGGCCTGCATGCGGCGCAGCAGGGTCAACACCTCGGCCTGGCAGACCTCCGGTGTGACACGGAACCGAGCCAGCAGATCCTCGCACAGGTCGCGCACCCGTGTGGCTGTCTCGATCCCGTCCCAGATGCGGGTGCCGACCGGGTTCAACCCGAAGCAGGTGCCGGCCGACACATCCAGCATCATCACCTCCGCCCCGATCTTGGTGGCCAGGATGTCGGGATTGCGGCGGATCACACTGTCCAGGCCGAGACTGCCCGGATCGGGGGAGGCAGAGACGGCGGCAAGGGTGGTCGCAGGGGTGGTCGCGGTCGTCACGTCAGTTCTGTGCATGCTCGTCACCATGGGAAACCGTAGAAATGCCGGGTGCGTCGGGCCGGGCTGCGGCCAGGGTCCGGTGATGCGCGAGCAGCAGATCGACACTGTCCTGCATGCGCCCCAGATCCCAGGGCCGGGTCAGGCGGAACACGGGGACCTGGGCGGCCAGACGGGCGCAGGCCAGACGCAGGGCCGCGCCTTGCCCGCTGCGCAGCGCATAATGCCGCCGGAAGATATTGGCCCATACCGCCTCCAAAGCGGACAGGCCGGATATCGGGGCGATGCCCGGCACCTCCCCCCGGTCGAGGATGTACAGCGCCCGCAGCGGCGCCGGCCGGGCCGCGGCCTGTGGCGGCGGCGGCAGCGCCCGCTTGTCCAGCTGGTGCTGCACCGGCGGCAGCCGGTCGGCATCATGGCCCAGCGCGGTCAGGGCATCGCGCCACAGCTTCAGCCGGCGGACGCCGGGAAAGGCCAGGGCCCGGTCCGCGTCCAGGCGCAGGATACAGAGATCATCGGTCATCAGCCCGTGCCCCTGCGCCGCCAGATGGGCGGCCAGGGTGGACTTGCCATGGCCGGACGGGCCGGAAAAGGCAACGACACCCGCATCCGGCCCCAGCGCCACGGCACTGGCATGCAGCGGCAGCAGGCCGCGCTGATGCGCCAGCGCCCCCAGCCCGGACCCCAGCAGGAAGGTGCGGATTCCAGCCGGGTCGTCCGGCGCCGTGGGCCGGATTTCCAGGGTCTCGCCCCCACGGATCACCAGGCTGCAGGGCGGCGGATGCAGGGCGATCTCCCCGTCGGAGAAGACGGGACCGCCCGGCCGGTCGGGGTCCGCTGCCCCGGCCAGGGTGATGCGGATGGCGGCCTTCCCTGCACCCCCGGCATCCGGCGCCAGTTCCGGCAGGGGGAACGGGCAGGCGATCGGCCGGTCCAGCCCCTGATAATACCAGATGCTCATGGATCCACTTCCTCGGCCTTCCGCGGCAACGCTTCCCGATTCCCCGGACTGTTCCAACCGTCATGCTGTCAGCGATCGTGATACCCCCATGCAGACGGGAACAATCTTATCGAAGGGGCGACATCTTTATGCGTATGGCCTATGTGATTTTCAACATCAGTTTTATCGTCATTCAAATTTCACAATTATTAATAATCATTTCCTCAATATCTGCCACCGCATTACTGGACATTTTCTTGGCAGAACCGGCATCGGAAACAAGGGACTGCGTGGGGTGAGCCGTATACGATCTGCGCATTTACGGCTGGCCTCTACGCTCGGCCCTGCCTATGCCTGCGCTGCCGGATCGAGGTGCGGCCATGCCAGCTTTCACCGCCGGCCGTCGGACCGCCGGCGGTGTTGAGACCACAGGACCGGTCGTCCCCTTCTGTCTTCCCCCGCACAGGCGGAGCGGACAGTGGGGGACACAGACCGCGCCTCCCCGGGTGCCCGGCTGCGCGAGCACGACGCCGGGGTACGGGCCACCGCCCCCAGACGGAGCGCAGGCGATTCGGCCCCGAAAAACAAACCCTCCCGTCCGGGGACGGGAGGGTCGTTCAGAGCCGGCCGATGCGATCCGGCGCCGGCAAGATCAACTGTTGTAGGTATCCGTGTCGGCCAGGGTGGGTTCAGTAAATCCGGATTCCGCCGCGTTCACGGGCAGTTCCACCATCTCCGGCGTCTGCCATTCCAGCTTTTCCGTCACCATCATCATCCTCTTGCTCTGCGTTATAGTCCTGATTGGACTTACACGCTTTTTACCCGACAGCCGTATGTCTGTCTAAATCACTGATCGATCTTCACAATACAATCATATATCTTAATGATCGGCAGGACAAAAGACCCCCGCCTGGCGGGCGGGGGTCGAAGTCATGGGCCTTTGTCTGCCTGGATCAGGCGCCGGTGCCCGTCACGCCGGACGCGCAGGTGCCGGCTTCCTTGGAGCCGATCGCCAGGCTGGAGCTGCTGTTGAAGAAGGTGCTGGTGATGGCGTTCCGCAGCGCGGTCGGAAGGGCAACAAAGCCGGCCTGCCCCAGCAGCGGCGTCACCACAGAGGGCGTGTTGTAGTACCAGTAGAGATAGCCGGGGGTGGCGCCGCTGGCATTGGTGCCGGCCACGGCCAGACGCCGGGCCTCCGTGCTGTAGCAGCTGTAGACCAGATGATTGCTGGTGCCGATGATGGGATAGCCGGCGGTGGGGTTCTCGATGGCCGAGTTGGCCGCCAGCGGCGCCCACTTGGCCGGATCGGCGGCATCAGCACCGGTCGGAGGAGTGAAGCCCACGGCAAGGGAAGCCGCCGTGATGCCGGCCACATTCGGATCGTAGGCGGTGCCGTTATTGGCGTTGATGATGCGGGCGGCGGTGATGCCATAGCCGGCCCAGGCGCTGCCCGGACGGGCATGGTTCAGGCCATTGACGGCATCGGACAGGTAATCGTTGCTGAGATAGCCGATGCGGATGGTGTTGGCCGGGGTGGCGGTGCTGTAGTTCAGGGCGGCGGCCACGCCGTCATTGCCATTGGCCAGGGTGGTGTAGATGCCGCTGTTCGGCAGGGTCTGGGTCCCTTCCGGATTGCTGAACACGCCACCGCAGGCCGAGGCCAGGAAGCGGGTGAACAGCTCGGTGGTGCCGGACCCGTCCGAGCGGCCGACCAGCTGGATGGCCAGGCCGTTCAGGGTGGTGATGCTGCCGGTGAAGATGCCGCAGACATCGCTCTGGCTCAGGGTCACGCGGCCCAGGCTCTGCTCGACGCCATTTTCATCGCGGTAGGTCGGGTCGAAGGCCACGGCGACGGCGGCATACAGCGCCGGCACCTGGATCACGGCGCCATAGTTGGCGACGAAGTTCTTGTAGTCGTTGGCATTGCTGGGATCGTCGGCCACGCCGTCGGCGCGGATGTCAACCGTGCCCTGGACATTGTCGGTGGCACCGGCGGAGGCCAGGGCCGCCAGCTGGGCCGTGGTCAGCGCCGCGTCGGAGCCGCTGAACAGCGGCATGGTGCTGTTCAGGGTCAGCAGGCTGCTATCCGCCGCCCGCACCTGGAAGCCGGCCGCGGAGCTGTCCTTGTCGGTATAGAGATAACGGGCCGCATCATTGGCGATGTAGCCCTCGATGCCGCGGCCCGAGCCGGTGGAGACATAGCCCAGCGACACGCCGCTGTTCACGGTGCCAGGGCAGCCGCTGTAGTTGGCGATGACCTGGTCGGTGTTGTTGTTGACATGCAGCGTCTGGTCGGTGTTGCCGTAGCAGTTCATCGCCTGGGTGTAATAGGCGTTGGGCAGGCTGGCGCCGCCGGCCAGATAGGCGTCCTCGGCCGCCGCGGTCTGGGCGAAGCCGGCGCCGGCCAGAGCGGTGGCGGCCAGCAGAAGGCTGTGAATGCGCGTCATCGATCACTCCCTGATTGTCGGTCTATAGGCAATATTCGATGGTCTGCCCGGATGGTTATCCGGCACAGGAACAGTGTTCACGGCAATGACCCGTGTAGAACAGGAACCCTTGCCGTCGCACCCCCCACACCGGAATGACGCATCGGGCCGGCAGACCATATATCCGTGGGGTTGCATTGGTAAAATGATCGTATCGTGAAAGATTGATGTCGCATGCTTAAAATGCCGTGGAGTTGCGCGGATTTCCGACATCATCGCCATATTGGGTATGTCCTTATGGGTGGCGACAGCCTCAGCACCCACCCCACACCACATCTTTGAGGCGATGTCGCCGGCCCGATCATAAAAACGCAATATATGTTACGAATATTGTTTCATGCCGCCCGAAATCATATTGTCATTTGACCGCGAGTCCACAAAGACGTCATATACATGAACTTTTCGAGCGACTACTTATGTAGTCAGAGCGGCCCTGCCGGAGCGGCGGGGTGCGGAAGGGGAGTGTGCTGGTGTGACGGACCCGCGGACGCTGCCACGGCCGGCCCTGGATTCTGCCCCGGACCCGACCCTGGATTCCGGCCCGGCCGCCCATGCCGCTGTGGCGCCGCTGCCGGCTGGCGGCGACCTGGACCGCATCCTGCTGGAGCGGGCGCTGGTCAGCCCCGATGGTCTGGCCCGCGCCCGGCTGGTGCGGGACCAGACCGGCGACCGGCTGGATGCGGTGCTGACCCGGCTGGGTCTGGTCAGCGAACAGGCGTTGGCGGAAGCGCTGGCGGCGGCCTGCGGCCTGCCGCTGATGCGGCCCGGCGACTGGCCGCAGGCGGCGCACGGGACCGACCGCGCCGGCCCGCGCTTCCTGCGCAGGGTGCGGGCACTGCCCCTGGGCCAGCCCGGCGCGGTGCTGGAGCTGGCGGTGGCCGATCCCACCGATCCCTATCCGGCCCGCGCCCTGTCCTTCGCCTTCGGCCGGCCGGTGGCGCTGCGGGTGGCGCGGCTGGGCGACCTGGACGCCGCCATCGACCGGCTGTATGGCGGCGAGGCCGGCCCCGCCCCCGCCGATGACGCCAGCGCCGACGATGCCGATCTGGAACGGCTGCGCGATCTCAGCAGCGATGCGCCGGTGGTGCGCGCCGTCAATGCGCTGATCGCCCGCGCCGCGGAGGCCCGCGCCTCCGACATCCATATCGAACCCACCGAGGACCGGCTGCGGGTGCGGCTGCGGGTCGACGGCGCCCTGCGCGAGATCGAGGGATTTCCGGCCGGGCTGCGCGGCCCGCTGGTGTCGCGCATCAAGGTCATGGCCGGGCTGGACGTGGCCGAACGGCGCCTGCCCCAGGATGGGCGGCTGCGGCTGGCCGTGCGCGGGCACGACATCGATTTCCGCGTGGCCACCGCCCCCACCATCCATGGCGAATCGGTGGTGCTGCGCATCCTCGACCGGTCCGGCCTGGCGCTGGAGCTGGAGACGCTGGGCTTCGGGCCGGACCTGCTGCCGCTCTATCGCGGCATCCTGGACCGGCCGCACGGCATCACCCTGGTGACCGGTCCCACCGGCAGCGGCAAGACCACCACGCTCTATGCCTCGCTGGCCGTGCTGAACACGCCCGACCGCAAGATCCTCACCGTCGAGGACCCGGTGGAATACCGGCTGGAGGGGGTGAACCAGATCCAGGTCAAACAGCAGATCGGCCTGGATTTCGCCGCCACCCTGCGCTCCTTCCTGCGCCAGGACCCGGACGTCATCATGGTGGGGGAGATCCGCGACCTGGAAACGGCCCAGGTGGCGGTACAGGCGGCGCTGACCGGCCACGCCATCCTGTCCACCCTGCACACCAACGACGCCGCCAGCGCCTTCACCCGCCTGCTGGACATGGGGGTGGAGCCGTTCCTCATCGCCTCCACCGTCAACGCCGCGCTGGCGCAGCGGCTGGTGCGCCGCCTCTGCCCCCACTGCCGCCAGCCCGCCCCCGCCGGGTGGGTCCCGCCCCTGCCGCCCGGCCTGACCCAGCCGGCCGGCGCCCGCTTCTGGCAGCCCGCGGGCTGTCCCGCCTGCCATGGCGAGGGCTTCCGCGGCCGGCTGGCCGTGCTGGAGCTGCTGCCCATGGACGAGGCCGTGGCCCGGCTGGTGCTGGCCCGGGCCGAGGCCCGCGACATCCGCCGCGCCGCCCAGCAGGCGGGCATGCGCGCCATGCTGGCCGACGGCCTGGCCAAGGCCATGGCCGGGGAGACGACGCTGGAGGAGGTGCTGCGTGTCACCCAGGACGCCTGAGACCACCGGCCTGTCCCCCGGCCACCCGGCCCCCGGCCGGACCCTGAAGCGCTTCCGCTACCGGGCCGTGCTGCCCGGCACCGGCGAGGTGCGGCAGGGCACGGTGGAGGGGGCGGACCAGAGCGCCGCGCTGCACCGGTTGCGGGCCGACGGGCTGCTGCCCATCGAGGCCCACGAGATCGCCGCGGCGGCAACACCGGACGGGCTGGCCGTGGATCGCCGCGCCCGCGCCCGCCTGCCCGACAGTCTGGGCGAACTGGCCGTGCTGCTGGGCGCCGGCCTGCCGCTGGAGCGGGCGCTGGCCGTGGTGGCGGAAACGGCCCCGCATCCCGGACTGCGCGCCGCCTTCGCCGGGCTGCGCGCCCAGGTCAAGGCCGGGGAGCCGCTGTCGCGCGCCATGGCCGGCCTGCCCGGCCTGTTTCCCCCCGTTTCCTGCGCCATGGCCGAGGCGGGGGAGATGAGCGGGCGGCTGGATGCCGGCCTGTCGCGGCTGGCCGAGCTGCTGGAACGCGCCGCCGCCCTGCGCCAGACCCTGATCTCGGCCCTGATCTATCCGGCCATGCTGGCCCTGGTGGCGATGGGCGCCATCGGCGTCATGCTGGGGCTGGTGGTGCCGCAGTTCGAGACGCTGTTCGCCGACATGAAGGGGGAGCTGCCGCCGGCCACGGCCCTGGTGCTGGGCGCCAGCACCGCCCTGCGCCAGCACGGGCTGACCGCCCTGGCCCTGCTGGCGCTGCTGGGGCTGGGACTGGCGCGCTGGCTGAAGCGTCCCGCGGTCCGGGCAGCGCTGGACCGGCAGGTGCTGCGCCTGCCGCTGCTGGGGCCGCTGCTGTCCACGGCGGAAACGGCCCGCTTCGCCCGCACCCTGGCCGGGCTGGTGGAGGCGGGGGTGCATCTGCCGGTGGCGCTGGCCATCGCCCGCAAGGCCCTGGGCAACAGCCATATGGGTGCCGCGGTGGAGCAGGTGGCCGCCGGCCTGCGCGAGGGGGGCGGCCTGTCCGGTCCCCTGGCCGCCACCGGCTGCTTTCCGCCCATCGCCCTGAATTTCCTGCGCACCGGCGAGGAGACAGCCCAGCTGCCGCTGATGCTGACCCGGCTGGCCGATGTGCTGGACCGCGACCTGCGCACGGCGACGCAGCGGCTGATGTCGGTGCTGACGCCCGCCATCACCGTGATCCTGGGCCTGATCGTGGCCGGGATCATCGCCGCCATCCTGTCCGCCATCCTTGGACTCAACGATCTGGCCCTGCGATGAAAATCCTCCTCCCCTCCCCCGCCCGTCCGGCCCCCGTCCGTCCCGCGACGCCCCCCGACACCCGCGCGTCCGGCCCCGGGTCAGGCCCCCGCCGGTCCGGCCGCGAGGCCGGCTTCACCCTGCTGGAACTGCTGGTGGTTCTGGCGATCCTGGGCCTGCTGGCCGCCGTCGTCGGCCCGCAGGTGCTGAAATATCTCGGCTCCTCCCGTGCGCAGACGGCGCGGGTGCAGATCCAGAACATCGTCTCCAGCCTCGATCTCTACCGGCTGGATGTGGGCCGCTATCCCAGCGAGAAGGAGGGGCTTAAGGCCCTGGTCGAACCGCCGCCCGGCGTCGTCGGCTGGAACGGCCCCTATCTGCGCAAGGCCGAGGGGCTGACCGACCCCTGGGGCGTCCCCTACGGCTATCACTATCCCGGCAAGCGGGCCGAACTGGAGGTGTTCACCCTGGGCGCCGATCGGGCCGAGGGCGGCAGCGGCGAAAACCAGGATATCGGGACCTGGTGATGCCCCCCCGCAGCGCCCAGGCCGGCTTCACGCTGATGGAGATGCTGGTGACGCTGGCCGTCGCCGCCCTGATCGGCGCCATCGCCGCGCCGCGGCTGGAGCTGGCCGTGCAGGCGCTGGAGCTGGGCGGCAGCGCCCGCCAGCTGGCCCTGGATCTGGCGCGCGCCCGGGCCATGGCCCTGCGCCGGGGTGAGGTCGTGGCGCTGTCGCTCCTGTCCGACGGACAGGGCTATCGCAGTCCCGCCGGAACGGTACGGCTGCCGGCCGGGCTGCGGCTGGACGGACCGGCGGAGATCCGCTTCGGCGCCGACGGGCAGACCGCCGGCGCCCGCCTGCTGCTGACCGGTACCCGCCGCCGCATCGCCCTGGAGATCGGCCCGGTCGCCGGCACTATCAGCCTGGAGCGGCTGCCTGCCGCCGGGGGGCGGCCATGACGCCACATCCGCCTGCCGGCCGGCCCGGCGGCCGCCGCTCGGCCCAGGCCGGCTTCGCCGTCATGGAAGCCCTGGTGGCCACCCTCATCGTGCTGGCCGCGCTGGGCATGCTCTATCAGGTCATCGGCAGCGGCAGCCGGAACGCCAGCCGCACAGCCCAGATGCGGGACGCGCTGATGCTGGCGCAATCGCGGCTGGCCAGCGTCGGCGCCGATATCCCGCTGCGCCCGGGCCGCTGGAGCGGGCAGGAGAACGGGCTGGTCTGGCAGGTGGAGCTGACCCCCCAGCCCGGCCCGCCCGGCCTTGGCCAGGCCCTGCTGGTCACGGTCCATGCCGGCGGCCGGACCGCGGACGTCACCCTTCGGAGCCTGCGCCTTGCCCGCCCCTGATCCCCGCCGCCAACGCGGCTTCACCCTGATGGAGCTGCTGGTCAGTCTGGCCCTGCTCGGCCTGCTGGCCAGCCTCATCGCCGGGGGCCTGCACACGGGTCAGCGCGTCTGGGAGCGCGGCGACCGGCGCGACCAGATGGTCGACCGGATGGCCGCCGCCCAGCGGGTGCTGCGCGAGCGGCTGGAACGGGCCGCGGTGCAGCCGCCCTCCGCCGTCAGCGACGGGTCGGTCGACTTCACCGGCATGCCGGCCCGGCTGAGCTTCGTTGCCCCGCCGCCGCCCGACGAGGCGCCGGGCACGCTGCGCCTCTATACCCTGACCCTGCGCGACGGCAGCCTGATCCTGTCGTCGGTCAACACCGCCTGGCGCGGCCAGCGCGAGGCGCCGCAGCGCAGCCTGACCCTGGCCGACGGGGTGCAGGCGCTGGATCTGGCCTATTTCGGGTCCGCGGCCCAGGACGCGGCCGGCCCACCCGGCTGGCAGCAGCAATGGCGCCGCCGCAGCACCCTGCCGGCCGCCATCCGCATCCGTCTGCGCTTCGCCGCCGATGATGTCCGGCGCTGGCCGGATCTGGTGATCCGCCCCGGTGCCGACGCCGATGTGGGCTGCCTGATGTACAACCGCACCGACTGCCGGAAAGCAGCCTCCTCATGACCACCGGACCGCTGCACCGCCTCTCCCTGGCCGGATTGGAACCCCTGTGGCGGGCGGCGCGGACCGGCCTCGGCTGGTGGGGCCGCGAACTGGCGCTGCTGGTGCCGCCGGCCCTGGCGCGGCGACTGCACCGGCCACTGGCCATCGTCTGGCTGCAGCCGGAGGGTGTGCGGTGGGGGCGGCTGCAGCACGGCCATTGCCGCCCCGCCCCGGCGTCCGACGGCGCCTCGGCCCTGCTGGTGCTGCCGGCGGAGGAGGTGCTGGAAGCGCGGGTGGAGCTGCCGGCGGCGCTGACGCCGGACGATGCGCAGCGCCTGCTGGCGCTGGAGCTGGACCGCTACACCCCTTTCCCCGCCGCCGCGGCACTGTACAGCCTGGACCCGGCCGGAACGGACGGCGGCAGTCAGCGCCCCTACGCCCTCACCGTGCTGCCTCGGCCGCGGGCCCTGGATCTGGCCCGGCAGGCCGCGGCGGCCGGCGTGCGCCTGGACGGGTTCGTGGTTGCCGGGCCCGATGGGCGGGCGCGGCAGCGGCTGCCGGCTCCGGCGACGGTCGGCATCGGCCTGCGGGCGCAGCTGCGCCGGCACGGCTGGTGGGGGGGCGTGGTCCTGCTGCTGCTGGCCAATCTGGGCCTGCTGCTGGGCCGCGATATGGCCGGGCTGGCGGCGCTGGAGACCGAGGTGGCGTCACAGCGCGATCTGGCCGCCCGCGCCGCCGGCCTGCGCCGGTCGGTGGAGGAGGAGGAGGCTCGCCGCGCCACCCTGCTGCGGGACAAGCAGGCGGCGGCCCCGCTGCCGCTGCTGGAGGCGGTGGCGTCCGCCCTGCCCGACGGGGCCTGGGTGCTGCGGCTGGAATGGGACCCGGCCGGCCCCCGCCTGCATCTGGTGGGGGAAGCCGATCCGGCGATCGATGTGCTGGCGCTGATCGAGGCCTCCCCCCGCCTGGAGCAGGCGCAGACGGCCACGGCCGCTCCGGCCGCCACCGCGGGCAAACGTCCCTTCGACATCACCCTGCGTCCGGAGAGCAGCCCATGATCGCACTGCCGCAGCGCCCCCTGTCCGCACGGGAACGACGGCTGGTCGCCGCCGGGCTGCTGCTGCTGGCCCTGGCCGCCGGCTGGTCGCTGCTGCTGCACCCGGTCCTGGAGGGCATGGCGGAGCGGGCCGAACGGCGGGAGCTGCTGCTGCGGGAACGGGAGCGCAGCCAGCGCCTGCTGGCCGGGCTGGCATCGTGGCGGGCGGCGGCCGAGCGGCAGCGGCAGAGCGCCGGCGATTTCGCCCTGCAGGCACCCACGCCGGCCCTGGCCGCCGAGGCGCTGCTGGTTCGGCTGCGCGATCTGGTTGCGGCCCAGGGCGCCGGCACCGCCGCCGTCACGGCGCTGGACGCCGACGACCGCTGGCCGGGCTGGGTCCGCGCCCGCATCGAAGGGCCGCTGACCGAGGCGCAGCTGACGGCGCTGCTGCACCAGCTGGAGGCGCCGCCGCATCTGGTGCTGACCGATCTGGCCATCAGCGCCAGCCCCCTGCCCACGGCGCCGGACCAAAGCCGGCCGGTGGAGGTGCGGCTGGATCTGGCTGCCCCCGTTGCTTCCGCCAACGCCCCAGCCGCCGACCCGGCCACAGCCATGGAGGGCCGCTGACATGCGCCGTCTCCGCCTGCCGCCGGCCCTGGCACTGGGTCTGACCGGCCTGCTGGCGGCCCAGATCCTGCTGACGCCGCCGGACATCGCCCCTGCCCCCGGACCGGGCGCCGCACCGCCGCCGCCGGCGGTTGCCGCCGACCCGCCGGTCACGCCGGATCTCGCCGCCCGCCCGCTGTTCACCCGCCTGCGCCGGCCACCGGCCAGCAGCACGGACAATGCGCCCGATGTGGCCGGGCTGGCCGTGGTCGGCATCGTCACCGGCCGGGGGGCCGATATCGCCCTGGTCAAACCCCCGGACGGTCCACCCGGCAGCAAAGCCCGCACCCTGCGCGTGGGCCAGAATCTCGGGGATTGGACCCTGACCGGTATCGAACAGAACGCCCTGATCTTCCGCCGGGGTGACAGCATCCACCGCCTGACCTTCAAACGGCCGCCGCCCGCTCAGCGGCCCTGACCCATGCCCAGCCCCGGATCTGCCATGAGACGACCGACCCTGCGGGGCCCCCTCGCCCTGTTGACCATCCTGGCCCTGGCCACGGGCTGCGCCACGCCCCAGGCCGGCACGCCGCCACAGCCGGCCACCACGACGCCGGCCGCCGCCACACAGCCCCCGGCGGCACCGGCAGCACTGGCCACGGCCCAGGCCGGTCCTGGGCCGGCCACACTGCCGCAATCGCCGTCCACCCGCATCGTGCGCGGCTCCGGTACCTTTCTGGCCCCGCCGCGAGCCCTGGCGCAGACCACCCCGGCGGGGGACATCACCCTGGCCTTCGCCGCGGCCGATGTGCGCGATGTGGCCAAATCGGTGCTGGGCGACATTCTGGGGCTGGGCTACAGCGTCGATGCCGCCGCCCAGAGCGTGGTGACGCTGGAAACCGCCCAACCGATCCGGCGCGAGGATGTGCTGCCGACACTGGAACAGGCGCTGCGGACGGCGGGACTGGCGCTGATCCGCCGTGATGGCGGCTACACCATCGTCCCTCTGGCTGAAAGCCGGCGGCAGCCGGCCCTGCTGCCGGCCGATGCCGCGGGCTACGGCACCATGGCGGTACCGCTGCGCTTCGTCGGGGCGGCGGCGCTGAAATCGGTGCTGACGCCGCTGATGGCGGAAGGGGCGCTGACGCAGGCGGATCCGGCCCGCAATCTGTTGCTGGTGACCGGAACCGAAGCCGAACGCCGCAGCATCCGCGACCTGATCGCCCAGTTCGACGTCAACTGGCTGCACGGCATGTCCTTCGCTCTGTTCACACCGCGCCGGACCGATGCCGCCCGGCTGGCGGATGAGCTGGGCCAGATCACCGGGACGGAAGGGTCGCCCATCCGCGACCTGGTCCGGCTGGTACCGATCGAGCGGCTGAACGCCGTGCTGGCCATCTCGCCGCAACCGGCCTATCTGGAGACGCTGCGCGTCTGGATGGAGGAGCTGGACCGGGCTGGGGAGGCCGCGGAGAAGCGGCTGTTCGTCTATCGCGTGCAGAACGGGCGGGCCGGCAATCTGTCCCGCGTCCTGGCCGCGGCCTTCGGCGGTGATCCCGGCACGGACATGGGGGGAAACAGCAGCGGAGCAACGGACACCACCGGCACACGCGCAGCCGGCAATAGCACCAAATCGATGTCCGCCGATGCCGGAGCCGGTCAGCTTGTCGCCGATCCCAGCCGCGCCGACCACGGCATCGCCGGCCCCACGGCCATGGCCGGCGCCGGCACACGCACGATCCAGGTGGCCGAGGGCCGTACCGTCAGCCTGACCGCAGACGAGGAGAACAATGCCCTGGTCATCTATGCGGCCCCGCGTGATTACGAGACCGTGCAGCAGGCGCTGCGCCAGCTGGACGTGGTGCCGATGCAGGTGATGATCGAGGCCGTCATCACCGAGGTGACGCTGAACAATGATTTGCGCTACGGCGTGCAGTGGTATCTGCGCTCCGGCAACCATGGCTTCCGTCTCAGCACCAATGACAATGGCGCCCTGACCCCGACCTATCCCGGCTTCTCCTATCTCTTCGACAATGGCCGCACCATCACCGGTGTGCTGGACGCGCTATCATCGGTGACGGAGACCAAGGTGCTGTCCTCGCCGCAGCTGCTGGTGCTGAACAACCAGACGGCCCTGTTGCAGGTGGGCGATCAGGTGCCGGTGGCCACCGCCTCGGCTGTCAGCACCGTCGGCAGCTCTCCCATCGTGAACTCCATCGACTACCGCGACACCGGCGTCATTCTGCGGGTGACGCCGCGGGTCAATGATGGCGGGCTGGTGCTGCTGGACATCGCCCAGGAGGTCAGCGACGTGACCACGACCCGCACCTCGAAGCTCGACAGCCCCACCATCCAGCAGCGCCGCATCGCCAGCTCGGTGGCGGTGCAGGACGGCCAGTCCATCGCCCTGGGCGGGCTGATCCGCGACAACAGCGACCGCGGCAAGGACGGCGTGCCGCTGCTGAAGGACATTCCGGTGCTGGGGTCGCTGTTCAGCAGCACCAACGACAGCAAGAGCCGGACCGAACTTCTGGTACTGTTGACGCCGCGGGTGGTGCGCGGCAGCCAGGATGCCAGCATGGTGACGGAGGAGCTGCGCCGTAAGCTGCGCAGTCTGGCCCCGCTGGCCGGCTCATGACCCCGGGCCGCCACAGGACGCGCAGGGGGCCGGACGGTGCCGGAGCCGACAGGCGGGCCGGCGAGCGGGGCTTCGCCGTGGCCATGGCCGTGGCCGCCTGTCTGGTCTTCTCCTATCTGGCCCTGGACGTCATCGCCCGCGGCCGCGCCACCCTGCTGACGGTGGAGGCGGAGCGCGTCCGCGCCCGCCTGTCCGCCGCCGCCGATGCCGGCGTGATCCTGGCGCTCCAGGGTCTGGGCAGCGACGATCTGCGCCAGCGCTGGCCTCTGGCGGGTCCGGCACATCACCTGATGTTCGGCGGTACGGCACTGACGGTCACGGTCGAGGATGAGCGTGGCAAGATCGCCCTCAACCAGGCGCCGGAGGCGGAAATCAAACAGCTGCTGGCCGCCGCCGGCCTGGAGGGGGAGACGCTCGACGCCGTGACCGACGCGGTGCTGGACTGGCGCGACAGCGACGACCAGCCGCGCCGGCCCGGAACGGAGGAAAAGGGATACCGGGCCGACCGGCTGCCGGTGGTCCCCCGCAACGGCCCGTTCCGTACCCTGGACGAGCTGGGGGATGTACGCGGTATGTCGGCGAACTTGGTGGAACGGCTGCGGCCGGCCTTGTCCGTCTCCTTCCTCGACCCCGGCCGCTTCGACCCGCGGACCGCAGCTCCCCTGGCCCGCGCGGCGAAATCGGCACTGGATGGCCCCGGGGCGGAACGCCCCCCCGCCGCCCTGGACGGGCGCGGCCCGGCCCTGGACACCGAGATCGCGCCGGACCTGGATGGCCGCCGCCTGACCATCCGGGTTCTGGCCGAAGCCGAGGGCGGACGCTTCATCCGTACCGCCCTGATCGAGTTCACCGGATTGCCCGACGCGCCAGTGCGTGTGATCAGCAGCGAGTAGCGCTTGCATCAGGGCGGCCTGTCCCGGGGCCGACAGTCCCGGCGCCATCAGCATGGTGGCAGCCGGGGCTTTCTCTATCCCGCCAGCAGCGGGCCGTAGAGCCAGGCCAGCCAGCCGGCGCCGGCCAGGAAGGGGCCGAAGGGCAGCGGGGCGCGCCAGTCCGGCCGGGACCCGCGCATGCGCGCCAGCAGCAGCGCAGCCAGCCCGCCCGCGGCGGCCAGGAACAGCAGGCCGGGCAGGGCCTGCCAGCCGGTCCAGGCTCCCAGCCCGGCCAGCAGCTTGGCATCCCCCTGGCCGAGACCGTCATGGCCGCGGACCCGGCGATACAGGCCCGCCAGCAGGCGCAGGACACCATAGCCGGCCAGCGCCCCCAGGACGTGATCCAGGGGCCGCGCCCCATCCAGCAGGGCCGTGGCAGCGGCCCCCGACGCCAGCAGCGTCAGCGTCAGCCGGTCAGGCAGCAGGCCGGTGCGAAGGTCGCTCCAGGCCAGCAGCGTCAGCAGCAGGGCCAGCCCGACCGTCAGCGGCAGGGCCCAGCCGCCACCGGCGGACAGGGGCATCACGGAACAGGCCCAGAGACCCAGGGTCGCGCCGGTCAACAGCGGCCCCCAGGACCTGACCGTGTCCCCCGCCGACAGTCCTCCACCGCCCCATCCCCTGTGCATGGTCTCTCCCGCCGCCGGCCCGTCCGGGGAAAGCGCCACCCCGCTGGCCGGGGTGGACATTCGGGCGCAGTCCCAATGAACCCGGTGCCCGAGGCTTCCCATCTTCCGCTGCCGTTCCAACATAGGCTATCCATGCCCGCAACGGCCCCGCAATCGCGTCGCCTGTCGAGGAGAAGTGACCCATGTCCCAGGGTGAGGCAACCCAGGCCAAAACCATGCTGTTGACCGGGGCCAGCCGTGGCATCGGTCACGCCACGGTGAAGCTGTTCTACCGGCATGGCTGGCGCGTGCTGACGGTGTCGCGGGCGGCGTTCGATGCGGACTGCCCCTGGCCCGGCGGGCGGGAGAACCATATCCAGGCGGACCTGTCCGATCCCGCCGGCTATGAGGCACTGGCCGACGAGGTGCGCAACCGGCTGGGCGGCGGCGGCCTGGGCGCCCTGGTCAACAATGCCGCCATTTCCCCGAAGCAGCCGGGCGGGGCGCGGCTGGGCGTGCATGACACCGACTACGCCACCTGGCTGACCGTCTTCAACGTCAACCTGTTCTCGGCCGCGGCACTGTCGCGCAATCTGCTGCCGGAGCTGCGGGCGTCGAAGGGCACCATCGTCAACGTGACCTCCATCGCCGGCTCGCGCGTCCATCCCTTCGCCGGCGTGGCCTATGCCTGCTCGAAGGCGGCCATGGCGGCGCTGACACGGGAACAGGCCTTCGATTTCGGTCCCTTCGGCGTGCGCGTCAACGCCATCGCCCCCGGGGAGATCCACACCTCCATCCTGTCGCCCGGCACCGACCAGATCGTGGAGACGCAGATCCCGATGAAGCGTCTGGGTGACCCGGCCGAGGTGGCACGGACCATCCTGTTCCTCTGCTCCGCCGACGCCTCCTACATCAACGGCGCCGAGATCCACATCAATGGCGGCCAGCACGTCTGACCGCACCGGGCCACGGCCAGGACGGATCAGGCCACCACGCCCCGGTCCCGCAGATGGTCGATATCCCCTGGCTCCAGGCCCAGCAGGTCGCGCAGGATGGCAGCCGTATCGGCCCCCAGGGCCGGCGGTGCGGCGCTGTCCACCACCGGGCTGGCGGAGAACTTCACCGGGCTGGCCACGCCGGGCACGGCGCCCAGGGTCGGGTGCGGCATCTCCAGGGCCAGACCGCGATGGCGCACCTGCGGGTCGTCGAACATCCGGCCCAGGCTGTTGATGGGGCCGGCCGGCACCTCCGCCGCCTCCAGCCGCTCCAGCCACCAGGCGCCCGGCTGCGTGCGCAGCCGCTCGGACAGCAGGTCGGTCAGGACCAGCCGGTTGGTGACGCGGGCGCTGTTGCTGGCGAAACGGGGATCGTCCGCCAGCGCCTCCAGCCCCAGTACGGCGCACAGGCGCTGGAACTGCCGGTCGTTGCCGACGGCCAGATTGATATGGCCATCCGCCACCGGAAACGTGTCATAGGGGACGATGCTGGGATGGGCATTGCCGAGACGACCGGGGTCGCGCCCGCCCACCAGCCGGTTCAGCGCCTGGTTGGCCATGGCCGCCACCATGCAGTCCAGGAGGGCGATATCCAGCCGCTGCCCCTCGCCCGTGCGCGCACGGTGGTGCAGGGCCGCCAGCATGGCGTTGCCGGCATAAAGCCCGGTGATGATGTCGGCCAGGGCCACGCCGGCCTTCAGCGGCCCGCTGTCGGCGCTGCCGGTCACGCTCATCAGCCCGCTCATGCCCTGGATCAGGAAGTCGTAGCCCAGGCGCTGGGCATAGGGGCCATCCTGGCCGAAGCCGGTGATAGAGCAATAGATCAGGCGCGGATTGACCGCGCGCAGACTGTCATAATCCAGGCCGTACCTGGCCAGTCCGCCGACCTTGTAGTTCTCGACCAGGATGTCGGAGCGGGCCGCCAGATCCCGGACCAGCGCCTGCCCGTCCGCCGTGGTGAAGTCGATGCACAGCGACCGCTTGTTGCGGTTGGCCGTGAGGAAATAGGCGGAGGGGCCGTCCGGCCCGTCCAGGAAGGGCGGACCCCAGCGGCGGGTATCATCCCCCTCCCCCGGCCGTTCGACCTTGATGATCTCCGCCCCGAAATCCCCCAGCATCTGCGTGGCCCAGGGTCCCGCCAGGATGCGGGACAGATCGAGGACGCGGATGCCGGCCAAAGCCCCTGCCATGGATGAACGCTCCCGACTGGAGATGGAGAGACCGGCGCGCCACCGCCGACGCTAGGCGCCCGGCGCCTCGTCCTCAGAAGAATGCCTGGATACCGGTGATGGCCCGGCCCAGGATCAGGGCGTGGATGTCGTGCGTGCCCTCGTAGGTGTTGACGGTTTCCAGGTTCAGCATGTGGCGGATGACCTGGAACTCCTCGGAAATGCCGTTGCCGCCATGCATGTCGCGGGCCTGCCTGGCAATGTCCAGCGCCTTGCCGCAATTGTTCCGTTTCACAATCGAAATCATTTCCGGCGCCACCGTTCCGGCATCGAACAGGCGGCCGACCCGCAGGGAGGCCTGCAGGCCCAGCGCGATCTCGGTCTGCATGTCGGCCAGCTTCTTCTGGACCAGCTGGGTGGCGGCCAGGGGCCGGCCGAACTGCTTGCGGTCCAGCGTGTACCGGCGGGCGGCCTCGAAACAGGCTTCCGCCGCACCCATGGCGCCCCAGGAGATGCCGTAGCGGGCCCGGTTCAGACAGCCGAACGGCCCCTTCAGGCCGGAGACGTTGGGCAGCAGCGCCTCCTCCGGCACCACCACCCCATCCATGACGATCTCGCCGGTGATGGAGGCGCGCAGGGACAGCTTGCCACCGATCTTCGGCGCCGTCAGACCGGGCAGCCCCTTGTCCAGCACGAAGCCGCGGATGGCGCCATCATGGGCGTCAGACTTGGCCCAGACCACGAACACATCGGCGATCGGCGCGTTGGAGATCCACATCTTGCTGCCGGTCAGCCGGTAGCCGTCGGCCACCTTCTCGGCCCGGGTACGCAGGCCGGCGGGATCGGAGCCGGCGTCCGGCTCGGTCAGGCCGAAACAGCCGATCCACTCGCCCGAGGCCAGTTTCGGCAGATAGGTGCGCCGCTGCGCCTCGCTGCCATAGGCGTGGATCGGATGCATGACCAGCGAGGACTGCACGCTCATCATCGAGCGGTAACCACTGTCCACACGCTCGATCTCGCGGGCGACCAGCCCATAGGAGACATAGCCGACGCCGGCGCCGCCATAGGTTTCCGGAACGGTCATGCCCAGCAGGCCCAACGCCCCCATCTCCCGGAAAATGGCGGGATCCGTCTCCTCGGCGGCGAAGGCCTGGGTCACCCGCGGCTGCAGCCGCTCCTGGGCATAGGCGCGGGCGGTGTCGCGGATCATCCGCTCCTCCTCCGTCAGCTGATCCTCCAGCAGGAACGGATCATCCCAGCGGAACGCCTCGGCCATCGCGCATCTCCTCCCCAAATCTCCCGGCAGGCAGCGACCCCGCGCCGGGCTTCCCGCTCCGTTTACGCCGGGATCGGCCCCGGATCAAACCAGCTTTGATCATCCACTTCATGATTTTTACTCATCAACAGGGCAGACCGGACTGGCGATGTCGGCACGGGCGTGTAAAGTCGCCATGATCATCATGCACAGGAAGACCGCCCATGTTCGCCCGCCGCCTGCTGCCCGGCACCGCCGCCCTGGCCGCGTTCGAGGCGGCGGCCCGGCTGGGCAGCTTCACCCGTGCCGCCGCTGAGTTGAACCTGACCCAGGGGGCCATCAGCCGGCATGTGGCCCAGCTGGAGGCGCAGCTGGGCGTCGCCCTGTTCCACCGGGTGCGCCAGCGCATCGGCCTGACCCCCGCCGGCCGTTACTTCGCCGAACAGGCGCGGGAGGTGCTGTCGCGGCTGGCCCAGGCCAGTGCCCGCACCATCGCCTTCGACAGCGGCGGCGGCACGCTGGATCTGGCCATCCTGCCCACCTTCGGCGCCCGCTGGCTGATGCCGCGCCTGCCCGATTTCTTCGCCCGGCACCGCGACATCAGCATCAATTTCTCCACCCGCGTCCGCCCCTTCGATCTGCGGGCGGAGGGGATCGACGCGGCCATCCTCAGCGGCGCGCCGACGGCGCCGGGTCTGGTCTGCCTGCGCTTCCTGGGGGAGGAGCTGGTGCCGGTGGCCGCCCCCGCCCTGGCCGAGCGCGCGCGCGCGCCCGCCGATCTGCTGCACCTGCCGCTGCTGCTGCAGGAAACGCGCCTGGATGGCTGGGACCGCTGGTTCCGGACCCAGGGGCTGCAACGCGGCACGGACCAGCCCGCCCTGGTGTTCGAACAGTTCCTGCTGGTCATCCGCGCCGCGGTCGCCGGGCTCGGCTGTGCCCTGGTGCCCAGCATCCTGGTCCAGGACGAGATCGACAGCGGCGAGTTGCGCAGGCTGCCCGGCCAGCGACTGGACGGGAGCGGTGGCTATCATCTGGTCTATCCGCCGGAGCGGGATGCCTATGGCCCGCTGGCGGCCTTCCGCAGCTGGCTGGTGGAGGCGGCCGGCGCAGCCGCCCGGGCGGCGCCGGTCTGATGCCCCATTATTCCGCCGCCACCGGTGCCGTTGCCTGACCGCGCCGCGACAGGCGCACCTGCAAGCGGTCGAGATAGAGATAGATGACCGGCGTCGAATAGAGCGTCAGCACCTGGCTGACCAGCAGGCCGGCCACGATGGTGACACCCAGCGGCGTTCGCAGCTCCGCCCCATAGCCGCTGGACAGGGCCAGCGGCACACCCCCCAGGATGGCGGCGAAGCTGGTCATCATGATCGGCCGGAACCGCTTGAGACAGGCCTGACGGATGCTCTCGGCCGGGCTTCTGCCCGTCCGCTCCTCCTGAATGGCGAAGTCCACCATCATGATGGCGTTCTTCTTGACGATGCCGATCAGCATGATGATGCCGATGATGGCCACGACGCTCAGTTCCAGCCCGGTGCCCCACAGTCCCAACAACGCCCCCAACCCGGCCGAGGGAATGGTGGACAGGATGGTGATGGGATGGATGAAGCTCTCATACAGCACGCCCAGCACCACATAGACGGCGAACAGCGCCGCCGCGATCAGCAGGGGCTGGCTGGACAGGGAACGCTGGAATTCCTGCGCCGTGCCCTGGAACAGGGCCGAGATGGTGGGCGGCGCCCCGATCCCGGCCGGAATGGCCTGGATCTGCGGGATCACCTGGCCCAGCGAGGTGCCGGGGCGCAGATTGAAGGACAGCGTGACCGACGGGAACTGCTGGGAATGGTTGACCGACAGGGCCGCCACCGCCGGCTTCACCGTGGTGAAGGCTGTCAGCGGCACCAGCCCGCCGCTGCTGGAGCGGACATAGAGCCCCTCCAGCGCGCTGGCGTCGGTCTGGAAACGGTCGGCCACCGACATCACCACCCGGTACTGGTCGGTATCGGCATAGATGGTGGAGACGAAACGGTCGCCGAAGGCCCCGTAAAGGGCCGCATCCACCGACTGGATGGTGACGCCCAGACGGCCCGCCTGCACACGGTCCACGGTCAGGGCCAGACGCGGGCTGATTGATTGCTGGTCGGAAGCCACATCCTCCACCCCGTCCACGGTCCGCAACGCCGCCTCGATCCGCGGCGCCCAGCTGTTCAGAGTCGCCGCATCCAGGGAACGCAGCGTGAACTGATACTGGGAGCGGGTCTGCATCCCGCCGATGCGGATATTCTGGCTGGCCTGCAGGAACACCTTCACCCCCTGCAGTCTGGCGAATTTCGGCCGCAGCGAAGCGATGACCGCATCGGCACTGCGGTCACGGTCTCCCCGTGGTTTCAGGGTGATGAACATGCGTCCCGTGTTTCCCGAACCCGCGCGGCCTCCCAGGAAGGCCGCGGACGCCTGGACGTCGGGATCGGCATTGACCACGGCCGTGACCTCGCCCATCAGCTGCAGCATGCGGGTGAAGGAAACGTCGGGGGACGCCTCCACCTGTCCCTGGATCTGGCCGGTATCCTCCTGCGGGAGGAAGCCCTTGGGCAGATGGATGTAAAGCGCGACCGTGCAGGCCATGACCAGCAGCGTGGCCAGCAGCGTCACGAGCTGGTGACGCAGCACGACATCCAGGCTCCGCTCATACGCCTGCAGCATACCGTCGAAAGCACGCTCGGACAGGCGGTAGAGCCGGCCCCGGCGCTCTGGCGGAGGCTCAGGCCGGATGTAGCGGGAGGCCAGCATCGGCGTCAGTGTCAGCGACACCAGCATGGAGACGATCAGTGCTGCCGTCACGGTGACAGCGAATTCCCGGAACAGCCGGCCGACGATGCCCCCCATCAGCAGCAGCGGGATGAACACCGCCACCAGACTGATGGTGATGGAGACGATGGTGAAACCGATCTCCGACGCGCCCTTCAATGCCGCGCGGAACGGCGGCAACCCTTCCTCGATATGGCGGACGATGTTTTCCAGCATGACAATGGCATCATCCACCACCAGCCCCACGGCGATGGTCAGCCCCATCAGGCTGAGATTGTTCAGGCTGTAGCCGCAGGCATACATGACGGCGAAGGTGCCCACCAGCGACAGCGGCACCGCCGTGGCCGGTATCAGCGTCGCCGTGATGTTGCGCAGGAACAGAAGGATGGTCAGCACCACCAACCCGACGGTCAGGACCAGCGTGAACTCCACCTCGTGCACGCTGTCGCGCACCGAAAGCGAACGGTCGGAAACGACGGCGACCGAGACGGTCGGCGGGACGCTCTGGGTCAGTTGCGGCAGGCGCCCCAGGATGCCGTCGACCGTGTCGATGACGTTGGCATCGGACTGGCGGGTGATCAGCAGCAACACGCCAGGACGGTCACCGAAAATGGCGCGCTGCCGGTCGTCCTCGACTCCATCATAGACACGGGCCACGTCCTGCAGCTTCACCGCTGCCCCGTTGCGGTAGGTCACCAGCACGTCGCGGAAGGCCTTGGCCTCCTTCAGCTGGTCGTTGGCATCCAGCCCCACGGCCCGCCCCGGCCCCTGCAGCTGGCCCTTGGGCTGGTTCTGGTTGCTCTGCTGGATGGTGGTGGCCACCTCGTCCACACCGATGCCCAGGGCCGCCAGCGCCGTGGGGTTGAGATCGATACGGACGGCGTATTTCTGCTCACCGGCGATGCGGACCTCGGCCACACCGGGTTCTGATGAAATCTGCTGCGCCAGCGTGTCGGCCCAGCGCGTCACCTCGTAGCTGGGCAATTGATCGGAGGTCAGGGCCAGCAGCAGCACGGGCGCTTCCGATGGGTTCACCTTGCGATAGGTTGGCGGATCCGGCAGATCGCTGGGCAGGCGCCCGCGGGCCGCCTGGATGGCCGCCGCCACGTCCTGGGCCGCGGAATCGATGTCCCGGCTCAGATCGAACTGCATGGTGATCTGCGTGGTGCCGGTTGAGCTGGTGGAGGTCAGCTGGGTGGTGCCGGCGATGGTCGCCAACTGCCGCTCCAACGGAGCCGCCACGGAACGCGCCATCACCTCGGGGCTGGCTCCCGACAGGCTGGCACTGATCTGGATGGTCGGGAACTCCACCTGCGGCAAGGCCGCCACCGGCAGCAACAGGAAGGCGACGCTGCCGAACGCCAGCAGGGCCAGTGACAGCAGCACCGTGGCGATGGGACGGCGGATGAAGGGGGCGGAGATGCCGGCATGGCTTTCCGTTGGGGGCGGAACGTCCGGTTCGCCGGTCCCCGGCTGATGGGTATCGTTGCTCATCGTGCCGGCGCTCCCTGCGGCAGGGCTGAAGCCTGGGCCGGACCGGGCATCTGATCCGGTGCGGGCGCAGTCTGCCGGACCCGTACCTTGCCCCCCGGCACCACGCGCAGCTGACCATTGACGATGACGCGCTCACCACCGCTCAGACCCGCATCGACGACGGCCCGCGCGTCCTGCAGATCGGCCAGGGTCACCGCCCGCGCTTCCACCGTATCATCGGGACGAACCACATAGACGTAATAGCCGTCGGGTCCGGTGGCTACGGCCGCCGGATCCAGCAGCACGGCATCGGGCCGCTGGTCAATCTGTGCCGCCATGGTCAGGAACTGACCCGGCCAGAGCACCCCGTCCTCGTTGGCGAAGCGGGCCTTCATCGACACCGTCCCGGTCGCGGCATCAACCGTGTTGTCGATGAAGACCAGCGCCCCTTGGGCCAGCGTACGGCCTGTCTGTGAATCCCGGGCAATGACCGGAACAGGTCCCTGGCCGTTGGCCGTATGCATCTGGGGCAGGCGCGCCTGCGGCAGGGCGAACTGCACGTCGATGGGACTCAGCTGGTTGATGGTGGTCAACGGGGTGGTCTGACCCGGACGGGCGATATTGCCGACGGTCAGTTGCGCCTGCCCGACCTTGCCCGCCACCGGGGCCGTGATCCGGGTCCGCTCCAGATTGACCCGGGCGGCCGCCACCCGGGCCTCGTCGGCCTTGACTGCCGCCGTGAGGGCTTCGACCGTGGCGCGCTGCTGGTCCAGGGACTGCCGGCTGGTGAAGCGCTTCTCCGCCAACTCTTCCGCCCGCGCCAGATCGAGCCGGGCCGAGGTAAGATTGGCCCGGTCCTGGGCCTGCTGCCCCTCTGCCTGATCAAGAGCGGCCTGATAGGGGCGCGGATCGATTTCGAACAGCAATTGGCCCGGCTGGACCAGTTGTCCATCGGTGAAGGCCACCCGGATGATGGGTCCCTCGACCAGCGGCATGATCTGCACGGACTGGATGGGCCGAACCGTGCCGACGGCAGCAACCGACAAGGCGGCTGGCCCGCGGCTTACTGTGGCGACCGTAACCTCGGGCGGAGGTGCGGCCGCGCGGCCCTCCCCCCCGGACCGGCGACCAAAACCGTACCACGCCCCGGCTGCCACTACCGCCGACAGGACCAGGACCACCCACACCGAACGCTGCATCGTCACTCCTCAAGCCGGACTGTCACCGGCTCATGGCCGCCCAGCCGAAGGATGGAGGCCGGATCGGGGCTGATTGTGCCGTTACCGCTTCAACGGACCAGGAGGGCAAACCCTGCACATCGCGGTTCATTCTCCCAAGGCGGCATGATGATGCGGCCCCGGAGCGGCAACAGACCCGCCCCCCCCCCCCCCGCAGACGCCAGACCCGCATCCCGCCCGCCGTCCGAAAAAAAGGCGAGGCCGGCGTAGGGCGAAGGAACAGCAGAACAACCAATGAGTTGGACGGCACGACTTTCCCATCGGGGATGCCGGCATAATATCCCTGATACGGTAAGGAAAATCCTGCACCAGGCGCGACGAATGAAGGATTTCAGAAAGCCATCGGATGATGGGCTCTGGGATGGGACACACGGCCCCCCCATCCCCGATTGCCCGCATGCACGCGCAACATTCTGCCATCTCGCCCGGGTCACACACCAGGTGGATAGCTTGCAGCATCAGCTGAACCATCTGTGTGCGCCGGACGCCGAGAAGGATGACGATACGGCCCGCCGGACACAGATCAGCATGGCGGCGGCCCGCCTGATCCGTTTGCGCGCCGTGGAGGATGCGCTGGACGCCACGCTGTTGCTGGTGGCGCAACTGCTGCGCCGACGCTCATCGCAACGCGTGGATGTCACCGGCCCGTCTGCGCGGATGGGCAATCCCCCTCCGCGCCGCCCCTCACCCCGGACGGTCTGACCGACCTGCCGATCCCGCATCCGAAGCGGGTCCCGCGGCATCCCACTGGCCGCGGCGGTTCTGTTCATGCAACAAGAGGATCAATCTGAATTCCTCGGAACAGAGGTAATTCTGCAGATCCCGATCACTGACATCGCCCATATCGGCGGATGTCCGCATGGTCACATACAACTCCATCGCCGACATATGCAGGTCGATTGGAACGTTGGCATAGAGCAATGCTTGTAATGACTGCGGCGCTGACACGGCCATCACCCCGCGGAAGTGGGACACGCCCCGGCAAGGGGCGGCGTTACATCGAATAAATACCTCCAATTCGTTAGGCCCCTCTTAATGCCAGGGGCATGGATCAGGCCGATTGCCGTCCTTTTCCGGCACCGTCCCCTAACCGGTCCGATCCGGAGCGGTCTGCCGATGGTGTCGCGGCGAAAAATGTTACGGCACGCTCGCCGCCATTCCGGATTTCCGCCGCACATCCCTTCCGCTGCTGCACTGCACAGTCGGATTGGACAAAGGCCACCACTGGTTATGCGGCCGAATTGTGCGCGCAACGCAGCACTGGCATGCATCCTGCTAAGTGGGATCGGCAATGTGCGGCCGGTTCGCCCCGGCCGCACCGAACAATGTCGATAGGGACGAAACCTCATGAAAACGCGCTTGCGCCTGTTCGCCGCCCTTCTTGCGTCTGCAAGCCTGCTCTCCACCGCCGCGGCCGCCGAGGATGTCATCCGCGTCGGCAACCTGAAGCTGGCCCATTTCGGCGCCGTCTCCTATGTGCAGGAGATCGCCCCCTCCTGCGGCATCAAGGTGGAGACCAAGATCTTCGCCAAGGGTCCGGACATCATGCAGGCCATCATGGCCGGTGAGCTGGATGTGGGTGCGACCGCCTCGGAAGCCGCCATTTCCGCCCGTGCCAACGGCGCGCCGATCTATGTGGTGGCCGGCTTCGCCCAGGGCGGCGCGCGTCTGGTCGCCACCCCGGCCTCCGGCATCAAGACCGTGGCCGACCTCAAGGGCAAGACCGTTGGCGTGACCCGCGGCGGCATCCAGGAGGTGCTGCTGGCAGCCGAACTGGCCAAAGTCGGCCTCACCGGGTCAGACCAGCCGGGCAAGGACGTCAAGCTCATCTATCTGAACTATCCCGACCTGAACCAGGCCCTGCTGCTGAAGCAGCTGGATGCCATCATGCAGACCGAGCCCCAGGGGTCGCAGGCCGTCAGCGCCGGCTTCGGCATCGAGGTGGTCAAGCCCTATGACACGCCCATCGGCTCGCCGGTGCGCACCCTGGTCATGACCGAGACCTTCGTGAAGGAACATCGGGATCTGGCCGAGAAGTACATGCGGTGCTTCGTCAAGGCCACCAAGACCTTCATGGACAGCAAGGAGACCGCGTCCAAATTCGTGCGTGAGAAGCTGTTCAGCAACCAGCTGTCGGAAGCCGACTTCGACGCCGCTATCGGCAATGCCCCCTACACCCTGTCGATCACGCCGGAGCACATCCAGGCCACCACCGACACCATGGCCAAGCATGGCATCGGCAAGATGTCCAAGCCGCCCAAGGCCACCGACTTCGTGAAGACGGAGTTGCTGGACGAGGCCAAGCACGCCCTGAACGTCAATTGAGCCTCGCGGGGGGATCGGGACAATGAAAGCCGTTACCTGGAAGTCCGTGGCGGAAGGGGCGATGGTGCCCCTGGCCACTCTGGTGGTCTGGCAGGCCGTGTGCAGCATGGGCTGGGTCAATGCCCATGTCCTGCCGTCTCCGCTGGCTGTGGCGGAGAAATGGTGGGCCTATCTGCTGCCGCTGACGGAGTATGATCCGGCCAGCCAGTCCTGGCTGGGCTGGGCCCTGTCGGGTGAGCTGATCATCGACAGCATCGGCAGCCTGTACCGGGTGCTGATGGGCTTCCTGGTCGGCGGCGTGCTGGCCTTGCCGCTGGGGCTGCTGATGGGGTCGTCCAACCTCATCTACCGCTGGATGAACCCGCTGATCCAGGTGCTGCGCCCGATCCCCCCCATCGCCTACATCCCGCTGTCGATCCTGTGGTTCGGCCTGGGCAACCCGCCAGCCATCTTCCTGATCGCCATCGGCGCCTTCTTCCCGGTGCTGGTCAACACCATCGCCGGCGTGCGCCATGTGGACGGCATCTATCTGCGCGCTGCCCGCAATCTGGGCGCCGGCCGGGGCACCATCTTCCTGCGCATCATCCTGCCGGCGGCCACGCCCTACATCCTGTCCGGCGTGCGCATCGGCATCGGTACCGCCTTCATCGTGGTGATCGTGTCGGAGATGATCGCCGTCAACAACGGGCTGGGCTTCCGCATCCTGGAGGCGCGCGAGTATTTCTGGTCCGACAAGATCATCGCCGGAATGCTGACCATCGGCCTGTGGGGCCTGGCCATCGACGCCGGCGTCTCCCGCATCAACAACCACCTGCTGCGCTGGCACCGCGGACTCGACCATTGAGGTCGCGGCGGACAGGCCGGCCACGTGCCGTTCGCCCGGCCGCCACACCGCATCAGCGACCGCCAGACGATCAAAGGACCAGAGCATGAGCAGCGCGATCGAGATTCGCGACGTCCATAAGCGTTTCCCCATCCCCGGCGGGGAGGTGGTGGCGCTTCAGGACATCAACCTGACCGTGGAGGCCGGCGAGTTCGTCTGCCTTCTCGGCCCCTCCGGCTGCGGCAAATCCACCCTGCTGAACGCCGTTGCCGGCTTCTCGCAGCCGACCTCGGGAACCATCCTGGTCGATGGCCGCCCGGTGACGGGCCCCGGCCCAGACCGCGGCATGGTCTTCCAGGAATACGCCCTGTTCCCCTGGATGAGCGTGGCCGAGAACGTGGCCTTCGGCCTGGATATCAAGGGCCTGCCCAAGGCCCAGATCGCCGAACGCGTGAACGTCCTGCTGGAGAAGCTGCATCTGCGGGAATTCCGCGACCGTTATCCCAAGGACCTGTCGGGCGGCATGCGCCAGCGCGTCGCCATCGCCCGTGTCCTGGCCCTGGACAGTCCGGTGCTGCTGATGGACGAGCCCTTCGGCGCCCTGGATGCGCTGACCCGGCGCTCGCTGCAGGACGAGTTGCTGAAAATCTGGCAGGAGTTGGGCAAGACCATTATCTTCGTAACCCACTCCATTGAGGAGTCCATCTATCTGGCCGACCGTATCGTGGTGCTGACCTACCGGCCGGGCACGGTGAAACGGGATGTCCGGGTCGATATTCCGCGCCCGCGGGATTCCGGCACCAACGCCTTCAATGAGTTGAAGCGCGAGTTGGCGGTCATGGTGATGGAGGAACAGCATCGCCACGAGGCGGCGGAGCAGGCCGGTCTGACCACCGATTAGCCACACCGCCCGCGGCCAAGACGGGACGCCATCCGTGAGCAAGCGCCTGAGCCCGGGCCTTCGCCTTTTCCTGCTGGTCGTTGTCGTCCTGCTGGCCGGGTCCGCCGCCATCATGGCGGGCCGGCAGGCGGCGGCCTGGGCCTTGCGCGGGCTGCTGGCCGAGGTCCAGGGCCGACTCGAGGTCTATGCCCAGAGCCTGGATGTGGCGGTGGAGCGCTTCGCGCATCTGCCCTACACCGTCGCCCTGGACCCGGCTGTGGCCGCACTGGCCCGCACCCCGGATGATCCGGCCCTGGCCGGCAGGGTCAACCGCTATCTTGCCGCCGTGGGCGACCGGGCCGGCAATGCCGTGCTGTATCTGATCGGTCCCGACGGCAACACGCTGGCCGCCGGCAACTGGGACCGGCCGGGCAGTTTCGTCGGCGTGAACTTCGCTTACCGCCCTTACTTCCAGGCGGCCCTGGCCGGTGGTGAGGGCCGCTTCTACGGGGTTGGCAACGTCACCGGCATCCCCGGCTACTTCATCGCCAGCCCCGTTCGCGACGGCGGCCGCGTCATCGGGGTCGTTGTCGCCAAGGTGTCGCTGGATACCGTCGAGGCCGTCTGGCGGGAAGCCGGCGATGCGGTGCTGGTCACCGACCGTTTTGGTGTCGCCTTCCTCGCCTCGCGGCCCGACTGGACGTTGCAGAGCATCCGCCCGCTCGATGAACCGGTGCGCCGGCAGTTGGCCGAAACCAAGCAATACGGCACACATCCGCTGCCGGAGCTTCCCTTTTCCACCGCCCTGGCCATGGCGGACCCGGTACGGTGGATTCCGGCAGGTCCGGCCGGGGAGGAGATTCCCTTCGTTCTGGCCCGGAAACCGCTGGGCCAGGAGGGCTGGACCATGCTGCTGCTGGGCGATGCCTCCCTCGTCGTCCGTACCGAACGCACGGCCATGGCGGGTATTGCCCTTCTCGCGGTGCTGGCCGCTGTGATGCTGTTCGCCTGGCGCCAGCGCCGCCGGCGTCTCAGCGAGCAGATCCAGGCCCAGGCTGCGCTGGAGCGGGCCTATGGCGACCTGGAACACAAGGTGGCGGAGCGCACCGCTGATCTGGAGGCGGCCAAGGGCCGGCTGGAACGCGAGGTGGAGCAACGCACCCAGGCCGAGCAGGAGCTGCGCGCCGCCCAGAACGATCTGGTGCAGGCGGCCAAGATGGCCGTGCTGGGCCAGATGGCCGCCGGCGTGACCCATGAACTGAACCAGCCGCTGACGGCACTGCGCGGCTTGGCCGACAATGCCGCCCAGCTTCTCGACCAGGGACGGGAGAGCGAGGCGCGGGAGAATCTGACCTTCATCGCCCAGCTGGTGGACCGCATGTCGAAGATCACCGCCCAGCTGCGCGGTTTCTCCCGGCGCGGCGACGGTGCTCCCGGTCCGGTTCCAGTGGCAACGGCCGTGCGTGAGGCCCTGGCCCTGGTGGAGCGGCGCTTCGCCAATGAACGCATCATTGTCGATGTGGATGTGCCGTCGGACATCAAAGTGGCGTTCGAGCCGGTGCGGCTGCAGCAGGTCCTGGTCAATCTGCTGCGCAACGCCGCCGATGCGGTCAAGGGCATGCCCGACCCCTTCATCGAGATCGCGCTGCAGCGGACAAGCCGGCCCGGCCTTGTGGCGCTGGTGGTGCGCGACAATGGCCCTGGCATCCCCGATACCGTCCGCGGCCGCATCTTCGACCCCTTCTTCACCACAAAACCCGCCGGTGAGGGGTTGGGCCTGGGCCTGGCCATCAGCCTGGCCATCGCCCGGGACTATGGCGGCACGCTGGAGGCCAGCAGCCTGCCGACGGGGGCCGAATTCATTCTGACCCTGACGGAAATCCGCACCGGAGGGAGACCCGCGTGAGCAACAGGCTTTCCGTCCTCTTCACCGACGATGAGGAGATGATCCGGCTTACCTGCCGGCAGACGCTGCAGCTGGCGGGGTTGACCGTCCGCACCTTCGCTTCCGCCGAAGCCGTGCTGCCGGAGCTGGCGGCGGAGCTGCCGGGAGTGCTGGTCACCGATGTGCGGCTGGGCGGCATGGACGGGCTTGAGCTGCTGGCGCGATGTCGGGCGATAGACCCGGAACTGCCGGTGGTGCTGATCACCGGCCATGGCGACATCGCCATGGCGGTGCGCGCGATCCAGGAAGGCGCCTACGATTTCATCGAGAAGCCTTTCGTCAGTGAGCATTTCGTCGGCGTCGTCCGCCGCGCCCTGGAGAAGCGGGCCCTGGTGCTGGAGAACCGGCGGCTGCGCCGGGCCCTGGACCGGGAGGGGGATATCGGCCGCGCCCTGCTGGGCCAGAGCGCAGCCATGGTGCGGGTGCGTGATCTGGTAGCCAATCTGGCCGCCACCGACGTGGATGTGCTGGTGCTGGGCGAAACCGGCACCGGCAAGGAACAGGTGGCCCGCGCCCTGCACGCCGGCAGCCCGCGCAAGGACAAGCCCTTCGTCGCCGTCAATTGCGGTGCCATCCCCGAGAGCATGTTCGAAAGCGAGATGTTCGGGCATGAGGCCGGCGCCTTCACCGGCGCCGCCAAGCGCCGTGTCGGCAAGATCGAACATGCCGGGGCCGGCACCCTGTTCCTGGACGAGATCGAGAGCATGCCCTACCCGTTGCAGGTCAAGCTGCTGCGGGTGCTGCAGGACCGCATGCTGGAACGGCTGGGCGGCAACGAACCGGTGCCGGTGCGCTGCCGGGTTGTGGCCGCCACAAAGGAGGATCTCAAGCTCCTGGGCGACCAGGGCCGTTTCCGCCCCGACCTCTATTACCGGCTCAATGTCGTCACCCTGACACTGCCGCCGCTGCGCGACCGCCGCGACGACATCCCGCTGCTGTTCGAACATTTCGTGCTGCAGGCCGCCAGCCGCTACCAACGCGAGGTGCCGGAGGTGCCTCCGGCCCTGGTGCGCCGGCTGATGCTGCAGGACTGGCCCGGCAATGTGCGCGAGCTGCGCAATGCCGCCGACCGCTTCGTGCTGGGGCTGCTGGGGCAGGAGCTGGCCGAGGCCGGGGACATCCCCCTGACCCTGCCCGAATTGATGGATCGGGTGGAACGCCAGCTGATCCAGGAAGCGCTGCGCACCGCCGGCGGCCAGGTCACGGCCGCCGCAACCACGCTGGGGGTCCCGCGCAAGACCCTGTACGACAAGATGAAGCGGCTGGGACTGGCCGTATCCGATTGAGGCGCCGATGACCGTTCCCCCCTCCCCCATCGACTGGACGCCCCTGGCCATCACCGTGGCGCCCAACGGGGCCCGCCGCCTGAAAGCCGATCATCCGGCCATCCCGCTGACGGCCACCGAGCTGGCCCGCACCGCCGCCGCCTGCCGGGAAGCCGGCGCCGCCATGATCCATGCCCATGTGCGCCGCCCCGACGGCCGCCATCTGCTGGATGCCGACGCCTACCGCGAGGCCACGAACGCCATCCGCCGGGAAACCGGGGGCCGCATGATCGTACAGATCACCACCGAGGCCGCGGGCCTGTACCAGCCGACGGAGCAGATGGCGGTAGTCCGGGCCGTGCGGCCGGAGGCGGTGTCGCTGGCCATCCGCGAGATCGTGCCCGATGCGGCCCATGAGGCGGAGGCGGCCCGCTTCTTCGCCGACCTGCGGGCCGGGCACTGTCTGGTCCAGGTCATCCTTTATGACCCGGAGGATGTGGCCCGCTATCTGGACCTGAAATCCCGTGGCATCATACCCGATGGCCGGGACGTCCTGCTGTTCGTGCTGGGCCGCTACACCGTGGGCCAGGTCTCCGCACCGCAGGACCTGCTGCCCTTCCTGTCCGCGACGGCGGAGCCGCTGCCCTGGACCGTCTGCGCCTTCGGCCGGCGGGAGAATGCCTGCGCCCTGGCCGCGGCCGCCCTGGGCGGACATGTACGGGTCGGGTTCGAGAACAATCTGCATCTGGCCGACGGCACCCTGGCGCCGGACAATGCCGCCCTGGTGGCCCAGATCGCCGCCGGTGCCCGGCTTCTGGGCCGGCCCCTGGCTGGCGTGGATGACATCCGGGCCCTGCACGCCGCCTGATCCCCCCCTGGGAACCGCGACCGATCCATGCGCCGGATCTTGTCACGGTGGAAAATTCAGCCGGGAAATTGCGCGCCGTCCGCCTTATGCTGCGCCCCCGTTTCCCTGCCACGTCACAGGTGCCGGCCATGTCCTTCTTCAGCCCCCTGCAACAGCAGCCCGCCGACGCGCTCCTGGCCCTGATCGGCCAGTACCGGGCCGACCCGCGCCCGCACAAGCTGGATCTGGGTGTCGGCGTCTATCGTGACGAGGCTGGCAACACGCCGGTGCCAGCTGCCCTGAAGGAGGCGGAGCAGCGCCTGTGGCAGCGGCAGGACAGCAAGTCCTATCTGGGGCCGGAGGGAAACGAGGCCTTCACCGCCCATATGCAGCGGCTGGCCTTCGGCGGCATGGACTTCGGTGGCCGCATGACCGGGGTGCAGACGCCCGGCGGCACCGGCGCCCTGCGCCTGAGTGCCGAACTGATCGCGGCCACCGTGCCCGGCGCCCGTGTCTGGCTCGGCACGCCCACCTGGCCGAACCATCCGCCGATCCTGCGCGCCGCCGGTCTGACCGTGGAGACCTATAGCTATTTCGATCCGGCCAGCCAGACACTGTGCTTCGATGCGCTGATGGCGGCGCTCAACCGGGCCGGGGCCGGCGACGTGGCCCTGCTGCATGGCTGCTGCCACAACCCCACCGGTGCCGACCTGACGCCGGTGCAGTGGCAGGAGGTGGCGGCCCTGCTGTCCGCCCGCGGGATCATCCCGTTCCTGGATCTGGCCTATCAGGGGCTGGGCACCGGCTTCGACGCGGACGCGGCCGGCGTGCGCACCGTGCTGGACCATTGCCCCGAGGTATTGGTCGCCTATTCCTGCGACAAGAATTTCGGCATCTACCGCGAGCGTGTGGGCGCCCTGTTCGTGCTGACCGGCAGTGCCGCCGATGCCGCCCGTGTCCATTCCAACATGCTGGCGCTGGCCCGGGCCAACTGGTCGATGCCGCCGGACCATGGAGCCGCCGCCATCGCCCTGCTGCTGGACGATACCGAGCTGACTGCCCTCTGGCAGGCGGAGCTGGATGCCATGCGCAGCCGCCTGCGCGGCGTGCGCGCCGCCCTGTCCGCCCATGGCGGGCCGCTGGCGGCGGTGGAGCGGCAGAACGGCATGTTCTCGCTGCTGCCCCTGGCCACGGACACCATCGCCCGGCTGAAGAGCGAGCATGGCATCTATATGGCCGGGTCCGGGCGCATCAATGTGGCCGGCCTGACTCTGGACACCGTCCCGGTGCTGGCCGCCGCCATCGCCGCCTGCGCCTGATTGGCCGGAGCCCCCGGTCCCGACGTCGGGACCGGGGTCGGCAGGCGCCTCACGCCTCCACGGCGTCGAAATGCAGCAAGGTGGCGCCGCCGCTGGCATAGTTGGCCACGTCGCCGGCCACCGCGCGGCCGATATCCGACCCCAGCGCCGCCATCAGCGCGTCCTCGCTGTCGAACTCGCCCTCGAAGATGCAGAAATAGGGGGGCTCACCGCCCAGCGCCCGGGGGGAGAAGCTGTAGCGCCCGGCCCGCAGGCCGGGCAGCCGCATGGCCAGCGGCACATGCGTCTCCACATAGTAGCGGCGGAAATGGTCGGGGTCCTTGGGATGCCCGTAGAGAACCAGCAGCCTGTGCATGATTGTTCCTCCCTGGTGTCGCGCCGGGACTTCGTCGGTGCCCCCGGTCGCCGATCATGCAATGACAGTCCGGGCCGGACCACGCAAGCGTCCTGCCCGGGCTGCCCCCATCGCATCAGAAGTCGAGGGAGGCGGACAGCAGGAAGGTCCGCGGTGCGCCGAGAACCAGATAGTTGGAACCGGGATAGCCACCCACCGAGACCCAGTCCTTCTCGTCGGTGACATTCTCCACACGGCCGCGCAGCGTCACGTCCTTGTCGGCGAAGGCCGTGGTGTAGCTCACGCCCAGATCCCAGCGGGTCCAGGACGGGGCCTTGGCCGTATTGGCGGCATTGATGTACTGGGAGTCCGTATAGGTCAGGCGGGTATCGAGGCTGAGGCCAGAAACAACCGGCACATCCCAGGTGACGGTGATATTCGCCTGCCAGTCCGGCACACCGACCGCCGTATTGCCTTCGTTGGCACCCCCCTGGGTCTTGCGCAGTTCCGCATCCAGGTAGGTGAGGCCGCCGATCACCTTCACATCCTCCACAGGCTCGCCGAAGACACTAAGTTCGACGCCGCGGTTGCGCTGCTCGCCATCCTTGGTCAGGCGGACCTGTGTGCCGGCCGGCTCCTCCACCGTGTTGGGAAGGGTGATGGAGAACAGGCTGAGGCTGCCGCCGAAGCGGCCACCATCATACTTGGCCCCGGTTTCGTACTGCTTGGCCTTGAAGGGGGACAGGACCTGGTTGGCGTTGACATAGGTCTGGTTCGACGTGTTCCGCTCGGGCACGACGCTGCCGGGCTGCAGGGCTTCGGCATAGTTGGCATAGAGAGAGATCTGCTCGGTCGGCTTGTAGACCAGGGCCACGGCCGGCGTGACGGCATCATCCTTGTAGCGCGAAGTTTCCACCGCCGTGCCATAGGCGAACCCCCGCGTCTCGATCTCCTGATAGCGGGCACCAACGGTCAGCAGCACCTTGCCGTCCCAGAACGACAGCATGTCGGCCAGGGCGATGCTGGAATTGTCGGTCTGCTCGGTCTTGCGCGGATTGTCCAGATCACCCCCGACATAGGGCGTGGCCGGCGCCGCGACACGGACCGTGTTCCGCAACGTGCCGGCATTGAAGCTGTCCGAAACAGCATAGGCATTGAGGCCCTTTGTGGAAATGGCCGAGCCCGACAGAACGACCCGGTGTCCGATCGCACCGGTCTTGAAATCGCCGCGCACACCGACATCGGCGGACAGCACCTTGTCCTTGCGCGCATTGTCGAAGCGGGAGTTGGTTATGCTGCCGTCCGCCGCTGCTGTCGGGTTGGCCAGGACATTGTGTTCCTTGCCGTCGCGGCCGCCGGCCGCCGCCCAGACGGTGATGGCATCGGTGAGGTCATACTCGCCGCGCACGGCCCCGAACAGCTGTTGCTCGTCGGTGTAGGTCCAGGACTGGGCGAAATTGGTTGAAGCGTCGGGCGCAGCAGGCACCGCTGCACCGATATAGACACTCGGCCGCGGTGAATCGATGTGGTGGTCCTGATAGCCGGCATCGGCGGAAAAACGGAAACGCTCGCCCTCGTAATCGACCCCCAGCGAGACGACGTCGAGATTCCGGTCCTCACGGTCGACCCCGGTCTTGCCGTCGCGATGGACGGCATTGACACGGCCCCCCCATTCCTTGCCCGAACCGAAGCGCCGGGCCAGATCGACAGCGCCATAGATTTGGCCGTCGCTCTCATAGCCCAGGGTGACCCGGTTCAGCGGGTTGGTCGGCGCCCGCTTGGGCACGATGTTGATGGCACCACCGACGCCGCTGCCACCCGGCGCCGCACCGTTGAGGAAGGCGTTGGCACCGCGGAACACCTCGACGCGCTCCACCAGTTCGGCGGCCAGGAACTGGCGCGGCAGGATGCCGTAGACGCCGTTATAGGTCATGTCGTCGGAATAGACGGCGAAGCCGCGGATGACATACAGCTCCTGGAAATTGCCGAAACCGCGGGCCACCCGCACCGTGGGATCGTTGCGCAGCACATCGGCCACGCTGATGGCCTGCTGCTGGCTGATCAGGTCGGCGGTATAGGCCGTGCCAGCATAAGGCGCATCCATCATGTCCAGATTGCCCAGCAACCCGGCGCGGCCACCGCGGGCCACCTGTCCGCCGGCATAGCTGTCCGTCAGTTCCACCTGGGAGGCGCGGCCGATAACGACGATCTCCTCGATCTCCGCTGCGGTCTGCTGCGCCCGGACCGGCGCCACATATCCAACCGCCAGCGCCAGAGCCGCCGATCCAAGAAACAGGGTCTTCATCATCTGCTGTCCCACGCCATGAGGCATAAATTCTGCGAACGCCTCTCAATTTCATATCGAGGACAAATCCGCAAGAGGGGCAGCACAGAAAAGGGCTGCTGTGGCAAAGTTCACACGCAAGCAACCCGGAATCAGAAAAGCTCGTCCCGAGCGAAGAGCTACGTCCTGAACAGCCAAGACGGATCTTCAGCTGGAGCGTTGCAAATTAAAGTAACCCGGCAGCATCTTTATATTGCAGAACGACATCAGCCGACAGCGTCGATGCTGGATCCGAGATAACGGCCGGGTCTGTGATTGATGGCGATGATCATGTTGGCGATGACGGCGCCCAACACGGAAAACACCAGATTCTGCACTGGCAGCACGAACAAGGCGGACAGCAGGATGGCCCCATCGATGGCCATCTGCACATAGCCGGCGCGGATGCCCCAATGGTCCTGCAGATACAGGGCCAGGATATTGATGCCACCGACCCCGATGCGGTGACGGAACAGGATCAGCAGCCCCGTCCCGATCAGCCCGCCGCCGACAATGGCGGCATAAGCGGTGTTCAGGCTGGCGAAGTCCACCCACTGGCTGGTCAGTCGCGTCAAGGCCGAGACCAGACAGACGGCGATGAAGGTGCGCAGCGTGAACTGCCAGCCCATGCGCTTCCAGGCCAGCACATAGAAGGGCAGGTTCAGCACAAAGAACAGCAGCCAGAAGCCGACCCCGGTCACATACTGGAACAGCAGGGCCAGACCGGCGATGCTGCCCACCAGCAACATGGCCTTGGCATAGATCATGGTGCCGAAGGAGACGAACAGCGTCCCCACGCCCATGGCAATGCAATCCTCATAGAGCCGGTGGCGCTGAAGACCAGGCGTCTGCATGTAGGAACCGTTTTCCTGCGGGGGTGATTGGATTGCATGAATCCGGTCTGACGCCAGCCCTGTCCATGCGCCCCTTTGTCGCGGCACATGCGGAAGCCCCCGGACGCGATCGGCCGACCAGGAACCCGCTGACAAATAAGAAAGTTCAGTGACAGTCCGGATTTTCGGAAACGGCCGCGTCTTGGCTGGTGAAGGCGGACATGGGGACCGCCTGCGCAGACTGAGGACGAAGATGCGCCCTATTCCGTTCAAGAGCCTGTTGCTGGTCACCGCCGCCCTGACCGGCCTGACGCTTGTCGATGCCGCCCGCGCCGATGATGCCACCCAGTTGGAAGAGATCCTGGTGGTGGCCAACCGCTATCAGGCGACCGATGCCCAGATGCAGGCGACCAACAGCGTCAGCATCCTGTCGACCGAGGATCTGGAACATACTGCCGTACACAATGTGGCCGAAGCGCTGGGCCTGCTGCCCGGCGTCACCGTGGTCAATACCGGCCAGTCCTTCTTCGGCGGCATCGACGGCGCCTCGCGCGGCGAGGGCATGTTCACCGCCGTGCGCGGCCTGAACAGCGAATACAATGTCAACATGATCAACGGCGTCACCGTGGCCCAGGGCATGCCCTACAGCCGCGGCGTGCAGTTGAGCCTGCTGCCCCCGTCGGGCCTGCAGACCATCGCCCTGAACAAGACCTCCACCGCCGACATGGATGGCGATGCCATCGGCGGCACCATCGATTTCCGCACGCCCACCGCCTTCGACTTCAAGGACGATGTGCATGCCAGCCTCGGCCTGTCCGGCCGCATGGAAAGCCGGGCACGCGACTATGACAAGGACGGGCTGGGCGGCGGCGCCAACGGCGATGTGGCCTGGACCTTCGGCCGCGACCATCAGTTCGGCGTCTATGTCAGCGCCTTCTACGACAAGCGCAACTACACCAACAGTGAGATGGCGGGCAGCATGGCGGCCCGCAATGACGGTGGCTGGTCCTACGCCCTGACCAGCGATGCGGCCGGCAAGCTGAACCCGGCCGGCACCGACCCACTGTCGAACCTGGTGCAGACCGGCCTCAATGTCGGCGTCTCCAACGGCAGCACCGAGCGCTATGGCGGCAACCTGTCGCTGGACTGGCGGCCGGACGATAGCTTGAGCGCCTATTTCCGCGCTTCCTACGCCTATGCCGAGACGGTGCAGAACAGCACCTTCAGCCAGATCGTCAGCACCAACAAGAGCCGCGTGCTGCAGCCCAGCGGCCTCTACGCCCTGTCCATCGACAAGTTCCGCACCTCCGTCTGGTATGAGACCAACCCGGAGGAAGCCGATCTCGCCACCTTCCAGCTGGGGGGCGACAAGACGGTGGGCGCCTGGACCATCTCCCCGCAGCTGTTCTACAGCTTCGGCAACAATGACCGGCCCGACCATATCGAGGCCTCGGCCCGGAATGACCAGTTCAGCTCGGCCGACCGCTTCAACTATGGCGGCGGCACCTCCATGGGGTATCAGAACAACTTCCCCATGCCGCTGCTGACGCCGGAAATGGCCAATGCGCTGAACAATGCCGGGACCGCGCTCTGGGCCCGCCGCGCCGGCCAGCTGACATCACAGTACAGCGGCCAGGACAAGGGCGGCGCCAAGCTGGACGTGCAGTATGATGCCGGCAATGACAGCGCGCTGCGTGCGGTCAAGGTCGGGGCCAAATACATCGACAGCAAGCGCACGGTCACCAACCGTGACTGGACCAACGCCTATTTCTCCGATGCCACCGGCAGCCGCCAGACCTGGGACAGCCTGGGCATCGCCAAGGGCGTCTATGACGACGTCTTCCCCGGCAAATACAGCTGGTCGATCCCCAAGGTCGACCACGACCGCATGCTGGAGCTGTTCTACAAGTACCAGACCCCCGGCAGCTTCGACAGCTGCGGCAGCAACCGTTCCTTCACCGACAACATGAACTGCAATACCCAGAAGGGGACGGAGGCTGTCACCTCCGCCTACAGCATGGCGACGCTGCAGTTCGGCGATCTGGAGGTGATCCCGGGTCTGCGCTTCGAGCACACCGCCATCAGCAACACCTTCTGGCAGCTGCCGGCGTGGGATGATACGAAGACCGCCGAACAGAATACCGGCAGCTGGGGCAAGAGCCACACTACCTACAACGAGGTTCTGCCCAGCCTGTTCGCCAACTGGCGGCCGGATGGAGACAGTGTCTACCGTGCCGCGGTCTGGACCTCCTACACCCGTCCGGCCTTCGTGCAGCTGGCCGGTGGCGCCCGCTACGATCTGTCGGATGACGGCGTCACGACCATCACCATGGGCAATCCCGACCTGAAGCCGATCCGGGCCACCAACGTGGATCTGGGCGGCGAATGGAGCAACGACCATGGCGGCCATGCCGCGCTGGGCGCCTATTACAAGCACCTGACCAACTACCTCTATGAGAACGGCTCCGACGGTGTGAATGCGGCGCTGGGCGGCAGCGGCAAGACCCGCACCATCCAGCCGCGCAACGGCGGCGATGGCGATGTCTACGGCATCGAACTGTCGTTGCGGCAGAAGCTGGTGGATCTGCCCTCGCCCTTCGATGGCTTCGGCTTCGGCGGCAATGTCACGCGCCAGTGGACCAAGGTCGATCTGGGCAATGACACGGTCGGCCGCAACCAGCGCATCCAGAACGCGCCGGACTGGCTGGCCAACCTGCAGCTGTTCTACGAGAAGGATGGTTTCTCCTTCGACGTGATCTACAGCTACACCGGCTCCTATGTGTCCGTGTACAACTACCTGGACCAGCCCGGCACCTGGGACGATCTGTGGGCCCGGCCGTCCAAGCGGCTGGACCTGCATGCCGGTTACGCCATGGACAACGGGCTGAGCCTGGACCTGTCGGTGTCGAACCTGCTGGGCGACTACACCTACTGGACCCATGTGGGCCAGCACAGCCTGGCCCTGTCCGATGTGGTGGACAGCGGCACCACCAGCCTGCTGACCCTGCGTTACAGCTACTGATCTCACCGCTTGTGGGGCTCCGGCGCGGCCGGAGCCCCTTTTTCGTTTCAAAAAGCCCGGAAGACCGCCCGATGCGCCCTTCCCATTCCGGGAGCATGGTCCCGCTGCGGACCGCACCGGACCCCTTCGCCGCCCCGGTACGCCGGGCGGCCCTGCAGGATCGGCAAAGCCCATGAGCGCCACCGTCATAAAATGGCAACCGCGTTCGGATAAGACCGCACACGCCGATATGCAGCGGCAGCGGATCGCGGGTATGTGCGCAACCATGGCGGATCAGGCGCCGATCATCGACGCGGCGGGACCGGACGTACCCGCCCTGGACAGGCTCGGCGGGCCTGAGCAGCAATCGCTGCTGCGTTCCTATTTCAGCCGGCAGGTCGCCACACGTCAGGACGTGGACGACTATGTGCAGGACGTGTATCTGCGTGTGCTGAGTGCGGCGCCGCAGGAAAAAATCGGCAACTGGCGCGGATTTCTGCTGCGCGTTGCGTCCAGTCTTATGGTGGACCGGTTCCGCCGCGACCAGGTGCGCCATCGCGACCAGCACCAGGATCTGGAGCAGACCGGCGAACTGGTGGATGACAAGGCAGCCTGTCCGGAACAGGCGCTGATCTGCCGTGAGGAACTGGCCCTGCTGGAGGATGCGCTGAAACAGGTGGACCCGATCGCCCGCAATGTCTTTCTGCTGGTGCGCGTGGACGGCCTGCGCCACCGCGAGGTGGCCGACCGGCTGGGGCTGGAGGTGAAGACCGTGTCCCGCCATGTGGAGCGGGTGCTGGCCCATCTCGGCCGCACGCTGGGGGAACGGGCACTGTGACCGCCGCCGATCCCGATCAGACCATCCTGACCGAAGCGGCGGCCTGGCTCCGCCGCAGCAGCACCCACGGCCTGACCCCGGCCGAGCGCACAGAGTTGCGGGCCTGGATGCAGCGCAGTCCGCAGCATGTGGCGGCCTTGGATCTGGTCAGCCGCGCCTGGACCAGCAGCGGCGGCATCACCGACCAGGGGGCGTTGCGCCCCGATCTGCTGCGCGCCCGCAGCCTGCGCCTGGCCCGCGGCCAGGGTCCGGCTACGCGGAACTGGTCTCGGTCCCTGGCCGGCAGCGTCGCGGCCGTGGCCGCCATGCTGCTGCTTGTGGTCGGCTGGAACGCCAGCGTCAGCGAAGCCGATTTCGCCAGCGGCCCCGGCGAGGGCCATGCCGTGACCCTGGCCGATGGTACGCGGATACAGCTGGATGCCGGCACACGGCTGCATGTGCGCATCGACCCGCTGGGCCGCCGCGTCACCCTGGAGCAGGGGGAGGCCGATTTCCAGGTGGCGCATGAGGCGCTGCGTCCGTTCCGGGTCCTGGCCCGCGACCTGGAGGTGCGTGACCTCGGCACCCGCTTCACCGTGCGCCACCGGGCCGACAAGGTGCGGGTGGTGCTGCTGGAGGGGGCGGCCGACATCCGCGACGCCGACAACGGCCGGGTGCTGACCGTGCTGAAGCCGGGGCAGCAGGTGGAGCAGGCTGCCGATGGCGCGGCCCTGCGGCAGAAGCCGGCCAATCTGGCCCTGGCCCTGGCCTGGCGCGACCGTCAGGCTGTGTTCGAGGATACGCCGCTGGGCGAGGCCCTGGCCGAGATCGAGCAGCGCGCCGGGGTGCATGTGGCTCTGGCCGACCCGTCCCTTGCCGCGCTGCGGGTCAGCGGCGTGTTCCATCTGGCCGATGTCAGCGGCTTCCTCACCGCCCTGTCCGGCCTGCATCCCGTGGTCTGGCGGCAGACGGCGCCCGGGGAATACCGGCTTGAGCGGCGCCGGCCCTGACGCCGGCCGGGGGCGGCCCATCCTGGCCGGCCTGATGGCCGGCCTGCTGCTGACCCTGTCCGCCCGGGCCGCGGAAAGCGGCTTCACCATTCCGGCCCAGGACCTGGGGGCGGCTCTGCTGGAGCTGGGCCGCCAGTCCGGCCGCAACCTGCTGTTCCGTCCGGACATGGTGCAGGGCCGCCGCTCCACCGCCGTGACCGCGATGGAAGATGTGGAGACCGCCCTGGGCCAGGTGCTGCGCGGCCAGCCGCTGGACTACCGTCTCAACCCCGACGGCACCATCCTCATCCTCGCCGCAGCGGCGGAGCCGGCCCCCCGTCCGTCACCGGCCAGGACGGCGGCGGAACCGGCGCTGGAGGAGATCCTGGTCACCGGCCTGCGCCCCGGCACCGCCGTTCTGCTGGAAATGGCCGATCCCCAGGTGACCAGCGTGCTGACCGCCGACGGCATCGCCCTGGCCCCCGATCTCAATGTGGCGGAGACGCTGGGGCGGCTGGCCGGGGTCAACGTCATGCTGACCTCGCTCCAGGGCGATCTGGGCGGCATCGACCGCGCCGCCCGTGCCGAAGGCCAGTTCACCGCCATCCGCGGCCTGGGCAGCGCTTACAACCAGGTGCTGGTCAACGGTGTCGCCGTGGCCCAGAGCATGCCCTATGGCCGCGATGTGCAGCTCAGCCTGCTGCCATCGCTGGGGCTGGAGCGCATGGTGCTGGAAAAGACGCTGGGCGCCGACCGCGATGGCGATGCAGCCGGCGGCGTCATCGATGTGCGGACCCCCGACGCCTTCGACACGGCGGGTCCGCGCACGCGTCTGTTGCTGGAAGGTCGGCTTGAGGATCAGGCCCGGGACTATGGTCTCGATGGCGGCGGCGGCACCCTCCAGGCCGAAACCCGCCACCGCTTCGGCCGGGACGGGGCCTTGGGTCTGGCCGTCGGCGCCTATTACGGGCGGCGCCACTTCGCCAACAGCCAGCAGACCTATCAGACCGGCCAGATCGAATACCGCATCACCGACGCCGCCAACCAGAACCCCGCCGGCATGGACCCGGCGGCCAATCTGCTGCTGACCTCGCTGAACGCTCAGTTCGTCCGCGGCCGGACCGAGCGCTATGGCACCAGCGCCGCCCTGGACTGGCGGCCTGACGCCCCCTACAGCGGCTATGCCCGCCTGACCTGGGCCAGGGCCGATACCGAACAGGATGTCTATCAGATGGGCTTCCAGGGCGGCCGGGACTCCAGCTTCCTCAGCCACACGCCCCTGGGCAATGGCCTCTACCGCACCGAGAGCGTCAAAACCCAGCTGCACGCCTGGTTCCAGACCAATCCCGATGTGGCCGTGCTGGGCACGGCCCAGCTGGGCGGAAACGTGCATCTGGGCCGGCTGACACTGGCGCCGTCGCTGTTCACCAGCTGGGGCCGCAACGACAAGCCCCGTCATATCGAGATCTCGTTCTGGAATCCCACGGCCACCACCGTGGCCGAGGGGCTGCGCCTTGCCAGCCGGGATGGCTATCCCGTCCCGCAGCTGGGGCCGGCCACACAGGCGCTGCTGGCCACATCCGACGGCTTCCCCGTCTCCAACCGGGGGGAGCATGCCAGCCTGCGCAGCCGCCAGGACCGGCGCGGCGGCGCCCTGGATCTGCGGTACGAGTTGGGGGAGCAGGGACTGACCCGGATCGAGGGCGGGATCAAACTCAGCGACAGCGACCGCACCCTGACCCGGCGCAACCAGCGCCCCCAGGACAGCGACGGCGGCACGGCTCTGGCGCCGGGAACAACGCTGGGCGATCTGGCCGGACTGGGGCTGGTCACCGGCCGCTTGGACTCGCTGCTGCACGGCCGTTACGACTACGGCCTGCCGCTGATCGACCATGACCGGCTGCTGGCCCTGTTCACCCAGGCCAGCCGTGGCTTCGTCTGGACTGCCGACGCCTGGAACGGCAACAGCGTCGATGGCGGCGAGCGGGTCCTGGCCGGCTACGCCCAGGCCCGCATCCTGGCCGGTGGGCTGGAGATCCTGCCGGGTCTGCGGCTGGAACAGGCCGATCTGGACAGCCGCTATTGGCTGTCGGGCAATGACGGGGTGCCGAAGGACGGTATCCCCTATGGCTGGAACGACAGCCGCAGCGATTTCACGGCCCTGCTGCCCCGGCTGCAGGTGAATTACCGCCCCGACGGGCGGACGGTCTACCGGGCCGGGCTGTGGACCAGCCAGACCCGCCCCTCGCCGCACCAGCTGGCCGGCGGCGCCAGCACCGACGTCGCGGACGACGGCAGCATCACCATCAGCCGCGGCAATCCCGACCTCAAGGCCGTGGACGGGCTGCATGCCGACCTGTCGGCCCAGTGGCGCCGGGATGACGGCGCCCATGCCAGCCTCGCCCTCTTCCACAAGCGCCTGTGGCATTACCTCTATGATGCCGGCGCCAACTACGCCACGCCGACCACCCAGGACCAGCGCGGCCTTCGCGTCACCATGCCGATCAATGGCGGCACCGCCCGCATCTGGGGGGCGGAGCTGACGGCCGGCTACGACTTCCACGGACTGCCGGCCCCGTGGGATGGATTGTCCGTGGAAACCGGCGTGACCTGGCAGGCCACCCGCGTCCGCCTGAACCACCCGCTGCTGGAGCCGGTGGAACGGTTGCAATATGCGCCGGACTGGCAGGCCGTTGCCCAGCTGCTCTATGCCCGTGACCGTTTCTCCGCCGCCCTCAGCTACCGCTGGACCGGCGATTACATCCAGGAATACGGGCTGTTGGGGACCTCGGCCGGCGGCGGCGCCTCCCTCAACGGCAGCGCCCTGGATGTGTGGGTGCGCGCCAGCCGCCGCCTGGATCTGGAGGCCGGCTACCGTCTGGCCGACCATGCCGAGGCCGGCCTGTCCTTCCGCAATCTCCTCGGCGATCTCGCCTACCGCGCCACCATCGGCCGGCACACCGACACCGTGCCGGAAACCATCGATGGCGGCCGCACCGTCCTGCTCTCCCTTCGTCTGGATTATTGACCATGCGCCTGCGTCCACTTCTCGCCGGGGCCATTCTGGCCCTGTCCGTCCTGGCCCCGGCGGTCGCCGCCCCGGCGGCCGAGCAACCGCCGCCGGGCGATCTGGCCCTGGACCGGGTGGTCCTGCTGCTGCGCCATGGCGTGCGCGCGCCGCTGCCGACGGAAGCCGCCGTCACCGGCCTGACCGAGCAACCGCTGCCGGTCTGGGACACGCCGGCCAGCCATCTGACGCCACACGGCTATGAGGCCTCGGTGCTGCTGGGCCGCTATGACCGCCAGCTGTTGGCCCGGTGGGGCCTGCTGCCGGCCACGGGCTGCCCGACCCCGGCCCAGCTGTCGATCTGGACCAACACGGCGGAGCGCACCATCCGCACCGGCCAGGGCTTGGCCGAAGGGCTGGCCCCCGGCTGTCCGGTGGAGGTCGGCCATCTGCCGGGCGGTCAGCACGACCCCCTGTTCGAGCCGGAGCCCGCGCTGACCGGCTTCGATCCGGCCGGCGCCGTCGCCGCCATCCGGGCGGAGATCGGCGATCCCCAGGCCCTGACCGCCCCCTATGGCGCGGAGATCAGACTGATGGAACGGGCGCTGGGCTGCGACCGCCGGCCGGTGCCCTGCGACATTGCCAACAGCAAGGCCACCCTGTCGGTCAGTGCCGACGGGCGCGGCATCGACCTGCTGGGGCCGATCTACATCACCTCTGGCACGGCCCAGGTGTTCATCCTGCAATATCTGGAAGGCATGCCGCTGGACCAGGTGGCCTGGGGCCGGCTCTCGGTGGCGGATCTCGGCCGCATCTCCCGCCTGCACGCGCTGTTGTTCGATGTCTATGCCCGGCCCGCGGTCATGGCCCGGCGCACCGCCATCCGTCTGGCCCCGCATATCGCCGACCGCCTGTCCGATCCGGCCGCCCCGGCGCTGACGGTGCTGGTGGGCCATGACAATACCATCGCCGCCATCACCAGCCTGCTGGGTGTGCATTTCCAGATGGACGGCTATGGCCAGGACGACCCGCCCATCGGTGGCGGCCTGCGTTTCGAGGTCTGGCGCGACCGGCGGAGCGGCGACCGCTCCGTCCGTCTGGTCTACCAGGCCCAGACCATGGACCAGATCCGGGCACTGACTCCGCTGGACCCGGCCCATCCCCCGGCGACGCAGATCCTGGTTCCGTGCGGCCCGGCGGCGGTGAACGGTCGCTGTCCGCTGACCGCCGTGACCGACCGGCTGCACCTGCCCTGAGGCCCAACCCCCGCCCGACCATGAAGACCGGCACGCCCGATCCCGGGCGCGCCGGTCCGTGCGGGAGGCCGTCAGCGCCGCCACGGGGCGGCCTGGACCAGCACGGCCAGCAGCGACAGGCCACCGCCCAACAGGCTGACCGCCCACCAACCGCCCTGGTTCCAGGCCTGCATGGCGGCGGCGGAGCCGGCAGCCCCGCCGAGGAACATGCTGCCCATGAACAGCGTGTTGAGGCGCGCCCGCGCCTGCGGGCGCAGGGCATAGACGATGTGCTGGTTGGAAACCAGGGATGCCTGAACCGCCAGATCCAGCACGATGACGCCGATCACCAGCCCGGCCAGACCCGGCCACAGCCCGAAGACGGCCCAGGCCACCACCGTCAGCAGCGCTCCAGCCAGCACCACACGGCCGGGGCCGCTGCCGTCCGCGATGCGGCCGGACACCGGGGCAGCGATGATGCCGACCAGCCCCAGTACCCCGAACAGGCCGGCCACCTCTGCGCCCAGGCCCAGATCCGGCTGCCGCAGGCGCAGGGCCAGCACCGTCCAGAACACGCTGAAGGCGGCGAACAGCAAGGCCTGGGTCAGGGCCGCCTGGCGCAGGGCCGGGAACTCCCGCCACAGATGGACCATCGAGTGCAGGGCATGTCCATAGCGCAGACTGCTCTCTGCCGGACTGCGTGGCAGCCGCAGAGCCATCCAGCCGGCCGCCGCCAGCGCCACCGGCACCGCCAGCCAGAACATGGCGCGCCAGCCGCCATGGCTGGCGACAAGACCGGCAACGGTCCGGCTGAGCAGGATGCCGGCCAGCAGGCCCGACATCACCGTGCCGACCACGGCACCGCGGCGGTGCGGCGGGGCCAGATGCGCGGCGAAGGGCACGATCTGCTGCGCCACGGTGCTGAACAGCCCCACCGCCAGCGACGCCGCCAGCAGGGCTGACGCTCCCGGCGCCAGGGCCGCACCGGCCAGGGCCAGGGCCAGCAGCAGGAATGTCGTCACCACCAGCGCCCGCCGCTCCACCAGATCGGCCAGCGGCACCAGCAGGAACAGGCCTGCGGCGTAGCCCAACTGGGTCGCCGTCGGCACCAGACCGACCGGCCCCAGCTCCTGGGCCATCAGCCCCAGCATGGGTTGGTTGTAATATATATTGGCCACAGCCACACCGGCTCCCGCCGCCAGGGCGAAGGTCAGCCCGCGCCCAAGGCTCTGGTCTTTGTCCGCGGTCGGCACGGCGGTCGGCCCGGCCGGGATCGATTGCACGTCCATTGTCATCACTCCCCTGCTGGAACACGGGGCAGACTGTGGATTGGATCGGATTTTGGTGGTAGTCATGGGAATCGATATGTCAACCTATCGGAAAACGAGATGATCGACCTCTGGGCCGCCAAGGTCCTGGTGGAAGCCGTGGGCACGGGCAGTCTGGCCGCTGCCGCCCGTCGTCTGGGCATCGCCCCCATGGTGGCGTCGCGGCGGCTGGCTGCGCTGGAGGCCGAGCTGGGGGTGCGGTTGGTCCACCGCACCACCCGCTCATTGTCCCTGACCACGGCGGGTGAGTCGTTCCTTCCCCACGCCCGCGCCCTGCTGGAAGAGGAAGCGGGCGCCCGGGCCGCCGTGCGACCGGAGGCGCTGGGCGCCTCCGGCCTGCTGCGCGTGACCACCTCCAGCGCCTTCGCGCGCAAGGTGGTGGCACCGATGCTGCCGGCGTTCCTGGCGGCCAACCCGGCCCTGAAGCTGGACCTGCTGGTCAGCGACCACCGGGTGGACATCGTGGCGGATGGTGTGGATCTGGCCATCCGCATCGCCAATCCGCTGGATAACAGCCTGGTGGCCCGCCGGCTGGCAGACAGCCCGCGCCATCTCTATGCCGCACCGGCCTATCTCGCGGCACGGGGCCGTCCGGGCCGGCTGGCGGATCTGGCCGGACATGATTGTCTGACCCTGTCCGACAATCCCTACTGGGACTTTCTGGCCGCGGGCCGGCGGCTGCGCCATCACGTGGCCGGCCGTGTCACCACCAACGCCATGGAGACCCTGTACGAGGCTTGCGCCGGCGGCGTCGGCATCGCCTGCATGGCCGAATGGAACACAGCCCAGGCCGTGGCCGCCGGCGACTTGGTTCCGCTGGAATTGGAGGACGCGGCGGTGGAACCGGTGGGCATCTGGGCGGTGACACCGACCGCGCGTCTGGTCCCGCCCAAGGTGCGGCTGTTCCTGGCCGCCCTGCAGCAGGCCCTGACGTAGGGGCAGCGGCTGGCTGCGCTCTGATCACTCACCGCTCCGCTGTGCCGCCGTCGCCGGCCTGATGCTGCAGATATCCCAGCAGCAGCTGGAACTGGTCGTCGGTCAATGCCGTGTAGCGGCGCATGGCCTCCAGATTGTCCGCCCACTGGGCTGCCAGGTACCGGGTCGGCTCCGGCAACACATGGCAGATGCCGCAGCGGCTCTGGTAGAGCGTCGCGGAGAAACGCCACAGCGCGTCGAGATCGGTGGTCAGACCCGTGGCATCGATCCAGACGCTGAGGCGCACCGGCGACCAGATCTGGCCGTTGGCCCCGGTTGACGCGGCCCCCCGGCGCTGGACAGCGGCCATGGCCGTTTCGTCCAGCACGGCCAACATCAGGCGCGTGCCCCGGGCGGCATAGATGACGGAGGGAACCCCGTCGATCTGCCATCCCTCCAGCCGTACCTGCAACTGACTGCCCTTGCGGTCGAGCACGGCCAGCCTTGCCGGCGACAGCAGCCTGCCATTGCCGCCCGGCACCGGATCGGTGGCCGTTGATTTCAGGAAAAGCGTCTTGGTCTTGACGACATAGGCCGTCGCGGCAGCTTCGATCGCCGCTTGGTCCGATGTCGGCAGCGGCGCATCGGCCGGCCGGGCCTCGACCATGATGAGTTCATTGGGATGATGCGGTTCAGGCTGTGCCGGCCCGGCCTGGCCGGGAACGGGTGCCACCATCCAGGGCAAGGTCAGCACGAGGATGCCGGCAGCCAGACGCGCGGCCCGCTTCGGTGTTCCTTTCGAGATTTCCATCCTTCAATCCCGTCCCTGCCCCGATGGCCGTCCATCGACAGACACATCCCATAGGAGCACCGAAAGCGACAGCAAAGTGCCATACGCGGCAATTGGCGCCCCGCGGCACAGCATGACCGGATGACGCATGCCGGGTTCGATCCGATCATTCTGCTGGTTAAAAGTTATAAAGACGGACATTCCGGGCGGGCGCGGGGTGGAGCCGGTGACTAGGATCATTGGCGAACGAGCAATGACATCGTTCACCCGTCCCGCTTCCCGCAAGGATCAGGCCGGTCCCGCCCTGACAAGGACGTGGCCCCGTGGCCCGACAGAAGGAAACCGCCCCATGCCCATCACCGCGACCGCGACACCCGGCCCGCTGCTGCTGACGCCCACGGACCACACGCTGGTCATGATCGATTTCCAGTCACAGATGGCCTTCGCCACCAAGTCGATCGATGCCGTTCTGCTGCGCAACAACGCGGCCCTGGTGGCCCATGCCGCCGCCGGCTTCGGTGTTTCCACCATCCTGACCACCGTGGCGGAGAAGACCTTCTCCGGCCCCATGTTCCAGGAGATCACCGAGGCCTTCCCGGAACAGGCGCTGCTGGACCGCACCTCCATGAACACCTGGGAGGACGAGGCCGTCATCCGCGAGGTCAACGCCATCGCCAAGCCGCGCCTGGTCTTCTGCGGCCTGTGGACCTCGGTCTGCATCGTCGGCCCGACCCTGTCGGCACTGGCCCAGGGCTACGAGGTCTATGTCATCGCCGACGCCTGCGGTGATGTCTCCGACGAGGCGCATGAGCGGGCCATGGACCGCATGGTCCAGGCCGGCGTCCGCCCGCTGACCTCGCTGCAATACATGCTGGAACTCCAGCGCGACTGGGCCCGCACCGAGACCTATGACATGACCACCGGCATCGCCAGGAAGTTCGGCGGCGCCTACGGCCTCGGCATCATCTACGCCAAGACCATGTTCGGCGCCTCGGAAGGCGCGCACTGACCACCATGGCATGGGCGGTGCCCCATGCCGCTTGCGGGCCGGCGCCATGCTCCCGTGCGCCGGCCTCTTTTTCCCGCCGACCGGGGAGAGGAACCATGAAGCCCTATCTGCTGTCGCTCGCCGCCGGGCTGCTGGTCGGCGTTATCTACAGCCTGCTGAACGTCCGCTCGCCGGCCCCGCCCACCATCGCGCTGGTCGGCCTGCTGGGCATCCTGCTGGGTGAGCAGGTGGTGCCGCTGGCCAAGCGCGTCATCGGCGGCGAGCCGGTCATGGCCTATCTGCGCACCGGCTGCGCCAACCATGTGCTCGGCCGCCTGCCCGAAGGGGCCGCCCCCGGCGAAAGCCGCCGGTCATGACCGGCCCCAACCGCCGCACCGCCCTGAAAGGGGCGGCCTCGCTTCTCATGACCCCGTTCTTTGCTGCGCCCGGGAGAGCCGCCATGCCCGCCACCGATCTGATCCTGACCAATGCCAAGGTCACCACGCTGGACCGCGCCAACCCCCAGGCCCAGGCTGTGGCCATCCGCGACGGGCGGTTCCTGGCTGTAGGGTCCGAAGCCGAGGTGCGGGCGGCGGCCGCCCCGGATGCCCGCCTGATCGACGCCAAGGGGCGGCGTGTCGTGCCCGGCCTGATCGACAGCCATATGCACATCATCCGCGGCGGCCTGAACTATAATATGGAATTGCGCTGGGACGGGGTGCCGACCCTGGCCGATGCCATGGCCATGCTGAAGCGCCAGGCCGAAGTGACGCCGCCGCCGCAATGGGTGCGCGTGGTCGGCGGTTTCACCGAACATCAGTTCGCAGAAAAGCGCCTGCCGACGCTGGAGGAACTGAACGCGGCGGCCCCCGACACGCCCGTCTTCATCCTGCACCTTTATGACCGTGCCCTGCTGAACCGGGCCGCGCTGCGCGTTGTGGGCTATACGCGCGACACGCCCAACCCGCCGGGCGGGGAGATCGTGCGCGATCAGAACGGGGAGCCGACGGGCCTGCTGCTGGCCAAGCCCAATGCCACCATCCTTTATTCGACCCTGGCCAAGGGGCCGAAGCTGGCGCCCGAATACCAGATCAATTCCACCCGCCATTTCATGCGGGAAATGAACCGGCTGGGCGTCACCGGCGTCATCGATGCCGGCGGCGGCTTTCAGAATTATCCCGAGGATTACCAGATCATCGAGAAGCTGCATGCCGAGGGTGAGCTGACGCTGCGCATCTCCTACAACCTGTTCACGCAGAAGCCGAAGCAGGAACTAGCCGATTTCGCCGGCTGGTCCAAGCGGGTGAAGCCGGGCCAGGGCGACGACACCTATCGCCATAATGGCGCCGGCGAGATGCTGGTCTATTCCGCTGCCGATTTCGAGGATTTCCGCGTCGAACGGCCGGAGATGCCGTCCACTATGGAAGGCGACCTGGAGCCGGTGGTGCGGCTGCTGGTGGAGAACCGCTGGCCCTGGCGTCTGCACGCCACCTACAACGAGACCATCACCCGCGCGCTCGACGTGTTCGAGACGGTGAACCGGGATGTGCCATTCGACGGGCTGCACTGGTTCTTCGACCATGCCGAAACCATCGACCAGCGCAATATCGACCGGATCGCGGCGCTGGGCGGCGGCATCGCCGTGCAGCACCGCATGGCCTATCAGGGTGAATATTTCACCGAACGCTATGGTGCCAAGGCCGCTGAGGCGACGCCGCCGATTGCCCGGATGCTGGCCTCGGGCATCCCCGTGGGGGCCGGCACCGACGCCACGCGCGTCGCCAGCTATAACCCCTGGGTGTCGCTGTCCTGGCTGGTGACGGGCCGCACCGTGGGCGGCCTGTCGCTCTACCCCAACACCAACCGGCTGGACCGGGAAACGGCGCTGCGCCTATGGACGGAGGCCAATACCTGGTTCTCCAACGAACAGGGCAAGAAGGGGCAGATCAAGGCCGGGCAGCTGGCCGACCTGATCGTCCTGTCGGACGATTATTTCAGCGTCGCGGAAAGCGAGATCGCCCATATCACGTCGGTCCTGACCCTGCTGGGCGGCACGGTGGTGCATGGATCGGGCGATTTCAGCCCCCTGGCCCCGGCCCTGCCCAAGCCCATGCCCGACTGGTCACCGGTTGCCACCTTCGGCGGCTATTGGCAGCCGGCCCGCGACAAGGACGGCAAGCTGTTGAAGATGGGCTCGCTGTGCGGCTGCGCGTCGTCCTGCGCCGTGCATGGGCACGACCATGCGGCGGCGCTGGGGGCCAACGTCCCGGCGGCGGATGCCGGCGGGTTCTGGGGGGCGTTCGGGTGCGGGTGCTGGGCGGTGTGACGGCCATGCGCGACACGCCAGTCCCGACAGCCCCATCGGCTGACCCGCCTTCTGCTACCCCGCCTGCCGCGCCGCCGGGACCATTGCACCAGCCGCTGTTCCGGGCGCTGTGGATCGCCACCGTCATTTCCAACATCGGCACCTGGATGCATGACGCCGGGGCCGGCTGGCTGATGACCAGCCTGTCGGAGAAGCCGATCCTGGTGGCGTTGGTGCAGGCGGCCACCACGCTGCCGATGTTCCTGTTCGCCCTGCCGGGCGGCGCGCTGGCCGATATCGTCGACCGCCGCCGCCTGCTGGTGCTGGCACAGATCTGGTCCCTGCTTTGCGCCGGCGCCCTGGCGCTGCTGACCCTGGCCGGCCTGACCGGGCCGCTGGTACTGCTGGCCTTCACCTTCGCCATGGCTACGGGGGCGGCCCTGTCCGCCCCCGCCTTCCAGGCCATCGTGCCCGAGCTGGTGCCACGCCCCTTGCTGCCCCAGGCGGTGGCACTGAACAGTCTGGGCATCAACATCGCCCGTGCCGTCGGTCCGGCGCTGGGCGGCTTCATCATCGCCGCTGCCGGAACCCCGGCCGTCTTCGCCCTCAACGCCATCTCGGTCTTGGGGGTGATGCTGGTGCTGCTGCGCTGGAAGCGGCAGGCGGCGCCACCGACGCTGCCGGCCGAGCGGTTCCTGGGCGCCTTGCGTGCCGGGGCGCGCTATGCCCGCCATTCCCCGGCGCTGAAGACGGTGCTGATCCGTTCCGTGGGCTTCTTCCTGTTCGCCAGCGCCCTGTGGGCCTTCGTCCCCATCATCGCCCGGCGTGAGCTGGGCGTGGGCGCGGCCGGCTATGGCGCCCTGCTGGGCTGCATGGGCGGAGGCGCCATCATCGGAGCCATGCTGCTGCCACGCCTGCACGGCCGGATCAGCAGCAACAGCCTGACCGTCGGTGCCAGCCTGCTGTTCGCCCTGGCCAGCCTCGGCCTGTCGCAGGTGCGCGCGCTGTGGGCGGCGGCCCTGGTGCTGGCCCTGGCCGGCATGGCCTGGATCGCCGTGCTGTCCAGCTTCAATGTAGCAGCGCAGACGGCGGTGCCGACCTGGGTCAAGGCCCGCGCCCTGGCCGTCAATCTGCTGGTGTTCCAGGGCTCCATGGCGGCGGGCAGCACCGTCTGGGGCTGGCTGGCCGGTCATATCGGCATTCCGGCCACGCTGATGCTGGCAGCGGCGGGACTGGTCCTGGCCCTTGGACTGGCCCTGCGCTGGCGCATCGCCGGCGACATGGCCGGCAATCTTGCCCCCTCGATGCACTGGCCGGCGCCGGTGATGGTTGCCGAAGGAGCGACCGACCGAGGCCCGGTGATGATCACCGTCGAATACTGCATCGATCCCGCGCAGGCGACGGCCTTCACCGCCGCCATGCAGCGCCTGCGCCAGATCCGGCATCGTGACGGAGCCATCAGCTGGGGGCTTTACCAGGATGCCGGCGACCCGGGCCGCATGATGGAGAGTTTCGTGCTGGAAAGCTGGCTGGAGCATCTGCGCCAGCATGAGCGGGTGACCCATGCCGACCGCGAGGATCAGGCTCTGGTCCACGCCTTCCATCGCGGGCCGGAGCCACCGCGCGTCCGCCATCTGATCGCGCCGTGAAGGGAGGTGCTGCACCCTCTCCGTGATGGGGAGTTCAGCACGGCATCAATAGGCACAGCGGAAGCCGACATGCCCTGTTGCCGTGTCCGGAGGCAGGCCGATGCGGGCGGCGGGGCGGTAGCGGGCGCAGTACTCGGCAGCGCAGAGGTGGCTGCCGCCCTTCAGGGCCACGAGGGTCCCGGATGCCGGCCCGGCACCGCAGCAGCCGCCTGCCGGCGCCGCCCGGTATGGCGAGGCCGTCCACTCCCAGACATTGCCGATCAGGTCCACGAAACCGGGCCCAGACGGCGGAAAAGCACCGACAGGCGAGGTTCCCCGCCGCTTTGCCGCCTCCGGCCTGGCAGAGCCATCGAACCAATAGGGGAAAGCCCCGGTCCAGACATTGGCCAGGAGGACCCCATTGCGCATCGGCACACCGTCGCCGGGGCCGCCCGGTTCCCGGCTTCCCAGCCGCGCCGCCGACTCCCACTCCGCCTCCGTCGGCAGACGTCCGCCGACATGGGCGCAGAAAGCCTCCGCATCAGCCCGCGTCACCAGCACCACCGGATGGTCAAGACGGTCAGTGATGGAGGAGCCCGGGCCTTCGGGCGCCTGCCACGACGCCCTTTCGACAAAACGCCACCAGAGGGCCGGCCGCCGCAGGTCCACCGGACCCTCCGTCGGGCTGAAGACGGCCCCGCCCGCCGGGTCGGACCGTTCCGCCTCGGTCACATAGCCGGTGGCGGCGACGAAGGCAGCGAAGCGGCGATTGGTCACCGGAGCACGGTCAAGCCGGAACCCGTCCACCCGGACGGACCGGGCCGGACGCTCCTCCGGGTAATGTTCGTCAGAGCCGACGGGGTATAGCCCCGCCGGCACCGGCAGCCGGTCCGCCTCGGACATCGCGTCAGACACGGATGCGCATCTCTTGCAGGAAGCGCAGCGTTTCCTGCGGCGTGGTTGGCTTGTCCTCGACGCGGATCGTTACCCGCCGGATCGTACCGGCAATGGGGTTGGGGCCGCGATAGGCCCGCGACACTTGGTTCCCCACGTCGGCGCCGATGGAGAAGCCGTCATATCCAGGGCTGAGCAGGCAGCGGTCAAAGGTCTGCTCGGCGACCTTGCGCTCTCCGACATACAGCGCGCCGGAGCCGTCAAACGGCCGTGACGTCATCGTCTGACGATAGCTGACGACCAGAGGGCCGGTCGGCAATATCTCGCTGGAGACGATCCGGTCCGACCAGGGGCTCAGGCTCGCCTCGTAGATGAGACGACCGTCCGCGACATAGATGACATAGCCGGCATGCTTGGAGCCATGGGCGACCAGGACCCCGTCGCCTTGACGCTCCAACTCGATTTCGATGCTGTGGTTGAGGCCGCAGACCAGCGGAGCCACGTCGAACGGGATACGCTCGACCGGGGGCCGGAACTCCCAGAACGGCCGGATGCCGCGCGTCTGCCGGTCCTGCACCAGTTTCAACAGCAGCGCCCGGTCGTCGAGGGGGAAGACGTTGAAGCGGGCGGCGGCGGCCTCCCACTTGGCCTTCATCTCGGCGACGATCTCCGGATGTCTGGCGGCGAGATCGACCGTCTCGTTGACGTCGACCGAGATGTCGTAGAGTTCCCAGACATCGTCCTCGAACGGCTCGCCCCGCGTGTGCCGGGTGGTCAAGCGCCACCGGCCGTCCTCATAGGCGCGGTTGCCGCCCAGCTCGTAATACTGGCCCGTCCGGGTCGGCGCCTCTGCCGCCAGCAGGTTGGCGAAGAAGCTCTGCCCTTCCACCGGCTTCTGCGGCTGGCCGCGATAGAATGCCGGCCGGGCGACGCCCGCCGCCTCCAGCAGGGTCGGGAACAGGTCGATGACATGGACAAAGCGGCTGCGGATGGCTCCCTTGTCGGCGACGCGCTTGGGCCAGGACAGGATCAACGGATCGGCCACGCCGCCCAGATGGGCATACTGTTTGTACAAGCGGAACGGCGTGTTGGAGACGCAGGCCCAACCCATTGGATAATGGGGAAAGGTCTCGTCTGTCCCCATGGCATCATAGAGCTTGGCCGCTTCCTCCAGCGGCACGGGGCGGCCGAAGGCCGGGGCAAAAACGTTGGGTGAGCCGGTCTCGGTTCCTTCGCCGGACCCGCCATTGTCCGACAGCACCACCACCAGCGTATCGTCCAGGCTCCCCAGCTCCTGCAGCGTCGCCAGCAGCCGCCCGACATTGTCGTCGAGGTTGGAGACGAGCCCGGCATAGACCTCCATGTAGCGGGCGAAGACCTTGCGTTCCAGCGGCGACAGCTCCCCCCAGGGCCGCGCGCCGAACGACAGCGGCGGCAGGGTTGTCGTTTCCGGCACCAGGCCCAGTTGCTTCTGCCGGTCCAGTCGCGCTTGCCGCACAGCGTCCCAACCGGCGTCATAGGCGCCCTGATAGGCGTCGCGGTAGGCGGCTGGCACCTGCAGCGGCGAATGGGCGCCGGGGAAGGCCAGTTGCAGGAAGAAGGGCTTGTCCGGCGAGAATGCCTTCTGGGTTCTGATCCAGGATATGGCCCGGTCGGTCAGGTCGTCGCAGATGTAATAGTCGTCCCGTGCCGGCGCTTCGACCGGGGCCGTGCCGTCAAACAGGTCACCGGGCCTGAAATAGTCGGTTGAATGCCCATGGAACCAATAGGCGTGGTCGAAGCCGCGGGACGTCGGCCAGTTATGGAATGGCCCGGTCGGCCCATTGCTCTGCGAGTTGTTGACGTGCCACTTGCCGGCCAGGTAGGTGGCCCAACCGGCCTCGCGCAGGACCTCGGGAAGGGTCATCGCCTCCAGGGTCAGATCGCCGCGGTAGCCGGGATAGCCACTGTCGATGTCGGCCAGCCAGCCCACACCAGCGCTGTGGTGGTTCAGGCCGGTGAGCAGCGCCGCCCGGGTCGGCGAGCACATGGCCGTGGTGCGGAAGTTGGCATAGCGCACGCCGCGGCCCGCCAGGGCGTCGAAGTTCGGCGTGCGGATCTCGCCGCCGTAGCAGCCGAGATCGGCAAAGCCGACATCATCCAGCACGATCACGATGATGTTGGGGGCACCGTCCGGCGCCCTGGCGACGCTGGCGTAGGAGGGACGGGACTCCTGGAACGACCGGCCGATCACCGGCGGCGCACCGGCCGCGACCGGCGGTGGTGTCAGCATCGAGCGCGCGACATCCCGCAGGGTGAACAGGCCCGCCGTGGCGGCACCACCGGCGACGGCGCCGCCGGCCGCCCCCAACAACAATGAGCGGCGGCTGATCCTTGCTTTCTTGCGCTCGGGCATGTCAGGCATCAACGACCTCAGGGGCATGTCAGGGGGGCAAGCACGCCGGCCGATTCCAGCATGGGGGCAAGGCGCGCAACGGCTTCGGGGGGAAGAGCGGCGAACCGTGCCTGCAGGACGGCGAGGCACTTGGCCTGATAGCGCGCCGCGGGTTGGCGCAGGACGGCCCCGTCGGGAAGACGGAATTCGGCCTCGCGCTCCCCCGCGGCGACGGCCGCGGCATTGGCCATCAGGAAGGGAAGGTGCAAACGGCCGATCTCGTCGAGCAGTTCGGTGATGGCGGGGTAAGGAGCGGACCCGGACACACGCCAGGCCGTTCGTTCCCAGCCCGACAGGTCATCGATGAAGGAGATCCAACGGTAGGCATAGGGAAAACGCTCCCGGGCCAGCGCGTTCGGTGTCGGGTCGAACTGGAATTGCGACATTTGGCCGAACAGGGCGAACTCGGCCACGCTGGGCCGGTCGCCGAACAGGAAGGGGCGCTCAACGACGTGGCGATCGAGGATGTCGAGTACGCGGATCGCCGATGCCTCGATGGCGGACGACGTGGTTTCATCAGACCCGACCACCCGCAGGCGTGACACCTGCCGCGTCCGGAAGCCATCCGCGATCGCTGCGATGGTGTCGGCCCCCCCGCCCAGGGCATAATCCCAGGCGAGCCAGCGCGCCATCACCCGCTGGTCCAGCTCCCGCGTCCAGCGGTAATGGTACATGGGCTTTGACAGCCATTCGTCGGCGAAATCCTCAATGAGAAGAGCCAGAAAGGCGTCTGCCGGGTCCTCCGGCGTCAATGTGCGTGCGCCGGGATGACGCTCCTCCAGGTCCCGGATCAGCTCGGTTGAATCGTTACGGCGCGTCCCATCCGGGTATTGCAGCACCGGGATCACGGCTGCCTTCATCGCCTGTGCCGCCTCCAGCCCCTCGCGGGCCGAACTCCAGGTGAAGGGAAGGCGGCGATAGCGCAATACAGCCCGCATCTTCAAGGAATAGGGGGACCCAAGGGCGCCCAGCAGGCGGTACAACCCTTCGTTCATGGCCAGCCCCCATCGGCTTGGCAATGTCGCATCCGTTTTCCTCCCGCCATTGGGACCCGCAGGTCCATGATTTCGCCGCGCTCATTGTATTGGCACGTCTCATGCCATATTGGTCATCCTCCACGCCACCGTCAATCGCCGATATGGACGGGAGACATCAGGCGTCATCGCGCATGAAGTCGGCGGCACGTGTGGCGATCATGATTGTCGGTGCGTTGGTGTTGCCCCCGATCAGCCGTGGCATGACCGACGCGTCGACAACGCGAAGCCGCTCGACCCCGCGCACGCGCAAGCGGCTGTCGACAACGGCGAGTTCACCCCGTCCCATGGCACAGGTGCCGACCGGATGGTAAAGCGTCTCCGCCCGGGCACGCACATCGTCCAGAAGATCGGACCGGGTCCGCACCTGCGGCCCGGGCAGCACCTCGCAGACCCGATCGAAGTCGAAGGGTGATGAGGCCAGCAGATCACGGACCAGATCCAGTCCGTCGGTCAGAACCTCCAGATCCCATGGATCACCACCATAATTCGGATCGATCAGGGGGGGCACCGTCGGGTCCGCGCAGGCGATGCGGATCGTACCGCGGCTCCTCGGATAAAGCTGGCAGACATGCAGGGTGGCACCGTGCCCAACCGGCCTCTCCCGGCCATGCGGAGCCGCCAGAGCCGGTGTGAACACCAGTTGCAGGTCTGGAAGATCCCCAGCCCGGCTGGAGCGGATGAAGGCGCCGCCCTGTACCGGATTGGTCGAGAACAGGCCTGCACGCCCCCGCAGCGCATCAGCAACGCCTTTGGCCAGAGCCGGCAGGGCACGCAGGGACAGGCCGATCGACAGGGACGAGCGGGTCCTGATCTGCCCGATGACATCGAGATGATCCTGGAGGTTGCGACCGACGCCCGCCAGGTCCAGTTCCGGCGAGATCCCGGCATCCCGCAGCCAGGTGGAATCGCCAATGCCGGACAGCTGCAACAGCTGAGGCGAGTTGATCGCCCCACCACAGAGCAGAACCTCACCCGTTGCCGCGAACGTCTGCAGGGCACCGTCGCACAGGACCTCGACCCCGACTGCCCGTCGCTTGCCGCCGGGCCTCCCCTGAAGCAACACCCGTGTGGCGAGGGCACCGGTCAGAACCGTCAGATTCGGTCGGGCAAGGGCCGGCCGCAGAAAGGCATCGCCGGCGCTGCACCGGCGTAGCCCCCTCTGCGTCACCTGATAGGGGCCGAACCCCACCTGAGTGGGACCGTTGAAATCATGGTTGCGCGGATACTGGAACAGGGCGCCAGCGGTAAAGAATGCCTCGGTCAGCGGGTTCAGCCCGTCGATGTCCTGCACCCACAGCGGGCCGCCGGTTCCATGCAGAACGTCGGCGCCTTTCACCCGATGCTCGACCGCCATGAAGGCCGGCAGCACATCGTCCCAGCCCCATCCCTCACATCCGAACGCATCGCGCCATTCGTCATAGTTCGCCGGGGCTCCCCGGACATAATGCATGGCGTTGATGGCGCTGGAGCCGCCCAGCGTCTTGCCGCGCGGCCAGTAGAGGCGGCGGCCGGCAAGCGCCGGTTGGGGCACCGTCTCATAGTGCCAGTTGAAGCGGGAGGATTGGATCGCCTCGCCCATGAGCAGGGGGGCACGGATCAGGACGCTGTCGTCCCTCCCACCCGCCTCAAGCAGGAGCACCCGTCGGCGCGGGTCCTCCGACAAGCGGGCCGCCATGACACAGCCGGCCGAGCCGGCGCCAACGATGATGTGGCTAAAGAGGGATGTGTCCGAATTCACCATGTGCTCCCGCTCATGTGGAAATCTCCGTCAGGGTCAGTTTCCCATCCTTGTTGGCATCGATACGGGCAAAGGCACGGTCATAGAGAGCACGGGCCTTGACGGTCTTCGCCCGGTCCCCCCGGCCTCCGCCCTGAGGTCGATGAAGATGCGGAATTCGGCCGGCGTCAGTGTGCCGTCAGCATCGGCATCGGCCCGCTTGAAGGCATCCGCCAGGTCATCGGCCCAGGCGGAGCCGCCGGTAAGCAGGCCGCCCAGCAGGACAAGACCGAGCACCCGGCGGCGGGCGAGGTGGCTGCGCATGGTTCGTGCCTCGGATTGGCTGTATGAGACAGGTTAGAGCAGGCGATCGAGGAGAAGCGCCTGCGAGTCCGCTGGCAGGCTGAACAGCATGCCATCCTCGCCAATGGCGATGGCGCCCGGAAAAAGACCCGGCGCTTCACCCAGGAAGGCGGGGTAAAGCAGACGCAGTGGCAGAGGCGGCACCACATGGGTCAGAACGAGATGACGGACCTTCGCCTCGGTCGCGATCTGGGCGGCCTGCTCCGGTGTGGTGTGATAGGTCAGAATGTCAGCGGCGATTTTGGCCAGGCCGGCATTGCCGTGCTCCGCGGCTGCGGCCCCGATATAATTGACCAGCCTGGGCTGCAAGGCTTCATGAACCAGGAGGTCCGCTCCCATGGCCTGCACGGTCACGCTCGGTGAGGCCGCAGTGTCACCGGAAATGACCAGGGATCGGCCCTTGTAATCGAAGCGGTACCCAACGGCCGGCTCAACCGGCGAATGATTGACCCGGAAGGCAGTGACGGTGAGGCCGCCCTCCTCCAGCACCACGTGGTCCGCCGCTCGGCCAAGCCCGCCCAGAGGGATGGTGAAGGGCTGCGCGACTGATCCAGCACCGCCCGGGGGCACGGTGGCCGCGCCATGGTGGGCGACACGATAGGCACTATCGAGCGCATAGGCCGCGTTGAATCCGTCAACCACCCGGTTGACACCGATCGGCCCGATCACCGGCAAGGGTGTGCGATGGGCGCCGCCGACCCACCGCTGCAAGGCGACTTCGCCCAACCCGGCAATGTGGTCCGAATGGAAGTGGGTGATGAAGACAGCCTCGATCCGGCCGGGCGGCAGTCCCATCAGCATGACATTCCTGATGCCCCCTTCGCCGGCATCGACCAGAAACAGGCGATTGCCGGCGATCACCGCGGCGCACGGCCCGGCCCGGGTCCGATCCGGCATCGGCGAGCCGGTCCCGCAAAGCGCCAGGTGCAACCCATCGGGCAGGCCGGCCATGACATCACGCGCCAGGGTGCTGCGTGTGACGCGCTCGAACAGGGCCGCACCGATCAGGGCACGGGCGGCGAACAGCCCCCCGGCGCCGATCGCCAGCACAAGGATGGCTGCACCAAGGACTCTGCTGGCCCGCGTCATGGAACCGTCCCCTCCCCCGTTGCACAGGCTGCCCCGGCGATCCATTCCTCGACCAGCCATAGACGATCCTGACCCCAGGCCACATTGCCGCCGATCCGGAAGCTGGGCACACCCCACAGACCCGCGGTCAGCAACTCATTCCGGTTTGCCTCCGCCTCGGTGCGCCAGTCATCGCGCGTGAGGCCGGCCCGCGCTTCCGTCCAGTCGAGTCCGGCTTCGGCCACGAGTTGCGCCAGCCCCGCATCCCTGCCGACATCGATGCCGCGGGCGAAGATGCCGGACAGAACAGCACGGACATAGGCCGGACCACGTCCCTGGGCGACGGCGAAGGGGATGAGGGCCAGTGCGCGTTCCACAGGATGCCCGACAGGGTCGCAGATGCGGCCGAAGGGGAGGCCCAGCCGCGAGGCTTCCCTCTTGCAGTCGAGAACGATGTAGCGGCTCTTGCGCGGCGGCACCGGCAGCCCCCGCATGACCATGGGCAGCACGAAGCGCAGCTTCAGCGGCACGCCGTAATGGCTGGCCAGGGCCACTGTCCGGTCCATGGCAAGCCAGCTGTATGGACTGCGAAAGGACAGGAAGAACTCCAGGGGTGCCGGCCCGGCCCGGAGGGACCGGGCCGGCAGGCCAGGCAGCCGGATGTCCGGCGGCGGCAAGGACGGCCCCGGGGCGAGCCCTGTGGCGCCCAACGCGTCCAGCCTGGTCTCCAGATAGTGCAGCCGGTCGATACCCCAGTACCACTCCCCCTCATACTGCAACATGCCGCCCAGATAATGACCAAGCTCAGCCCGGAGCGCATCACCCCTGGCCAGGGTGTCGGTGACCGCCTGTGCCGGCGCCGGCCGATGCCGACGGGCAATCGCCGCCAGCCTGACCGCATCCCCGGCGTGGAGGGCCGTCAGCACGGCGTCAATGTCGCCCAGCCTTTCATCGCGGGCTTCCCCGGCCATTGAGACGAGCAGCGCCGTGGCACGCTCGATGGCGGTCGGCTCCAGCGGGGAAAAGGCCAACCCAAGACCGTGCCGGCGGGCAAGGAACGCCGCATCGGTCCGTGCCCAGGACTGCAACCGTTCCCGCTCGGGAGCAGCCCAGGCGGGGGGTGGCGGCACGGGCACGACCACCACCACCACACCCGCCCGGCGGGCGAGCGCCGGCAAGGCCCGGACCAGAAGCGCCGAATGCGGGTCATCGGCCTGCACGAAGGCACGGACCAGATGCGGTCGCGCCGCGACGGCCCGTCGCTTTTCCGCGTGTCGCCGCACCACATCCCGACGGGCGTCGGAGACCAGGGCGGAGGTCAGATACGGCATCAGAAGCCGGCGCAGGCGCTGGATCGGCACGGACCGCCCTCCGGTTAAAATCTGGCGCGCAGAGTGAGCCCGACAGTCCGTGGGGGTTCGATGAAGGCGCCAAAGGTGCCGGTCTGGAACGGCAGCGCCAGGGTCTGGTTGTAGATTTCGGTGTCGGTCAGGTTGCGCGCCCAGAACTCCACGGCCCAGCCGCCGTCCGGCGAACCGACGCCCACCGACAGGTTCAGCGTGACGTAATCATCCTGCTTCGAAACCTCCTCCAGCGTGGAATTGGTGTAGTAGTCGGACCGGTAACGGGCATCGACCCTGACCATGGCTCCCCATGTGCTGGTCACCGGAACCTTCAGGGTGGCCGCCAGGGTGGCCGTCACATCGGACGTCCGCGGCACCGGCCGACCCGACAGATCCTGTGTGGTCCTCCCAGCCGCCTGCTGAGCCGAAGTCGGCGGCGCATTGCGGTACTCGTCGAAATGGATGTCCTGAACAACAAGGCCGCCATCGAAGGTCAGATAGTCGGTGGCGGCGACAGAAACGTCGGTTTCCCAGCCATACCCTTCGACCGTGCCGTCGGCAACAATGGTAAATCCGGTTCCAGTGAAGATGTTGTTCTGGAAGTTATCGAGCTTCTGATAAAATATATCTGAATTTATCATGACGCGGCGCCCGAACAGCCGCAGTTTTGTGCCCAGTTCATAGCTTTCGACGGTTTCCGCATCGAACTTGACCCGGTCGGGATCGACCACTGGATTACCCGGCGTGGTCTGCGGCGCCGTCCGGCTGAGATTCAGGCCGCCCGATTTGTAGCCGGTGGCATAGCGGGCATAGACGGACGCGGAATCGGAGAACCTGTAGGCCGCGCTGAGAGTACCGGTGACGTTGCCGTCATCGTAGGTCCCCGTGAAAGGGTTCGCCTGCGGAAACTGCTGCAAGGGGCGCAGCGGTGCGAACGACGCCAATGGGCCTGTAAGCGGGATCTGCGACAGTGGATCGGCCGACAGGATGTCATAGTCGGCGTCCTTCTTCTCATAGCTGTAGCGTAGTCCACCGGTGACGCTCAGCCGATCCGTCACGTTCCACGTTGCCTGCCCATAGGCGGCATAGCTGGCGGACGAATAATCATACGTATCGGTCACCGCGCGGCCGGGCTGGGCAAAGGTCCCGGCGGGGCGACCGGTGACCCGTTCCAGCAGGCCCAGGATCGGTGTCGTGGTGCCAGGTGCGAAGGGATTGGCGACACGCGGCAGGGTCGCATCGAAGAACCGTCGCAGATCGGCACCATAGTCGATGTATTGATCGGCCAGGATCTCCTGGTCGAAATAGAACAGGCCGACCGTCCAATCCACCGTCTGCCGTCCGGATGAGGCCAGGCGGACCTCAAAGGTGTATTCGTCAATCTCCTGCCCGTTTGCGGTGGAGAAGAGGGCAAGTGGAGAGAAATCACTGTCCTGGACAGGATCGGTGTCAAAGTAGCGGTATGCGCCGATGGCGGTCAGCGTGGCATCGCCGAATTCCCAGGTGAGTTCCGTCGACACACCGCTATCGGTGTAGCTTGAGTCCGTCGGCTGGCGCGCCGCATCGGTCACCGCAACCTTGCCGGTGAAGGCGTCGGGGAAGCTGCCGGTGAATCCGTCAGCCTGGCCAGGTCTGCCGGGAAACACGGTCCCACCCAGCCCGCTGATGGCGGCCGCCGTCGGGCCATAGAAGATCGGCACGGCAATGCAGCATTTCTCGTCGGTTTCAGTGTAGTCGGCAATGGTGCGGATACGGACTCCGTCGCTGGGGGTCCAGAGCAGCTGTCCCCGTACCGTTGTCCGATCACGGTCATCGAACTCCTCACCCGTGCGCACATCTTCCAGAAAGCCGTCGCGCACCTGTCTGGTGACAGCAAGGCTCGCGGCGAGGACACCGGTGCTGAGCGGGCCGGACACGACCCCGCGCAGTTGGCGATACCCATAGTCGCCAACGGAAAGATCGGCGTTTGCTGAGGCCTGATCCCCGGGCTCCACCGTGCTGACTGAAATCACGCCGGCCGAGGTGTTGCGGCCGAACAGCGTGCCCTGCGGCCCGCGCAGAACCTCCACGCGGGACAAATCAATGAAGTCGGTCGTTGCCGCACCGGCCCGCCCCCGGTAAACGCCGTCGACGAACACGCCAACGGATTGCTCCAGGCCCGTATTGATGCCCTGGGTGCCGATGCCGCGGATGGTGAAGACCGTCTGCGTCGGCCCCAGGCTGGAATTGACCACCAGAGCGGGGGCAAGGATTTCCATCTCCTTGATGTCACGCACGCCCGCTTCGGATATCGTCTCCCCCTGAAGGGCAGAGACGGCTACGGGCACGTCGATCAAGGATTGTCGCCGCTTCGTCGCGGTGACGATGATCTCTTCCAACTCGTGACTGGTTTCCTGCTGCTGGGCCAGAGCCGGAATGCCCACAAGACTGCCAGCGGACATGACGGTGAACAGGGACGCTCCGGACAGACTTCGGCTGTAGCGTGACGGCATTGTTTCCCCCCTGATCTGCCAGATCTCTATCGGTCTGGCTTGTGGCAGTTGTTCTGCCAATTTTTTCGATGGTACCAGAACTATTGGCATGGGCAATGACGGAAACTGCACCCGACCGGCTTCCCGAGCCGACAGCAGGCTGCCGCTACCGCCGTCAGTTGGCGTAGTAGATGATCTCCTCGCCGGGCTTGGCTGGCGTGTTGAGCGGCCGGTCGATGGCGACAGGCGCTTCCAGCAGCATCGGCCAGAGGGGCTTTGCCTGAGCACGCTTGAAGGCATCGAGCAGAGACGTCAACTCCCGCACAACATCGGGATTGGTTGCCGCCACATCGGCCCGTTCCGTTGGGTCCGCCTTCATGTTGAACAGCAGGCTGCGTGATGGATCGGTCATCACCTGCAGTTTCCAGACCTCCGTCCGGACGGCGCGGTATCCCGCCGTCTGCCAGAAGATCGGCCGTTCCGGGATAAGGCCGGGGGCATTGATGAGACTGACGAGGTCAAGCCCGTCAAAGACCCGCCCCGTCGGCAATGTCACCCCGGCCGCTGCCGCCGCAGTGCTGAAAATATCGGTATGGGAGACCGGCCGATCGATGACCGTCCCTGCCGGGATCGCCCGGGGCCACTTGAGCAGAAACGGGACATGCGTGCCCCCTTCGTACAGCGTCGCCTTCCAGCCGCGATAGGGCAGATTGATGTCGGGCAGGCCGATGTAATGGGCTCCCCCATTGTCACTGCTGAAGAAGACCAGCGTATTGTCATCGAGCCCCCGTTCCTTCAGAGCCTGCAATATCTGGCCGACACCGCGATCGAGCGCCCGGATCATGGCGGCATACACCCGCAACCGATGATCCTCGATATGCGCCAGGGCATCGTAGTCGGACTTCAACGCCTGCAACGGCGTATGCGGCGCGTTATAGGCCAGATACAGGGCAAAGGGCCGGTTTGTGTTGGCATCGATGGCCTTGACCGCCGCTTCGGTCAGGTAATCCGTCATGTAGCCCTTCGGCGCAAACGGCTTCGACCCGTTGTATCGCACCGCGTAAGGCAGATTGGCCCAGAGGAATTTGTCGATGGGGTCAAACGCCTGCTTGGCGTTGACAGCGCTGGGGTCCTCCTCGGGCAGAAACATGGCCGCACCGAACAGAAAGCCGAGACTTTCATCGAAACCCCGGTCCTCCGGCCGCAGGCCGTCCGCCTCGCCAAGGTGCCACTTGCCGATATGAATCGTGCGATACCCGGCCGGCTTCAGCAGTTCGGCCAGTGTTGTCTCGCTGCGCGGCAAGCCAAGCACCTCACGCGACGGCATGTCGGCCAGATTCTCGTTATGGAAGCGCACCGGCGGCATGCCGGGTTGCTGCTTGAAGCGGGCAATCACCTTCATGAATTCGGGCGCGGTCGGGGTGAACTCGAAGCCGAACCGGCTGGGATAGCGACCGGTCATCAACGATGCCCGCGATGGTGCGCAGGTGGCACTGCCCGCATATCCATTGGCAAATCGGGCACCGTCCCGGGCAAGGCTGTCGATATTCGGCGTCGGTACCGTTCCACCGGCAACACCGCCGTTCAGGGTCAGGTCGTTGAAGCCCAGATCGTCGGCCAGAATGACGATGATGTTGGGCTTGCGCTGCTGCGGCGGCAGGTCCGGTGCTGCGGGACCTGCCGCGAAGGCGACTTCACGGTTTGGTGCAACAGCGGGAGCCAGCCAGCCGACGATATGCAGGATGATGTAATCCTGGGCCAGCCAGATCCCGCCTCCGAGGAAAATCACCAGGCCGGCAACGGTGATCACGATGGTGCGCAACAGTCTCATGCGGACGCTCCGATGCTGAGGACGATGGCAAAACGCGGACGAAGGTCGGGCTTTGGCGTCGTGACGGCGCCATTGCACGGCAGTGGACAGTGGTGGCGGAGCAGGGATGGCTGCGTGAAAGCGCAAGAGGCCGCGGTGGCGCCATCAGCCCGCGCAGGGCCGTGCCGCTGGCCGAGGCCGACGGCCCCTCGGTTCAGTTTGAACTTAGCGCCGGACGCCGTTTCCAACGGCGTGACCGCGGCTTGGCTCCGTGCCAGCCATGCCGGCAGCGGCAGTGCCATGTCGCCCATTCGTCGCCTCCCCCCCGGGAGCGGCGCTGTCACAGGCCCAGGTTCCTCCCGGTGCCGCCGCGCCGCCCATTGCCGCCCAGCCACTGTCTCCTATGCCGGACGGGGTCCTTTGTTGTGCTCGTTACAGTCTGATCATGTGGCCGCGATCCGGGGGCACCGTGCCAGCCAGCAGGCGGGCATAGAGTTCGGACAAGTCCCCTGGCCCACGGCCCGTCTCCACCATGATCCATCTGGCGGCATCGACGCGGAGACGAGACCAACCTGCGTTAAGCCGGCGCCAGAATTCATTGGCACCGATTTCGCCGATCAGCTGCATGGCATGGTTCGGGGCAAAGAAGAATTTCGGCTTGCGGCCCGGCAGATCCACCGGCGCGGCCGCCCAATGCGATTTCCCGACGGCACAATTGTACCGGATGTTGTCGGCGAAATGACGATGCAGCGTCGCCACCACCTGGCCGTCGCCGGCAAAATCCACGATCAGGGTCGGCACGCCTGGATCGAGTTCGGTCAGGGCATCATAGGAAACCGAGCGGTCATAACAGCCGAGCCGGCGGACGAAGTCGAGATTGCCGGGTGATGTCACACCGATCAGGTCCGGCCTGCCTTCACCGCGCAGCCACTGCGCGTAGGCGAAGCCGATCGCGGTCTTGGACGATGCGCTGAGGACCAGAACCTGGCGGGCACCAAAAAACAGGCTGGAAACGACAAAATGGTCGATCAGGAAGGACGTCGTGTATTGCGGCCGAAGCAGTGCCTGCATGTCCTCGAAATCAGGGTGATAGGCAGGATCAGCACCCAGGAAGCTGTAACTGTTGTAGACCGCGTGCAGATCGCGCCGGTGCGGCATATGGTCGATGAAATTCGCCTCGGAGACGTGTTCCGGTTCCATCACCAGATGGCTTGAGGTGGTGAAATAGCCGAAGAACCGCGTACCCTCCTTCAGCGCAGCGGAGCGCGAGCGTTCCACTGTCGCGAAGCCGAAGGCCGGTATACGGCCCCACCCCTCCTCCGGCACGGGGAAGAATTTCCAATAGCCGATGCTGTCTCCTGTCACCCGGTAGCTGATATTGTTGGCGGTGAAGGCGAACTTCTCAACACGCGCGACAACCTGTCCGTCGGCGGGTTCCAGGGCGGGACGCTCGATGATACGGGTCAAGGCCGGCTCGGTCCGGTGGACCAGGAAATCCAAACTCATCGCAGGCGTCCTCCGTTTTTGTTTTCAGGTGACAGCGCCCCAGACTTCGATGTGGCCACGCCGTTCGACCCGGCGGGCGGCCTTCAGCGTCAGCAGATCGGCAAGACCGGCCGCTTCGAACAGCGCATGCACGGCAGTTCGGTCGGACACGGTGAGGGCGGAATACGCATCCGTCACCCTTTGCAGCATCCACAGCGTGTAGGGAACGGCCCAGGATTCGATCTCGATACCGCGATAGGTGAAGCGGATCGAGCCGATGGCCCGGCGGGCTGGCTTTGGAGAGATCGGATCGCCCTCGACGACCCCTGTCTCGACCACCCACCGGTCGACGAAGTCGACCAACGCCCGCAGCTCCGGCAGATGATCGCGGGCCATGAGGTTCATCAGGGGCAGGATGGTGTCCGGTACGGCATCCCCGGTCAGAAAGGCATCCGGCGTGGCATCGGGATACTCTGCCATATCAGCATTCGGGGCATTCATGCGCTCGATCCAGCGGGCCGTGCGCGGCGCCTGCCGACGCAGGATGCCGGCCGGATAGGGATCGCGCCCGAGATGAGCGTAGAGCGGCCCGATCAGCCCATAGTCGCCAATGCTGGGACGACCGCCGAACAGAAAGGGATGCCGCAGGAAATGTGCCTCCAGCCTGTCCAGCAGCTCAAAAAAGGCATCTTCGATGACCGGCGCCGACTGCGGCGTAATCCCCAGCTTTGGCACATAGGTCTGCATCTGCCCCATCGGCAGGGCGGCCAGCCGGTCCTGTTCATCGATGGGGGCGGTCGGCGCCATGAAGGCGGCGAATTCCCGCCGGATGAACCGTTCCTGTTCGGCCAGATACGACCACCGGTAATGCATGGCGAGCCGAAGAAGCCCTTCATCCCCGAAAAGCTCCAGGGCCAGCGCGGCCACGCGCTGCTTCGACCCCTGCGGATAGCAGGGCAGAGCGATCGGCAGCCGGGCTTCAAGCCCGTCAATAATGTCCGTGCTATCCTGCAACAGGCTGCCGTCCGGCAGCTCGACCACAGGCACGATGACGCGCTTCAGCTTGGGCAGCACACGGGTCTGGAAACCCGGATCGATCGGCGGCCGCTCAATATAGGGCAGACGCTGCTTGCGCAGATAGCTCCGCGCCTTGCCGGTGTACAGCGATACGGACATTCCATAGAGGATGATCTCATCGGTCATCTTGCCCCCTCGGCCAACCACCGGCCGCCAGGATCGCGCGGGCAGCCGCCAGGATGGCTGTGGTTGTCTGCTCCGGGGACAAGCCCTGGTCATCGCGCAGCCGCAGCCAGAACTCGATCCCCATGATGGCGTCGAGGCTCTCAAACAGCGGCGGTGCCAACGTGTCCGGCCCGGCTATGTTGAGCACCAGGGATTTGCGCAGCATGCCGAACAGCCGCGCATGGTCTTCCTTGAGGAAGACCGATCCGTGCCGCAGAGCCAGAGCCGAGCGCTGGAACGGCTCAATGATCTGGAAGATTTCGGCGCGACGACGCACCAGTTCCTCCAGCCGTCGCAGGGGATCAGTCTCGGTCAGAGGCGCGGTACGCGGCGTCTCGATCTGCCCCCGGAGTGCGATCATCATCTCGCGGTACAGACTCTCCATATCGTTGAAGAGACGGAACACGGTGCGAAGGCCGACACCCGAGCGGAGCGCCACATCCTCGGCCCGCGGCTGAATGGTTCCCTCCCGCACCAGGTCGAGCATGGCCGCAATCACCTGCCGCCGGCTGCTCTCCCGGCGGAGCCGGCGTCCATCTGTCTCCTTGATCGCGCCCACTTGCATTCTCTTGTCCATCATGACTGCCGCGGCCGCCCTCCGGCCGCCCGCATCATCTTATGGGCTGTTTCGGCGCCGGCATTCTGATTTTGTCCGGTGACCAGCCGGCCATCCTCCACGGTCAGGTCGGCGAAGATGTCGAAGACAGCCCGGCGAGAGCGGAAATCCGAACCGGCTGCGCGCAGGTCGCGCTCCGGGTGCATCGGCGTATGGACGATGCCGAGTTGGCTGATCTGCCGGTCCGTCACGGCGGTCAGCGTGCGGCCCTTGACCAACGGCTGGCCGTCTGTGTCGACCGCCTTCAGCAAACCGAGCGGCCCGTGGCAGACGCCGCCCACCACCTTGCCCGCGGCCCATGCACGTGAGATCTGGGTGCCAAGCACCTCCGATGTGCCCAAATCATAGGCGGCCCCCCATCCCCCAGCCAGGAACACGATATCGTAGGCAGCGATATCGACCTCGGTGATGGGATGCGAAGCGTCGGTCTTGGCACGGAATGCCGGGTCAGCGAGATACCGCCGGTCAGCATCCGTCGCCAGCGGCCAGCGCAGGCTGTCGGCCTCAATAGGCACGTGCCCGCCCTTCACGCTGGCGATGTCGACCTCCATCCCCGCATCAAGAAATTCATAGTAGGGAACCGTCATCTCTGACGCGAACACCCCTGTCGGCTTGCCGGTATCCCCCAGCCGGTCATGGCTGGTGGTGATGATCAAGGCCCGTTTGCCCGGCAGCGCATAGGCTTCGCCCCGATAAGGCCGATGAAGGCCAAAGCGCCGGAGCAGCGCCGGTAGTCCCAACCGAACCACCGCCACCAACAGGACAAGACCAACGCCCAGGAAAAGCACGACCTCCATGCATCTCTCCCGCCCGGCGACAGGGCAAGCCGTGGCGGGGCGGATAGACGCCCCGACCGGTCGCACCCGTCGGGTGATCAGCCAAGAATTGGACCAAGCTGCAAAGCGATGCCCATGTCACCGGAGACGCTCAGCTTTCCGGTCATGAACGCCATCTGGGAATTCAGCCGCCCCTCTGCGATCGCGATGAAATCGGCCAGGGACACGGCAACCGTGCAGTCGGCCGGGCCGTCTTCGGTGGTGACGACCGGCGGCGTGGCCACACCATCGATCCGAACCAGCCCATCGCTGCCGAAATCAAACTTCACGATCTTGCCACGGATGGCGCCCTTGGCAGCGACCCGTTCCGTCATGGTCGCGGTGACCTCAGCGAGGCTCATCGTCCCCGTCCCCCTCTGCTCATACCGTTTGATTCTGTTTGCATCTTTCGGCCCACGGGCGACCCGCTGGACTATTGGCACAGTAAGTGTCATTTTATCGCCCGGGTCAAGACCCTATCGCAATGATGGGCCGGGCAGGAGGAACGGGTGTCGGGAACAGAGGCGGTGCCCCTTGTTGTCCACGGCTTGGACCTTTCTTACTTCACGGGCAAGCTACAGGCCTATTTGCGGGCGACAGGCATCCCCTGGGTCCATCGTGAGATGGATCTGGCCGATTTGCGGCGATGCGGAACCGTGACCGGCATCCTGCAGATGCCCGCGGTGGAGATGCCGGACGGTTCCTGGCTGACCGACACGACACCGACGATCCGCTATTTGGAAAGCCACTATGCCACTCCCACGGTCCTGCCGGTGGAGGAAACCGCCCGGTTCCTGGCTCTGCTTCTGGAGGATTATGCCGACGAATGGCTGTGGCGACCGGCACTGTACTATCGCTGGGCCTTTGCGACCGATGCCCGGCTCCTGTCGCGACGGATTGCCGAAAGTCTGGTGGGCGGCCCACCCTGGCTGTTGCCGTTCAGCGCCTTCGCTTTCAGGGTCCGGCAGCGGCATGTCTATCTGAACGGTGAAGGCGTGACACGGGAAACGAGACCCGCAGTGGAAGCCCTGTATCTGCATACGCTGGCCGCGCTGGAAACCGTGTTCCGCCAGCGCCCATATCTGCTGGGCGCACGCCCGACCGTTGCCGATTTCGGCGTCTTCGGCCCATTCTTCCGCCATTTTTTCTGCGACCCGACCCCAGCCCGGTTGATGCGCGATCAGGCACCCGCCGTGCTGGAATGGGTGGCTCGGCTGTGGAATCTGCGACCACAGGACTGGCGGAACGCGCCGCTGCCGGAAGGAATCCCCGACGGGTTGGACCCCCTGTTCGCTACGATCAGGCAGGACTATCTGCCGTATCTGCTGGCGAATGACGCAGCCGTCGCGGCCGGTGCCAACCGATTCACCTATCGTGACGCCGCTGGAATTGACTGGTCGTTGCAGAGCAATCCCTATCGTGCCCATTGCCTGGACCAGCTCAAAGCCGCGTTCAGCGGGCTGGGGCCGGGTGGGCGGGCAAAGATCGACGCCATCCTGGGCCGGGAACTCGTCGAACGCAGCCTGAGCGCCCCTCGGCGGCAGGGCGTACCCGATCTGCTGCCGCCCCTGCCGATCCGGTCGTCGCCCGCCCGACGACCGACGGGCCGCTGGTGGCGCTGAGTCAGTCCGGCATCAGGCCCTGGCGGCGAAGACCAGCAGGGGGGCCATCCATGGCTGATCCAGTGGGATCTGGCCCGCCTCAGGCAGGGCGCAAAAGGCGATGCCCGACAACAAAGCTGACGACAATGGTCAGTTCCACCGCCATGGCGGTGAGTCCGGACGTCGTCGAACCATCAAACACCAGACCGATGGTGCGTCCCAGTAGCACAAGGCACAGGCCGGCCACGGCCAGGGGAAGAAAGCGCCCATCCGCCTTCACCGCGGCGTGCAGCCCGACCGCAGCCATGCCGAGGAACAGGGCACCGAAATCACCGCGTACTGTATTCAGGCCCGCCGCACCGACCGGCTGCAGGTGGAAAGCCGGGGCCAGCAGATCCGGAGCAAGAAGAAACCCCAGGCCAAGCCCCAGAAAGACCGCGCCATTCAGGCCGACCACGACCCGTACCAGAACCTTCATCATGACGCTGGTCCTCCCGCCCTTTCATGTCCCTGGCCGACACACCGCCGGATCGGGGATCATAAATCGACACTCACAATGCTAGAATATTGCCCCCGAAGAGAAGAACCGGTCGATACGGGGGCGACCGCGTGCAGTTGATCGCGGGCGGCGTGATCCGTCGGTGTTGACCCTTGCCTTGATGAGCGGAAGGCCATACCGACGGAAGAGACCCACCGACCTATCGGCTGAAACTGGGGCGGGCATGCAACCCCTTACGCCAACGGATCAGATTGGCATGCTGCTCCGGGTCCGGCTTGATCTGAATGACACGGGCGAAGTCGACAGCGACCACCCCGGCGATATCGGCCACACTCAACCGGTCCCCGACGATGAAATCGCGGCCGGGCAGGTGGGCTTCCAACATGTCGAGGAACTCTCGGAACCGGGCAAGGCCGCGCGCAGAAAGCTCGGGGATCTGCGGATAGTTGGTCGGCCCCGTGATGGCACGGTCCTTCATGGCCGGATTGCCATTGCGCAGTGCCTCGGCTACCGCCATCAGCCCGCAGAACTCGACGCGGGCGGTCCACATGGCGACCTCCCCCTTCTCCCGCGGCGTTGTCCCCAGCAGAGGCGGTTCCGGGTAGGCCGCTTCGAGATAGGCCGCAATCCCGTTGTTCTCCGTCAACACGGCACCGTCGGGCAGACGCAGGGCGGGCACCGTACACGTTGGCGAGATCTGGCGGAAACTCTCGCTGAGATGCTCGTTTGCCATCAGGTCGACAATCACCGTCTGGAACGACACCCCTTTTTCCAACAGCGCAATACGGGCACGTCGAGGACTCGGGGCCATCGGGAAATCATAAAAGACGAGGCTCATGACCATCGGACTCCCGCTTCCTGGTTGAATGCCAAATTTATGGCGCGTACTGTGCCAAAACAATCAGAAATCGACGGGAGTGAACGACCATGGCGCCATACCTGCTCTATACCGCGCCGACGCCGAACGGATGGAAGGCCTCCGTCACGCTGGAGGAGCTGGAGCTGGGCTATGACGTCGTGGCACTTGATCTGATGAAGGGAGAGCAGAAAGCAGCGGACTTCCTGAAGATCAACCCGAACGGCCGTATCCCCGCCCTGGTGGACCGGGAGGCGGGGGATTTCCCCATCTTCGAATCCGGCGCCATCATGATCCATCTGGCGGAGAAGACCGGCCAGCTGCTGCCGACGGACGCCAAAGGGCGGTCGCAGGTGCTGCAGTGGCTGATGTTCCAGATGGGCGGCGTCGGTCCGATGATGGGCCAGTGCAACGTCTTCTTCCGCTACTGGCCGGAAAAGATCCCCGCCGTCATCACCCGTTTCCAGACCGAGGCGACCCGGCTGTTCGGCGTGCTGGACGGGCACCTGGCAGAGCATGAGTATCTGGCCGGGGATTACTCCATCGCGGACATCGCCAATTTCTGCTGGGTCCGCACCTATAAATGGTCGGGCGTGGAGATCGAGCCCTTCCCCAACCTGCACCGCTGGCTGCGGGCGATCCGGGGACGACCGGCCGTCGAGCGTGGGCTAAAGGTTCCCTTCGAACTGACCATGGGCGGCACCAGGCAGGAAGACGATTTCGCCAAAGGGGCCCGAACCCTGTTGGCCACTGTCGACCGACGGGCCGCAGAGGGGGAAACAAGCAAGCCGGGCTGAGTCCCCGCCCAGCGACGGGCTCACCGGATCATCAGGACGGCGAGGTGGGCCAGCGCCGCCGCAAAGGCCAGAACCAAGCCCACATAATGGCGCGGACTCATGCCCAGCATGACGATCGGCTGGGTCGGGAAAGAGAAGGTCTGGGTCACCCCGAGATGCTTCAGTGCGTGCGCTTTGGTGAAATCCGGATGCGTGACGACCGACAACAGGTCGCGGCGGCTGCGATAGCGGATCAGCCCGACCATCGACCAGCCGGGATCAGGAGGCGCAGCCCAGGAATCGACATAGGGGCCGATCTTGCGCCCGGCATAATAGGGGTGACAGGCGCGGCCCAGCAGGATGCGGCGGAACCGATTGAAGTATGCCCGGGACATTTCGGCTCCAGACATCAGTTCCCTGGTTTCCGGATGCTCCGACAGGTCGGGATTGACCTTGACCAGATTCAGCATCAGGAACTCTCGTCCGTCGTCCGCCTCCAGGAAGGTCCTGAGTGTGGCAAGGTCACCGGAGCCTGCTGTCCGGGACGCGGCGAGTTTGGCAAGGGCCGCGTCGATCTCCGCCTCTGTCAGACGGCGGCCGGCAGCATCATACCAAAACCAGAAGGCGGCGTAGAGCAGCGCCGCGACACCCCAGATCGCAATCCCCACCATACGCCCCCCGGAAATGGCAGTTTCAATGCTGATTGTTTCATTGAACCTAGACCAACGGCGGTTGACGTGCAATGTTTTGGCATTCGATCTGTCAATAGAATGCGGGCACCCGCCGATCATGCGCCTGGCCGCTCTCCGCCGATCAATCCTTGTCGCCCTGGTGTTGGCCGGAACCCTGGCAGCGGCCGTGCTGGTCTGGCTGGCCCGAATCTCCGTCGGGAGATCGGCGGAAACGGGGTTACGCTCATCCTGCCTTGCCCCTCACCCTGGCGGCCCGGAAATGCTGGTCCTGCCCGGCGGACGAGTAAGGCTGGGAGCCGGAGCGCTCTACCCGGAAGAGACGCCGGAAGTCGAGGTCGCGGTGGCGCCGTTTGCCATCGACCGGACAGAGGTGACGAACCGGCAGTTCGCCGCCTTCGTCGCTGCAACCGGCCATGTCACTGTGGCTGAACGCAGCCGGGACGGCGGGGCTGTGTTCACGATCCCCCATCTGGATGCCGAGCGGCTGGCGGCGACAGGCTGGTGGCAGCTGGTGGCAGGAGCGGACTGGCGCCACCCCGAGGGACCGGGCAGTTCCATCGCAGGACGCGAAGATGATCCCGTGGTGCAGATCGCCTATGCGGACGCATTGGCCTATGCCCGCTGGCGCGGCAACGATCTGCCGACCGAAGCAGAATGGGAATATGCGGCCCGCGGCGGTCTCGTCGGCCAGCGCTACGCCTGGGGGGACCAGACACGCGAACAGGTCCGGGCCAACACCTGGCAGGGCTTCTTTCCCTTCCAGAATACCGCTGCGGACGGGTTCAGCGGACGTGCTCCGGTGGGCTGCTTCGAGCCGAACGGGTATGGACTTTACGATATGATCGGCAATGTCTGGGAATGGACAGCCGATACCTACGTCGATCAGAGACGCGCCGATGTTCCGATGCATCAGCCTGGGCCTGCCATCACCATAAAGGGGGGATCTTTCCTGTGCTCGCCAGATTTCTGCGCCCGTTTCCGGCCAGCCGCACGGCAAGGTCAGGAGGCTGAATTCACCACCAACCATATCGGCTTCCGCACGGTACGCCGCCCATCGGCGCCGTGAGAGGGAGCGGCAACCGACCAGAGGCATACCGCGAAACGATTGCCCCGCATCGGCGCGGACCGGCATAGTCGAACGAACGGGAGAGCCCCCGCCACTGCGGGCAGGCCACCCGACCGGGAGGGTCTCCGTGTTCCGCAAGTTCATCTATCTGCTGGCGCTGGCCAGGGAGCAGCATTTCGGCCGGGCCGCCGCCGCCTGCCACGTATCACAGCCGACCCTGTCCAACGCCATCCGCCAGCTTGAGGAGGAGTTGCAGGTCCCCATCGTCGAACGCGGGCAGAAATTCTCCGGATTCACGCCGGAAGGGCTGAAGGTGCTCGACTATGCGCGGCGGGTGGTGGCCGAATGTGATGGGCTGCGCCAGGAACTGACGGCCATGGCCCAGGGCCTGTCCGGCCATCTGCGCCTGGGCGCCATTCCCACCGCCCTGCCGGCGGTGGCCCGGCTGCTGGCCCCGTTCAACCGTCGCTATCCCAAAATCCGCAGCTGCATCACGTCGCTGAGTTCGCGCGAAATCCAGCGACAGCTAGAGAGCTTCGACCTGGATGCGGCCGTGACCTATCTGGACAATGAGCCCCTGTCCCATGTGCGCACCGTTCCACTTTACACCGAGCGCTATTTCCTGCTGACCCGACGGACGGACGGAGGCGGCCCGGCCCGCAGCATCCGCTGGGCCGATGCGGCGGACCTGCCGCTGTGCCTGCTGACCGGGGACATGCAGAACCGGCGCATCGCCGACAGCGCCTTCCGTATGGCCGACCGCAGCGTCACCCCGGTGACCGAAACCAATTCCATCCTGACCCTGTACACGCTGGTGCGCAGCGGCCTGGGCGCCGCCGTGGTGCCGGGACAGCTGCTGACCGTGGTGTCGCCACAACCCGATCTGGTGGCGCTGCCGCTGGTGGAACCGGAACTGTCCTACACCGTGGGTCTGGTCACCACCGACCGCGATCCGGCATCGCCCCTGGCCAAAGCCCTGGCCGGGCTGGTGGTGGAGGAGGGGCTGGCCGCCAGTATCCGCAGCGCCACGGATGCGGCTCTGGCACCGTGGCTGCGATAGGCGAAGCCTACTACCTTATTCGATCTTTGAATTTGCCGCAGCGACGGCCCTCGCCCACCCTGGTCATAATGACCGGTGTCATTCTTCGGAATCCGTCCCGGAATGAGGCCGGCACTGGGTCGTTACGCGGCAGGAACAATGCCGTGGGGGGAGAGGTCGAGACCATGAACGCCCGCACTCCTTGGAGCGCCGAGCGCGCCAAGGCCATTATTGCCGGACACCGGCATCTGCGCGGGGCCCTGCTGCCCATCCTGCATGCCCTGCAAGAAGAGTTCGGCTGCATCGACGAACCGGCGATCCCCTTGCTGGCCCAGGAGATGAACCTGTCGCGGGCCGATGTGCATGGTGTCGTCTCCTTCTACCATGAATTCCGCCGGACCCGGCCCGGCCGCCACACCATCCGGGTTTGCCGTGCCGAAGCCTGCCAGTCGCTGCGGGCGGAGGATCTGATCGACCATATCCGCCGGCATCTGGGTGTCGATCTGGGCGGAACCACCGCCGACGACGCCTTCACCCTGGAGCCGGTGTTCTGCCTGGGCAACTGCGCCCTGGGACCCGCCATCATGGTGGATGACACCCTGCACGGGCGGGTGGACGCCGCCCGCTTCGACGCCATCGCCGCTGCCACCCTGGCGCAGGAGCGCGCACGATGAACGGACAGCTGGTGACCGTCTATGTGCCGCGCGATGCGGCCGCCCTGTCGGTGGGAGCTGACGCGGTGGCCGCCGCCATCCGCGCGGAAGCCAAGGCACGGAACCTGCCGCTGCGGATCGTGCGCAACGGATCACGCGGCATGCTGTGGCTGGAACCGCTGGTGGAGGTGCAGACCCAGACCGGGCGCGTCGCCTACGGTCCGGTGACGCCGGAAGCCGTGCCGGGACTGTTCGCCGCCGGCTTCCTGGAGGGCGGCGCCCATCCGCTGGGCCACGGGCTGACCGAGGCCATCCCCTATCTGGCCAAGCAGGAGCGGCTGACCTTCGCCCGCTGCGGCATCGTCGATCCGCTGTCGGTCGAGGATTACCGCCGCCATGGCGGCTTCCGGGGACTGGAACGGGCGCTGGCCATGCGCCCGGCCGAGATTGTGGCCGCGGTGACCGAATCCGGCCTGCGTGGCCGCGGCGGGGCGGGCTTTCCCACCGGCATCAAATGGAAGACCGTGCTGGATGCGGCCGGCCCGGAGAAATTCGTCTGCTGCAACGCCGACGAGGGTGACAGCGGCACCTTCGCCGATCGCATGATCATGGAAGGCGACCCGTTCTGCCTGATCGAAGGCATGACCATCGCCGCCGTCGCCGTGGGTGCCGCGCAGGGCTATATCTACATCCGCTCGGAATATCCCCACGCCATCGCCACCATGCGCGCCGCCATCAAGCTGGCCTATGCCGAGGCCTGGCTGGGCGACGGCATTCACGGCACGGCCCACCGCTTCCATCTGGAGGTCCGGGTGGGGGCCGGTGCCTATATCTGCGGCGAGGAGACCTCCATGCTGGAAAGCCTGGAGGGCAAGCGCGGCGTGGTCCGGGCCAAGCCGCCGGTGCCGGCCCTGGAGGGGCTGTTCGGCAAGCCCACCGTGGTCAACAATGTGCTGTCGCTGACCAGCGTGCCGATCATCCTGGACAAGGGGGCCGGTTATTACCGGGATTTCGGTGTCGGCCGCTCGCGCGGGACACTGGCCTTCCAGCTGGCCGGCAATATCCGCCGCGGTGGCATCGTCGAGAAGGCGTTCGGCGTCACCCTGCGCGAGCTTCTCTATGATTTCGGCGGTGGAACTCTGTCCGGCCGGCCGATCCGGGCGGTGCAGGCCGGCGGGCCGCTGGGCGCCTATCTGCCGCCATCGCTGTTCAACCTGCCGAAGGATTACGAGGCATTCGCCGCCCAGGAAGCCATGGTCGGCCATGGCGGCATCGTCGTTTTCGATGACAGCGTGGACATGGCACGGCAGGCCCGCTTCGCCATGGAGTTCTGCGCCATCGAATCCTGCGGCAAGTGTACGCCCTGCCGTATCGGCGCCGTGCGCGGGGTGGAGGTCATCGACCGCATCATCGCCGGCCGCGAGGTGGAGGCCAACCTGACCCTGTTGCAGGATCTGTGCGAGGTCATGACCGACGGGTCGCTCTGCGCCATGGGCGGCATGACCCCCATCCCCGTGCGCAGCGCGCTGAAACACTTTCCCGAGGATTTCACCCGCACCCCCGCCCCCCTGGCGGCGGAGTGACGGCGTGCGATGAGGAGCCAGACCATGGCGACGATCCAGGACATCGATTACGGTACCCCGGCCCGCCGGTCCGACACGATGGTGACGCTGGAGATCGACGGGTTCAGCGTGACGGTGCCGGATGGCACCTCGGTCATGCGGGCGGCGGCGGAGCTGGGCATCCGTGTCCCCAAGCTGTGCGCCACCGACCATCTGGAGGCCTTCGGCTCCTGCCGGTTGTGCGCCGTGGAGATCGAGGGGCGGCGTGGCACGCCGGCCTCCTGCACCACGCCGGTGGCACCGGGCATGAAGGTGTCCACCCAGACCGACCGGCTGGCGCGGCTGCGCCGCGGTGTCATGGAGCTGTACATCTCTGATCATCCGCTGGATTGCCTGACCTGTGCGGCCAACGGCGATTGCGAGCTGCAGGATATGGCCGGCGCCGTGGGGCTGCGGCAGGTGCGCTACGGCTTCGACGGCGGGAACCACCGCGATGCCGCCAAGGACGAAAGCAACCCCTATTTCAGCTTCGACCCGTCGAAATGCATCGTCTGCTCCCGCTGCGTGCGGGCCTGCGGCGAGGTGCAGGGCACCTTCGCCCTGACCATCGACGGGCGCGGCTTCGACTCCAAGGTCTCCCCCGGGGCGCTGGAAAGCTTCATGGGGTCGGAATGCGTCTCCTGCGGCGCCTGCGTCCAGGCCTGCCCCACGGCCACGCTGACGGAGAAGTCGGTCATCGCCCTGGGTCAGCCCGAGCACGCCATCATCACCACCTGCGCCTATTGCGGCGTGGGCTGCTCGTTCAAGGCGGAGATGAAGGGCAACACGCTGGTGCGCATGGTCCCGCACAAGGATGGCGGCGCCAATGAGGGCCATTCCTGCGTCAAGGGCCGCTTCGCCTGGGGCTATGCCACCCATGCCGACCGCCAGTTGCAGCCGATGATCCGCGACAGCATCGACGAACCCTGGCGCGTGGTCGGCTGGGACGAGGCCATCGCCTATGCCGCCACCCGGCTGCAGGCGGTGCAGCGGGCCCATGGCCGCGGGTCCATCGGCGGCATCACCTCGTCGCGCTGCACCAACGAGGAAGTCTATCTGGTCCAGAAGATGATCCGGGCCGCCTTCGGCAACAACAATGTGGACACCTGTGCCCGCGTCTGCCACTCGCCCACCGGCTACGGGCTGAAACAGACCTTCGGCACCTCGGCCGGAACCCAGGATTTCCGCAGCGTCGATGCGGCCGACGTCATCCTGGTCATCGGCGCCAACCCCACCGACGGACATCCCGTCTTCGGCTCGCGCATGAAGAAGCGGCTGCGCAAGGGCGCCCGGTTGGTCGTCATCGATCCGCGCCGCATCGATATGGTGCGCAGCCCGCATGTGCAGGCCGCCCATCATCTGCAGCTGCGGCCGGGCAGCAATGTGGCCATGCTGAACGCCCTGGCCCATGTGGTGGTGACCGAGGGGCTGGTGGACCGCGCTTTTGTGGCCGAACGTTGCGAGGCCGCGGACTTCGCCCGCTGGGAAAGCTTCATCGCCGATCCGCGGCACGCCCCGGAAGCGGTGGAGGATTATACCGGCGTGCCGGCGGACGAGGTGCGCGCCGCCGCCCGGCTCTATGCCCGTGGCGGCAATGCCGCCATTTATTACGGGCTGGGCGTGACCGAGCACAGCCAGGGCTCCACTGCCGTCATGGCCATGGCCAACCTGGCCATGGCGACCGGCAATATCGGCCGCGACGGTGTCGGCGTGAATCCCCTCCGTGGTCAGAACAATGTCCAGGGCTCCTGCGACATGGGGTCATTCCCCCATGAGCTGACAGGCTATCGCCACATCTCCGACACCGCCGTGCGCCAGCAGTTCGAGGCGGCATGGGGCGCCGCGCTCGACCCGGAACCGGGCCTGCGCATTCCCAACATGTTCGACGCCGCCGTGGGCGGCAGCTTCAAGGGCCTGTTCGTGCAGGGCGAGGATATCGCCCAGTCCGACCCCAATACGCAGCATGTGACGGCGGCCCTGCGCGCCATGGACTGCGTCATCGTCCAGGACCTGTTCCTGAACGAGACCGCGGCCTTCGCCCATGTGTTCCTGCCCGGCACCTCCTTCCTGGAGAAGGATGGCACCTTCACCAATGCCGAGCGCCGCATCAACCGGGTGCGGCCGGTGATGCCGTCGAAGACCGGCAAGCAGGAATGGGAGGTGGTGTGCGCGTTGGCCACGGCCATGGGCTATCCCATGCGCTATGCCGATTCCGCCGCCATCATGGACGAGATCGCCGCCCTGACCCCGACCTTCCGCGGCGTCAGCTTCCAGCGCCTGGACAGGTTGGGCAGCGTGCAGTGGCCCTGCACCGAGGCGGCGCCGGAGGGCACCCCGATCATGCATGCCGACGGCTTCGTGCGCGGCAAGGGCCGCTTCATGCTGACGGAGTATGTGCCGACACCGGAACGCGCCTCGCGCTTCTATCCGCTGATCCTGACCACCGGCCGTATCCTGACCCATTACAATGTGGGCGCGCAGACGCGGCGCACGGCGAATGTGGCCTGGCATCCCGAGGATGTGCTGGAGATCCATGCCCATGACGCCGAGCAGCGCGGCATCCGCGATGGCGACCGGGTATCGCTGGCCAGCCGCATCGGCGCCACCACGCTGCGGGCCCGCATCACCGACCGCGTGCCCCAGGGCGTGGTCTACACCACCTTCCACCATCCCGTGACCGGGGCCAATGTGGTGACCACCGACAATTCCGACTGGGCCACCAATTGTCCGGAATACAAGGTCACCGCCGTGCAGGTCGCCCGCAGCAACCAGCCGTCGGCGCTGGAGGACACGCCCGTCCGGCTGGCCGAGGTGGCGGCGGAATAGGAGCAGCCCATGCCCCCGGACGCGGCCGTGCCGCCGGTCGAGCACACCCATTCCCGCCCCGCCCGTGGCCGTGTGGCCGCCGCCGTGACGGAGGAGGCCGTATGGCTGCTGGCCGAGGAGGTGACCGTCGCCTTCGAGTACAACAGCCGCTCCCACGCCGTGATGATGGCGACCCCGGCCGATCTGGAGGATTTCGCCGTCGGCTTCACCCTGGCGGAGGAGATCCTGGGCGATGCCGGCCAGATCGAGCGGCTGGAGGTGCGGCCGGCCGGCCGCGGTCTGGTCCTGGCCATGGAGGCCGACCCGCTGAACCTGCTGTCGGGATCACTGCGCCGCCGCTCCATGGAGGGCCGCAGCGGTTGTGGCCTGTGCGGGGTGGAGAGTCTGGCCAATGCCGTGCGCACACCGCGGCCGGTCACTGCCGGCTTCACCCCGTCGGCCCGGGCCATCAAGGCGGCCTTTGCCGCCCTGCCCCTGCATCAGCCGATGAACCGGGACAGCCGCTCGCTGCATGCCGCCGCCTGGTGCGACCCGCAGGGCCGCATCCTGCTGGCACGCGAGGATGTGGGCCGGCACAATGCCCTGGACAAGCTGGCCGGCGCCCTGATGCGGGCCGGTCTGCCCGTGTCGGAGGGCTTTGCCGTGCTGACCAGCCGCTGCAGCTTCGAGCTGGTGCAGAAGGCGGCCGTGCTGGGCATGCCGCTGCTGGCCACCCTGTCGGCCCCCACCGCCCTGGCCCATGAGCTGGCGCAGGTGGCCGGCATCACCCTGGCCGCCCGCGCCGGCGGCGATGATATCATCCTGTTTTCCTGAGATGGCCCCGAGGAGGCGGCGTTCCCGATGCAGTCCGGTGAACTTGTGCGCATGGCGAACCAGATCGCCAGCTATTTCGGCGCCTATCCCGAGGCCGAAGCGGTACCCGAGATCGCCAGCCATATCCGCAGCTTCTGGGACCCGCGCATGCGCAGCGCCCTGCTGGCGCATGTGGAAACCGGCGGCGAAGGGCTGGACCCGCTGGTGCTGAAGGCGGTGCGGCGGCTGCTGCAGCCCTCAGACGGTGTCTAGCGCCACTTTGGCGGGGGCATGCCGGTCATTTTCGGTATTTTCTACGGCAGTGAGAGCATGTTGGCGGATCCCACGGCCCATGTCGGTCCGCGCTTGGTCTGGTCCTGCCGGAATGGGCCAGACAGACCGGACCCGGCGTCGGCAGGACACTGGCAAAGGGCGAGCGTATCGCATCCCGCTTGAACTCGTCGCTATGTACCGCTGCCATATCCGATCTCCATGATGGCGCGTATCGCTCTCTAAAGACCGGAACAAAACCGGGGCAGGTCTATTCCTGCCGTATGCCGGCAAACTTTGCAACAGAGCCTATAGCCCTCCTGGATAACGGCGGTCAGCGCCTTTTCCGCCATGCGCCGGGGCTCCAGGAAGCCCGGGAAGTCGCTGCCCTTGCGCAGTTTGGGATGCGCAGTTCCACCGTGCCGGCCCTGGTTTCCCAGTCGCGGTCACGGTAGCCGTTGCGCTGGACCAAGCGGTCGGGCGACCGTTCCCCAGGCGCCGCCCCGGTCAGGGCATGGACCTCCAATTCCATCAGCCGCTCAGCGGCAAAGCTGATCATCTGTCTCAGCACATCGGCGGCAGCGCCCTTTTCCAGCATGCTGCGCAGTGCCATCATCTCGTCGGTCATCGTGGTCACCCTCGGCTGGGGTTTTGTTGTGGTGACCAGACGTTACCGAAGACCCACGATGACCGGCCGCCGGGGAAGCCCTTCCGGCCGCCAGTGCCTGCTACACCACGCAGGGGGACGTGATCTCGATCCCGATCTACACGTTCGGAATGGAAAAACCGGCTTAGACAACGGACCAGGATCGATGGAACGCCCACCAAATCAGGCGAGCCACACCATGATCTGGGACGCAACTGTATGAAGACCGTTTCATTCAATATTAGGGCCGGTGGCGGGCAACGTATCGGTGCAATCCGGGACTTCATTGAAGGCCATGATCCCGACGTAATAATCCTGACTGAATGGAGAAACACCGATGGAGGGCGGTCCTTGCAGGCGCGGGCGACCAGCCACGGCATGCACTGCGCCACCTTGAACGATGGTTCAACGGCAAATGGAATCTTCGTCGCCGCGAGAGAGCCTTTTGCAGCGGAGAGCCGCACGCCGCCTGGGAAGACCTGCGCGGGCGCACTCCTACAGATCAGATTCACCGGTCGAACGATGCTGGCCTGCTACTTCCCGCAACGGGACGCGAAAGTCCCGTTCTTCGATGCCGTGCTGCGAGTGGCCTCCGAGAATCGGTCGATACCGTTCCTCCTTGTCGGCGATCTCAATACCGGAAATCAGATCGCGGACAGAAGCCCCGCTGGCGGTCAATACTCCTGCGCACCCATGTTCGATGCGCTCAGCACCCCGGGCGGACTGATCGATGTATGGCGCCAGACGCAGGGCGCAGACGCGCGGGAATGGACATGGCTCTCCAGGACCGGCAACGGAATCCGGATAGACCATGCTTTCGCCAACACGGCCTACCTGCACGGTCGAACACTGTCATGCACCTATGATCACACACCCCGCTCCCTGGGCTTCTCCGATCACAGCGCGCTTGTCCTCGTAGAGGAATGACCACTGTCATCCAAATGACAAGACCTGAATCAACCGTGATACCACCAGCCCGCCGCCAGCTTCGGTCAGGAACGCGCCCCCGTTGCCCGATGACTCCGCCAAGTGAATGCTGGGCCGGTGGTCAGAAACGACGGCCGCGGCCTTGATCGGTTCTGCCGCCATCAATACCGCCGCAATGTTGCCGCGGCCAGTAGGGTCGAGGAGTCGATGCTGGTGCGGCCGCTGCCGCCGGACAGGAGTTGCAGGACGGGCGAGGATGCGGCGGCACCGCTGCTGTTGTTTCCGTTGACGTCCCACATCAGCATGAAGCGGTCGATGAGCTTGCTGACCTCGGCCGGGTCCTTCAGCTTCTTGATGTCGAGCTTGCTGGACAGCATGTCCGCCTGCCGGTCCAGATCCATCTGGGCCGAGGCCTCGGGAATGTTCAACGCCAGACGCACCACCTGCGACAGCGCCTTGTCGGCCAGCACCTGATACCAGCTGGTCAGGCTGCCGGCCTTGCGCTGGAAATACAGACCCAGACGCAGCGCCTCGTTGGCATTGCCGGCCGACACCTCGAAGCTCTGGGTCATGTAGCGGTTGACCACATCCTCGACGAAGGCCGGGCTGCCGCGGCGCTTGGCCCCGCTGTTGGTCAGGCTGAATGCCTGGGCCAGCACCTTCTCCTTGGGGCCGGCCTTGGCGGCGAAGGAGGTGGCGACGTTGGGATCGCTTTCCAGCACCTTGCGCAGATAGGTGGTGTCCTTGACCTTCTCCTCCAGGTCGAAGGCCTTCAACACCACCGGCAGCACGGTCTTGTCCTTCAGCAGATCATCGACGGAATCGATGGTCGGCAGGGTCTTGGCCAGCGCATCCAGGTTCCGCTTCACATCAAAGCGCGTGGCCACGGCGGCCTTGTCGCGATCGTAGGTGCGGGCCAGCATATCCCATTGGACCTTGCTTTCAACGACACTGCCGCGCGGAAGGCCCTTGCCGTCCCAGACGTCGAAAAAGGTATCCTGGAAATTCGACAGCACGTTCGGCAGTTTCATCTGCTTGAACGGAATGGTTCCTTCCAGGTCCTTCGCCTGCTGAGCGGCCTCCGCCTTTCCGCCGGGGACGGGCAGGTCGTAGATGAGGCGCACGACCTTGGCCATCTCGGGATCGGCCATGACATCGGACCAGCTGGTCTTGCTGGACAGGCTGCGCGTGAAGTTCAGCATCAGCGACAGCGATTCATTCTTCTTGCCCAGCTCCTCCTCATAGACCTCGCGCACATAGAGGTCGCCCACCTGGTTGATGAAGGAGGGGCTGGTCTTGCTGCTGCTGCTGGCGCCGAAATTGAAGGCGGCGGCCAGCTCGCGGAACCGCTGGTCGGAGATGCGGTTGGCGTAGGAAGAGGAATCCGACAGGTCGCTTTCCAGGACCTTGCGCACCAGCGCCTGGGAGTTGATCTGCTCCTCCAGGCCGAAGGCGCGCATGACGTAGGTGTAGAGCCGCCGGTCGGACATCAGCTCATCGACCGTGCCCACGTTCGGCAGCTTGGAACGGGCATAGGCGGTGTCGGCCTTGTTGGTCGCATCATTCATCATGATCGACTTCTGGCGCTCTGCCGTCCGTCCCAGCAGCTGCCACTGGGCCAGGCTGGAGCCGGTGCCGCCGCTGACCGTTCCCGCACCGAATCCCGTCAGCGCCACCGTCATAGCTTGATCTCCGTCTGGGCCGGAGCCGGCCTGTCGTCCCGGGTCGCTTCGTCCGAAGGCACATAGGTCGGCGGAATGCGCAGCAGCACATTGCCCGTCCGCGGATCGATGACCTCCGTGAACAGCCGGCTGGTTTCCGGGTCAAGCTCGACCCGGTAAGGACGATAGGCTGGCGATGGCTCGATGGGCGGCGGCGGCGGCTCGGGCGGATCCTCCTCCCGCGCCTCGCGGGTGCGCGATTCCGTCATCACACGCTCGGCGATCCGCATTTTCGTGGCGGCGTCCGTTGCCGAGATGCCGTCAACCGGCTTCTGTTCTGCCATCATCCCCTCCTCTCGCTGTGCGGCCCATCTTGCTCCAGCGCTTGCCCATCGGGACCGGTCGACGACATGGGCCACGCCGCAGGCATTGTTCACAGGCGATCGGCGATCCATTGGGCGGCGGACGATCAGGCCCCGGCCAGCGCTCGCCCCCGGTCCACAGGCTCAAGCGGCACGGCCTGCACCGACAGCAGCATCGCTTCATAGGCGATCACCGGGCGCAGCGCAGCGAGCGCCTTGTACATGTCGCCAGTCTCCACATGCCGATCGGCTTCGGACAGGTGCAAGGTCATGTCCGGGTCCCGGATGGCGTTGTGCAGCTGGTTCATCAGCTGGGCATAGGCCGGGCGGTGCGACGGCGCATTGGCCGGGTCAACCAGCATGGCCTGAATGGCATAGTAGGTGCGTTTGACCGGCGTCGTCGCCTCGTCGGGCTGCAGGATGCTGCGCCCGGTCATCACCTGCGCATGGTTCGCCACCGTCACGGTGTTGCGATGGCGGCCGTTCTCGATCACCACGCCGTTGACGATGAACTTCTCGAAGGGTTTCAGCTTCAGCTTCAGCCCCATGGGTGTACCTTTCCGGTCAGGTCGGACGTTCGGTGCCGAGGCCCTGGATCACGGCCCGGTTGACATCGATCAGCGGCGCCACCGACCGGTTCTCGGTCAGCACCTGCCCGCTATAACGGTCGACCCAGATCCCCAGCGAGATCAGGCCGGCTTTCAGCGTTTCCGGCATCAGGTTCTCGGTGTCGGCCAGATCCGACACCAGGACCCCCCAAAGCCGCCGGTTCCGGTCGACCGCACGAATTCGGGCGATGGCATCGACCTGCTTCGACGAGGCTTCAAGCTCCGCCGTCACCTGCTGGAACACCTTGCGCTCCAGCTGGCGCGGACTGGCTGTGTCCCGCATGGACTGCTTATAGGCTGCGACGCTCATTGGACGTCCCGTCCTCCTGTCGATCACGAACCTGGTCAGTCTAGCAAGGCGGGATTAAATGCCGGTGAAATGGAAGGGCGGCTTGTTTCCATGTGGAGAAACACGCATCGAAAAAGGGGCCGCCCTTGCGGACGGCCCCGATCTCGGCGCGGAAACCGCTGGGATCAGCGGAACAGCGACAGGATGTTCTGCGGCGCGCCGTTGGCGATCGACAGAGCCTGAATGCCGAGCTGCTGCTGCACCTGCAGGGCCTGCAGGCGAGCGGACTCTTCGTTCAGGTTGGCGTCCACCAGCGTACCGATGCCCTGGTTCAGGCTGTCCACCAGCTTGCTGGTGAAGTCGGCCTGCAGCTCCAGGCGCTTGCCGATGTTACCGAAGCTGGACGCCGCATTGACCACGGTGGTGATCAGGGACTCGACGCCGGCGGCACCGGTCAGCGCGGTGTTGGCGGCGGCGGCCTTGGCGGCAGCGTCGGCGCCGCCGGTGATGGCGGTGACGAAACCACCGACGGCGGTGGCAACGGCCGTCAGATCAACACCGGTGACGCTGTCGGTCACGCCGGCGATGCCGGTGCCGCTGCGGTTGATCGACACCACCAGCGTGCGGGTGTCGGTGTTGTTCAGCAGGTTCTCGCCGTTGTAGCTGGAGGCGTTGATCGTGTTGGTGATCTGGCTCTGCAGGCTGGTCAGCTCGGCGGTGATCTTGGAGTGATCGACCGAGGCGGTGGTGGCGAGGGCCAGCTGCGACTTGACCTGGGACAGCAGGTCCATGACGTTTTCCGTACCGACGCGCGCGGTCTGCACGGTGGCCGAGTTGATGGCGATGTTCTCGTTCAGCGCCTTCAGGGCGGACACGTCGGCCTTCATGGTCGTCGCGATACCCCAGTAGGACGAGTTGTCCTTGGCGGTGGCGACCTTCATGCCGGTGGAGATGCGATCCTGAACCGTCTGCAGATCCTTGCTGGTGCGGTTCAGGGTCTGCAGCGCCACCATGGCGCCGGTGTTCGTCAGAATGGAAGAAGCAGCCATTTCAAAAGTCCTTCATGGATGGGTTGCATCTGAGCGCCTTCTGACGCTGCCGCACGCGGTCTGATGGGGCCTCGCCCGCCACCGCGGCTGTCTTGACCATCGCACAGGGCGATTAAGTCGGGGTTAAATCTGTCTCCAATAGGAAACCCTGGCAACAGAAATCGTGCCGGGCGCTTTGACCGCCGGATCCTGTGCCGTCAGAGCTGATGTTCGACGCGGCCATAGCCGGGCAGAGTGCCGCGGCTGGCGGCGCCGGAGCGGCCATAGACCCCATCGGCCTGGGCACGCTCGGCCACGCGCGCCATATGCTGCATGACCGCCCCCAGCGCATCCTGGACCGACCGCACGGCACTGGCATTCTCGTCAACCGACCGGCGCAGACGGGCCGCCGCCGCGCGGAGCAGGTCGGGCGAGGCCGGCTCATCTTCGGCCATCGGCGGCGCCACATCATCGGCCACAGCCGCATCCGTGCCGGCCTCGATCGTGATGGCGGCCGTCGCGGGGCGGCGGTGGGCTTCCCGCAGCAGGACGCCCAGCTGCTCGAACAAGCGGCGCTTGGTGGACAGATAGAGGTCCAGACTATCGGTCTGGGCCCGGGACAGGCAGTCCGTTTCCTCGTCCAGCAGGTCGGACAGGGTTTCCAGCGAATCGATCAGCGCCTGACGCAGATCGGGCGCCAGTTCCTCGGGAATCAGCATGGTCTCAACCCTCCTTGGCCCGGAGATAGGAGTCGATCTGCGCCCGCACATTGGTGGCGATGCCAAAGCGGCCGCTGTCGGCGATGGAGGTGGCGACGGCCTCCAGCATCATGCCGCGGTAGACCTCTTCGGCGAAGCCGCCCCCGAAGGCCCCGTCGGTGGGAACCCCCTCGAACATGGCCTCCAGCGCCTGGCCCAGCATCATGGCCTCGAACGACTTGGCAGCCTTGGCGGCATCCTTGCCCGCCACCGGACGGTGGCTGGCCGCCGCCTCGTCGGCGGCCTTCAACGCGGACAGGCTGGGAGCGACAGGGTCGGTCATCACATCACCTCCAGTTCGGCATGCAGCGCCCCGGCCGCCTTGATGGCCTGCAGGATCACGATGATGTCGCGGGGCGACGCCCCCAGCTTGTTGAGGGCATTGACCAGCTCCCGCAGCGACACCCCCCCCTCCAGGATGGCCATGCGGTTGCCTGCGCCTTCATCGACGTTGATCTGGGTCCGCGGCACCACCACGGTCTGGCCCTGGGTCGACAGCGGGTTGGGCTGGGACACCTGCGGCGTTTCCTCCACGCGGACCGTCAGATTGCCCTGGGCGATGGCGACGGTGCTGATCCGGACATTCTCGCCCATGACGATGGTGCCGGTCTGTTCGCTGATGACGACGCGGGCCACCTGGTCGGGCCGGACCGGGATGTTCTCGATCCTGGTCATCATGGCGCTGACATTGCCGCGGTACGTGGTCGGCACGGCCAGATCAACCGTGCGGGAGTCGCTGGCCCGCGCCACGGCCGGACCCAGCGTCTGGTTGACGGCCGCGGCGATGCGGTTGGCCGTGGAGAAATCGGGATTGCGCAGGGTCAGACGCACGCGATCGAGCGAGTCGAGGCTGAAATCAACCTCCCGCTCGACAATGGCGCCATTGGCGATGCGGCCGGAGGTGGGCACCCCCTTGGTCACGCTGGCGGCCGCGCCTTCGACGGAATAGCCCGACGTGGCTACCGGCCCCTGGGCCACGGCATAGATCTGGCCATCCGCGCCCAGCAGCGGCGTGGCGATGAGATTGCCGCCGGACAGGCTCTTGGCGTCACCCATGGTCGAGATCGACACATCCAGCCGCATGCCTTGCCGCGGGAAGGGCGGCAGCTCGGCCGTCACCATGACTGCGGCAATGTTGCGCGTCTTCAGGTTAAGGCCGGTGATATTGACGCCCAAGCGCTCCAGCACACCTTCCAGGCTCTGCTGGGTGAAAGGCGAATTCTGGATGCGGTCGCCGGTGCCGTTCAGGCCCACGACCAGGCCGTACCCCAGCAACTGGTTTCCACGGACCCCCTCGACCTCGACGAGATCCTTGATGCGCATCTGGGCCTGCGCAGCCAGCGGAAAGGCCACCAAAAGGCCGGCCACAGCCAGGGCCAGAATGCGGCGGGCGCGGCAGCAATCAGCCATTTCCTACCCCGGTGTGTGACAGATCGTGCTGGCACCATAGACGCGGAGGGTTAAAGGCGGTTTTCAACGGCGGCCGCCCTATCCTTAACAGACAATTAAGATTGGCCGAAGAGTCCGCTTGACGACTCCCTTCCGTGTAGTCATTCCTCTTTCGGGGCAGTTCAAAAAGGTTAAGAAGGGCAAAATACAAATAAAAAAGTAGTTTCCTCAAATTTTAGCCAATCTTCCTCGGGCCGTCCCGTAGCCTTGCGTCTTGAAACAGGAGTTGGGGCATGCGTGTCCTGTTGATCGAGAACGATCGTACCATCGCCGGGGCAATTTCTCGGGCCGTTGCGCGCGTCGGTGTCCGCTGTGAACTTCAGTCACAGCCGGAAATTGAGTCTCTGATCGCCGACAAGGATGGAAACCTGGAGAATTATGACGCCATTCTCGTCGGGGGAGTTTCCACCGCCGATGTGTTCGTCGCACGTCTCCGTGCCACTGTCGGGCAGACCATCATCGTCAGCCTCCTGGACCACCGGTGCGTGGCGTCCACGGTCCAGCATCTGCGGGCCGGTGCCGATGATGTGCTGGTGAAGCCCATCAATCCGCAGGAAATCGAGGCAAGGCTGCATGCGGTCCGCCGGCGGACCCATGGCCACAGCTCGCCGGAACTGAGCGTGGGTCGTCTGACCGTCTATCTGGACGGGCGCGATCCCAGCGTCGACGGGCGGCGCCTGCGCCTCAGCCATCGCGAACACGCGATCTTCAGCGTCCTGGCGCTGAATGTGGGCCGGGTCGTTTCCAAGGAAAAGATCTACGAATCCGTCTACACCCTGTCCGGGTCCGATCCGCTGGACAAGGTCATCGATGTCTATATCTGCAAGCTGCGCAAGAAGATCGCCGAGGCGACCGGCGGCGACAAGTACATCGAGACGGTCTACGGCCGCGGTTACAAGTTCGAGGCACCGACGGAGGACGAGCGGGATGTGACGCCGGCGGCGTTCCTGCAGCCCAGCTTTCACATGCCGGCCCTGGCGGGGGCTGTCGCCTGAACGGCGCCCCCCTCTCTCGACTCTGCCTGCACGAAAAGGGGCTGGACTGTCGTCCGGCCCCTTTTGCAATGGCATCATCCCCGGGACCATCATCCCCGGGACCGGCACGGCAGACGGTCAATCCGACGCGCCGATCGAGGGGGACAGGTCCCGTTACAGATAGTTGATCAGCGACAGCCCCTGCAGGCTCGCGGTGACCTTGAAGGTGGCTTCGAGCTGGGTCTTCAGCGTGTCCAGACGCAGCGAGGTGGTGTAGATGTCCGCCTCCTCCATCTTCACGATCTGCTTGGAAACCAGCGTATCCTGCACCGCCAGCCGGTCCTGGGCCGCCTTCACCGTCTGTTCGCTCTGACCGAGGATGCCCTGGGTGTTGACGACGCCGCCCAACCCGCGCTCCAGCAGTTCCCAGCTGCGCTTCGCCAGCTGCTGATAGGCGGCCGGGGTAACACTGTCGCTGGGGACAGCGGCCAGCATGTACAGCCCCTGCATGATGTCGCGGACCGGTTGATCACCGGCCGTCGCCTCATAGGCGATGGTGATGTCGCCCTCGACCCGGCCGACCACCGGGGTGGTGGCGCCGTTGAAGAAATTGTCGCCGTAGTTGGCGGCGCTGAACAGCGTGGCCAGACCGCCGGGGCCGTCGATCAAGGCGTCCACATCCGCGGCCGTGGTCAGGCTGGCAAGGCCGCCGGCGCTGGTGATGACATCGCTGACCGCCTGGGTCGGCGTCACACCGGACGGGCCCACCGCATCGGGCTGCACCAGGGGCTGCTGATCGAACTTGGTGCCCGCGAACAGGAAGCGGCCGGACTGGCTGCTGTTCAGCATATTGACGACGGTCTTCATCGCATTCTGCGCCGCCTCGGCGATGGTGGCGTTGGCGATGTCGGAGGAGGTTCCCGATGCCGTCAGCGCCAGGTTGCGCACCTCTTCGGTGGATTTGCGCACCTCGTCCAGGGCATCCTGCATCAGCGACAGCCGGGTGGACTGGCCCACCAGATTGTCCTTGAACTGGGCGACTTCGTTGCGCACGTTGCGCAGCTCCAGCAGCGATGCCGTGCGGCTGCCGTTGCTGCCGGCGATATCGACCTTGAGGCCGTTCGACATTTCCAGCTGCAGTGTCTGCATCTCGGACTGCATCAGCCGGACGTTATTGCGGGTGTACCGCGCCATGGACAGGGCGGAAACAGTGGCGATGGACATGGATCAGATCTCCAGAAGCTTGTCGAGCATCTTGCCGGCGGCCTGCATGATCTGGGCGTTGGCGGCGTAGCTGCGCTCCAGCAGCATCAGATCCTGCAGTTCCTCGTCGATGTTCACGCCTTCCGCCGCCTCGCGGCTGGCCTTCACCGTTTCCAGCTGGATGTTCAGGGATTTGGCATTGCTGCCGGCCGTCGAGCGCGTCATCTGCTGCTGGCTGATGGCGGCATTGGTGAAATTCTTGATGGTGCCGCTGGTCATCAGACCGGCGGCCGGGCTGAAGCTGAACGCCTTGGAGAAGACACCGATGAAGGCACGGATCTGGGTGGTGTCACCCACGGCGCTGCCGCCGGTATAGTTCAGCCCCTTGCCGACCAGGGCCGGATTACCGCCTGCCGACAGCAGGACGGCACTGTTGACCTGGATGCCGGCCGCGACGCCGGGGCCGGCGGTGGTACCGGTAAACAGGCTGCCGCCGGTGGTGTCCGCCGCCTGGAAACCGGTGATCAGCGCCTTGGCAACCTCGTCGATCTGGGTCTGGACCTCGGGCATGACCTGGTCACGGACGGCGAACAGCCCTTCCAGCCGCCCGCCGCGCAGCGGGTTGGGATAGCCGCCCCCCGGCGCGATGTCGATGCCGTCCACGGTGATGCCGCTGAGGCTGCCGGGATAGGCCGCCGTCGGCCCGATCACCATGGTCTGGTTGAACTCCAGGCTGCGGGCCGTGCTGTCCAGCAAGGTCACACCGCCCGTGGTCATGATGACGATCTCATTGTCGCCACGGGTGAAGTACTGGATGCCCATCTCGTCGGCGATCTGGTCCAGCAGGCGGTCGCGCTCATCCTCCAGTTCGGTGGTGTCCTGGCCGGTACCGGTGCGGATGGCGACCTGACGGTTCAACTCCTCCATCCGCTTCAGCGCCGTGTTCACCGTGCCGACCGATTGGGCGATGCTGCCGTCGGCCTGCTGGCGGATGTCGGCGACCTTCTTGCTGGTATCGTTGAGCCGGCCGGCCAGGGTCACGGCCGCATCCACCACCGTGCGCTGCTGGGTGGCGCTGTCGGGCAGTTCCTCCAGCCCGACGAAGGCCTGCTCCAGGCCGGCGACCGCGGTGCTGAGGCTGCGCTCCTCGTTCGACTGGCCGACGAAGTCGGTGAACTGCACCAGCAGGTCGGCCTTGGCCGCCTCCGCCTGATAGGCGGCGGACTGCGACCGCGTCTCCCGGGCCAGGGAGGCATCGATCCGCCGCGACACATTGGCGGTCGTCACCCCCCGCCCCTCGCCCCCCACGGTCAGCGACGTCATCACCGCATCCTTGCGGGTGTAGCCGGCCGTGGTGGCGTTGGCGATATTGCGGGCCAGGATCGCGGACCGCGTTTGATTCGCCTGCAGACCGGTCAAGGCCGTCTGCAGTGCAAGACCGATGGTCATGGTCTGAACCTCCCAAGCCCGGGACGATGGCGCCGTCAGCGCATCAGCCGCGTGATCTCGTCCATCATCTCATCCGCGGTCTGGATGATCTTGGCGTTGGACGAATAGGCGCGCTGGGTTTCGATGATGCTGGTCAGCTCCTCGGCGATATCCACATTGGAGGCTTCCAGGGCACTGCCATTGACGGTTCCGGCCGACCCCGTGCCCGCATCCCAGAGATAGACATCACCGGAATTGCGGCTGATCTGATAGGCGTTGCCATCGGCACGGCTCAGCCCGTCGGGATTGATGACGGTGGCCAGCGGCAGCTGATAGACGGCCTGACGCAGACCGTTGCTGTAGATGGCGGTGACGATGCCGTTGTCGCCGACCTCGACCCGGTCCAGCTGGCCATAGGCCGCGCCGTCCTTGCTGATCTTGCTGGGCGAATATTCATCGCCGAACTGGGTCAGTCCACCGGCCGCACCGATCGACCCCATATTGATGTCGATGGGCTGACCGCCGACATCGATGGAGATGGTGCCGCCACTGACCGTGGCGCCGCCGCTGCCGGTCATCGCGGTCAGCGCACCGCCGGGAACCGTACCGGTCACGCCGTCGGAGAAGGTCAGGTTGACCGTGCCGACGCTGGCATTGTTGGCATCGAGGATGTTCAGCGTCCAGGCATTGGCCGTGCTGGACGGCTGCCACTGCAGGGTCAACTTGCTGGTGAAACCCAGCGGCGTGAAATAGTCCAGCGAGGTGGAGAACGGTGCCGCCGCCGGGGTCTTGCCGGTCTGGCTGGCCGGCAGGTTGCCGGCAAAGCTGATGGTGCTGGTCGCCTGCGCCAGGCCGGTGATCTCCGACAGGTTCACAGTCTGCATGGAGTCGAAGCTGGTGCGCGACGGCTCGCCGCCCAGCACCTTGCCGCTGGCGTCCAGGCGCCACCCCTGCAGGTAATAGCCGGCGGTGTTGACCAGATTGCCATTCTCATCCTTGTGGAAGGAACCGGCGCGGGTCAGCAGGGTCTTGGAACCGGTGGTCCCCGCCGTGGCATTGTCGCTGACGACGAAGAAGCCGTTGCCGGAGATGGCCAGATCGGTGGCCTGCGTGGTGGACTGCACCAGACCGCCCTTCGACACCTCGGTGCGCAGATCGGCCTGGACACCGCCGGCGGAATAGGAGTTGGGCGCCGAGGCGGTGGTGACCAGGGTGGCAAACTGCACACCCGTCCGCTTGTAGCCGACCGTGGACGAGTTCGAGATGTTGTCCGAGATCGCCGCAAACTTCGCGCTCTGCGCGGCCAGGCCGCTGACACCAGAATTCATTGCACTGTAGATGCTCATGGCTCGCTCCGGTCGCAGGACAGGGGTGTGCGTTTCTAAAAGGAAACAATTGTGGGGCAGGATAGCCGGACGGTTTTAAAACCGCATGAAATCCGGCAATCCCGGTGACAGGGACCGGTCAGGGTCCCTTGTTGCCCGTGGGCAGCGGCACGCGGCGCAGCACCGTGATGCTGATGCGGCGGTTACGCGGATCTTCCGGGGCCTCTGCGAACAGATGCACCGTGTCGGCCAACCCCTCGACCCGGGCGATCCGGGTCGGAGGAATGCCGCCGGCCGTGAGGATGCGGCGGGCGGCGTTGGCACGGTCGGCGGACAGTTCCCAGTTGCTGTACCGGGCCAAAGGATGGAAGCCACGCCCGTCCGTATGGCCGGCGACGGCGATGCGGTTGGGCACCGGCACCAGCGCCGCGGCCACGACCCGCAGCAAAGACGCGGCCCGGGCATTGAGATCAATGGACCCCACCTCGAACATGGAGAAATGGGGACGGTCGGTGATCTGGATGCGCAGCCCGTCGGCCGTGACATCGAACACCAGGTTTTCGTTGAGATCCTTCAATTCGCTGGCCGCCGCCAGCGTGGCGCGGACCTCGGCTTCGATGCGCTCGAAGGAGGACTGCTCCGCGGCGACCTGGGCCAACTGCTCCCGCAGCGCCGGATCCATGGACGGACCGGCCGGGACCGTGCCCGCCGGCACTTCGCCCAGCGTCAGATCGCTGCCGCTGCCCGCCCGGGCCGGCTTCTCCGCGAAAGTATCCCCCTCGCCGGCATCGTTCATCACCGGGGCGGGGCCGGGTTGCGTCAGCGCCGGCACGCGCGCCGTGGGGATCGACTCCCAGGCACTGCTGGCGGATGAGGTCAGAGTGCCGCCTTCCGCCACCGACTTGCCGGCCAACTGCCCGTCCGCACCGGAATTGCTGCTGGACACGGTGATGGGGCTGAAATAGTCGGCAATGCCCTCCCGCTGTTCCGGCGTGGTGATGTTCACCAGCCAGAGCAGCATGAAGAAGGCCATGACCATGGTGGTGAAGTCGGCATAGGCGATCTTCCAGGCGCCATTGTGCGCCTCGAACTCCTCCTCGTGCCCCCGCCGCTTGACGACGATGGGCTCGGCCTTCTTGCTGCGCCCGGGAGCCGCCATGATCAGGCCGCCTTCTGACGTTCATTGAGGCGCTGGGACGCGTTGGTGGTCACCTCCTCCACCTCATAGAAGCTGGGCTGCACCTCGGCGTAGAGCATCTTGCGGGCATGCTCCACGGCGATGGCCGGGGCCGATCCGTGCAGATGCGCGATGAGGGCGGCCTTGATGCAGTGGAAATAGCGCATTTCCTCGTCCCGCATGCGGATCATGGCACTGGCCAGCGGCCCCACCACACCGTAGGAGAGCAGCACGCCCAGGAAGGTGCCGACCATGGCGCCGCCGATCAGCTTGCCCAGCGTTTCCGGCGGGGCCGAGATGGCGCCCATGGCCTTGATCATGCCCAGCACCGCGGCCACGATACCGAGCGCCGGCAGCGCTTCCGCCACCGTATGCAGGCTCTTGGGCACGCGCTGGAACTCCTTGTTCAGCGTCACCAGCTCCTCGTCCATCAACGCCTCCATCTCGGTGGCGCGGTCGGCCCCCAGCGACATCAGACGCAGATAGTCGGTCAGGAACCGCAGCGCCCGCGTATGCTGGGCCACGGTGGGGAACTGCTGGAACAGGGCGCTGTCCTCGGGGGTCTCGATATCCTTCTCCAAGCCGAGAAGCCCCTTGGTCCGCGCCGTGCGCAGCACGGTGTAGAGCAGGGCCAGCAGGTCCAGATAGTCGGAGCGCCGATGCTGCCCGCCCCGCAGCAGGGAGGCCACGCTGGCACCGGTCTGGCGGATGACCTCACGGGGGTTGGCGATGACGAAGGCGCCGAATGCCGCGCCGCCCACGATCACCAGCTCGAAAGGCTGCCACAAAACGCCGAGATGACCGCCGAGGGCGAAGAAGCCGCCGAGGACGGAACCGAATACAATGATCGCGCCGATGACAAGGTTCATCCGAATATCTCCGGGCTTCGGCCACGGGGCCAGGCATGGCATCCTGCCCCGGCGCGGTTAAACTGTGTTTTCAATTGGAGACGCCTCCGCGGACAAGCCGGCCAAGGGCGCGGCTGTCATCCAGCAGCTGCCGCAGATCGCGCTCGCCTGCGGCGGAGACCGGAACGGGACGGGCCAGGGCCTGCAGCCCTTGCGCCAGGGTCTCGCCGCCCAGCGCGCCCTCATGCTGCGTCAACACGCGCGCAGCCGTGGCACCGTCGCCGGTCAGCAGGCTGGCCAGGGCAAGCCGTGCCGCATCCTCCGCGCTCAACGGCTGTTTGGCCTCGAGTCTGGTCAGCACGCCCGCGGCATCAGCCCAGCGTTCCTGCCGCCACAGAATGGCTGCCCGGGCCTGCAACCCGTCGGCGTCCTCGGCCGACGATACCAGCGCCAGCGCCCCCTTCAGATCGCCGGCCCGCGTCAAGGCCTGAGCCTTCAGGGCCGCCGCCGTGCCGGTGGGCTTGTCGATCCCGTCAAGCGCCGCCAGGGCCGCCGCCGGATCGCCGGCCGCCAGTTGCAGACGGGCGAGATCGACAATCAGCGACGGCTTGTCGGCGGCCGGCACCAGGGTCATCAGACCTTGCAGCTCCGCCTCCGCGGCCTTGAAGGCGCCGGCCTCACGCAGCAGGGCGGCATAGCGCCGGCGCACATCCCACCCGGCCTTCCCGTCGGGCAGCAGATCGCGGCAGCGCTCGAAGGTCAGGATGCGATCAGCCAAGGCCAGGGATTCGCCGGCGGGACCAGCCATCTCCCCCAGCAGACGCCCGGCCAGATCGGTCGCGGCGGCCGTCTCTGCCGGCGGCAGATCCGGGAAGCGCTGGTGCAGCAGACGCAGGCGGTCCAGGGCGGCCAGCTGACGCCCCTGCCCGGCGTCGATCCGGGCCAGGCTGAACAGGGCACCGGCCTCCACCGGAGACTGCGGCCAGTCGCGGACCAGCAGTTCCAGTATCTCCGCGCCCGTCCTGGAGTCCAGGTCAGCGGTGGCCAGCCGGGCATCCACCGCGGCCAGACGCGCCTTGGCCCCCGCCTGGAACGGGCGGGCCGCCGCCTTGTCCCACTGGGCCAGGGCCAGAGTCATGCGCCCGGCCACCGCATGCAGGCGGCCGATCTCATAGAACAGGCGGGCAAGATCCTCGTCCGTGGGGCCGGCCCCCTCGATCTGGCGCGCGAACTCGCGGGCCATGCCATCAAGCCCGGCATCCGCCGCCACGGCCAGCAGATCGAATCCGGCCAGACGCCGGGCCTCGGGGGGCAGCTGCGGCAGCGCCCGTCCAGCGGCGGGAAGATATTTCAGGGCCTCGCTGCCGCGCCCCCGCCGCTGCAACAGCACGGCCGCCCACAGCGGACCGTCGCCGGCATGCAAACTCTCGTCGGTCAACAGCCAGTCCGCAGCCGGATGGGTCGGGTCGGCCAGGGTCGCCGCCACCGCGGCCACCGCCCGGTCAAGACCGACGGCACCGGCGGCCTCCAGCGCGGCAAGGGCTTCGGGGGCCAGGCCCCAGGCCAGCTGGAAGCGAATGAGGTCTCGCCGCGCATCGGCTGCCTGGGCGGCATCGGCCGCCGCCGCCTGTCGCAGCCGATCCCGTTCGACAAGGAATGGTCCCCGGCGCCATCCGGCCAGATCGAGCACCGGCGCCCCCGTACCCCAGCCGGGATCGGGAATGCGCAGATCCCGACGCGGGGCGCGGGCGGCTGCCTGTCCCGCCGTATCAGCGGCCGACGCCTGCGGCGGCGCGGGCGGTTCCTCCGCATCGTGCAGTCCTTTGGCGATGGCCGAGCGGGCAAAGGCGGCGTCGGCCGCCGTCTGGGCGGGGGACGCCGGCCCCCCGGCGGGAACCGCGGCCGATGCGGACATGCCGGTCACGGGCAGGGGGGCGTGAACCGCAGTGGGCGGAACAGCAGCAGCCGACGCCGCAGTGGCCCCGGCCGCCCCGGAGACCGTCGCTCCGGACAGCTGCGCTCCGGCCGACAGCGGTTTGCGCCCGGGCAGCGGCGGCGCCGACACCGTCAGCACCGTCCGGTCGCGCACGCGCCGCAGCGCCAGCTGCGAGCCGCAATCGGTGGCGATGGTCAGGGTCTTTGCATCCACCAGACCAACCCCGCGGATGCGGCCGCCACCGGTCCGGGCCGCGGAGACGTCCAGCCCCTCCGGCATGGACAGCACCAGAAGCGCACCGCACTGGTCGCGCTGGAACAGTTCGGGTGCGGTGGCCCCCGTTTCGATGGCCAGTTCCGTGGTGCTGCCATTGACCCGCACCTCGACCGGTGCCGGCGCGGCCAGGGCCGGCACCGCCAAAGACAGGCCGACGGCCAGGAGCAGGCAGGAGTGGTTTCTCATCGGCAACCCGCGGCGGATCTTGAACGTGGATTTAACCTAGCCCCGGCACATTAAAGCCGGTTCAAAACTGGGGACCCTGGACTGGAACCGGGTCCGCTGGCCCTGCAAGCAGGAGGCTGGTTCCTTGGAAAACGCGCTGTATGTCGCGCTGTCCCAGCAGATGGCGCTGCGCCGCATGCTGGATGTGACGGCCAACAACGTCGCCAACATGAACACCACCGCCTACCGGGCGGAACGGCCGGTGTTCGACGATTTTGTCAGCCGCGTCGGCAAAGGCGACCAGACGGCGTTCGTCGTCGACCGCGCCACCTATACCGACCTGCGCGAAGGCACCATCACCACCACGGGCAACCCCTTGGATATCGCCATCCGCGGTGATGCCTGGCTGCAGGTGCAGACGCCCGATGGCCCGCGCTACACCCGCGACGGCCGCCTGAACCGCTCGCCCGATGGCGCGCTGGTCAGCGTGGACGGGCATCCGGTGCTGGACGGGGACGGCAACATGATCGACGTGCCCGAGGATGTGGGGCCGATCACCGTGGCCGCCGACGGCACCCTGTCCTACACGGTGGAAGCCGCCGGCGAGGAGGTGCAGACCGTGGAACTGGGCCGCATCGGCCTGTTCACGCTGCCCAATCCCGAAGGATTGCAGCGTGAAGGCTCCGGCCTCGTCGCTGCCACCGGCCAGCCGCAGCCCGCCACCGACGTGACCGTCGTCCAGGGGGCGGTGGAAGGCTCCAACGTCCAGCCGATCGTGGAAATGGTCCGGCTGGTCGACCTCACCCGCGCCTACGGTCTGGCCTCGCGCCTGACCGAGACGGAGAACGACCGCCAGCGCAACGCCATCAACAAGCTCGGCGGCCCGGCCTCGTAACCGACGCCGTCCGCGACTGTTCAAGGAAAACGCATCACCATGCGCACGCTCAATATCGCCGCCAGCGGCATGATGGCCCAGCAGCTCAATGTCGAGGTCATCTCCAACAACATCGCCAACATGAACACGGTTGGCTACAAGCGCTCCCGCGCCGAGTTCCAGGATCTGATGTACCAGTCGCAGCTGCGGCCGGGCGCCACCTCCTCGGATCAGGGCGACATCGTGCCGGCCGGCATCCAGCTCGGCCTCGGCGTGAAGCCGGCCGCCGTGGCCCGCGTCAGCGGCCAGGGCCCGCTGACCCAGACCGAGAATGATTACGACACCGCCATCCAGGGCCGCGGTTATTTCCTGGTCACCATGCCCACGGGCGACACCGCCTATACCCGCGCCGGCAACTTCCAGCTCTCGCCGGAAGGCACCATCGTCACCGTGGATGGCTACGAGGTCAGCCCCGGCATCACCGTGCCGGAGAACACCCGCAAGGTCACCATCAACGCCAATGGCGAGGTGCTGGCCTATGTGGACGGCCAGCAGGAGCCGGAGAATGTCGGCCAGTTCGACATGGCCATGTTCGTCAACGAGGCCGGCCTGGAGGCCATGGGCGACAACCTGTTCCGCGAGACGCCGGCATCGGGCGTGCCGCTGCTGGGCATCCCCGGCCAGCAGGGCTTCGGCACCATCCGCCAGGGTTACGTGGAAGCCTCCAACGTCAACATCGTGTCGGAGATCACCAGCCTGATCTCGGCGCAGCGCGCCTACGAGATGAACAGCCGGACCGTCGAAGCCGGCGACCAGATGCTGAATACCCTCGTGCAGATGCGGTGAGGCCCTGACGATGCGTGTGTTGCTCCCTTTCCTCGCCGGTGCCCTGCTCGTCGCCGCCCAGCTGTCCGCTCACGCGGACATGGGTACGCTGTCCGCCCGCGCGGATGCGGACACGCTGCTGCGCACGGCATTCGAGAACCGTTACGGCGCCGCGCTGGGCGAGGGGGAGCTGCATCTGCGTCTGCAGAACCAGGTCACGGCGGACGTGGACGCGGTCGAGGCCCTGAACTTCGATCCCAAGTCCGGCCGCTTCGCCGCCATCCTGCGCGGCAATGGCGACCGTGTCCGCGTCGATGGCGAGATCTGGACCGAGATCCCGCTTCCGGTCCCCACCCGGCGCCTGTCGCCGGGCGATGTCATCGCCGAAGGGGACATCACGCTGATCCCGGTGCGCACCGCGCAGGTCGGTGCCCGCTCCGTCACCGACAAGGAGTCCCTGGTCGGGATGGAGGTGAAGCGGGTTCTGACCCCCGGCCGCCCCATCCAGTCCAACTCCGTCAGCACGCCGATCGTCGTCCACCGCAACAAGCCGGTGACGGTGCAGTACCGTCAGGGCAGCCTTCTGGTGACGGCCCAGGGCCGCGCCCTGGAGGACGCCGCCACGGGCAGTCTTGTCCGCGTCCAGAATGTTGACAGCAACCGGACGCTGACGGCCACGGCCATCGGACCGGGGCTGGTTTCCGCCTCCGACTGAGGTCCACCGCCGATGTCCCGCCTCGCCCGTCCCCAGAAAAGGAGCGGCCCCATGTCCATCCACCGTCCCGCCGCGCTGCTGCTGGCCCCGTTGCTGCTGGCCGCCTGCGCCGACCGGCTGGATCACCTGGGACGGGCGCCCAGCATGACCCCCATCGACGATCCAGCCCGCCAGATGGAGGCGGCCGGTGTCAGCATGCCGATGCCCGAGCGCTCCATGCAGCTGCGCCAGCCGGCCAGCCTGTGGGAATCCGACGCGCGCGGCTTCCTGCGCGACCTGCGCGCCAACAAGGTCGGCGACATCGTCACCGTCGTCATCGAGATGTCGGAACAGGCGCAGATCAGCAACCAGACGACCCGGTCCCGCGGCGCCAACGAGGCGGCCGGTCTGCCGAACCTGTTCGGGTTCGAGAACAAGCTCGGGGCCGTGTTCCCCAACAGCGTGGACAAGGACAAGCTGGTCAACATGAATTCCAGCTCCAGCTCCAGCGGGAATGGCGCCGTCAACCGCAAGGAGCAGATCCAGCTGAAGGTCGCCGCCGTGGTGACCGAGATCCTGCCCAACGGCAATCTGGTCATTGCCGGCCGGCAGGAGATGCGGGTGAACTACGAACTGCGCGAGTTGCGCATCGCTGGCGTCATCCGGCCCCAGGACATCACCACGCGCAACACGGTCAGCTACGAGAAGATCGCCGAGGCCCGCATCGCCTATGGCGGCCGCGGCCAGATCACCGACCTGCAGCAGCCGCGCGTCGGCCAGCAGGTGCTGGACGCCATCCTGCCGTTCTGACCGACATGGCCAAGCTCCCCCTCTCCCCGGTCCTGGCCGGCATCGTGCTGTTTGCCGGCGGCCTCTATCTCGGCGGCCTGATCAGCCAGGGTCAGCGGCCGACCGTCCCGCCGCCCACCATCCGTCCGGAGACCGGGGCACCGCCTTCCCAGTCCAACGGCGAATCCGTCATCGTCCCGGTCTGGAGCCAGGGCCGCGTCGCCGCCTTCGTGGCCGTGGAGATGACGGTGGACTTCACACCCGGCACCTCGGTCAATGCCTCGCTTCCCCTGGTGCATGACCGGCTGCTGCGCTTCCTCTATGCCCGGGGCGCCGAGGGCGGGCTGCAACCGGACCGCGTCGATCCTGCCCAGCTGAAGGCCGAGATGGTGCGGATCGCCAACGAAGCGGTGGATGGCCATGTCCAGGACATCACCCTCAACAAGATGATCCACCAGATCAATCAGCGCAGCTGATCCCTCTTTCCTTGTCAGGCACTTCGTGTATGTTTCCCGGCTGGAAACAGGACGGGGCTGCGATGCAGGAACAGGATGGTCCGCGCCTGCGGGCGTTGCGTGAGGAACGCGGGCTCAGTCTGGCGCGGCTGGCGGCAGCCGCCGGCATGTCGAAAGGCGAACTGTCGAAGCTGGAGAACGGCGTCCGCCCGCTGCGTCCGGACCATGTGCTGCGGCTGGGCCGCGCCATGGGCCTGAACCCGGAGGCGCTGCTGGCGCCGGGGAGTCCGCTGCTGGCGCTGATGCTGCCGCAGCGGGCCGAACGGACGTCACTCCCCCTCTATGATGGCCGTGACCTGACGCGGGCGGGCAGCGCGGCAGAGGCAATCGGCATTGTTCCGGCACCGGAACAGCTCCGCGGCGATCCGGATGCCTATGCCATCGTCATCAACGACCTCAGCAATGCCCCGGCTCTGATGCCGGGGGTTGTCCTGCATGTCAGTCCGGCGGGGGTGCCGCGGGTCGGCGATCTGGTCATCAACCGGGTCAGCTGGACGCCGCTAGCCTTCTATCTGCGCCAGGACGATGACGGACAGCTTTATGGCCTGACGCTGTCCCGCCGTCGCGTCACCCTCGATCTCGAGGATGTGGAGAAGCTGCACCGGGTCGCCGGTGTCTGGTTCATGGGCTGATCAGGCCGCGGCGATGATGCTGTCGCGGCCCGTGGTGGTGCCATCATCCAGGACAAAGACGGTGCTGCCATCCTCACGGCGGATGCCGGTGACCTTGGCCGAATGGGTCAGGCCAGTGGTCAGCGACTTGCTGTTCTCGTCGGTGGCCTGGACCAGCACCGTATAGGCTCCCTCCGGCGCCTTGGTCCCGGTGCTGGTGGTGCCGTCCCAGGTGAAGCTGTGCGTACCGGCCAGCGGATCACCCTTGGCCGAGGCCACGATGCGACCCTCGCCGTCGAGAATATAGAGATCGACCGACTTGGCCCCCTCCGGAATGGAGTAGGAGGCGCTGAGTTTGCCGTCCTTCAGACCGACCGTGCCGCTGTCCACCTCGACCTGGCGGCCGATATAGCTGAGATCCATGCGGTCGTTGCTGGATTTCAGCTCGCTCAGCACCTCGGCGATCTTCGAATTGGCGGCCACGGCCTGTTCGACTGAGGAAAACTGGGCCAGCTGGCTGACCCATTGGGTCGAGTCCACCGGCTGCATCGGGTCCTGGTTCTTCAGCTGTGCCGTCAGCAGGCGCAGGAAGGACTGTGTATCGGTGGTCAGCCGGGTCTGGGCCAGCTGATCTTTGGTCTGGGTCGTACCGGCGACGCCGTCAACGGTGGACATGGCTGAGGTCCTTCTTCAGATCTGGATATCGACGAGGCTGTCGGAACGCACCGGGGCCGGCGTCAGCAGGTCCGGCGCCGCATCGGCCTCCACCGCCACACCGTAGACACGGGCCGCCCTGCCGCCGGACGGGGTCCCGGCCCACTGGCCGCCACCGTCGCGCAAGGAGAACTGCAGCCCGTCGGACTGCAGTTGCAGGCCGCTCTGCGATACCGCCCGCTCCAGCAGCCGCTGGTCCCGCTGCAGCAGGTCCAGGGTCGACTGCCGGTCGGCCGAGATCAGGGCCGTCACCCGGCCGTCCTGCACATCGAGGCGCACCTCGACGCGGCCCAGCGATTCCGGATCGAGGCGGACCGTCAGCGTGGTCTGGCCGTCGGACACGGCCTGCTCGATCCGGGCCATGACCTGATTGGCGGGGCTGCTGTGCGCCAGGGCACCGGCGCGGGTCGCGGCCGGCACATGGCCAGCCTCCCGCGCCGCCGTCTGACCGGGGGTCAGGGGCAGAAGCCCGGCATCCGGCGCCGGGGGCAAACCGTCGGCCGGCGCAGTCTTGGCCGGGTCCGCCACGGGACCGGCCGCCTTCTCCTCGGCACCGGCCAGCAGAGCGGCAGCGCGGGCCGCCGGCTTGGCGGTCGCGGCACGCCCCGCAGCGGCCGGCGCCTCGATGGCGTCACCCCGGCCCGCAGGATTGGTGGCCGGCGAGGCTTCCGGTTGCGCCCGGGGCGCCACAGCAGCGGGAACGGGCGTGACGGTCGCCGCCACAGCCGTCCCCTGACCCGCCACCTGCTGGGCACCCTGCTGTGCCGCCGTCACCGCACCGCCATCGGTGGCGGTCTGTCCGGCCATTGCAGTCGCATCGGTCTGGGCCGGTCCGACCGCGGTTCCGGCCGGGGTCCCCGCCTGGGCCGTCGGCAGTGCGGCACCGTCGGCGGCTTGGCTGCCCGCCCCGTCCAGGGCGGCATCGGTCCCGGTCACGGGCTGCGGCGCCCCCTGGGCCAGTTGCGGCTTGATGCGCACGGGCTGCCCCGTGCCGGTCTGCACGCCGGACACCATGGCCGTACCGGTCGCCGCCGCCGGGATCGGTTGCGGTTGCACCATGGTCAGGCCCATGGCCTGCATCAGGCCGGCCATCAGCGTCCCGCCGTCGGATGGCGGGTCGGTCCGCGAAGTCTCGCCGGCGCTGTCGGTCGCCGCATCTGCCGGGGGCGATCCCGCGGGATCCTGGTTTGCCCGGGCCTTCTCGGCGACCAGCGCATCGAAGTCCGAGGCATAGCCCCCTGTCCCTGCGGCCGTGCTGGTGTTGCCGGACCGGCTGGCGGACGCGGTGCTGCCGCCGTCGGATGGCGCGGTCGTCAGGGAGGCAAGGATGGGCTGCATGGCACCGGTCCGGATGTCGAAGCTGCCGTCATCCTAGGACGCGCTGTTTAAGTCCGGTTTTAAGCTGCGAGGACCTATGCCGTCTGAAACCTGCTTTAACCGGTCCCGCTTAGGATGGCCCGGTCGTGACAAGGAATCCTGCATGCCCGAGCAGACGCCCATAGCCCCGCGCAAGACCCGGATCTTGGATATGTGCCGGGACACGGTGGAGCGCTGTGACGATGTCACGCTGCGCCGGCTGGAGCAAATGCTGCTGGCCCTGGCCGAAGGCGGTTCGTTGCAGGGCTATCTGATCGCTACGGATGGACAGGCCCAGTTGCCGAGCATGGCGGTCAATTTGCTGGCACTGCTGGACCCACCGCTGGGACAGGCCTGATCTGCGCGCACACATGATGTGCGCGAAGATCTGCCGAAATCATCGCGCGATAGGGGCCATCCCGAAGGATGCCTTTCGCCCCTGCCCACAACTCTGTACGATCAATATACTACTTTAGGCTAGTCCGAATGGCCTGGTCTGGACCGGTGCATCGGCATCCGGCACAGCGGATCAACGTCCTGGATCGCGGGATCCGCCACACCGATTGCAGCACACCGGTCGAAACCGTTCAATTCCGCGCCGATTTCCGAGGACGTTCTACCCATCATGAGTTGTGGACGCTGTGTTCTTCTTGTCGATTCCGACCGGACGGCCCTGGAGCACCTGTCGGCCAGCCTGACCGCCGCCAATTTCAAGGTCACGACGGCCCGCAACGGGCACGAGGCGCTGGAGAAATTCTATCCCAGCACCACCGATGTGCTGATCACGGCCTGCCACATGCCGCGGATGGCGGGGGCTGAACTGTGCCACCGCATCCGTCTGACCCACCCCGCCCTGCCGCTGATCCTGCGCTGTCCCGCTGAGACGCCGGCCGCGTTTGAGACGATCCCCGGCCCCGTGGGCCGGATCCCGCCCACGGCCGAGGCCGCCAGCCTGATCGATATGCTGCACCGCATGGGGCTGGGCTGAGGCGGGCCGGGTTAGCTGGGAAGGTCCGCCCCCCGGCCTGAGCAGGCTTCCGTGCGTTCGACCACCAGCCGGCCCGCCTGCAACCGCCCGACCCAGCCACAGCCCGCCAGATCCTCCGGCTGGTGCGAGATGACGACCAGCGTGCGCCCGGCGAAGGCCGCATGCAGGCGCGGCATCAGCCGCTCCGCCAGATCCCGGTCCAGCCCGCCCGTGGGCTCATCCAGCAGGGTGACCGCGGCCGCCCGCAACAGCATCTGCGCCAGGCCCAGGCGCTTGGCCTCGCCGCCGGACAGGCGCAGCCCGCCCTCGCCCACCCAGCTGTCCAGCCCGTCGCGCCGGGCGCGGAACAGGTCACCCAGCTCCACCTGATCCAGGGCCGCCCACACCGCCGCGTCATCGGCATCCGGCGCCGCCAGACGCAGATTGTCCGCCACACTGCCGTCGAACAGGGTCGGCGTCTGCGGCAGGTAGGACAGTCCCCGCCGCAGATCGGCCTCGGACAGGTCGGCCAGATCGACACCGCCCAGGGTGATGCGCCCCGCCGTCAGCGGGATCTGGCGCAGCAGGGCCTGACTCAGGCTGGACTTGCCCTCGCCGCTGGGACCGTAGAGGCCGGCATGGACACCATAGGGCAGGTGCAGGTCCAGCCCGTCCAGCACCGTCGGCAGGTCCGGCCCGTGGCGCAGCGTCAGTCCATGGATGCCGATGTCGGGGCGTGGCGGCAGCGGCAGCGGCCGGGCCGGTTCGGGCAGCAGCGGCGTCTGGGCCGCCACCGCCTCCAGATTCTCCGCCGCCCGCGCCGCGCGGGCGAAGCTCTGCCCCATCTGGGGCAGGGTGCCCAGCGGTTCCAGCAGGCCCAGCGTGGCCAGCACCGCCAGGGCCAGCAGCCCGGACCCGACCCCCGCCATGCCGGCCTGTCCCGCCGCAAGGCCGTGGACCAGCACCAGCACGGCCAGCAGCCGCGTGCCCAGCAGCACCACGCCAGCACCCAGGGCCGCCGCCCGGGCCGTATCGCGGCTGCCGCCCACCAGCCGGGCCGACTGCGCCGCCACCCGCGCCGCCGCCGCGGCCTCGCCGCCGAACACCGCCAGTTCGCGCGCGCCCTGCACACCTTCGACCAGGGCGCTGCGCAGCGCCGCCGTGGCATCGGCCTGGACACGCCCGCCGGCGGCACTGGCGCGGAACACCAGCAGCGGCAGCCCAAGGGCCAGGGCGGCCGCCAGCAGCGGCAGCCAGGGCGGCAGGAACCCCACGGTCCAGCCCAGCAGGGCCAGACAGAGCAGCGACACCAGGACCTGCACCGCCGGCGCATAGGAGCGGAGATAGACCGTGTCCAGCGCGTTGATGTCGGCCGTCACCCGGTTCAACAGATCGCCGCTGCGCTCGAATCCGCGCTGGGCCGGCTGCAGCGCCGCCATGCGGCGGAAGAACCACAGGCGCAGCCCGGCCAGGATGCGCAGCGTCCCGTCATGGCCGGTCAGCCGCTCGCCGTAGCGGGCCAGCGTGCGCAGCAGGGTGAAGGTGCGGATGCCCGCCGACGGGGTGAAGACATTGAAGCTGGCCAGACTGCCGGCCAGCGCCGTGGCCACGATGAACCAGCCGGACAGGCCCAGCAGGGCCGCTCCGGCCAGCACGCCCACCGTTCCGATCAGCACCGCCAGGATCAGGCCACGGCGACCCTCGCCGGTCCGGCCCAGAAACCGTATCAAAGGATGGCTCATGGCGTGGCCTCCGGTCCGGCCAGCGGGGACAGCCGGCCTTGCTCCAGCCGGTAGACCCGGTCGGCATGGGCCGCCGCCGCGGCGCTATGGGTCACCATCACGATGGTCTGGGCCCCGGCGCGGCGGCGCAGGGTCTCCAGCACCCGCCGCTCCGCCACCGGGTCCAGGTCGGAGGTCGGCTCGTCCAGCAGCAGCAGCCCGGCCGGTTTCAGCAGGGCGCGGGCCAGGGCCACGCGGCGCAGCTGCCCGCCGGACAGGCCGAAACCACGCTCGCCCACCGGCGTATCCAGCCCCCGCGGCAGGGCCGCGGCGAAGCCGGTCACATCCGCTGCCTCCCCCGCCTGGACCAGCGCCGCGGCCGGAGCGTCCGGATCGCCGCGGGCGATGACGGCGCGGATGCTGCCGGACACCAGGGCGGGGCGTTGCGGCAGCCAGCTGACCCGGCCGCGCGCCGCCAGCGGCGCCTGACCACCGATGGCAATCCGGCCCGACCGCGGCGGCACGAACCCCAGCAGCAGGTCGATCAGGGTGGATTTGCCGATGCCGCTGGGGCCGACGATGGCGACGAAGCCGCCCGGCGGGATGTCCAGATCGACGCCGTCCAGCAGCGGCGCTCCGTCGTGGCCCGCCGTGACCCCGCGCAGGCTGACGGCCAGCGCCCCCTCCGCCCGAAGTGAAGGGGCCGCGTCAATCCGTGCCCTATCGGTCGGCACCGCATCGCCAGGCCCGGCCGCTTCCGCCGGAGCCAACGGCATCAGGTCGCCGGCGGCGGCCACCGCCGCGGCCCGGTCGTGATAGGCGGCGGCATAGGCCCGCAGCGGCTGGAAATACTCGGGCGCCAGCAGCAGCAGGAACAGGCCGGTCTCCAGCGAGATACCATCGGCCGCCGCGCCCATGTGGAAATAGCCGAGATAGACCGAACCCAGATAGATCGCCACCAGGGCGATAGAGACGGAGGCGAAGAACTCCAGCACGGTGGAGGACAGGAAGGCGATGCGCAGCACCGCCATGGTGCGCCGGCGGAAATCGTCGGCGACCGCCGTCAGCGCCGCGGCCTCCGGCTCCACACGGCCGAACAGCTGCAGGGTGGTCAACCCGCCCAGCCGGTCCAGGAAACGGCGGCCGAGCTGGGCCAGGGCTACGGACTGGCGACGGCTGGCCTGCTCCGCCCCCAGCCCGATCAGGATCATGAACAGCGGGATCAGCGGCCCGGTCAGCAACAGCAGCGCCCCCACCACCCAGTTCTGGCTGAAGGACACGATCAGGATCAGCAGCGGCACCAGCCCCGCCAGGGGCGACAGGATCAGATAGCGCGACAGGAATCCGTCCAGCGCCTCCACCTGGTCGATCAGGCGCACGGTCAGGGTGGCGGTGCCCCCCTCCTCCTCGCGCCGGTCCAGCCGGGCCATGCTGCGGTAGAGGTCCAGGCGCAGCCGGTGGCGCACGCGGGCCGACGCTTCCGTCCCGGCCCGCTCCTGGCCCCAGACCAGCAGGGCACGGGCCAGGATGGCCAGCAGCAGCCAGGGCAGCACACGGCCCGCCTCGACCCACAGCCCGTCGGCGGCCCGGCCGATGGCACGGGCCAGGGCGGCGGCCTCGACGATGGTGGCGATGCCGGCACCGAGGCCGCAGAGCACAGCCAGCCCGTGCCAGGCGCGCACCGGCCGCACCTGCCGCCGCAACCAGGCCGCGGCGGCCCGGCTGCGCTGACGTTCGCTCCCCCTGTCTTCCTTCTCAACCGCCGTGGGCGGCGCGGGCTCGTTCTGGCGCCCGCTCATGCCGCCGACCCACGGCGTTTCGCAACCGGACTCAACAGATGATCACTCCTGAACCGGACCCGGATCCTGCAGATGGACCTCATGCCACAGGGCGTTCAGGACTGCAAAGCCGCAGGCCAGACCGACGCCCAGGAACCACGTGAAATACCACATAGCGGTCTCCTTCAGTACAGGGAGTGACTGTTGCGTTCTACCTGTTCGGCGGTGACCTTGCCGCGCAGGACGGAATAGACGAAGCCCGTGTAGGCCAGGATCAGCGGCACGAACACCAGTGCGGCCAGCAGCATGACGAACAGGGTCTGGTGGGACGAGGTGGCGTCGAACACCGTCAGGCCCGCCACCGGGTCCAGGCTGGACGGCATCAGGAACGGGAACAGGCTGACGCCGGCCGTGGCGACGACGCCGGTGATGCCGATGCCGCTGGCCAGCAGGGCCAGCCCCTCACGCCGCAGCCGCACCAGCCCCCAGGCCGCCAGCGTGCCGGCCACCGCCAGCACCGGGGCCAGCCGCATCCAGGGATGCAGGCCGTAGTTGCGCATCAGCGCCCCGCCTTCCCGCACCACCGACTTGGCCAGCGGGTTGGAGGCGCCGTTGGGGTCCAGCCCCTGGGCCACATACCCCTCCAGCCCCGCGGCCCACAGCCCGGCCAGGGCGAACAGCACCAGCAGCGCCGGCGCCAGCACGGTGACGGCGCTGCGGCTGCGCGCCGCCACCGGCCCGTCGGTCTTCAACAGCAGCCAGATGGCCCCGTGCAGCCCCAGCATGGCCACCGAAACCAGCCCGCACAGCAGGGCGAAGGGATTCAGCAGCCCCAACAGCCCGCCCTCATAGGTCAGGCGCAGATCGGCGTCGTAATGGAAGGGCACACCCTGCAGCAGGTTGCCGAAGGCCACGCCGAACACCAGCGCCGGCACGAAGCCGCCGATGAACAGGCCGGCGTCCCAGACGGCGCGCCAGCGCCGGTCGGCCACCTTGTTGCGGAAATCGAACCCCACCGGCCGCAGGATCAGCGCCACCAGCACCAGGAACATGGCGAGGTAGAAGCCGGAGAAGGCGGCGGCATAGATGGGGGGATAGGCGGCGAAGATGGCGCCACCGCCCAGGATGAACCAGACCTGATTCCCTTCCCAGACCGGGCCGATGCTGTTGATGGCGATGCGCCGCTCGGTATCCGTACGCGCCACCAGCGGCAGCAGCAGGCCGACACCCAGATCGAAACCGTCGGTGACGGCGAAGCCGATCAGCAGCACGCCCAGCAGCACCCACCAGATCAGGCGCAGGGTTTCATAATCGAATGGTACGGGAAGCATGCTCGTCGCTCCTTACTCGGCCGCCTGGGGATGCGCGTCGTCGATACGGGCCGGGTCGCCCAGCCCCAGGGCCTGCACCGGCCCCAGCCGCACGGTCTTCACCAGCAGGAAGACCTCGACCACCGCCAGGGTGCTGTAGAACAGGATGAAGCCGCTGACGGTGACCAGCAGGTCCGGCACGGTCAGGGTGGAGGTCGACAGGAAGGTCGGCAGCACCCCTTCGATCGACCAGGGCTGGCGCCCGTGCTCGGCCACGAACCAGCCCAGCTCGGCTGCCAGCCAGGGCAGCGGCAGGCTCCAGGCCGCCAGTTTCAGGAAGGTGACGCGGGTGAACTGCCGGCGGCTGGCGAACCAGAAGGCCGCGGCGAACAGCAGGATGAAATAGAAGCCCAGCCCCACCATCAGGCGGAAGGTCCAGAACAGCGAGGGCACATGCGGAACGGTGTCCTGCGCCGCCTGGGCGATCTGGGCCGGCGTGGCCGTGCGCGGATCCTCCACATAGGCCTTCAGCAGCAGGGCATAGCCCAGATCGGCGGCATGGGCCGTCAGCCGCTCCCGGGCGGCGGTGTCGGCCCGGTCGGCGCGCACCGCCTGCAGGGCGTCATAGGCCAGCAGGCCGCTGCGGATACGCTCCTCCGCCCGCGCCACCAGATCCTTGATGCCCGGCACCGTCTGGTCCAAGGAGCGCGTGGCGATCAGGCCCAGCGCATAGGGGATCTTCACGGCGTCGCGGGTCTGCTGCGCCTGCATGTCCGGCAGGCCGAACAGGGTGAAGTCGGCCGGCGCCGGCTCGGTCTCCCACATGGCCTCGATGGCGGCCAGCTTCATCTTCTGATGCTCGGTCAGGGCATAGCCGCTCTCGTCGCCCAGCACGACCACCGACAGCGACGCGGCAAGGCCGAAACTGGCGGCCACCGTCATCGACCGGCGGGCGAATTCCCGATGCCGGCCGTGCAGCAGATACCAGGCGCTGACCGACAGCATGAACATGGCGCCGGTGACATAGCCGGCGCTGACCGTGTGCACGAACTTGGCCTGGGCCACCGGGTTGAACAGGATCTCGTAAAAGCTGACCAGTTCCATGCGCATCGTCTCCGGGTTGAAGACGGCGCCGGCCGGATTCTGCATCCAGCCATTGGCCACCAGGATCCACAGGGCCGACAGGTTGGAGCCGATGGCCACCAGCCAGGTCACCGTCAGGTGCCCGACCCGGCTCATCCGGTCCCAGCCGAAGAAGAACAGGCCGACGAAGGTCGACTCCAGGAAGAAGGCCATCAGCCCTTCCACAGCCAGCGGCACACCGAAAATGTCGCCGACGTAATGGCTGTAATAGGCCCAGTTGGTGCCGAACTGGAATTCCATGGTGATGCCGGTGGCGACACCCATGGCGAAGTTGATACCGAACAGCTTGCCCCAGAACTTCGTCATGTCGCGCCAGATCTGACGCCCGGTCAGCACATAGACCGTCTCCATCACGGCCAGCAGGAAGGACAGGCCCAGGGTCAAGGGCACGAACAGAAAGTGGTACATGGCTGTCATGGCGAATTGCAGCCGTGACAGGCCGGCGAGGTCGATTTCCATCGCTTGGCTACTCCTCGGAGCGCAGACGCCGTTCCGGGCGCCGGCCGCTCCGCCAGGTCACCCGCGTCATGCTTCGGGAGCAGGGTCGATTGCCGACAGAATTGTTCCCATGACGATTATCAAAGCTGCGTCATCACCGGCCGGAGGCCGACGCCCGCGCAGGGTTGCGACGCAGACTGCGGCGGCGTGCCGCAGGGGATCGGTTGTCGGTCGCGGACAGGGGCGACTGCGGAATTTCTGGCGCTGTGACCAGCCTCACAGGCATAAGAGTGTCGGTTGGATACCCCTTGCGGCGCCGGGGCGGCCGCAGGGGCGACGCCGTCCGGTGCATGGCAAATTGATGGCGGTAGCCGCCGCTGGTGCCACCGGAAGGGGCTGAAGTCCGGTGGCACACGCATGGGATGGACGACATGGCCAAACGGCTGACGATAATGGGCCTGCTGCTGATCCTGGTGATCGGCGGCCTGGTGGGATTCAACCTGTTCCGCCAGAAGATGATCGCCGAGTTCCTGGCTGGCAACAAGCCACCACCGGTGCCGGTGGAGACCGAAATCGCCGATCTGGGTGCGGTACCGCAGACGCTGACCGGAATCGGCTCCCTGGTCGCGGCCCGGCAGGTGACGATCCAGCCGGAAGTGTCCGGCCGTATCATCAAGCTGTTCTTCGAATCGGGCAACAAGATCGAAGCCGACGCCCCCCTGCTGCAGATGAACGACGAGCCGGAGCGCGCCGACCTGGCCAGTGCCCGCGCCCAGGCTTCGCTGGCCAAGGTCACGCTGGAGCGTGCCTCGAAACTGGCGCAGCCGGGCTTCACCACCCAGCAGACGCTGGATCAGGCCCGTAGCGAGCTGTCGCAGGCCGAAGCCCAGGCCGCCCGGGCCCAGGCCATCATCAACCAGAAGCTGGTGCGCGCGCCCTTCACCGGCGTTCTCGGCATCCGCAACGTCAATCTGGGCCAATACCTCAACCCCGGCGACCAGATCGTCACCCTTACCGATCTCAGCCAGCTCTATGTCAACTTCACCCTGCCCGAGCAGGACCGGCCGGTGCTGGTCATCGGCCAGAAGGTGCAGGTCACGGTGGACGCCCTGCCCGGCCGCCGCTTCGAAGCCGTGCTGACGGCCATCGAGCCGCGGATCAGCCCGGACACCCGGACCATCTCGCTCCAGGCCACCATGGACAATCCCGGCCAGGTGCTGAAGCCGGGCATGTTCATCCGTGCCGCCGTGGCGCTGCCGGAACTGCCGAACCAGGTCACCGTGGCCGCCACGGCGCTGGTCAACACCCTGTACGGCGACAGCGTCTTTGTCGTGCGCCCCGGGGAGAAGGACGCCCAGGGCAAGCCCGTCTTCACCGTCTCGCGCGAGCCGGTCAAGGCCGGCGCCCGCTTCGGCAACCGCGTCGCCATCACCGAGGGGCTGAAGGGTGGCGAGCAGGTCATCGTCTCCGGCCAGAACAAGCTGATGCAGGGGGCCGCGGTGATCCCGCAACAGGGCACCATCCTGACCCCGCCCGCCACGCCGCCCCGGCAGTGAGGACAGCGCCATGCGCTTCACCGATATCTTCGTCCGGCGCCCGGTCCTGGCGGCAGTGGTCAGTATCCTGATCCTGCTGGTCGGTCTGCGCGCCATCTTCGCCCTGCCCGTGCGGCAGTACCCCGAGGTTTCCTCCACCGTCATCACCGTCACCACCGCCTATTCCGGCGCCACCGCCGAGCTGATGCAGGGCTTCATCACCACGCCCATGCAGCAGGCCGTGGCCGGGGCCGAGGGCGTGGATTACATCACCTCCACCTCGACCCTGGGCGTCAGCACGGTGCAGGCGCATATCCGTCTGAACTTCGATCCCAACGTCGCCATGACCGACGTGATGTCGAAGGTGCAGCAGGTGCGCTATCTGCTGCCCCAGGGCGCCAACGACCCCGTCATCACCAAATCCACCGGCGAGACGGTGTCCGCCCTCTATCTCAGCTTCTCCAGTTCCAGCCTGTCGCTGGCGGCCATCGCCGACTATCTCAGCCGTGAGGTGCAGCCGGTCCTGGCCACCGTGCCGGGCGTGGCCAGCGCCAGTGCGCTGGGCGGACAGACCTTCGCCATGCGCATCTGGCTCGACCCGGCGCGCATGGCGGGCCGCGGCATCACCGCGGCGGATGTCTCCACGGCGCTGCAGGCCAACAATGTGCAGGCGGCTCCGGGCCAGCAGAAAGGCTATTTCACCGCCGCCGACATCACCACCAACACCGGCCTGCGCTCGGAGGCCGAGTTCCGCAACCTCGTCATCAAGGCCGCCGACGGCAGCGTCGTCCGCCTGTCCGACGTGGCCGAGGTGGAGCTGGGACCGAAATCCGCCGACCAGTATGTGGCCTTCAGCGGCGAGAACGCCGTGTTCATCGGCATCGAGGTGACGCCGACCGGCAACCCGCTGAACGTGGTGGCCGAGATCCGGCGCATCATGCCCCAGATCGCCGGCACCCTGCCGCCGGGCGTGAAGATGGACGTGGCCTATGACAGCACCCAGTTCATCCAGGCCTCCATCGACGACGTGATCCACACGCTGGGTGAAGCCGTTGCCATCGTCGTGGTGGTGATCTTCCTGTTCCTGGGCTCCTTCCGCTCGGTGCTGATCCCGCTGGTGACGATCCCGCTGTCGCTGGTGGGGGCGGCGGCGCTGATGCTGGCCCTGGGCTTCAGCCTCAACCTGCTGACACTGCTGGCCTTCGTCCTGGCCATCGGTCTGGTGGTGGACGATGCCATCGTCGTGGTGGAGAACGTCTACCGCCATATCGAGGAGGGGCTGACGCCGCTGCAGGCGGCCCTGGTCGGCGCACGGGAAATCGCCGGCCCCGTCGTCGCCATGACCATCACCCTGGCGGCCGTGTACGCCCCCATCGGCTTCCTGGGCGGTGTCACCGGCTCGCTGTTCAGGGAGTTCGCCTTCACCCTGGCCGGGTCGGTGCTGATCTCCGGTATTGTGGCGCTGACGCTGTCGCCGATGATGTCGTCTCTGCTGCTGAACCGGCAGATGCTGCACGGCCCCTTCACCCAGCGCGTGGACCACACCTTCGGCCGGCTCGAGGCCGCCTATGGCCGCCGGCTGCACGCCACCTTGAACTGGCGTCCGGTCACCCTGCTGTTCGCCGCCGCCATTCTGGGCACCGTGGTGTTCCTGTTCCAGAACACCCAGACCGAGCTGGCGCCGGAGGAGGACCAGGGCGTGCTGCTGGGCGTGGCCAAAGGCCCGCAATACGCCAACATCGACTACATGACGGCCTATGCCAAGACCATCGACAAGGTCTTCACCGATGTGCCGGAGGTGACGACGCGATTCGCCATCTTCGGTGAGCCCACCTCCAACCAGGGTTTCGTCGGCGCCATCCTGAAGCCCTGGGGTGAGCGGGACAAGTCGGCCAAGGCCCTGATGCAGGAGGTGCAGGGGAAGCTCGGCGCCGTACCGGGCGTGCAGATCTTCCTGTTCGCGCCCGCGGCCCTGCCGGGCAGCGCCGGCGGCCTGCCGGTGCAGATGGTGGTCTATGGCACGGCGGATTACAGCACCCTGTTCCTGGCCATGGAGGAGATCAAACACAAGGCCCAGGCCAGCGGCCTGTTCATCGTCACCGACAGCGACCTGCGCTTCGACCTGCCCGGCATCCGCCTGTCGGTGGACAGTCTGAAGGCCAACGAGCTGGGCATCACCCTGCAGGAGATCGCGGGCACCCTGTCCACGCTGCTGGGCGGCAATTATGTCAACCGCTTCGACCTGTTCGGCCGCTCCTACGAGGTCATCCCGCAGGTGCCGCGTGCCCTGCGCCTGACGCCGGAGGATCTGACCCGCTACTATGTCCGGAGCGCCAGCGGCGAGAACGTGCCGCTGTCGGCCGTGGTCACGGCGGAGACGCGCACCGACCCCAACGCCCTGACCCAGTTCAACCAGCTGAACTCCGCCACCTTCCAGGCCATGCCGATGCCGGGCGTCACCGTGGGCGACGCCGTGAAGTTCCTGCAGCAGGAGGCCCCGGCCCTGCTGCCGGAAGGGCTGCGGCTGGACTGGCTGGGCGATTCCCGCCAGTACGTGCAGGAAGGCAGCCAGCTCACCGTCACCTTCGCCTTCGCGCTGCTGGTGATCTTCCTGGTGCTGGCCGCCCAGTATGAAAGCTGGCGCGATCCGCTGGTGGTGCTGGTGACGGTGCCGCTGTCGGTCTGCGGCGCGCTGCTGCCGCTGTTCCTCGGCATGGCGACGCTGAACATCTACTCCCAGGTCGGTCTGGTCACGCTGATCGGCCTCATCAGCAAGCACGGCATCCTGATGGTGTCCTTCGCCAACCAGCTCCAGCATGAGCAGGGGCTGGACCGGCGGGCCGCCATCGAGCGGGCGGCCCAGGTGCGGTTGCGGCCGATCCTCATGACCACTGCCGCCATGGTCATGGGTCTCGTGCCCATGCTGATGGCCAGCGGCGCCGGTGCGGCCAGCCGCTTCAGCATCGGCGTGGTCATCGTCTGCGGCCTGATGATCGGCACGCTGTTCACCCTGTTCGTGCTGCCCATGGTCTATACCTTCCTGGCCCAGGACCATGGCGCCGCCCGCACCCGGGCGCGCGAGGCCGAAATGGCGGAGGTGGCCGCCACGGCGCCCGGTCCGGCGCATTGATGCGGGGCCTATGGCAACGTCCGCTGCGTCTGTTTGGAACACCGGCCCCTCGCGGCCGGTGTTTCCATGTCCAAGCCCTGTCCAGGACGGAGGGCAGCCATCCGCCGGGCGGCGGCGGCTGTAATACGCACGTCACCAAGTCCGCGTATGAAGCCCCCCGAAGCCGGTTCCACCCGGAACCGTTCGCCCTGTTCAACCTTGAACGACCCCGTCCAACCGGCGGGGTCGATTTTTTTTAAGGGTCGGGCACCGGGCCTGCCCAGGGGAGGCTCCATGCGCAACCACCACGCCCGTCTTCGCCCGCTGCGCCGGCTTCTGCCGCTGCTGGCCGGTCTGATCCCCGCCCTGCTGGGGCTGTGCGGCCCGGCCGCGGCCGACATGCTGGTCATCGCCCATCGCGGCGCCAGCGGCGAGCGGCCGGAACATACCCTGATGAGCTACAGCCTGGCCATCGACCTGGGCGCCGACTTCATCGAGCCGGATCTGGTGGCGACCCGCGACGGTATGCTGGTGGCCCGGCACGAGAATGAGATCTCCGGCACCACCGACGTGGCCGACCATGCGGAATTCACCGACCGGCGCACCACCAAGATCATCGACGGGCGCAGCGTCACCGGCTGGTTCACCGAGGATTTCACCCTGGACGAGCTGAAGACGCTGCGGGCACGCGAGCGCCTGCCCCAGCTGCGGCCGCAGAACACCGCCTATGACGGGCACGAATCCATTCCCACCCTGGACGAGATCATCGCCCTGATCCGGCGCAAGGAGGCGGAGACCGGCCGCCGCATCGGCCTCTATCCCGAGACCAAGCACCCCGGCTATTTCCAGTCCATCGGACTGGCGCTGGAACCACGGCTGGTGGAGACGCTGCACAAGGCCGGCTATCGCGGCCACGATGCCCCGGTCTTTATCCAGTCCTTCGAGACGGCCAATCTCAAGGCACTGCGGAAAATGACCGATCTGCCGCTGGTGCAGCTGATCGAGGCCGCCACCCCGCCCTATGATCTGGTGGCGGCCGGCGACCGGCGCGGCAGCCCCGACCTGCTGACCGATGCCGGGCTGGCGGAGATCGCCAGCTATGCCGACGGGCTGGGCGCCGAAAAGGGACTGTTGTTGCCGCGCGACGATGACAATCACTGGAGCACGCCCACCGATCTGGTGGCGCGGGCGCACAAGGCCGGGCTGCGGGTGCATGTCTGGACCCTGCGCGTCGAAAACTACTTTCTGCCGGTGCCCCTGCGCCGCGGCGATGCCGCGGACCCGCGCTTCCCCGCCCTGGCCGGTGATCTGGCCGGCGAAATCAGGGCGCTGCGCGGTCTGGGCGTGGACGGGATCTTCACCGACAATCCACGACAGGCCGTGGCCGCGCTGGGACGGTGAGCGCGCGCGATCGATGATGTCTCCCGGCCGCCTGCCTCACCCCACCAGCACCCCGGCGGCGCGGCCCAGCCCATAGGTCAGGCCGGCGGCAGCCAAGCCGATCAGCAGCTGGCGCAGGGCCGACAGAGTCACCGGCCGGCCGGTGAACAGGCTGGTGCCGGCCCCGACCAGCACCAGCGCCAGCCCGCTGCTGGCCAGCGCTCCGATGAAGGCCGCCTGCCCCTGCAACAGCATGTAGGGGGCGACGGGGAAGATGGCGCCCAGGGCGAACAGCAGGAACGACGACAGCGCCGCCGCACCGGCCGACCCGCCCAGCTCATCCGGGTCCACGCCCAGCTCCTCGCGCGCCAGCGTGTCCAGCGCCGTCTTCTCATCGGCCATCAGCCGGTCGGCCAGGGCCCGGGCCTGGGCCTCGCCCAGCCCCTTGGCCTGATAGATCAGCACCAGCTCCTGCTTCTCCTCTTCCGGCACGGCCTTCAGCTCCGCCGCCTCAGTGGCAATCTGGCTCTGGTACAGCTCGCGGGCGCTGGTGACCGAGAGCCACTCGCCCATGGCCATGGAGCCGGCCCCGGCGACCAGACCGGCAAGTCCGGCCAGCAGCACCGTGCGCTCGTCGGCGGCCAGCCCGGCCATGCCCATGACTAGGCTGAGGTTCGACACCAGCCCGTCATTGGCGCCCAGCACGGCGGCGCGCAGGGCATTGCCGCCACCGCCGCGGTGCCGGCCCTCCAGCATGGCCAGGGTCGGACCGGCCAGCCCGTCACGCCCGGCCGCTGCCTGCATCAGCCGGGCATGGGAGCGTTCGTCCTCGGCCATGCCGGCCGTGCGCGCCTCGGGCTGGTCATCATAGACGGCGCTGCTCTGCACCTCCGTCGCCGTGATCGCCGGCAGCACGAAGGCCGTGCCGAAGCGCCGGGCCAGCCAGGCCAGGATGCGGACCCGTGGCGACGGGCGCAGCGTCACCGCCGCCCCGGCCGCGGCCAGCCGCCGCCGCCAGAAATCGGCATGTGCTTCCTCCACCGCGGCCAGCCGGTTGAAGACGTCCGCCAGCCGGGGATCGCCTTCGGCAGCCGCCAGCGCCCGATAGAGCGCGGCCCCGTCCACCTCACCCTGGAGATTGCTGCGATAGCGCGCGATGCTTTTCCGATCGGACATGCGATGGCTTCCCCTTCCGCTCGGGCGAGCCTACTCCACGGCCTGGAGCCGCCCCAAGCCGCATCATCGCGCGCCGGCGTTGCTCTGCTTCTCTCCGCTGGCGGCGGAAGGGGCAATCCCGGCCGCGGCCAGCAGCCGGTCCAGAAGCCCGTCATAGTCGCCATCGAAATGGTGGCCGCCGGCCAGCTTCAGGATATGGTCGGCCTTGAAGTCCGGGACCGTACACAGGCTGTCATCGGCATCCTCCTCGCCATAGATACAGGCGATGGGCAGGCCCGACAGCTTCGCCATCTCCGGCATCAGCGGGAAGGCCCCTTCGTCGCTGTTGCCGAGATAGGCGGCCACATTGATCTGGAAGTCGGCACCGCGCGAGGGCGACAGCAGGCCCAGCAGCCGCAGCGCGGCCTTGTCCTCGTCAGACAGCCGGCTGACGGCGAAGGGCAGCGTGTCCGCGCCGAAGGAATAGCCGATCAGCAACACCTTATGCCGCCCCCACAGGCCGGTATAGTGGCGGATCAGCCGGTCCAGGTCGCGGGCCATCTCGTCCGGCGTGCGCGTGTGCCAGAAATACTCGAAACTGTCGATGCCGGCCACGGGGATGCCGCGGGCGGCCAGGGCATCGCCCATGCTGCTGTCGATATCGCGCCAGCCGCCATCACCGGACCAGATGATGGCCAGAGTGTCGGCGTCCACGGCATCCTTGACGTCGGCCTCGGCCGGGATCTCCACAACCGGAATGCCGGCCACCGGATCGGGCTGCGGGCCGATGCCGTCCAGCCGAATGGCAATGTCGGCCACCTGCTCGGCCAGATCCTCGCCATCCTGGTCCTCACGCCGCAGGCCGTCGGGCAGCGGACCCGGATCGTCGTCGCCGGTGGCACGCAGCAGCGTCACCGGCGTGTTGGGAGAGGCCGGCAGCGGATAGAGCGGGCCGTCCGCGCTTTGACTCGGCGCCTGGTCCAGGCAGATCGGCGCCTTCAACGGCAGCACCCGGTCCAGTTCGGTGACGACGGCCCCGGCGAACATGCGCGGCAGGGCCTGCGCGGCCGCCCCCAGCACCAGCATGCCGCCATCGCCACGCCCGACCAGCACCGGCGGGTGATAGCGGGTGAAGCCGCGGGCCTGCTGCACGGCACGGCTGACCGCCTCCAGATCGCCGGAGATCCAGTGGCAGCCCTCGGTCTGTTCGTTCAGCCGCGGCAACAGGTCGGCCAGATCCAGTCCGACGACGATGGCGCCGGCCTTGGCCAGACGCTTGGCCTGCCGCGTGTCGGCGTGGGACCAGCCATCGCTGTCGGAGACCAGCACCACCACCCGGCCGCTGCTGGCCGCAGGCTGGAACAGCTGGACCTCGCCGAATTCCCCGGCATTGAAGGACTGGGTGCGGATGCGGGCGGCGGTCCACAACGACACGATCCCGGCCAGGACCAGGGCGATGACCGCCGTTCCGGCCAGCAGCAGCACCAGCAGATGGCGCCAGCTCTGGGGACGAAGATAACGCATCATTTCCGGATCACCCCGTCCAGCCCGCCGGAAACCAGGGCGGCCACATCCGCCAGCACGGTGGCGGGGGCCAGCCCGCCATGGCAGCAGAGGTAGCGCGGTTCCCACACCGGCCGGAATTTCTCCTTGTAGCTGCGCAACCCGCGGAAGCCATAGAAGGGCTCACCCCGGGCGAACAGGAAGGCGCCGATGCGCTGCCATAGCGGGGCCAGCGGCCGGCCGGACAGGCCGGACAGGGGCGCCATCCCCAGATTGAACCAGGCGAACCCCTCGGCGGCGCCCCACAGCATCAGCTTGGCGAACAGGAAGTCCATGACGACTGCCGACTGGCTGTCCCGGTGACGCATCAGATCGATGCTCAACTCCGCATCAAGACCAGGGGCGCGGGCGCCGGTCCACAGGTTGGCGAAGGCCACCATGCGGTCATTCTCCCACACCACGGCCTGGGTGCAGCTCCGCATGTAGTCGTCATCGAAAAAGCCGACGGAGAAGCCCTTCTCGCGGGCCCGGCGATGATCGAGCCAGGCGTCGGACACGGCCCGCATCTCGTCCAGGATGGCCGGAACCCCGTCCGGCGGCACCAGCGCGAACCGGAGCCCGTCCTTCTCGCCCCGGCGCAGCGCATAGCGGAGATCGCGACGCTCCGGCCCCTCGACACTGAAGCCCGTCAGGGGAATGCGGGCCTCCTCGCCGATCTTCACCGGCATCAGCCCCACATCGATATAGACGGGCAGGCTGTCCGGCCGCACCTGATAGGCGGCCATGCGGGCACCGTGGCGGTCCGCCTTCTCACGCAGTTGCCAGACCAGGGCCGGCCAGGCATCGCGCGGCCCCACGGGATCGCCCAGCATGATCCAGTTGCCGCCGCGCACGGCATACATCAGGAAGGCACGCCGGTCGTCTGAGAACAGCAGCGCCTTGTCCCCCGGCAGCACCAGCCAGCCCTCGGTCCGCGGCGAGGTGGTCAGGATGCGCCGGGCATCCTGCAGATCGGCGATCAGTGGCCCGGTCAGCTTGGCCGCGGCCGGTCGCATCATCTGGCGCAGGCCGATGGCCAATAGTGCCGCCGCCGTCACCACCAGCGCCCGCAGCGAACGCGGCGCATCGGCATGAACGGCGAAGTGCCACCACAGGCTGTCGCGGTATTCCACATGCTCGTAGGAGAACAGCGTCAGCCAGGTGGCGCCACCGATGGCGGCGGCGGCGGCCAGCAGCCAGCCCGGCGTCAGCCGCAGGTCCGTCAGCCGGCCCCGGCGATAGAACTCGCCGCGCGCCAGCCAGAGCAGTCCCATGAGGCCGACCAGAAGCGTCGCCTCCTCATAGTCGAAGCCCTTCAGCAGCGACAGGATGATGCCGGCCGACAACAGGGCCTGGGCCAGGAGCCAGGCGGAATCGATGCGCCGGAACAGGCCGTAGCCCACCAGCACCAGTCCCAGCCCGGCCACACTGGCCAGCACGTGCGAGACCTCGACCACGGGCAGCGTCACCAGATGCGCCACCACGCGCACGCGACCCGGCGTCGCCGGCAGCGACCCCGACGCCAGCAGGATGGCGCCGGCCGTTACCGCCAGCACGGCGCCGATCCGCGGGGCCTGACTGCGCAGCAGCCGATAGGCGGCACCGATGCGCGGATGCCGGAGCAGGAAGACCAGACGATGCCTGCGGTCGGTCAGTTCATGCACCAGAAACAGCAGCGCGCCGAAGGCCAGCGGCAGCAGATAATAGATGACCCGGTACAGGATCAGGGCGCCGGCCAGCGACTCCAGCGGCGCATGGCCGGACAGGGCCGCCAGCACGATGCCGTCGAACACCCCCAGCCCGCCCGGGACATGGCTGGCCAGCCCCAGCACGATGGCGGCGCTGTAGACCCCGAGGAAGGCCCCCAGACCGATCCCGGTATCGGCCGGCAGCAGCACATACAGCACCGACGCCGACAGCAGCACATCCAGGCTGGAGATGACCAGCTGCAGGATCAGGATGCCGGGGCTGGGCAGATGGATGGTGCGGCCCCGGAACTGGATACCGTTGCGCAGCAGGGCCGCCGCCACGATCAGCAGCAGCAGGGCCACGGCGATGACCAGCGCCACCGCCTGCACCACCCAATCCGCCACATGGAAGGCCGTGGCCGCCCGCCAGGGGGCCAGCAGCAGACCGATGCTGCCCACGGCGGACACGCCGATCATGAAGGAGCTGGCGACGAAGACGACAATGCGGGCCACATCCATGGGACGCATGCCGGCCGCGGTGTAGATGCGGTAGCGCACGGCCCCACCGCTGAGGGCGGTGAAACTGATGGTGTTGCTGAAGGCGAAGCCGATGATCCCGGCCAGGACTCCGGCCCGCCGCGGCACCTTGGGATCGATCCAGTGCAGGCCGGTCAGATCGTAGCCGACCAGGCAGATGTAATTGGCGATGGTCAGCAGCAGGGCCACCGCCAGAGCCGACCAGGAGGTGGACGACAGTGCCACCATCAGCTCGTCATGGTCCAGGCTGGCCAGCTGCCGGTGCAGCACCAGCCACCCGATCACGGCCAGCAGGCCGGCCACGGTCCAGGGCAGGATCTGGCGTGCCCGGCGCAACAGCGGATGCAGGGCGGGTGGGGATGGCGGGTCAGACGCTTTGGCCTGCATTATCGGCTCGACAAAGGACGCGCGTAGCATGGGGGGCCGAGGGACGGTTTGGTCTTGGCCCGAGGGAATGCACCCATGCGCCTTTCGTCAGGCTTAACGCCATGATGAAATTCTTGTCATGTTGCACTTCGCCGCTCTTTCAATCATCGGCGAGGCTGGCCGTTACGGGATCGGCATGCTCCGTGCGGATCTGCAACACTTTGTCCCAACCCGCCAGAAAGGCGTCGACACAGTCCGGATCGAAATGGGCGCCACGGAGCGCCAGCAGATGGGCGCGCGCCTCCTCCAGCGACCAGGCCGGCTTGTAGGGCCGCTCCGAGGTCAGGGCATCGAAGACGTCCGCGACGGCCACGATGCGGGCCTCGATGGGAATGGCGGTGCCGGACAGTCCCTGGGGATAACCGGTCCCGTCCCACTTCTCGTGGTGACCCATGGCGATGCGCTGGGCCATGCGCACCAGCTCCGACTCGCTGCCATCGAGGATGCGGCCGCCCAGTTCGGCGTGCCGCCGCATGATGGTGAGTTCGTCCGGCGTCAGCCGGCCCGGCTTCAACAGGATGTAGTCGGGAATGCCGACCTTGCCGATGTCATGCATGGGGGCTGCGGCCAGCAGCATCTCCTGGAACTCGGCCGGCAATCCCAGCCGCTCGGCGATCAGCCGGGAGTAGAGCGCCATCCGCACCACATGGGCCCCGGTCTCCGGGTCGCGATGCTCCAGGGCGCCGGCCAGGCGCGACACCAGTTCACGTTCGCGCGCGCGGAGCTGGGCCGTGGCCGCCGCCACCTGCTCGGACAGCACCTGGGCCTGATGCGCCAAGGCCAGATGAGCCCGGCGCAACGTCAGCATATTGCGCAGGCGGCCACGCACCTCCGCCGGCTGCAGCGGTCGGACCAGGAAATCGTTGGCTCCCAGATCCAGCGCCTTTTGTCGCACGGCCCGGTCGTCATTGGCCGTGATCATGACCACGGGCACGCCTTCGTTGGCGGGATCGGCCCGGAACGCCTGAAGGAAGGCGAAGCCGTCCATACCCGGCATCATCCAGTCAACGACCACCACATCGGCCTGGTTCCGCCGGCACCAGTCCAGGGCCTCGGCGCCGTCGGACGCGCTGGAGACCTGCAGTCCCCCGATCTCTCCCGCAATGCTCTCCAGCAGAAAGCGGTTGACCGGCACATCGTCGATGACAAGGACATTGAGCCGTGTCCGCATGCGAATTCTCCGCCAATGTCCAACCCATCACCCTTCGCATAGATACCGGGAGATGGCCGGCAAAGTTAAGCTATCCACTGGGCTAGCGTTTGGTCTGGACACAATTCAAGATGAGCAATTCCGCGGCATTGCGGGGACATCGGCCGGTGATTGCGATCTGGGCGGTCACCGCCCTCGCAATCATGGCCCTGTGGATCACGGCCACTGCCCTCAACCAGCGTATCATGCGCGAGGCGCTGGAGCGCGCCGAACGTGATACGGGAAATCTGGCCCAGACCATCGCGGAGCAGACGCGCCGCACCATTGCCGGTGCCGACCAGGCGCTGCGTTTCATGGCCCTGGGTGTGCAGCGGGATGACGCTGCCATGGCGGATGTCGACAAGATCATGCGCACCGCCGTCGACAGTTCCGACACGGTGCTGCAGCTGGCCTATATCGGCGCGGACGGCATGCTGCGCCAGACCAGTGTGGCCGGGGCGAAGACCGGCATCGACCTGTCGGACCGGGAGCATTTCCGCGTCCACCGTGACCGCGCGGATGTGGGGCTGTTCATCAGCAAACCCGTTTTCGGCCGCGCCTCGGGCAAATGGTCGATCCAGCTGACGCGGCGCATCGAACTGGCCGATGGTCGCTTCGGCGGCGTGGTGGTGGCGTCGCTGGACCCCTATTATTTCAGCCGCAGTTTCGCCGACGTGGATGTCGGGCCGGGCGGGACCATCGCCATCCTGGGCCTGGACGGCGTGCTGAGGGCCCGTGCCGTGCTGGATGATGCCATCATGGGCGCGGATCTCAGCGGCAGCCCTGTGGTGGCGGCGGCCCGCACCCGGATGGCGGGGTTCATGACGCAGACCAGCGCCATCGACGGCATCGAACGGCTGGTCAGTTTCCGCCAGCTGCCGGGCTATCCGCTGCTGGTGGTGGCCGGAGTCTCCAAGGCGGCCTTCCTGGGCGATGCCCAACGCACATCCCTGCTCTATCGCATGGTCGCGGCCGCCTGTACCCTGGCCCTCCTGGGTTTGGCCCTTGTGGCCGCCCGCTTCGCGCGCAAGCAACTCCAGGCCCAGGCCGACCTGCGGGCCCAGACCGCCCGGCTGGAGATGAGCAAGCAGCGCTTCCGCGATCTGGCGGAAACCGCCTCCGACTGGTTCTGGGAAACAGACTCGGAGCTGCGGCTGACCGGCATCACCGGCCCCCATGCCCCCTCGCTCCAGGATGACACGACCATCCTGGGACAGCCCGTCATGGATGTCTTCCATCCCGGAGAAGCCGATATCCGCGCCATCTGGACCGCCGTATCCCAACGCACAGCCTTCCGCGGCCTGGAAGGCCATCTCGGCATCGGTGGCGAGGAGCATGTGCTGCTGATCAGCGGCCGCCCGGTGTTCGACGCCGACGGCCGCTTCATCGGCTATCGCGGGGCGGCCAGCGACATCACCGAGCGCCGCCGGGCCGCCGCCCGCCTGGAAGCCAGCGAACGGCGCTACCGCGCCATGTTCGAAGCCGCGGGACAGCCCATCATCACCATCGACGACACCGGCATCGTCGATGGCTTCAACCCGGCGGCCGAGCGGCTGTTCGGCTATGCGCCGGATGAGGTGCTGGGCCGCGACGTCACGCTGCTGATGAGCAGCTTCGAGGCGGCGCGCCACCTGCAACGGCTGGTCAATTACCTGCGCACCGGACGTGCCCCGCTACCGGGCACCGTGCTCCAGCTGGAAGGGCGACGGCGCGACGGCCAGGAGGTGCCGCTGGAGGTGTCGCTGTCCGGCTGGCTGGACGAAGGGCGGCGCTGCTTCACGGCCATGATCAACGATGTCACCGCCCATCGCCAGCTGGAAGCCGATCTGCGGCGGGCCCGCGACGAGGCCGACCGGGTCAGCCGGCTGAAGGGCGAATTCCTGGCCACCATGAGCCACGAAATCCGCACACCGCTGAATGGTGTGCTGGGCGCCCTCAGCCTGATCGAGCGGCCGGGGCTGGCGCCGGAGCAGCGGCGGCTGGTGGACATGGCGCTGGCCGCGGGTGCAGCGCTCCGCCAGCTCATCGACGAGATTTTGGACCTGTCGAAGCTGGAATCCGGCCGGGCGGAGTCCGACCCGGTGGATTTCGCCCCGGCGGCACTGCTGGACGAGATCCAGGCGCTGTTCCAGCCGGAAGCGGAGATCCGCCAGCTCGGGCTGAGTGTGCGGGTGGACCCCGATCTGCCGCCGCGGCTGCGGGCCGACCGCAGCCGCATCCGCCAGATGCTGCTGAATTTCATCGGCAATGCCCTGAAATTCACCGCGGCCGGCCGGGTGGAGGTGTGGCTGCGGCCGGATACCGACCAGACCGGCCGTGCCTGTCTGCGGGGCGAGGTCCGTGACACCGGCATCGGCATCGCGCCCGATGTGCTGCCGCGCCTGTTCGAGCGCTTTACCCAGGCCGACGGCTCCACCACCCGCCGTTTCGGCGGCACCGGCCTGGGACTGGCCATCTGCCGGGAGGTCTGTACCCTGTTGGGCGGCCGCATCGGGGTCGAAAGCCAGCCCGGACAGGGCAGCCTGTTCTGGTTCTCCGTACCCTGGGAGCCGGCGGCCGAGGAGCCGGCGGAGCCGCCGGCAGCGGAAATCCTCCCCGCTGGTGAGGTCGCGCCGGCCCCCGCCGTCATTGCGCCGCCGCCCCCCGTGCGGCCCGTGGCACCGGCCGACTTCCCGGCACCGGCCCGGCCGGCGGCCGGGATTCACCCCCTGCGCATCCTGGTGGCCGAGGACAGTGTCATGAACCGCGACATCGTCCGGCTGATGCTGCAGCGCGCCGGGCATGATGTGGTCGAGGTGCAGAACGGCCGCGAGGCGGTGGATGCGGCCAGCCGGGACGGCCTTGACCTGATCCTGATGGACATGCAGATGCCGGAGATGGACGGGCTGGAAGCCACCCGCCGCATCCGCAGCCTGGGCGGCGCCAAGGGCCGCGTGCCGATCCTGGCGCTGACGGCCAATGCCGCCGATGCCGACCGCGCCCGCTGCCTGGAGGCCGGAATGAACGGGTACACGGCCAAGCCCATCACACCGGACAAGCTGTTGACGGCCATCGTCAGCACCGTCCGGGATGCGGCGGCGAAAGCCGCGCCACCGGCCAATGTCCAGGCCATCCCCCCCGCCAACGACCGCGGCCGGGTGCTGTCGCTGATCGACGCCGATCAGGTGCATGCCATCCGCGCCGCCATCGGTGCCTCGGGCTGGCGCCGGGCCGTCACCATGCTGGATGACCAGGTGGCCCGTGACATGAGCGAGCTGGCCAATGCCGGCGACGATGGCACCTTCCGCTCCGTCGCCCATCGGCTGAAGGGCACCGCGGCCGGTATGGGCGCACAGCAACTGGCCCAGCTGGCGGCGGATGCGGAGCAGGAGGGCCGGATCGATGTGCCGGTGCTGCTGCGCGTCATCAACGAGACGGTCATGGCCCTCCAGGCCGTTGACTGACCTTCTGCCGGCGAATCTCAATCCCGGTTGATCTTTTCCCGCACGCCCTCGACGGCGCTGCGCAAAAGTGGCTGTCTTCCCGCGATATGCCGGCTCTGCCACCAAAGGACGTGGTGCGGCCCGGCGGTTCGGCCGGCAAGCCGTTCAGGCCCGGCATGGCTGACACAGGGAATGACGCCGTGGATCAGACCTGGGTGATCGGAGATGTGCCGCCCTCCGCGCATGCCGCCGCCGAACCCCGGCGGGACAGCCTCTGGCAAAGCCATGACCTGCGCCCGGACCTGAGCATCAGCCTGCTTGACGGCGCACCGGCCCAGCCGCTGCGCGTCAGCCACGCCGCGCCGGGAGCCTGGAACCATCTGCTCATCCTGTTGCAGGGCCGGGTCGATCTGTTGCCCGACGCCCGTGGCACCACGGGCTCGCAGCCGCCGTTGACGACGGGGCGGCTGCACCGGGTCCGGAGCTGCAACAGCGGCCTGCATCTGGCGCTGACCGCCGGCGAGACGGTACGTGGAATCATGGTGCATGCGTCGGCCTCCATGCTGCGGCCGCTGCTGCCGGACGACAATCCGGCATGCGGTCCGGAGCCGGTGCTGGACAGCCGGCCCGCCGGGGCCGCGTGCCTGCGTGTGGCGGACAGCCTGTTTGTCGACCGCATCGCCATCCCCGGCCTGCAGACGCTGATGCTGGAATCACGCTGCCTGGAGTTGCTGGCCCTGGCCCTGGCCGACCTCGCCCAGCCGCCGGCGGATGACAACGGTCTGTCCCGCCGCGAGCACAGGCTGGTGGCCGACGCGCGCGACCGGCTGCTGGCCGATCTCACCACCCCGCCCTCGTTGCGCCAACTGGCGGATGCCGTCGGGCTGAACGAGAAGCGCCTGAACGAGGGCTTCAAGGCCCTGTTCGGGGTCACGGTCTTCGAATGCCTGCGCAATGCCCGGCTGGAAAAGGCGCGCTGCCTGCTGTTCCAGGAGGAGCTGCCGTTGAAGGCCATCGCCTGGCAGGTGGGCTACAGCCACGTCAACAACTTCATCACCGCCTACCGCAACCGCTTCGGCGAACCCCCGCGCCGCCACCAGAACGGCCCGCGGGAAGGCTGATGGCGTAGACCGGGCGGGAGAATGGGATCCCGCCACGGCACCGCAACTCTCCTTGGTTCAGCCGGGCCAGCCGTCCTTGCTGCCATAGCCGCCGATGGCCCCGGACCCGGCGGAGACGATCTCCAGCTCCAGGTCGGTCAGGGCATCGTCATTGGCCAGATCGATGAAGGATTTCAGATCGCTGAGCGCCAGCTCCACGCTGGGCGCGTCCACGCTCAGGCCGCGGCGGGCGCTCTCCTCCACCACGGCGGCCACCAGCTCCTCCGGAGTGCGGCAGGCGGCGAGCCGGCCCATCACGGCCTCGTCCTCGCGGACCAGGCGGTAGAACTCGATCAGGGCGGCTTCACTCATGCTCGTCATCCCGGCGCAACGGACCTTGGGGAACCAGGGGCGACCGGCGCACGGCCGGACCTTGGGCCGCCCCGACGCGGGATGTCAAGCCAGCCCCGCCGCACCGCCGGCAGGGACGGATACGGACAACCAGTATGACGTGCCGGGCCACACGCCTTCCAGCCGGGCCGGCTCTGTCCGCCGGTGGAAACGCTATGCCCGCCCGCCAGGCCCGCGGCCAGCTCAGCCCAGCCGGGGCCGATCGGCATACAGCCCGAAGAACAGGGTGGAGGCGTAATAGGCGATGGCGCGGTCCTTGGGCATCTTGGCCGCCCAGCCCGTCAGCTCGTAGGAGGCGTTGACCATGGCCATCACCGCCTGACTGGCCACCAGCGGGTCGATGGTCGCCACCGATCCCTCGCTGATGCCGTCGATCATCATGCCGGCGAAGCGGCGGGCGATGCGGTTGGAATGGTCCACCACCTGCAGCCGCACATCCATGGGCAGGGCCTGCAGGGCGATGGTGCGCAACAGCGGCGCCTGCTCGTCGAACTGCACATTCAGCAGCGTCGCCGCCGCCGTGGCCAGCCGGTGGAAGTGGCTGCCCGGCTCCGTCAGGGCCACGCGCTGGGCCTGGGTGATGGTGGCCAGGCTGCGCCGGAAGCAGGCCAGGACAAGATCGTCCTTGGCGTCGAGGTGATGGTAGAAGCTGCCCTTGGTGACATTCAGCTCCGAGGCGATGCGGTCGACCGAGGCACCGCGATAGCCCCGCTCATTGATCAGCTTCGTGGCCGCCGCCAGGAAGTTGCGCTTGGCCCCGTCCTCCTCCTCCGGATCGGTCAGGGTCCGGACGGCGGGCGCCCAGACCATGCCTTCCGGGGCCAGGCCGCGCTCGAACAGCTCCAGGAAACGGTGGCGGACGCGGTCGTAATCCTCCACGTCGTAGCGCGGCAGCCATTCCGGCAACCAGAACAGGTTTTCCACCAGCACATGGGTGCGGGCCGTGCGCAGCCACCAGTCCTCCCGGCCGCCATCATCGCCCAGCAACAGGCGGATGCGGCGGAAGATGCCGAAATAGCGCTCCAGCAGGTCGCCGCGCAGCGGGTCCTCCATGGCGCGCAGGTCGGACAGGCGGGCCATGGGCCGGGCCTCGCCCCGGCGGATGGCCGCCAGCAGATCGAAATGCCGGTTGACGAAGCGGGCCACGCGGCGGCGCGGGTCCGGCTCCGTCGCCGCGTCGATCACCAGCGCCTCCAGCCGGTCCAGCGTGGCGGCGAAGCAGGCACAGGCCAGCTGTTCCTTGCGCTTGAAATAATAGGTGACGCTGGTGGTGCTGAGCCCGACGCTCTCCGCCACATCGAACAGGGTCATGCCCTTGGCGCCCCGCTCATTGATCACGGTGGCGGCGGCATCGATGATCAGGTCCCGTTTGCGCCGGAAACGCTCGGTCTCTGGGATTCTTTTTGTTGGCTCGACCATGGTGACCGCTATCTAGCATGCCACCGCCGAGGCCGTCACCGGTCTTGCCACCGGTTACAGCCGCATTTCACGGGGACGGGTATGGGCAGGCCCGGCCTGCCACGAGCGGAACGGGCGGACAAAGGTGTATCTGCCCGCCACAATCGAAAAACCAGTGCGCCCCACGCCCGAAGTCCCGCCTGCGGCGCCGTGCCCCTAGCCCCGTGCCGTCCCGTCGGCCGGGGTGTGGAACAGGGCCAGCCGCCAGCGTTCCGTCTGCAACACCGCCAGCAGGGCCGACACCCCGACGGCGGCGAAGCCGACCAGCAGCGGACGCACGGTCCCGTCGAAGGCCTGCCCCACCATCCAGCCCACCAATGCCGCCAGCGCCGAGGTGAAGAAGCCGATGAAGGACGAGGCAGTGCCGGCCACATGCCCCAGCGGCTCCATGGCCAGGGCATTGCAGTTCGGCATGGCCAAGCCGGAGAAGAAGAAGGCGGCGGCCAGCATCAGCACCAGCAGCGGCAGCGGCGGCTGCGCGGGGAAGCCCAGCACCCCGCCAAGCAGCCAGACGCCGAGATAGAGCACCAGCCCCACATGGGAGACGCGACGCATGCCCAGTTGCATCACCAGCCTGGAATTGACCAGCGAGGCCACCCCCATGACCACGGCGACACCGCCGAACATCAGCGGAAACAGCGCCCCCAGATCATAGAGATCGACGAACAGCTGCTGGGCGCTGGAGACATAGGCCAGCACGCCGCCGAACAGGAATCCTGCCGCCACCGTATAGCCCAGGGTGCGGCGGCAGCGCACCACCTCCAGCACGATGCCGGTCAGGCGCGTGGCCGACAGCGGCACCCGCCGCTCGGGCGGATGCGTCTCCGGCAGGCGCAGCGCGGCCCAGACCAGCGTGGCAACCGCCCCCAGCCCCATCAGGGCGAAGATCCAGGGCCAGGGTCCCAGGTGCAGCACCGCACCGCCGACGCTGGGCGCCAGCACCGGCACCACGACGAAGATCATGATGGCGAACGACATCACCCGCGACATCTCCCGTCCGGCATAGCGGTCGCGGACCACGGCCACGGCCAGGACCCGCGGTGCCGAGGCGCCGAGGCCCTGAAGGAAACGCGCCGCCAGCAGCAGCTGGAAACTGGGAGCAAGCGCAGCCAGCAGGGCGGCCACTGCCATCACCACAAGTCCGACGAACAGCACCGGCCGCCGCCCATAGCGATCGGACAGCGGGCCGCTGAGAATCTGCCCGACGGCAAATCCGGCCATGTAAAGGGTGATGATGAGCTGCCGGTCATTGGCCGTGGTGACGCCATAGCTGGCCGCAATGTCCGGCAGTGCCACCAGCATGACATCGATGGACAGAGCCGTCAGGGCGATCATCACCGCGACCAGGGCGACAAACTCGGCAAAGGACGGGGCGCGGGCAGGCGTCGGCGGGGAGGACATCGGAACCTTCGGCAGGGCGGGACGGGAAGGGTGACGGACAGGGCGAACGGGCGGATCAAGGGCGGTCACGGGCACAGGCAGCCGGAATGGAACGCTTCCGGTCTGAACGGGGCTTGCACCCTCATCGGTCCCCGGCCGTGCCGTCAAGGCCATCTGTCACAGGGTACGCCTGCTCGGCAGACAGACAGCGGCCAGGCCAGTCGATCTATCCTTCGGGATTGGTTTTCATCGGAAAATCCAGCGCGCAGGCCGCTCTGAATACACCGGGGACGAAAAACATACTTCCGTACATCTGGTGAAACCGCTGGTTTTCTTCGACGTTACGCCGCGGAGCCGGGAGCGCGTCAATGATGGACGCCATCAGCCGCGCGCGGACAGGTGGGGATAGGCAATGGTCATGGGCTGGCAGAGCGAGAGACGGGACGCGGCGGCATCACCCGCCGACCTGCCCGCTCGGATTCCGCCGCAGCGGCATACAGACCATCCATGATCCGGCAGGCCGTGAACCACTCCGTCCCCAGCAGCCCAACCCCGGTCCCTGCGACCGAGACCGCCGGCGCGTTCGCCGCGGCGCAACGGGCCGCCCAGGTCGCCGTCCTGGAACAGATCGCCGACGCCTTCTATGCCGTCGATGCAAACTGGCGCATTGTTGCAATCAATGCCGCCGCCGAGCCGCATTTCGCGCTGCCGCGCGACGCCATCCTGGGACGGGGGCTGTGGGAGGTGCTGCCGGCCAGCGCCGGCACCTGGTTCGAAAGCTGGCTGACCACGATCATGGCCACGGGCCGGGCCGATCAGCTTGAAACACAGGGCCTGCACAGGCCGGACCGTGTGCTGGAGATCCGGGCCTTTCCGCTGGATCTGGCTCCGGCGGGGCGGGGCCTTGGGGTGCTGCTGACCGACCGGACCGGGATCCGGGAGGCCGAGTGGGCGTCCGCCGAACAACAATCCGTGCTGGATGGACTCTTGGCAGCGCTGGAGGACGGGATCGTCGCCCGCGACCGGTCCGGCCGCGATCTCCTGGCCGGGACAGCGCAGCAGCAGCGGCACGCGGTCAGCGACAGCGATCGGACCCTTGACCGGCAGACCATGGAGAGCGGCCAGACCATCCGCAGCGAAACGGTCGTGACCACGGCCGATGGCGGAAGCAGAATCCTGGAAACCCTGCGTCGCCCGCTGCGGGACCGGCAAGGCCACATCTCCGGCGTTGTCGGCCTGAACCGTGACGTCACACTCCTGCGCCGGTGCAGTGCCCAGCACGAGATCCTGGCCCGCGAGGTCGATCACCGTGTGCGCAACGCCCTGATGGTGGTGCAGACCCTGGTCCGTCTGGCCGACGCCGACACGGTTCCCGTCTACAAGGGCGCCATCGAGGGGCGGATCGCCGCCCTGGCTGCCTGTTACCGCGTCCTGTCCGCCCATGGCTGGGGTCCGGTGCCCTTGGCCGAACTGGCAGCATCCATCCTGCCGGGCAGCGGTGACGGCGATCCCGGCCAGCCGTCCCGTCTGGTGCTGACAGGGGCGTCCACGGTCCTGCTGCAGCCCGAGGGTGCCCAGGCCCTGGGGCTGGCGCTGCACGAGCTGGCCAGCAACGCCCTGCGTCATGGCGCCCTGTCCACGGACGCGGGCAGTGTCGCGCTTGGCTGGACTCTGCATGCCGACGGCCGGGGGACGCTGCGCTGGACCGAGCATGGCGGTCCCGCCCTGTCCCGTGCGCCACTCCGGCGGGGGTTCGGCCTGCTGCTGCTGGAAACGACCATGCATGACCAGTTGGGCGGTGCGCTCCAGCCGCACTGGGCACGATCCGGCCTGGACCTGACGGTGGAGCTGCCCGCCGGGGTGCTGCTGCCCGGGCCGGTGCCGACTCCCCTCTGCTGACACCCCGGGTCGCCGGACGGGTCAGGGATGGCTGGCCAAGGCCAGCAACCCGCCAGCGGCCAGCAGCAGGCTGCCGGTCACCCGGTTCAGCCATGTCATGGCCACCGCACCCGACAGGCGCACGGCCAGCCGGTCGCCGCTGGCGGCATAGGTCATGATCCAGCCGAACTCGATCACCAGCATCGACACCACCAGCACACCAAGCTGCGGCGCCACCGGCCGGGCAGGATCGATGAATTGCGGGAACAGGGCCGCCATGAACACCAGCGCCTTGGGATTGCTGACGGCCACCAGCAGACCGCGCAGCAACAGGCGCACACTGCCGCCCTCCGCCTCCCCAAGGCGCCCCGCGTCAGCGGACGCACCGGGGGTGGGCGCACCGGCGCGGGCACCGTCCGCCGGCGCACGCCAGGCCTGCACGCCCAGCCAGGCCAGATAGGCGACACCGGCCCATTTCAACAGCTGGAACGCCAGGGGCGATGCCGCCAGCACGGCGCCCAGGCCCAGGGCGGACAGCAGCGCCAGACCGGCCAGAGCCAGGCACATGCCAAGACCGGCCCAGGCGGCCCCCCGAAGACCGAAGCGCAGGCCCAGACCCAGGGCCAGCAGCATGTTCGGCCCCGGCGTCATAGACAGGAAGAAACAGGTCACTAGGAACAGGCCGAGGGTATGGGCGGTCATGACTGAATCCCGGACAGGGTGCGCCAGCCCAAGGGAGCATAGCCGCTCGGTCCATCGCAATGCGGACGACCGGTGGGCTGGGTTGCGGCCGGCCATCGCCTATGCCGACCCTGTACCGGAGCCCTGGTGATCCCGTCGGCGCATCGGCCTGTATTGGGCCATGGCGGCCATCAACCCTGGCGTTGACGAGCCTGACGGAACAATGGCCGCCGCCGCGGACGGTCTGACTGCCGGGCCATCCAATCGACTGCCCCATTGCGTCAACCTTGACCAGTTGCGTCAACTCTGCCAGGGTGAGCCCGTGCTTTCGGGGATGCGCCATGGACGGGCAGGAACTTCGGGCGTTCCGCAGCGCGCGGAACATGAACCAGGGACAATTCGCGGACTGGCTCAACAGCCGGTTGGCGCGCAGCTATGACAAGGCGCGGATCAGCCGCTGGGAAGGCAACAAGGAAGCCATCCCCGAGCCGGTGATCGACCTGCTGCGCCGGGAGGAGGCACCGGCGGCCCGTGCGGCCCGTGTCATCGTGCTGGCCAACCAGAAGGGCGGCGTGGGCAAGACCACCACGGCCAGCAATCTGGCCTATGCCCTGGCCCAGGCCGGGCGCAAGGTATTGCTGATCGACTGCGATCCCCAGGCCAGCGCCACGGTGGCGCTGGGATTGCCGGCGCTGGCGCTGTACAAGGCCGGGCAGACGGTGGCCCATGTGGTGCTGTCGGGCACGCCGCTGGCCGACGCCATCACCGCGGGCGAGCATTTCGACGTGGTTGCCTCCCACATCGACCTGGCCAAGGCCGACGGCACGCGCGAAGCCGGGGCCGAGGTGATCCTGCGCGAGGCGCTGGAGCCGGTGCGCGACCGCTATGACGACATCCTGATCGATGCGCCGCCGAACCTGGGCATCGTCACCAGCATGGCCCTGACCGCCGGGGACCGGGTGCTGATCCCGGTGCGGACCGAACCCATCGACGCCATGGGCGTCAACCTGATCCTGGACACCATCCAGAAGGTGCAGCGCCGGCTCAATCCCGGCCTGCGCATCCTGGGCGTGCTGCCGACCCAGTATGTCAAGCGCAAGAGCGTGGACCGGGAAGTGCTGGCCACCCTGATCGATCATCTGGGCGACACAGCACCGGTGCTGGAGCCGGTGGACTACAATGCGGCCTTCGGCAAGGCGGCGCGGGAAGCGCAGCCGGCGCTGCGCATGTTCCCCACCGTGCCCGCCGTCGCCGTCTATGCCCGTCTGGCCCAGGCCCTGGCGGGCAAGGGCACGCTGCCGCGCGCCACGCGGCCCGTGATCGATGTCGCTGCCAGCGACGCGGAGGTTTGAGCATGGCCGCAAAGACCCGCAAGCCGTCGCCGCTGCTGCAGAGCTTCGGCCAGCAGGCGCAGGAGCGCAAGGCCGGCATCATCACCAGCGACAGCCGCTTCAACCACAGTTTCGAGGCGGCGGTCGACCGCATCCACCCCGATCCCAACCAGGCGCGCCGCCGCTTCGACGAGGAGGAGGTGCGCAGCCTGGCCGCCACCATGGCCGACAAGGGCCAGCTGCAGCCGGTGCTTCTGGCCGATGATCCCGAGCGGCACGGCCATTTCGTGCTGGTGGCCGGCGAGCGGCGCTGGCGGGCGGCGCGGCTGCTGGGCTGGGACAGCCTGCTGGCCATCCGCTACGAAGGCGACCGCCGCGTCGCCGCCCTGATCGAGAATCTCCAGCGCGTCGACCTTTCCCCCATCGAGGAGGCGCGCGGACTGCGCCAGCTGATGCGGGACGAGGGGCTGAACCAAGTGCAGGTGGCCGCCGCCCTGGGCAAGGGCAAACGCGACATCAGCGCCACCCTGTCGATCCTGGGGCTGCCGGACACGCTGCTGGACCAGCTTGCGGCGGCCGGCGCTGCGGGCGGCCCGGAGGTTTCCAAGAACCTGCTGGTGGAAGTGGCCACGGCCGCCGAGCCGGTCCAGGCCCGGCTCATCCCGCTGCTGCTGTCCGGCAAGCTGACGGTGCGGGCGGCACGCGAGGCCAAGGCCGGGGCGGATGCGCTGTCACGCCCGGCCACCAAGCCGGCGCCCCGGCTGTCGCCGGCCGCCGTCCAGGGGCTGACGCAGCGGATCGAGGCCATGCGCAGTGCGGCGACCCTGCTGAAACCGCGCGACCGGGAAGGCCTGTCGCGCCTGCGCGACGCCATCGACGCCCTGCTGGGAAAGGGCTGATCCCCGGCGGGCGGTGCGGCGCGGCGCGGCGACGGTCGCCGGGTCAGCCGAAGCGCCCGGTCACATATTCTTCGGTCTTGGGGTTCTGCGGATTGGTGAACAGGGCGTCGGTGCGCCCGAACTCGATCAGCGTGCCCAGATGCAGGAAGGCCGTCCAGGACGACACGCGGGCGGCCTGCTGCATGTTGTGGGTGACGATGGCGATGGTGTAGTCGGCCCGCAGCTCGTCGATCAGCTCTTCCACCTTGGCGGTGCTGATCGGGTCCAGGGCGCTGGCCGGTTCGTCCAGCAGCAGGATGGTCGGCTGCACGGCGATGGCGCGGGCGATGCACAGGCGCTGCTGCTGGCCGCCGGACAGCGACAGGCCGGACTGGCGCAGCTTGTCCTTGACCTCGTCCCACAGGGCGGCGCGGCGCAGCGACTTCTCCACGCGCTCGTCCATCTCGGCCCGCGACAGCTTTTCGTACAGCCGCACACCAAAGGCGATGTTGTCATAGATGGACATCGGGAACGGGGTCGGCTTCTGGAACACCATGCCGATCCTGGCCCGCAGCAGGTTCAGATCCTGCTTGGGGTCCAGGATATTCTGCCCGTCCACCAGCACCTCGCCCTCGGCCCGCTGATGCGGATAGAGGTCGTACATGCGGTTCAACACCCGCAGCAGGGTGGACTTGCCCGACCCAGAGGCGCCGATGAAAGCCGTCACCTGCCGATCATGCAGCGGCAGGCTGACATCATGCAGGGCGTGGAAGCCGCCGTAATAGAAATTGAGATTGCGCACCTCGACCTTGGGCACATCCTGCCCGTCATAGGGGTTCTGCTGGCGCAGCGAAACGGAGGCGTGGGGGCGCATGGTCATGTGCGGTTCCCTTTGTTGCGGGACAGGCTCCGCGCAACGATGTTGACGGCAAGGATGGTGACGGTGATCAGCAGGGCGCCGGACCAGGCCAGGGCCTGCCAGCGCTCATAGGGGCTGAGCGCGAACTGGAAGATGGTCACCGGCAGGTTGGCCATCGGCGCGTTGAGATTGGTGCTCCAGAACTGGTTGTTCAGGGCCGTGAACAGCAGCGGCGCCGTCTCGCCGCTGATGCGGGCGAAGGCCAGCAGCGCGCCGGTGACCAGCCCGGTGCGCGCCGCCCGGTAACTGACCATGGTGATGACGCGCCAGCGCGCAGCGCCCAAAGCGGCGGCGGCCTCGCGCAGACTGTCCGGCACCAGCCGCAGCATGTCCTCGGTGGTGCGCACCACCACGGGCACGACGATGACGGCCAGGGCCACGGCACCGGCCCAGGCCGAGAAATGGCCCATGCGCAGCACCATCAGCTCATAGATGAACAGGCCGATGATGATGCTGGGGGCGCTCAGCAGGATGTCGTTGATGAAACGGATGGTGCCGGCCAGCTTGCCGGCCCGGCCATATTCGGCCAGCCAGGTGCCGGCCAGGATGCCGACGGGCGTGCCGAGCAGCATGGCGATGCCCGTCATCAGGATGCTGCCCATGATCGGGTTCAGCAGACCGCCGCCCTCCGACCCCGGCGGCGGCGTCATCCGGGTGACCAGGTCCAGGGTCAGGCCGGACAGGCCGCGCACCACCAGGGTCGACAGCACCAGCAGCAGGAACAGCAGGCCGATGCCGGCTGCCGCCATGGACAGGGTCAGCGCCAGGCGGTTCACCAGCTTGCGGCGGCGATAGAAGCCGTTGTTCATGGTGTCTTACTTCCCTGCCTTGCGGTCGAGACGCAGCAGCATGGCCTTGGCCAGCGCCAGGACGGAGAAGGTCAGCAGGAACAGCACCAGCCCCAGCCCCACCAGCGACGAGGTGTAGAGCGTGCCGGTGGCCTCGGTGAACTCATTGGCGATGGCGGAGGAGATGGTGGTCCCCGGCGCCATCAGCGAGGTGGAGATGCGGTGGGCGTTGCCGATGACGAAGGTCACGGCCATGGTTTCGCCCAGGGCGCGGCCCAGGGCCAGCATGGCGCCGCCGACCACGCCGACGCGGGTGTAGGGGAAGACCACGTTCCACACCACCTCCCAGGTGGTGCAGCCCAGGCCGTAGGCGCTTTCGCGCAACAGCGGCGGCACGGTCTCGAACACGTCGCGGGTGATGGCGGCGATGAAGGGCAGCACCATGATGCCCAGGATCAGCCCGGCCGTCAGCACGCCGATGCCGTAGGGCGGCCCCTGGAACAGGGCGCCGATCACCGGAACCTGACCCACCGTGTCGATCAGGAAGGGCTGCACGGTGCGCTGCAGGAATGGCGCCAGCACGAACAGGCCCCAGATGCCGTAGATGATGCTGGGAATGCCGGCCAGCAGCTCGATGGCGATGCCGATGGGGCGGCGCAGCGGCGCCGGGCACAGCTCGGTCAGGAACACGGCGATGCCGAACCCGACCGGCAGGGCGAAGGCCATGGCGAAGATCGAGGTGACCAGCGTGCCATAGATGGGCGCCAGGGCGCCGAACTGGTCGGTCACCGGATTCCAGACCTCGGTGGTCAGGAAGGCCGGACCGAAGGCCCGCAGGGCCGGCCAGGCACCGACGGCGATCGACAGGGCGACACCGCCGAGGATGACCAGCACCAGGATGGCCGATCCCATGGTGAAACCATGGAAGGCACGGTCGCGCCGGTTTTCCCGCCCCGCTTGCTGGGCAAACGGATGCGGCACTTGCTGTTCCATCAGGTTCTGCACAGTCACCCGAGCATCCCACAGCCGTGACGCCTGCCCAGACGGGCAGGTCCATCAATGGAAAAAGAGGGGGGCGTCCCCGCCCCCCTCGGCAAGACTGACCCCCTACCCTGTCGGGAGCCGGCCTGTAAAGAGCCAGAGTCGCTGTCGGCGCCCTTACTTGGCGGCGGCCAGCACCGGCTTGCCGCTGGCATCGGTGATCTGCTCGGCCCAGGTCTTGGTGACCATCTTCACCACGGCGTCGGGCATCGGCACATAGTCCAGCTGGTCGGCCATCTGGCCGCCCTTGGCATAGGCCCAGTTGAAGAACTCCAGCGCCTGCTTGGCGGCGGCGGCATCATCCACCTTGGCCGGCATCAGGATGAAGCTGGCGCCGGTGATCGGCCAGCTCTCGGCGCCCGGCTCGTTGGTCAGCACCACGGCGTAACCCGGGGTCCCGGCCCAGTCGGCATTGGCGGCGGCAGCCTGGAAGGTCTTGCTTTCCGGATGCACGATCTTGCCGGCCTGGTTCTTCAGGGCGGCGTAGCCCATCTTGTTCTGCTTGACGTAGGCATACTCGACATAGCCGATGGCGCCGTCGGTCTGCTTCACCATGTTGGCGACGCCTTCATTGCCCTTGGCGCCAATGCCGACCGGCCACTGCACCGAGGTGTTGGCGCCGATCTTGCTCTTGAAGTCCGGGCTGACCTTGGAGAGATAGTCGGTGAACAGGAAGTTGGTGCCCGACCCGTCGGAGCGGTAGACCGCGGCGATGGCGGTGCTGGGCAGGGTCAGGCCCGGATTCAGCGCCTTGATGGCCGGATCGTTCCAGGTCTTGATGTCGCCCATGTAGATCTTGGCCAGGGTCGGGCCGTCCAGCACCAGCTTGCCGGCGTCAACGCCCTTGACGTTGATGGCCGGAACGGCGCCGCCCATGATCATGGGCCACTGAACCAGACCGGCTTCCTTCAGATCCTCGGCCTTCAGCGGCATGTCGGAGGCGCCGAAGGTCACGGTGCGGGCCTTGATCTGCTTGATACCGCCACCGGAACCGATGGACTGGTAATTCAGCCCGATGCCGGTTTCCGACTTATAGGCGTCGGCCCACTTGGCATAGACCGGGTACGGGAAGGTCGCGCCGGCGCCGCTGATTTCGGCAGCCGTGCCCGTGCCGGCAACGCCGACGGCGATGGCGGCCCCCAGCAGCGCACCGCTGAACCAGGCCTTGGACAGGAAGCTCATTGTTCACTCCACGCTTGGAGACGTCGATAGATCGTGCCGGTCACCGTCGGCCGGCGACCGCATGGGTCAAGCGGCGCCACCCTAGTCGGGTTTTGTGACAGTTTTTGTGCAGTCTGGAAAATTTCAGACCTGCCCAGCGGACCAACGCCGATTGCGGCAGAAATGGGGCGGACCCGTCACAAGACTGGTCTGCCTTTCGGCAGAAGGGGACAGATCCGGCGCAGTACCACTGTCGCAACCCTATCACTTCTTTACATCAGGGGACACGAGAGAGCTTCTGCATGACTTTCGTCTTCGCTGCCTCACCCTGTGGCCCGGGATCAGGCGACTCCATGACAGGAGCCGATCTGTCCCGGGATACGGGCCGGCAAGGATGGGGCGCAGCCGGTTGCGGGTGGTTACAGGGTGCGCAGGAAGGCTTCCAGCGCCTCGCGCTCCGGCTTGGTCAGACCCAGCTTGCGCAGCAGCGGCGTTGTGGTCGGGAACAGCGGGTCCCGGGCCTGGGCCGCCGTCGGGCGCGGCCGGGCGCCGCCGGCATTATAGAAATCGACAATGTTCTCCAGTGAAGGAAACAGCCCGTTATGCATGTAGGGGCCGGTGCTGGCGATGCCGCGCAGCGACGGCGTGCGGAAGGCCCCCACATCCTCGGCCTTGCCGGTTACGGCATAGCGGCCGAGATCCTGGCGCTCGCGGCCATAGAAGCTGAGACCGAGATTGTGGAACTTCTCGTCGCTGAACAGCGGGCCGTTGTGGCAGTTGGCGCAGCCGGCCTTGGTCCGGAACAGGTGCAGCCCCTGCAACTCCTGGTCCGACAGGGTCTGCGTCCCCTTGGCCAGGGCCCGGTCCCACTTGCCGGGCCGCGGCTTGATGGTCCGCTCATAGTCGGCCAGGGCCATGGCAATCTGGTCCAGCGTGACCGGTCCCGGACCGAAGATGGCGGCGAAGCGGGCGGGGTAGTCGCCGCTGCCGTTCAACCGCGCCTCGATGTCGGCGGGCTGGCCGTTCATCTCGATCGGGTTGGTCATCGGCCCCTTGGCCTGCTCCTCCAGGCTGGCGGCGCGGCCGTCCCAGAAAAAGCTGCGCCGGTGGGCCACGGCGATCAGCGTGGGGGCATTGCGCGCCCCCCGCTGCCGGTCATGCCCGAAGGAGCTGCGCAGCCCGTCCCCCCAGCCCAGCTCGGGATTGTGGCAGTTGGAACAGGCGATCTGTCCCGATCCCGACAGGATGGGATCATCGAACAGCTGCTTGCCCAGGGCCACCTTCTCCGGCGTCGACGGATTGCCGGCCGGCTCGGCTATGGCCGGCAACGGCCCGAACTCGGTGAAGACGGCCCCGTCCAGCAGGGTGGGCCGCGGCCAGCTCTCCGGCGGGCCGGCATAGAGCCGGCGCAGGTCCGCCATATCCGTCGTGGTGATGTCGGGCATGGCCGCGTCCGGTGCGGCTTTCACCGGCGACGCCTGGGCCGGTGCTGTCTTGTCCGCTGCGGCGGCGCCGGCCCCGGCCAGCAGGGCCAGCCCCAGGCCGGCCATCATCCAGTTACGCATGATCGGCCCCGTCAATAGGTGTAGGTCAGGCCCAGCCACACGGACCGGCCCATCTGATAGGGGTTGGAGGCGCTGGTCTCGGTGTTGGGCAGCGCATCCAGCACGTTGGTGATGCGGGCCTCGGCCGTCAGGCCGCCGAAATCCGTCTCGACCAGCTTGGCCTGGACATTGAGGCCCAGATCCAGCCAGCCCTTGTAATGCCGCTCTTCCCAGACATCATAGGAGACGCCGCCGACGGTGATATTGGCCCCGGAATCCTGGATGCGGTCGAAATCCGCCTTCCAGCGGCCCTGCAGCACCGTGGTGATGCGATCCTCCCACCAGCGTGAGGTCAGGGCCGCATTGATGGTCCAGGGCGTGTTGAAGTCCAGCCGGCGGTTGCGGGCGATGATCTCCGCCTCCGATGTCACCCGGCCATTGAAGTAGATGAAGCTGTCCTCGGCCTCCTGATCGTCGGCCGGGTCGAAATAGGTTTCGGAGTTGCTCTTGGTCTTGGTCCAGGCGGCATTGACGGCAAGGCTGTGGTTGCGCCAGGTGCCGGCCCATTCCGCCGACAGGCCGCGATAGCGGCTGTGGCCGTCATTGCTGACCTTGTAATCCATGAAGTTGCTGGTCTTCCCGGTCACCAGGTCGACATAGGTGACCCTGTCCGCCGTCAGGCTGCGGGTCAGCTCGTCCTCATTGTTGCGCAGGATGCCTTTCAGCCGCAGCGTGCCCCAGGGCAGCGGGGCCGTGAAGGCCGCCGTCAGCTCGTCGGAATAGGGCGTGTCGAGGTCGGCATCGGAGTAGCGGGTCGATTTGGAGTAGCTGTAGAGCGTCCAATTGTCGGAATAGATCTGGTTGCCGCCACTGACCGTGGCCGTGCGCTGGTAGGCATAATTGTCCGGATATTTCTCACGCATGGCATAGCCGAGGAAGCTGCGGCTGTAATAGCGGTTGGCGCCCAGGGTCAGGGTGGTGTCCCAGGGCAGCGCCGTGGCCACGCTGAGGCGCGGGCTGACATCGTGGTTGCCCAGGAAGCTCTCGTAATCATACCGCAGGCCGGCCCGCACCTCGAACCGGTTCCAGGTGACATTGTACTCGCTCCAGGCATTGAAGCTGTCCAGCGCCACGTTGATGTCGTAGGCCTTGTAGATGCTGTACTGCGTCAGCACTGTATCGCCGGTCACGCAGGCGACACTGGTGTTACAGACGATCTTGCTGCCGGTGACACCGCGGCTGTAGGCGTAATTGTCTTCCGGCCGCTCCTTCTCCGCCTCGACCCGCGTATATTCGGCGCCCAGGCGCAGGGTGCCGGCCGTATCGAAGCGATGCGTCCACTGGCCCTTGAGGCTGGTGTCTTCCTGCTGCTGGTTGAGATCACCGAAACCGCCCTGGCTGCAGTTGCTGCTGCTGCAGAAGGAGCCGCGCTGCGACTTGGATGGCCAGGAATAATGGATCGGCGCCCAGTCGCGGTCCATGTCGGACTGGACATAGGACAGCTTCAGCGACCAGTCGTCCTGGCTGCCTGTACGCGCCAGATCGAGATAGGAGGACAGGCCGCCACCATGGGTGCGGGACGTGTCATCGATGCGGTTGTTGGACGAAAATTCGCTGGTGTAGGGGCTGTAGGTCACCTGTGCCGTCAGCAGCAGATCCTCGCGCAGATCGTGTTCGGCCTTCACCAGCAGATTGTCGCTGGTGCTCATGCGCGGCGAGGCCCCGCCGCCATAGGTCGCGGCCTTGTAATAGGTCACCTCGGACCGGCTGCGGTTGGCGCCGACCAGCACGCGGGTCCGGTCGGTCAGCGGCATGTTCAGCGTGCTGCCGAAGCGGAATTTCTGAAAATCCACCTTCTTGGGGAGATCGTCGCCGAAGGCCGCCTTGTCGGCCTTGCTGACGCGGAAATGCACCATCCCGTCGCTGGTGTAATTGCCGGTGGCCGTGGCCGCCCAGCGCGCCTCCGGCCGCTTGGTCTGCACATCGACCACGCCGCCGGTGAAGCCGCCATATTCGGCGCCGATGTTGCTGTCCTCGACGGTGATGCTGCCGATCAGGGCCGGATCGACCCAGATGCTCTGGGCGTGAGCCCCGGCAACCTCGTTCCAGCTGGCGGGATTCGATGCGTTGGAACTGGCGGCGTCGAAGCGCGAATTGGCCCCGACCCCGTCGATGGAGAAATAATTGTCATAGAAGCGGCCGCCCGAGATCGAGATGTCGGAGGGGCGCAGATCCTGGATGTCGGTGGGATCGGTGCTGTACTGGCTGCGGCTGAACTGCACATGCGGCAGGACCTTCAGCAGCTCCATGGCGTCGCCATTGCCGGTCTGGCGCGCCTGCACCGAATCCTGGCTGATGACCGAGCGGCCGGTGGCCACGGTATCGTTGCTGCTGTAGGCGGGCGCCGGGGCCGCGGCGCTTTCCTCCACGGTGATGGTCGGACGCGGGTCCTGGCCTCCCGCGCTCTGGGCCGCGGCTCCACCGGTCAGCAGCGCCAGCACGGAAACGCCGACCAACATACGGCTGCGTGCGCAACCGGCTCCCCCCAACTGCATTCCTGCTCCCCTTGCGTTCAGATTGTCTTGGCAGTGGCTGCATCCACCGCCTCCGAATGGGGAAGGCTGTGTAATGCAATTGCGACTAATGTGCAATTGCGACTAAACTGTTCGCAGGTCGCGATCGTCGCAGCCCTGCGCTGCGCCGACCGAAGCGGCCCGTTGAACGGAGTGTCCTGGGGTGAATGCCCGTCCTCAACCTGTTGCGGTTCCCTCCGCGGTCATGGACCGGCCGCGTCGGCCCCCGGCCCGGGCCAAGCTGCGGCTCTTGCCGAAGCCGCTGTGGCGGCTGCGCCGAACGGCGCCGCGCCTGGGGTTCGCCGGCCAGCGCCCCCTGTCGCTGGCGCTGGTGATCGCTGCCCACCTGACCCTGGCCGTTCTGCTGCTGTCCCCCCTGGCCGCCAGCTGGACCCCGGCCGTGCAGCACCGGGGCGATGGCTCGCGCGGAGCCAGCCGGGGCGCCCTGATGTTGCTGCCGCTGTCCGCCGTCCCGACACCACGCCCTGTTTCCGAGTCGCCGGCCCGCCTGCACCTGCCCCTGCCGGACCCGGTGCGTCCGCCGCCGCTGACCCAGATCCGCTGGCGGGTGGCGGCGCAGGCGCCGCCGGAACGGGCAGCGCCCCCGTCCGCCCTGGCCTCCGTCGCCGCGGAGGCTGGCAACCAGGGCGACGCCGGCAGCAGCCTGGACCGGGTCCACACCGATACCGGCCGCTCGGGCAACCAGGGCGGCGGCGTGGTGCAGCCCGCCTCCTACGAGGCCGAGATCCTGGCCTGGATCAACCGCCACAAGCGCTATCCCCGCGATGCCGTGCGCGACCGGATCGAGGGCGTGGTCGGCATCGCGCTGGAGCTGGACCCCTGGGGCCGGCTGCTGCGGGTGGAGCTGCTGGCCAGTTCCGGCAGCGACAGTCTGGACCGGGCCGCCCTGCAGCAGGTCCGCGACGCCGCACCGTTCCCCCGGCCGGATGCGCCCGACTGGCAGCGCAAGCGCATCGCGCTGAACATCGCCTTCACGCTTCGGGAGCTGGAGAGGACGCCGTAACCACGGGGCTGCCATCGCGCGCCGGCGCGTCGGACACCGGCGGCAGGCTGACAGGCAGGGTGATGGTGAAGCAGGTGCCTTGCCCCGGACGGCTGTCCAGGTCGATATCGCCCCCCAGGGCGCCAGTCACCAACGTATGGACGATATGCAGTCCCAGCCCGGTCCCGCCGGCATCGCGCCGTGTGGTGAAGAAGGGGTCGAACACCCGGCTCTTCACGTCCGGTGTCATACCGGTGCCGTTGTCCTCCACCACCAGCTGAATGCGATCGCCGGGACCCGCCCGCACACCGACGATGATCTCCGGCTCCTCGATCCCGGCAAAGGCGTGGAACACCGCGTTCTGCACCAGATTGACCAGCACCTGGGCCAAGGCCCCGGCGCGGGTGGTGATGGGGAAAGCCCCGCCCACATCCAGGGTCAGCCGGACCCGTGCCCCCTGCAGCAGCGGTTCCAGACTGAGCAGCACGTCGCCGACATAGGCCCCCAGCTCCAGCCGGCGCACCGCATCACTGCTCTGATCGGCCGCCACCTGCTTGAAGCTGCGTACCAGGTTGCCGGCCCGTTCCAGATTCCGCACCAGCAGGGCGAAGCCTTCCCGCATGCCGGCCAGATGCGCCTCCAGCTGGTCAAGACGCAATGTGCGCTCCTTCAGGGCGCGTTCGACAGCCAGTTCCTGCCCGGCCAGCTGGGTCGCCATGGTCAGGGCGATGCCCAGCGGCGTGTTGATCTCGTGCGCAACGCCGGCCACCAGCTGCCCCAGGCTGGCCAGCTTCTCCTGCTGCACCACCCGCGCCCGCGTGTCCCGCAGGGAGGTCAACGTCGCCTGCAGCTGCGCGTTGGCAGCGGTCAGGTCGGCCGCGCGGCGGCGGGCTTCGGTCGCCAGCAACAGGCGGTCATGATCGTTGCGCCGCACCGCCTCGAGCGCCAGCGTCGTGGCCAGCTGGTGTCGGGTGGCATAGAGCAGGAAGACGAAGCAGGCGATTCCGGTGGCAATCGTGGCCGTCGCCCCATAGGCGACGCCGGCCAGCATGCAACTGCCGAGAACGGGATAGGACAGGGCGGTGAAGGCCGGACTGTAGGCCGACAGGGTCATGGCCGCCGATCCGCAGACCCCGAACAGGATACAGATCACGAACATGAAGACCAGCGGATCGGCCGTGACACCGGGCAACCAGGGCACGGGCAGATGGACCAGGGCCAGACCGGCAGCCACGGCCAGCATCCGCCGGCCCCAGGCCCGGGCCGAGCGCCCGGGATTCACCGGCCCGCTGACGCCCGGCACCAGCAGGGTGCGGCAGAACACGACAGCCAGAGCGAAACCGAACCAGCCCAGAAGCCAGGGGCGCGGCACCTGGGTCCAGAGCACGGCCAGCAACAGCAACAGCGCACACAGATTGCCGAAGGCGGCGCTGCCCTGGATACGGGCCATGGCACGGATCGGCTCGATGGGCCGGGCATTGATGTCCAGTTCCAGGATCAAGCGTCGGCGCAGCCGGAGCGCCAGGCCCGGAGTCCGCTGCCGCGACGGATTCTGTCCGTGATCCTGATCCACGCGGCTGTCCCGGGCAGCCTGGGAATGGGTCTCCGGCTCTGACGTCATCGGCGCTCCCGGTGGGCACAGTTATGGCGGCCCGCGTGACCGCACCTTTCCAGACGTGGTAGTCGCCGGCCGGCCTACACGCAATACGGATCATGTCCGGCGCGCAGCACCACCGGCACGGCCAAAACCGTACCGGGGATGGCAACACCGGCTGTCGGGACACATTGATCGGAACGGACGACCGTGCCGGACTGACTGTGTCCGGAACGCGGATCGTCGAGGCGGCGGGCGCCGAGGCTCAGGCGGCGACGCTGTCCACGTCGCGCCGCGTCCGCACCAGCGTCTCGGCCCGCAGCCAATGCTCCATGCTGGCGCCATGGGGCCGCCCTTCCTCCAGCCAGATGAAATAGGCCTGCAGCGCGATCTCGTCGCTGAGATCCGCAGGCTGCTCCGGTGCGGCGGCGGCGGCCTCCGCCGCGGCGGGGGAAGTCCGCTTGGCCGCGGCCTTAGCCGGGGTCTTTGCGGCCGGTTCCGCCTTTTCGCCCTTGGCCTTCCGCGATGCGCCGGCCTTTCCCGGCGGAACGGACGCCGCTGCCTGGACCTCGGCGCTCGGCGCGGCAGCCGCTTTCGGCTTGCGCCGGGCAGGCTTCACGGGTTCGACGGTCGGCTCAGCCGGGCTTTCGGTGGTGATCGCCATTACATCCTCCGCGACAGGTCAGTGGGGGCATGAACAATTCACGCCACCGAACGACTCCCGACATTGATCCAGAGCAATTCGCCGACCCAAGCCTGTCCCGGCAGGGACGCACGGGCGGCACCATCCGCGACCGGAGGCGACAGCCCCTCTCGACCAGCAACAGTCCTGATGGAAAAGGTATTCACGTCAATCTTTCGGTACTTTCCCAGGGCGTTATTTTCACAGGCGGTAATCGGATCGAACCCATCTGTGACAAAGATGGGGTGATGTTGTGAGAAAGCGGGGGGGATGGTTAACGATACCTTTACGGCCACCTGAAAGATAGGCAACGTCTCCGCCACGCACTCGACCAATCGCATTGGAGATCGACATGAATTCTACCCCCGTCGTCGTTGCCGACTCGAACCGCCTGTTCCGTCAGGGTCTGGCCACACTGCTGGCGGAGCACGGCTTCACGGTCGTGGCGGGTGCGGCCACCGCTTCGGAGTTGAAGGGCCAGGGCAGCGAGGCCCGCGTGGTGCTGTTCGACGTTCGTGATGGTGTCGCCGCGGCGGTGGCCGCCCTGCGGGAAGCCTGCCCGCAAGCCCGCATCATCATGCTGAGCGAGGGGACCGAGCCGCGGCGTCTGGCCGAGGCGCTGCAGGCCGGCGTCGATGGTTGCCTGCTGAAGGACAGCGACCCCGCCATCCTGGCCGAGTTCCTGCGCCTGGCCCTGATGGGGGAGAAGGTGTTCCCCAGCGCCATCGCCACGCTGCTGATGTCGGGCGGCGCCAGCACCGCCCCGACCCAGGCCGCCGGGCACAAGGGGCTGTCCCAGCGCGAGATGCAGATCCTGCGCTGCCTGGTCCGCGGCGACAGCAACAAGATGATCGCCAACCAGCTGGGCATCACCGAGGCGACCGTGAAGGTCCACCTCAAGAGCCTGCTGCGCAAGATCAACGCCTCCAACCGCACCCAAGCCGCCATCTGGGCCATGAACAACGGCTTGGCCGAAGAAGGCCTGGCGGCCAAGGCCGCCTGACTGGGAAAGCGGGTGCGGATCACCGCACCCGCCCCGGAAGGGGGCTGTAAGCCCGCGGACGGTCACATCCTGGCGGCTGCCCCATCCGCCGGACACGCGCGCGTCCGCCGCCGCGACCGCAGCGTCAGCACCAGGATGGTGCCGCTCAGCAGAAAATTGACACTGTTGAACAGAACCACCGGCAGGCTGGCAATCAGCAGGCCATAGCCGACCCACAGCGCGAAGGCCGAGACGGTCACGGCGTAGCCCCGGCTGGAAATGGCGCTGCAATCGCCGGAGCGCCACAGCTTCAGCACCTGTGGCACGAACCCGGAGCTGCCCAGCGCGCCGGCAACCAGACCCACCGCTGTCGCCATCCAATCCTGTTCCATGGACCCTGCTCCCGCTCGTCACGCAATCCGGCAACAGGCCGGGCTGACCGGTCCTCCGCACACAGCTCTGCTGCCGGCCAGCGGCAACAGGGGACCGCGTGCGGCCGTTCCCGGAGAGCCCGTCCAGCGGCGTTCCGACCCGGCCGGACCTTTTGCGGCGCAGCAGGTGTCCTTGCGCGGCGCAGCAGGCGGCCATGCCGCAGTGTCGGTTGACAGGCCGGGGGGCCGGCCTCATCTTCCCGGTACAGATGAAGCAAGAAAATGATCGTGTTCCCGCCGGGAGCACCGCCGCCCAGACTTCCGTTGTCCGGAACGGGGCGGACCATCGCGACGGTATCGTCGTCCCCTTCCACCGCTATACCGACTTCGGCAGCCGCTGGCCCGTGCCCAGCGCCGAGGAAGTGCTGGTCGTGCCGTTGGGCGGCCTGGGCCGCATCGGCATGAACTGGACCCTGTACGGCCATGCCGGACAATGGCTGCTGGTCGATGCCGGCATCGCCTTCCCGCCGGAGGATCTGGACGAGGTGGACAGCATCGTCCCCGATCCGGCCTTCCTGCGGCCCATCCGCGACCGCCTGGTCGGGCTGGTGGTGACCCACGCCCATGAAGACCATATCGGCGGCATCGACAAGCTGTGGCCGCTGGCGCTGAACTGCCCCATCTGGGCCACGCCCTTCGCCACCGGCATCCTGACCCGCCGGCTGGAAGAAGCCGGATCGCTGGCCCAGGTCACGCTGCACACCTATCCCGTGGGCGGTGCCTTCGATGTGGGGCCGTTCCACATCCGCTCGGTGCGCATGACCCACTCCATCCCGGAGCCCGTGGCCCTGGCCATCGGCACGGCGGCGGGCACGGTGCTGCACAGCGGCGACTGGAAGTTCGATCCCGAGCCGCTGATCGGCGAGGCCACCGATTTCGACATGCTGCGCCGGCTGGGTGACGAGGGCGTGCTGGCCATGCTCTGCGACAGCACCAACGCCCACAAGGAGCTGCCGATCACCTCGGAGGCCCAGGTGCGCGCCGCCTTCCAGCGGTTGTTCGCCACGCGCAAGGGCCAGATCGCCATCTGCTGCTTCTCCACCAATGTGGCACGCATGGCCTCGGCCGCCCTGGCCGCCCACGGGACTGGCCGCCACATCGCCCTGGCCGGCCGCTCCATGCGCGCCAACGAGGAGACGGCGCGCACGCTGGGCCTGCTGGACGGCGTTCCGGAATTCCTGGCCGAACCCTCACACCTGAAGGGGCTGGACCGTCGTCAGGTGGCCCTGGTCTGCACCGGCGGCCAGGGGGAGGAGCGGGCCGCACTGGCCCGGCTGGCCAAGGGCGACTGGCGCCTGCCCGCCTTCGGCCCCGGCGACACCGTGGTGCTGTCCGCCCGCGTCATCCCCGGCAACGAGGCGGCGGTGGAAGCCGTCGTCTCCAAGCTGCGGGCGCGCGGGGTCGAGATCATCATGGGCACCGATCTGGTCGACGGGCTGCCGGTGCATGTCTCCGGCCATCCCGGCGCCAACGAGCTGCGCCAGCTCTACGAACTGGTCCGCCCGCGCTTCGCCATGCCGGTCCACGGCACCGAGATGCATCTGGAAGCCCATGCCCGGCTGGCCCGCGGCTGCGGGGTCCAGGCCGCCATCGTTTCGGAGGAAGCGGAACTCATCCGCCTGGCCCCCTGCGGCGCCCGCGTCATGGGCCGGGTCGATGCGCCGCTGCTGCATCTGGAAAAGGACGAACGCGGCAACCGCGTCCCCTACCGCCCCGCCGCCGCCATCGCCGGCTGACCAGAGGACGGGGGCGGACCTTTTCCCACGCGGATCAACCGCATCCCGGGGAACCCCCGTCCCCCTCCCGGCGTTGCCGCTGGCAGTTGCCCATGACCTCAGGGACCTGCCATGCGTGCGAGATTTCTGCTGGCGGCTTTGTTGCCGATGGCCCTGGCCGCCTGCGGTGACGAAGCCCAGCTTCCCGTCGCCGCGGGCAGCGGCCCCAGCCCGCAGCTGCCGGCGCCGGCTGAAAGCCTGATCCCCACCGTCAACATCGCCCCGGCCAAGGGCTGGCCCCAAGGGGGCAAGCCTGTCGCAGCCGAGGGCGTGCAGGTCATCGCCTTCGCCGAGGGGCTGGACCATCCGCGCTGGCTGCATGTGCTGCCCAATGGCGATGTGCTGGTGGCGGAGAGCAACGCCCCGGCCACGGACAAGCCCTTCAGCCTCCGTGGCTGGGTCATGGACCGGGTCATGAGCGAGGCCGGCGCCCGCACCCCCAGCGCCGACCGTATCACCCTGTTGCGCGATGCCGACGGCGACGGCGTGGCCGAGATCAGGACGCCGTTCCTGGAAAAACTGCATTCCCCCTTCGGCATGGCCCTGGTGGGCGACAGGCTCTATGTCGCCAACGCCGACGCGCTGGTGCGCTTCCCCTACCAGCCGGGCCAGACCCGGATCGCAGCGCCGGCGGAGACGGTGGTGGATCTGCCGGCAGGCCTCAACCACCACTGGACCAAGAACGTCATCGCCAGCCCCGACGGCCGCCGCCTGTATGTCACCGTCGGCTCCAACAGCAATGTGGGCGAGAACGGGCTGGAGATCGAGGACGGCCGCGCCGCCATCTGGGAGGTGGACCCGGCCAGCGGCAGCCACCGCCTGTTCGCCACGGGCCTGCGCAATCCCAACGGCCTGGACTGGGAGCCCGCGACCGGTGCCCTGTGGACGGCCGTGAACGAGCGGGACGAGATCGGCAGCGATCTGGTTCCGGACTACATGACAATGGTGCGGGACGGCGGCTTCTATGGCTGGCCCTACAGCTATTACGGCCAGCATGTGGACGAGCGGGTCGCGCCACAGCGGCCCGACCTGGTGGCCAAGGCCATCGTGCCGGATTATGCGCTGGGGCCGCATACGGCCTCGCTCGGCCTTGCCTTCGCCCGCGGGGACGCCCTGACCGGCCGCTTCGGCGCGGGTGTGTTCATCGGCCAGCATGGCTCCTGGAACCGCGACCCGCCCAGCGGCTACAAGGTGGTGTTCGTGCCCTTCCGCAACGGCCGCCCTGACGGCCTGCCGCAGGATGTGCTGACCGGCTTCCTGGACGCCGACGGCAACGCCCTCGGCCGGCCGGTCGGCGTGGCGGTCGATGGCGGCGGCGCGCTGCTGGTGGCCGACGATGTGGGCAACAGGATCTGGCGCCTGATCCCGTCCGGCGCCCCGGCCACGGCCACGGCTCCACCTGGACCCGGCGCGGCCGACACTGCCGGCCCCGATTGAAGACGCATCTTTCCGCGCCACCGATCAGCTTTGCATGGCATTTCATCAACTTTACATCTATATCGTTTGGATAGTTGAGTGAGCGCGGGGGCATGGCATGGCGGCGATCCCGCCAGTGGCACCGGAGGAGATACCGGCACTTCAGGATGCGGCGCTGCGCCAGCGCCTGCGGGTCCTGCTGCTGGCCTCACCCACCGTGACCGGCGGCAGCCTGCAACTGATCGGGCTGGAGGCCCTGCGCGCCCGCGTCGGCCCCCGGTGGGACCGGGTGAGGGACCGGGTCCTGCTGCTGGCCGAGCGTCTGCTGCACCAGCATCTCAGCCCACATGATGTCTGGCTTCAGGTCGGGCCCGACCGCTTCCTGGTCCTCTTCGCCGATGGCAGCCGGGCCGAAGCCGTCTGCGCCCGTCTGGTGGCCCAGTTGCAGGAGATGCTGCTGGGCAGCGAGGAGACCCGGGATATCGGCGTTCAGGCCCGGCTGGGCCAGGTGGACGGGCGGCAGGGCGCGGAGGGCGAGTCCTTGCACGCCCTGCTGCGGCAGACCGGCGCTCCGACCCCGCCTCCACCGCGGCCGGACCCGCTGGCGTCGGTGCATCTGGCCTTCCGCCCGGTCTGGGATGCCCGGCACCAGGTCGTATCGATCTATCTGGCCCGGCCCTGGCGTGATCGCGAGGACGGGCACCGCCTCTGGGGCCATGAAACCGCGGAGCATTGGGGTGATCCGCACAGCATCCTGGCCCTGGATCTGGCCATGCTGGACCGTGCGCTGGAGCAGTTGCAGGATCTGTATAACAACCGCTTCCGCTGTCTTCTGTCGCTGCCGCTGCATTTCGAAAGCCTGGCCGTCCTGGCCCGGCGGCGGCAGGTCCATGCCCTGTTGCGGGCCGTGCCGCCGCACCTGCAATCGCTGCTGATCTTCCATCTGGCTGGACTGCCCAGCGGCATTCCCGTGGGGCGTCTGACCGAGCTGGCCTATGCCGTCCGGCCCTTCTGCCGGGCGGTCATGGCCCTGCAGGATCTGGGGGCCGGCGATCTGCCGACCTATGCCGCCGCCGGGCTGCAGGGGGCCGGGACGCGGCTGTCGCCGCGCGCCGATCCGGACCGGGCCTTCCGCGATCTGCAGAAATTCGGCCATCAGGCCCGCAAACTGCGGCTGGACGCCTTTGTCGAAGGCATCGACAGGCGCCCCCTCTGCCTGGAGGCGGAAAAGGCGGACATCGGCTACCTGGCCGGTGACCTGATCGGCGGCTGGCGCGACACGCCGGAACATATGCGCCGCTTCAGCCGGGACGAGGTGCTGTCCGGCCTGCTGACCTGAGGCCGGATCAGACCACCCGGCGCAACTCGCCCAGGAACCCGTGCAGGGCGCTGCCCAATTGCTGCGCCTGCCCTGACAGCGATCCCGCCGCCCCCAGCACCTGCTGTGCCGCTGCACCGGCGCCCGCCGCTGCCGTGCGCACCGTATCGATACGGCCCGACACCTCGGCCGTGCCGGTGGCGGCCTGATCCACATTGCGCGCGATCTCGCCGGTGGCGGCAGCCTGCTCCTCGACCGCGGCGGCGATGGTGGCCATGGTGCTGTCGATCCGCCCCACCACACTGCCGACGGCCTGGATGGCCGCCATGGCGTCGCCGGTGGCCTGCTGGATGGCCATGACCTGGAGACCGATCTCCTCGGTGGCCTGGGCCGTCTGGTTGGCCAGCGCCTTGACCTCCGAGGCCACCACGGCGAAGCCCTTTCCCGCCTCCCCGGCCCGTGCCGCCTCGATGGTGGCGTTCAGCGCCAACAGGTTCGTCTGTTCGGCAATGGCGCGGATCAGGGACACCACCTCGCCGATGCGGCCGGCCGCCTGGGCCAGCTTGCGCACATCCCCGTCGGTGGCGGCGGCCTGGTCCGCGGCCTCGCGCGTTACCGTGGTCGAGCGGTTGACCTCCATGGCGATTTCGGTGATCGAGGCCGACAGCTGCCGCGCCGCCGCCGCCACCGTCTGCACATTGGCGCTGGCCTGATCGGAGGCGGCGGCCACGGCCGCGGCCTGCCGTGTCGACTCCCCGGCAACGCCGTCCATCGATGTCGCCGCGGCCTGCAACTGGCCGGCAGCCCGCTCCACGGCTCCCATCACCTCGGCCAGCGATTGCTGGAACCGGTCGGTGACGCCGCGGAAGCCGCTGATGCGCCCCCCCATGGCCGTCGTGGCCCCGTTGATGGCCCGGGCCGAACGCAGGAAGCCGCCCTGCATGCCCTGCTCGATGATGCGGCGGTGGTAGCGCTGCTCGCTGACGGCTTCCAGTGAGGCCTGGGCCTCGCGCACGAAGGCGTCGGTCCGGTCGGCGAAGTCGTTGACCGCGTGCAGCAGGCCGCCCACCGGCCCCCTGTCGTCGATGCCGATGATGCGGGCCTCGAAATCACCCTGTTGCAGGGCCACCAGGGCCGTCGTCGCCCGATCGAGATCCCGCCGCAGCCGCCGCACCACCAGCACGCTGACAGCACCGGTCAGGCCCGCGGCGAGGGCGGCAACGGCCGCCGCCGGGGTGCCGATGGCCAGAACGGCCGCAACCAACCCGAATCCGAGCCCCAGCCAGCTCGCGGCTTCAAGCCTGAAGAGAGAAGATGAAGCGGTCATAATCCATCCCCTGCGCCTGCAAGCGCTGCTCCAGCAGCGCCTGCGCCGCTTCGATGCCCTTGGCGCGCGACACCGCCTGACATTCCGTGTTCAGCAATGTGCGGTACAGGGGCACCATGGTTTCTTCGATGATGCGCCGGTCCGGCCGACGCCGGTTGGAATGGAAACCGGCAATCTGCCCATCCGCCGCCAGCGTCGGCGTCACATGGGCAAAGACCCAGTAGTGGTCGCCATTGGCGGCGCGGTTCAACACATAGGCGAAGATTTCCCGGCCGGCCTGAACCGTGGTCCAAAGCAGGCGGAAGATGCAGGCCGGCATGTCTGGATGGCGAATGATGTTATGCGGCGCGCCAATCGCGGCGGACTCATTCAGATCCGATATATTGAGGAAGATGTCATTGGCGTAGGTGATGCGGCCGGAACAATCGGTCTTGGTGACAATGACGTCGTTCTCTTCGAAGAATCGTTCCCTGCCTGTCATTGCTTTTGACATCACGCCCATCCCGGTCGGTGAACCTTGCGTTCCTCCAGCCCCGGATCTCTGTGGATCTTCAGGACGCCGATCAGATATCGTCAATCCATTCATATGTCCATTGATTTGGATAGGTCATAGTCCCGGCGGCCAACGATCCGGCAGCCGACAGTGCGGCCGGCAACGGCTCGGCATCGGCGCACTGGATCATCGATGCTGGCAGCACCGGCCCGCAGGCATCGTGCGGGCCGATAATCGCCCTGGGGCGGTCACGGGCAATAACCGCCGGTCAATGGCTCAGGAGCGGCCGACCGGGGCAAGACGGCCGGCCCGGTCGCGTCCCCAGCCCAGGGACAGCCCCATCGCCAGGGCCATGGCGACCAGAACGCCGTCCATGATCCAGGCGGCGGGGTCGATGGCGATGCCCTGCCAGCGCACACCGTGCAGCAGGGCCACAGCCAGCAGCAGCCCCCCTGTCACCGCCCGCAGGCGACGCGCCAGCCGCCTTGCCTCCAGCGCCGGAATGGCCGTGACAAGGGTCAGCAGCGTCACCGCCCAGAACACTGGCAGTGGCGGCAGATCGGCCGCCTGGACAGCCAGCGCCGTGACGGCGAAAGCCACGGGCTGTCCCCAGAAGACAGCCGTCCACACCCGTTCCCAGCCGGGGGCCGGATCGCCGCGGTCACGGCGGCGGGCCAGCCAGATGGTAATGCCGGTGGAGGTGACCAGACACAGGGCCAGGCCCAGCACGCCATAGGCCAGCTTGACCGGCAGGCCGCCGAAACTGCCGAAATGCAGCGGTTGCATCGCCGCCAGCACCTGCATGCCGGCCACACCATGGTCATAGCCACCGCGGTGCAGGAAGACGCCGGCGCCATCGAAGCTGTAGGTGTCGGGTCGGGCCAGCTGGTCCGGCGCCTGGGCGGAAATCACCACCATCTGCCCCGCCTGCCCCGCATGTTCCAGCTGGATATAGGACAGGACGTCCCCCGGCGTCTGCGCCTGCACCTGGGCCAGCAACGGGACGATGGCCGGAAGCGGTGCCGGCGATGCGTCCTGCCCCGGCTGGGGGCCGAGCACGGCCTCGATGGCGCGGGTGGTATCGCCGCCATAGGCGGCATAGGCCAGCACATTGACCACCAGCCCCGACAGGCCCAGGAACGCCCCGGTCAGGGCCACCGCCAGATGGAACGGCAGCCCCCAGACGCTGAGACGGTTGTGCAGGTCGGCATCCTGCAGCCGGCGCGATCCGCCCCAGCGCAAATGGAAGGCGTCCCGCAGGATGCGGGGATGGGACAGGATCCCGGAGATCAGCAGCGACAGCAGCGCCACGCCGATGATGCCCACCAGATACATGCCCCAGGGACGGGCATGGAAATCGTAATGCTGGCGCAGCATGAAATCGGTCCAGGGCAGATGTTCCGGCATGACCAGCCGGCCCTCGGCATCGGCATACCAGTCGCCTTCCTTGCCGCTGTCATGGTCGTGATAATTCACCGCCAGCCGCGGCAGGCCGCGTCCCGGGGCGATCAGCAGAAGATCGTGCAGGGCATCATCGGCCGCCGCCTTGGCCGCAACCCCATGCAGCGCCGCCTCGGCCGCCTGCGGCTGCAACGCGGTCACCAGCGGCGCGTCGGGCTGCTCCCAGCGGGCGAACTCGGCATGGAAGACGGCCAGCAGCCCGCTGAAACAGACGAGATGGATCAGGGCGGCGAAGGCGATGCCCAGGGCGGAGTGGCCGGCCAGCATGGAACGGACGAACCCGCCCTGGCCGGGCATGGCAGTGGTGCGGTCAGACATGCAGCACCAGCGGCAGCAGGGCGGTGGCATAGCCGGCGACGGCCACCCCGGTCAGCACCAGGGCGGCCCGGCCGACGCGGGCGTCGCACAGGGTCCAGGCCATGCAGGCGGCCCACAGGATCGGAACCAGCAGTCCCCCCAGGACCAGACGGGTCTGTTCGACCATCGGTCCCTGCATGGCCATGGCGATGCCCACCCCCATGGCGGCCAGCAGCCCCAGAGGGCCGGCCAGCAGGAAACGGGCCATGCCCAGCCAGCGGCTGGTGCGGCGGACGGCCGGTACGGCCGCCGGAGCGCGGCGGCGCAACCGCTCGGGCCGGACCTCCACCCCCAGAACGACAGCCGCCAGCCCGATCAGACTGAAGCACAGCAAGCCGAAGGGAAGGCCCAGATCGGGACCGGCCATCCAGGCCCACAGCAGCAGCGACAGCAGCAGCAGACACGCTCCCGCGGCCGCCACCAGGGCGCGCCAGGGCAGGCCGGAGCGCGCCCAGACCAGACGCAGGGCCAGAACCCCCGCCCCCATGGCCGCCACGCCGGGCACCATCGTCAGCAGACCGGACACCGGTGGACCCTCCCCTCTCCATCCCAATTCAATGGACCGGTTATACGCGAACGACTCGCATTTTCAATTCATTCCCGTGCCCGCCTGCCCGTGCCCACCGGTCGTGTCAGGAGTGGTGGTGCCAAGTCCCGCCGGCCCTATGACAACCCGCCGAGTGACGGCGGCAGAGCCGCACGTTAAAGATGGCGGACAGGGTCAAAGGCGCATCCGCACGCGCATGGCACCGTCCGCGACTCCCCGGAGATGGAATTTGGCGTCCCACGATCCCGCCCGTCCCCTGTATGCCCTTCTGCTCGCCTCGATTCTGGTGCCGGGACTGGCCTGCATCGGGGCGGGCTGGGTCAGTTGGCGACAGCTGCGGGCCGAGGCGGAGAACCGGGCGCTGACCACCGTGTCCATGCTGCATGAGCATGCCCAGAAAGTCTTCGAAATCAACGAGGTCATGCTCGACTGGCTCGACCAACGCCTGCAGCGGCTGTCCTGGGCGGAGATCGCCGCCTCCCCCGTGGTGCATCAGGACATGATGCGGGTCAAGGGCACCTCGCGCCAGATCAGTTCGATGCTGGTGGTCGATCCGGCCGGACGCATGGTCGCCAATACCCGCCGCTTCCCGCTGGAGGGGCCGGTCGACATGGCGGAGCGGGACTTCTTCCTCGCGGCCCGCGACAACATAGGCAAGGCCTATGTGGGGGCGCCCGTCGTCGGGCACCTCAGCCAGTTGCCGATCCTCAATATCGGCCGGGCCAGATCCTCGCCGGACGGACAGTTCAACGGGGTCATCGCCGTTGCCGTTCTCACCAGCTATTTCACCGATTTCTATGGGAAGGTGTTGCAGTCGCCGCGGGATTCCGTGGCCCTGATCCGGGCCGACGGCAGCATGCTGGCGCGGGTGCCCGATGTGGCGGGCATGCCGGCACGGCTGGGACCATCGGTGCCGCTGATGCAACAGATCGGAAAGACCGACCGGGGGGTCTACCGCGCCGTGTCCGCCATTGACGGCGTGGAGCGGCTTTATGCCTACCGCCGGGTTGGCGACCTCCCGGTCTATGTCAGCTGTGGGCTGGATCTGCGGGCGTTCCGCCAGATCTGGTACCGCAATCTGGCACTGTTCTGCTTTTTCGCCCTGCTGGCCGCCGCCGGCCTGTTTTCCGTGGCGCTGCTGGCGCTGCGCCGGACGCGGCGCGAACAGGCCGTCCTTGCCGCGCTGGCAGCGGAGGTGAAGCGGCGCGAGGGCGTGGAGGCACAGTTGCTCCAGGCCCAGCGCATGGAAGCCATCGGCCAGATGACCGGTGGCGTGGCCCATGACTTCAACAATCTGCTGCAAGCCCTCAATGGCTGCCTGGAGATGGTGGAGCGCCGGGTCCAGGACCCGCAGGTGACCGGTCTGGTACGCGCGGGCATCGACACGGTTGAACGCGGCGCCCGGCTGGTGCGGCATCTTCTGGCCTTTGCCCGGCGGCAGCCACTGGCACCGGAAGCCGTTGATCTTGCGTCCCGGATCCGCGGCATGCGCGACCTGCTGGACCGGTCTTTGCGGACCGATATCCGGGTGGACCTGGACCTGCCGGCCGATCTGTGGCCGCTGCTGGCTGATCCGATCCAGCTGGAACTGGCCATCCTCAATCTGGCCGTCAATGCCCGTGATGCCATGCCCCAGGGCGGGCTGCTGCGCCTGTCGGCCGCCAATGTCACCCTGACCCCCGGGGATCAGCCCGACGGGCTGGACGGGGAAGCGGCCGACGGGCTGATGGGCGATTTCGTCCGCCTGACAGTCACCGACACCGGGACCGGCATGCCGCCCGAGGTGCAGGCCCGCGCCTTCGAACCCTTCTACACCACCAAGGAGGTCGGCCAGGGCTCCGGCATGGGGCTGAGCATGGTCTATGGCTTCGTGCGCCAGTCCGGCGGCGGCGTCCAGCTGTCGAGCCGGCCGGGCAGCGGCACCAGCGTGGTGCTGCTGCTGCCGCGTTCGCCGCGGCCGCCCGAGCCGTCCCTGGCCGAGGCACCGGCCGCCACCCGGCCCGGCAACAGCGGCACGGTCCTGCTGGTGGAAGATGACGCGGCGGTGGGCATCGCCGTCGAGGATATGCTGGCGGCCGCCGGGCACCAGGTGCACCGCGTCCTGTCGGGCACGGCGGCCCTGTCCGTCCTGGACCAGCGCCGTCCCGTCGATCTGGTCCTGTCGGACGTGATGATGCCCGGCGGGCTGACGGGACTAGATCTGGCCCGCGAGATCCGCCGCACCCGGCCGGATCTGCCGGTGATCCTGATGACCGGGTTCAGCACGGCCATTGCCGAGGCCGAAGCCGAGGGACTGACGGTGCTGGCCAAACCCTGCCGTGCGGAAACATTGCTGCGCACCGTGGCCGACATGCTGGACCGCCGCGGCGGCACGCCCCCACACCAGCCACCGCGCGCCCCCCGCTCAGGCGGACCAGCCCCGGTCTGACCCCGATCAGGCGAACCAGCAGAGATCCTGGGGAATGTTCTCGGGCAGGGAACGGCTCTCGCCGGCCCCGGAAGCGAGTGTCGCCAGCAGGTCGCGGGCCTGGCGGAGACAGGCGTCGGCGTCGGGCGCATCGGCCGGGGACGCGGCGGACGCCGCGGGCAGCACCAGCCCCCGCACCACAGCGGCCAGATCGACCGGGGCCGGCTCGGGCTGCCAGCCCTCACGCCGCCAGCCGCCCGTGCGGGCATCGCAGCGGTAGAGCGGCAGGAAGCGGTGGCCATGCTCGGCCACGAAGGCCACGGCCTCCAGCACGAAATCCACCTCGGCGTCGCTCATGAGATAATGCAGGTTGATGCGGGTCCATCCCGGCCGCAGCAGGGTCAGCCCGTCCGTCACCGCCTGCTCGAAGCCGCGCGACCGCTCCGGGTCGATGCCCAGCAGGTGATGGGCATAGGGGCCGGCGCAGGAACAGCCGCCGCGGGCCTGGATGCCGAACAGGTCGTTCAGCAGCTGCGTCACGAAGGTGTAGTGCAGGCGCCGCTCGCCCCGGCGCACCACGAAGGACAGGATCGACAGGCGCTCCGGCCCGCCGGCTTCCGCCTCCAGCACCGGTCCCAGGATCTCCAGGTTCGGCACCGCGGCCAGCCTGTGCCGCGCCCGGCGGTACAGCGCCTGTTCACGCGCCTGGATGGCCGCGGCGCCGAGGGCCTGCTTGACCTCGAACACCAGCCCGGCGCGGATGGCCCCGACGATGGAGGGTGTGCCCGCCTCCAGCCGGCGGATGATGTCGCGGTGATAGCGGTGCCCGCTGGGGGAGACGAAGGCGACCGTGCCGCCGCCCGGCTTGGGCGGGGGAACGCTGTCGCGCACCAGCCGCCGCTTCAGCACCAGCACGCCCGGCGTGTCCGGCCCGCCGGGGAATTTGTGCGGCGACAGGAAGATGGCGTCCTTGGCCGGATCGGTCCCCGGCTCCGCCGGCGGGTTCATGGCGATGGGCAGATAGGGGCCGGCGGCGGCATAATCCCACAGGGCCAGGGCGCCATGGCGGTGCAACAGGCCGGTGACCCGGTCCACCGGCGTCATCACCCCGGTGACGTTGGAGGCGGCGGAGAAACTGCCGATGATGCGCCGCCCGGCATGGCGCCGCAGCCGCGCCTCCAGATCCGCCAGATCGAGGCCCCCGGCCGCGTCCAGCCCCACCACCTCCACCTCGGCGCAGGATTCGCGCCAGGGCAGCTCGTTGGAATGATGCTCGTAGGGGCCGATCAGCACCAGCGGCGGCTCCCCGGCCACCGGCCGGTCCAGCCCCAGGATGCGCACCATCATGTTGACGGCGGTGGTGGTGCCGGTGCCGCAGAAGATGACGGCATCCTCCGGTCCGGCGCCGACGGCGGCGGCCACGCTGCGGCGGGCGGCCTCGCGCAGGGCGGTGGTGCGCCGCCCGGTCTCCGACGTCTCGGTATGGGAATTGGCATAGAAGGGCAGAACAGCCCGGCGCAGATGATCCTCGATGAACCCCAGCGCCCGGCCGGAAGCGGTCCAGTCGGCATAGACCACCCGCCGCGGCCCGAACGGGCCGGTGAAGACCGCATCGCCACCGATCAGCGCGGCCCGTACCCAGTCGATCAGCCCGCCGTTCCCGGTCTCGCAGAGGGACTCGTTCCCGCTCACCGCCATCCCCGTCGCCTGTTCCGTTCTCTGGTCCGTGGCCCGGCCGGACCCGGACTGACGGACATAGCCCCGCACCGCGACGGCAGCAACTTCTTTTCTACAAATTGGCAGATGTGGAATGAACGTTTCGGCAGCCAGGACACACCCCGCCGCCGATTCTGTTCGCTCAAAAAACATTCATGCGTGCATCATCTTGCCGTAACAGTTCTCCCTATCCTGCCAGCCTGACATGAACCCGGCGGCCATGACCCGCCGGCACGGCCATATCGGGTTGGGGGAGAAAACTGATGCGCGCAGACACTGTCCGGCGGACCACGTTGTTGGCCGGCGGCGCCCTGGTCGCCATGCTGGCAGCCGCTCCGGCGCTGGCGGAAGAGACCGTCCTGGAAGAGATCGTGGTCACCGCGCAGAAGCGCGCGCAGAGTGCGCAGGACGTTCCCATCGCCCTGACCGCCTATACCGGCGACGATCTGGCCAGGCTCGGCGTCGATCAGCTGGACAAGCTGTCGAACTATGTCCCCGGCCTGCAGATCCAGCTGCAGAGCCCGAACAATCCGGGCTTCGTCATCCGCGGCATCACCTCCGACAGCGGCTCCGCGCAGGAGGAGGCGCGGGTGTCCGTGTTCGTGGACGGCGTGCCGGCCAGCCGCGCCCGCGGCGCCAACATCGAGATGTTCGACCTGGAGCGCGTCGAGGTGCTGAAGGGGCCGCAGGGCACCCTGTTCGGCCGCGGCGCCCAGATCGGCGCCGTCAGCATCATCACCGCCAAGCCCGACACGGACGCGGTGGCGATCAATGGCCGTGTCGCCATCGGCGATTACGGCCAGAAGACCTATGAGGCCGCCGCCAATGTGCCGCTGAACGACAAGGTCGCTATCCGTGTGGCCGGCATCAGCCGCGACCGCGACGGCTATATCGACAATCTGGCCGGTGGCGAGGCCCTGAACGGTGTCGGCGTCAAGGCCCTGCGCGGTTCGTTCCTGCTGCTGCCGGTGGAGCGTCTGACCGTCACCGGCATCGTCAATTACCAGGAGGACGACTACACCGGCACCTCCTTCAAGAACAAGGTCTTCGCCCCCCAGGGCGGCGACACCAGCCCCTTCTCCGCGGCCCAGCTGAACCGCGGCGAGGGTCTGGGCGTGGACCGCAAGCTGTTCAATGCCACGCTGAACGCCGAGTACGAGATCAACGACGCGCTCAGCCTGACCAGCATCACCGCCTACCGCGAATTCAACGCCTGGGAGGATTTCGACGCCGACGGCAGCCAGGCCTATCTGCTGGAATTCGCCGAGGACGCCCAGGGCACGCAATGGTCCCAGGAATTCCGCCTGAACTACAAGGTGGATGACAAGCTGGAAGGCTTCGCCGGCGTCAGCTACTTCTACGAGGACGGTTTCCAGCGCGTACCGCTGAGCACCGACGAGCGCCAGCTGGCCGTGTTCAATCCGGGCGGCGCCCTGCCCTTCCCCAATTTTGGTCCGATCATCACCCCGGCCGGCACCCTGAATCCGCTGGTGGCGCTGCTCGGCCTGCCGCCCACGGCAGGCAACCCGCTGCCCTTCCCGCTGCCCGCGCTGGCGACGGGCGAATTCACCAACTTCGGCACCAACAAGGCTTACGAGGCCTTCGCCGACGCGACGTACCACGTCACGGAGGAGTTCTCTCTGACCGGCGGCCTCCGCTTCACCCACGAGGAGCAGGATTCGGCCTTCGTCCAGTCGGTCAGCCCGACCGCCATCCTGCTGCCGGCCCTGTTCCCGAACGTGGCCCGGCGCGAACTGTCCGAGGATTTCAACAGTGTCGTCGGCCGCCTGGTCGCCACCTATCAGCCGAACCGCGACAGCCTGTTCTATGCCAGCGTCGCCCGCGGCCGCCGTCCGGCCGTGGTGCAGGTGGACGCCACCAACAGCGAAGTGCTGAAGAACGAGATCGTCTGGAGCTACGAGGCCGGCACCAAGCTGACCTTCCTGGGCGACCGTCTGCGGGCCAACGCCTCGGCCTTCTGGTACGATTACAGCAACTTCCAGACCTCCGTCCGCGTGCCGAACAGTGCCCTGACCCGCGTGGACGATGCCGGCGAGGCCCGGTCCTACGGCTTCGAGCTGACGCTGAATGCCCGCGCCGCCGACTGGCTCGACCTGTTCGCCACCTACGGCTACATCAATGCCCGCATCGACGACGAGGATTCCAACGGCAATGCGCAGGCGCTGGGCGGCAACACCTTCCGCCTGACACCCAAGCACGCCTTCTCCCTGGGCGGCACCGCGACCTATGGGCTGGACGCAGCCGATGCGGAGATCTTCTTCACCCCCAGCTTCACCTTCAAGTCGCGGGTCTATTTCGAGGATGCCAACACGCCGGGCATCGAGCAGGGTCCCTATGGCCTGCTGAACCTGCGCGCCGGCATCCGCTCCGCCGACGGCCGCTGGACGGCAACCGCCTATGTGGAGAATGCCCTGGACCGCGAATACCTGATCGACGCCGGCAATACCGGCGCCTCCTTCGGGCTGCCCACCTACATCGCCGGCCCGCCCCGCTTCTACGGCGTGGAATTCGCGGTGAAGTTCTGAACCGACGCCATGCCGGCCCCGCCCCGCGGGCGGCGGCCGGCATGTCCACCCGCTCGGGTCCGCTGTCCCGCTGCGCCCGCAGAAGAAGAGTACGATCCATGTCCCGTCCCGATCTCAACCGCCGCTCCTTCCTTGACCTGATGCTGGCCAGCGGCGCCATGGCGGCTTTGACGGCCGGTCTGCCGCTTCTGCCCGGCATCCGCCCGGCCGCCGCCGCCGACAGCAACCGCTTCCACTTCCCCCAGGGGCTGGCTTCGGGCGATCCCATGCCGGACCGGGTGGTGCTGTGGACGCGGGTGGAGGCGCGCGACACCGCCGCCGCCGGCCAGCCGGTGACGCTGACGGTGCAGATGTCCGACACCGCCGAGTTCCGCACCGTGGTGCTGGAGAAGACGGTCACGGCCAGGCCCGAGCATGACCATACCGTGCGCGTGCTGGTGGACGGGCTGAAGCCCGACCGCACCTATCATTACCGCTTCATCGCCCCCGACGGGGCCGTGCCGGAATTCATTGGCCGCACCCGCACGGCGCCGGCACCCGACGCCGACCGCACGGTGCGTCTGGCCTTCGTCTCCTGCCAGAATTTCGAGGACGGGTTCTATGGCGCCTACCGCACGCTGCTGAACCAGGACAAGGCAGCCGGCGACGCCGGCATCGATTTCGTGCTGCATCTGGGTGACCAGATCTATGAGACGGTGGGCGACAGCGGCGCCCGCACCATCCCGCCCCTGCCCAGCGGCGGCGGCGAGACGAAATGGGGTGCCGCGCGCAACGCCCTGACCCTGGCCGATTTCCGCTATCTCTACCGCACCTACCTGTCCGACCCGGACTACCGGGAGGCGCGGGCGCGCTTCCCCTTCATCTCGATCTGGGACGACCACGAATTCGTCAACGACTACTGGCAGACGGTCATCACCTATACCCCGGCCGGCCAGTCGGCCCCCAGCGCCAAGCTGGCCTCGAACCAGGCCTGGTTCGAGTACATCCCCGCCCTGCTGACCGGCACCGTGGGCGTGCGGGGCGTGGCGCCCGCGGCCAAGGATTTCCAGCCGGCCAGCGTCAGCGACGTGGACGGGCGCAACGCCCCCGTCGATGACAACAACCTGCTGCAGGAACCCAACAGCCTGGCGGCCATCAACAGCCTGACCATCTACCGCAGCCTGCGCTTCGGCCGGCATGTGGAACTGGTGCTGACCGATACGCGCAGCTACCGCTCCGACCATGCGGTGCCGGACGAGCTGGCCATGGCCATCACCGGCCAGGCCACCTACATGCTGCCGCTGTCGCTGGTGCGGCTGATGGATGCCGGCCGCACCGCCAATGGCGGCAACCCGCCGGCCATGCTGCCCCTGGGCGACAAGCAGGTGCCGAACCCGCGCAAGGACCGGCCCGCCGGCACGCTGCTGGGCGGCCCGCAGAAGGACTGGCTGAAGCGGACCCTGGCCGGCAGCGATGCCACCTGGAAGATCCTGGCCAGCTCGGTGCCGTTCCTGCCCATGCGCATCGACATGGCCGAGATCAACCCCAAGGCCGAGACGCTGGTGCTGACCGCCGACGCCTGGGACGGCTACCCGACCGAACGGCAGGAGCTGATGGGCTGGCTGCGGCGCCAGGGCATCACCAATGTGGTCGCCCTGACCGGCGACCATCACCAGACCTTCGCCGGCCTGATCTATGAGGATTACGAAGCGGCCAAGCCCGTGCCGGTGTCGGTGGAGTTCAGCATCACCGGCATCGCCAGCACTCCGGTCTTCACTGCCTTCGCCGCCGTGGCGTCGAAGGACGACAATCCGCTGAAGCCGCTGGTGGTGGGCGACGGCGCCCGCTTCGGCCGCCCCGGCGACGTGGTGGAGGCGCTGAACCTCACCCTGCGCCATGGCACCAAGGCGGCGATCACGGCTGCCAAGACCGGCGATCTCAAGGCCGCGCTGGCGGCCAGCAACCCGCGGCAGAACCCGCATCTGCGCTATGTCGACACCCGCTCCAACGGCTTCGGGCTGGTGACCGTGGGCGCCAAGGGCGTGCATACCGCCCTGGTCACCACGGCCCTGGCCACCAGCCATTACGGCGAGGCCGGCGCGCCGGTGCTGCGCACGGCCCATTTCACGGTGAAGCCCTGGTCGAAGGGCCAGAGCCCGGCGCTGGACGCGCCGGTGGTGGACGGGCAGCGCCCCTTCCCCATGGCCTGATGCCGGCCAACCGGTCCCGGCGGCGACAGGCGCTCCGCCGGGACCGCCGTTGTTTCTGCCGCGCAGAGAGCGGCAGGGCTCCGCCATAGACCCGCCACCTTGACGGCAGCGCCCCCCTGGCCGCAGACACTGGCCCCGTCAGGCCGCCCCATACGGGGCCGCAGGAAGGAGCGCGCGCAACCGTGTCCGGCGGGGAACAGAGTCAAGACCAGGGACGTCCGGAAGAGAAGCGGACGCCCGCGGCGCCGGGACCGTTCCGTCAGGCCGCGCTGGACCGGCTGGCCTCGCCCGAGCATCTCGACCGGCCGGTGTACCGGCCCGCGGCCGCCCATGGCATCGGCCTCATGTCCTGGCTGCTGATCGGGCTGACCCTGCTGCTTCTGGTCCTGGCCTGATGCGCAAGCCCGCCGCTGTCCGCACCGCCGCCCCCGCCACCCCCGCCGTGCGTCAGGCCGAGGTGGCGGAATGCGGGCTGGCCGCCCTGGCCATCCTGCTGGGCGTCCATGGCTGCCATGTGGGGCTGGAGCCGCTGCGCCGGCTGTGCGGCGACACGCGGCTGGGCACCAGCGCCCGCACCCTGCGCCGGCTGGCGGAGGCCTACGGCTTCCAGCTCCGCGCCTTCCGCTGCGATATCGACCGGCTGGGCGGACAACCCGTCCCCTTCATCGCCCACCGCGCCTTCATCCATTTCGTCGTGGTCGAGCGGATGGATGGCGACAGCCTGCTGATCAACGATCCGGCCTGCGGTCCCGTCCGGGTGCCGCTGGCGGATTTCGCCGATGATTTCTCCGGCGTGGTGCTGCGCCTGGTCCCCACCGACACGGCCAAGCGCCAGGGCCGCGGCTTCCGGCCCCTGGCCGGCCTGCGCGATCTGCTGACGGGACAGGGGTGGGCGCTGGCCGGGGCCATCGCCGCCGGGCTGGTTGCCGGCCTGATGCAGATCGCGGCCTGTCTGGCGCTGGCCCGGCTGGTGGCGGACATGCTGGCGCCCGACCTGCCGGCAACACCCATGGCGGCCACCCCGGCCGCCCTTGCCGCCGCCGGCGCGCTGGGCCTCGCCGCCCTGCTGGCGACCCTGGGCGCGGAACGCGGGCTGCAGTCCGTGGCCGCACGGCTGGGCCGGCACGAACTGGCCGCCGGCTTGGACCGGCTGTGGCGGCTGCCCACCCGAAGCCTGTTCAGCCATGCCCCCGCCACGCTGGCCGGTCAGGCCCGGCTGGGACTGGATCTGGCGGCCCGCAGCGACCTGCCGGCCCTGGCCACGCAGGCGGTGACCGCCCTGCTGGCCTTGGCGCTGCTCTGGGGAACGGCCCCCCTGGCCGGATCGCTGTTGTCTGCCCTGCTGGCGGCGGAAACCGCGCTGCTGCTGCGGCCGTTCCTGCGCCGGGGCGATCCGGCCCCCATCCAGGCCGCGGCCGTGCCGCAACTGGCGCCGGGGGCCGACATCTTCGCCGATTACGGCCGCCACCGGCTGGGCGGAGCCGAGGCGGAGCTGGTGGCGGAGTTGGGGGGGCGGCTGGCCCTTTCCCTGGAGAGCACCGACCGGGCCGCCGCCACCCACCGTCTATTGCATCGGACCCGCCCCGCCCTGGGTGCGGCCCGCCGCGTGCTGTCGGTGCTGCTGGCGGCCCTGCTGCTGACAGAGGGGCGGATGACGCCGGCCCTGCTGGTGCTGCTGCTGCCGGAACTGGCCGCAGGCTTCCCCGCCCGTCTGGCCCGCTGGGAGGGATGGACCCCGCTGGAAAGCCTGCTGCTGCACCGGCGCACCCTGGACCAGGGCGGCGAGACGGCGCAGACCGATGCCGGCGCGGGCGGGCCGCGGACACCGGGTCCCGACATCGGGACCGTGGAGCCGGCGCCGCTCTGGCCCGACGGGCTGTGTGCGGAGAGCCTGGGCTGCACCGATCTGATCTCCGGCCGGGTCCTGTTCCACGATCTCACCCTGCGGGCCGCGCCGGGACAGCAGCTGGCCATCCTCGGCCCGTCGGGCAGCGGCAAGTCGGTGCTGGTGCGGCGGCTGAGCGGGCTGGAGAGCGAGGCCGGCGACCGGATCCGGCTGGATGGCGTGCCGCCGGCCGCGGCCCCGCCCGGCACGGCGCTGCTGCTGGATGACAGCTGGAGCGTGCTGCCGCTCAGCGTGCGCGACAATCTCTGCCGCGGGCTGACCCTCGACGATGACCGGCTCCAGACCGTGCTGGAGGAGGTGGAGCTTGCCGCCGACCTCGCCCCCCGCGGCGGGCTGGATCTGCGTCTGCACACCGGCGGCGCCGAACTCAGCGGCGGGCAGCAGCGCCGGCTGCTGCTGGCCATGGCCCTGCTGCGGGCACCGAAGCTGCTGGTGCTGGACGAGCTGCTGGACCGGCTCGAACCGCCGCTGGCCCGGCGTATCCGCGCCGCCATCCGCCGCCGCGGCATCCTGTTGCTGGTGGTGACCCGGCGGGACGAGGATGCGGACAGCTACGATCAGGTGATCCGCCTGGGACCGGAGGCCGGCCATGCCGCCGGATGAGACGGTGCTGCGCACCCTGCTGGATCATCTCCAGAGCGGCCGTGGACATGCGCGGACGGACGGCACCGACCCGGCCCGCTGGCGGCAGGCGGCCCCGCCGCTGGGCCTGCGCCTGCGCCGTGTCCGCCCCCATGGGGCGGACTGGTGGCGCCGCGACCTGGGGCCGCTGCTGGTGACGCTGGCCGGCCGGCCGGCCCTGCTGCTGCCCCGGCCGGGCAGGATCCCGCTGCTGGTGACGGCGGCGGATGAACCCGGCCGCCCCCTGGACGAGGGGACGGCTACGGCCCTCGGTTCCGACGCCTTCATGCCCTATCCCCGCTTCCCCCGCGACCGGCGCGGGCTGGACGGCTGGTGGTCGCTGCACCGGCTGGACGGGGCGCCCCCCTCCTGGGCGTGGCCGCTGGCCGCGGCGCTGGCCCAGGCCCTGCCGGCCCTGCTGCTGGCGCGGGGGCCGGGCTGGACCGGGCTGGCGGCCGGTCTCGCCCTGGCCGGGGCCGCGGCGGCCCTGGCCACGGTCAGCCGCCTGGCCGACGGGCGCCACCGCGGCCGCCTGATCTCCCAGCGCCTGCAGGCGACGGTGTGGGACCGGCTGCTGGACCTGCCGGCGGAGCGCGTGCGCCGCCAGCCGGCCACGGCCTGGGCCACGGCCGCGATGCGGGGACTGGCCGGCGCCCACCGCCGGCTGGCGGCGGCCTCGGCCCTGGACTGGGGTCTGTGCGGCCTGCTGGTGCCCCTGGCCGCCCTGTCCTGGCTGTCGCCGGCCACGGCCCTGGCCGTATCGCCGGCGCTGGCGGCCCTGACCGGCCTCGGCTGGGTCCTGACCGAAGGGGCCGAGCGGCAGAACCGCAGGGCCGGGCGGGCGCGGGAGGAGTCGGGTCCCCTGCTCACGGCCCTGGTCCGCGCCCTGCCCCAGCAGCGCCAGGCCGGCACCGCCGCCTGGCTGAGCGGCCGCGTGCAGGCCCTTCTGACGCGGGAACTGGCGGCGGATCGGTCGGCTGCCTGGCGGCGGGCGGCGGCCGACCGGCTGCGCTTCGCCGGCGCCCTGCTGACGCTGCCGCCGGTGCTGGCCGTTGCGCCCTTGCCGACGTTGCCGCCGGGGCAGGACCCGGGCATCCTGACGTCGGGTCCGCTGCTGCTGGCCGCCCTGCTGCTGGGCCTGCAGGCCGGGGCCGGGTCCGCCCGCCTTGGACATGCCCTGGGCCTGGACCGCTCCGGCCGACGCGATCTGGCCGCGCTGGAGCCGGTGCTGGCCCTGCCGCCGGACAGCGGCGCCGGCGCGCCGGTGCCGGCCTTCGACAGCCTGACGGCAGAGGACCTGTCCTTCACCCATCCCGGGGCCGCCCGTCCCCTGTTCCATGGCCTGGGCTTCCAGCTGGCGCGGGGGCAGGTGCTGGCCCTGGTCGGGCCGTCCGGTGTGGGCAAGACCACGCTGATCCGCCTGCTGGCCGGGCTGGACCAGCCCACGACCGGCCGTATCGCCGTCGATGGCGTCACCCTGGCCCATCTCGACCCTGCCGGCTACCGCGCCCATGTGGCCGCCGTGTTCCAGGACGACAGCGTGGCCGTGCAGACCGTGCGCTCGGCCGTGGCCGGCAACGGCCCGCTGGACGGACCGGCCATCTGGGCCGCGCTGCGCTTCGTCGGGCTGGAACCGGCGGTGACGGCCCTGCCCATGGGGGTGCAGACGCTGGTGGCCCAGGGCCTGTTCCCCGGCGGGCTGGTGCATCAGTTGCTGCTGGCGCGCGCCCTGGCCCGGCGTCCGCGTCTGCTGCTGCTGGACGAGGCGCTGGCCTTCCTCGATGTGGCCACGGTCCGGCCGATCCTGGAGGCGCTGCGCGCCCAGGGCATGATGATCGTGCTGACCTCGCACCGGCCCGAGATCACGGCCCTGGCCGACCGCGTCATCGACCTGACGCCGGCGGGCTGAGGGCCCTCGCCCCGCCGCGGGGACCGGCCGGGATCGGATCAGCCCCCCGCCAGGATCTTCAGCATCTGCTCGAAGCGCAGACCGGCCATCGACACCTGGTCCAGCACGGTCTCGTCCAACTCGTCGGCCAGCAGGGCGTCGCCGCCGATGGACCCGTCCGGCCCTGTGGTCATGCGCTGGGTGGTGCTGCGCAGGCGGTCGGCCAGGAACACGGCCAGCGCCTTGTAGAATCGGGCGGCGAAGCCGCTGTCGCCGGCCAGCCGCGCCTCCATGGCGCGCTTGTCCAGGGCCAGCACCTGGCAGCCTTCGCCGGCCCGCACCGTGGCCGAGGGCGGCGCGCGGTCAACGAAGGACATCTCGCCCAGCACCTCGCCGCTGCCCATGCGGGCCAGCACGCTGCCGTCGGCCAGCTCCACCGTGACCTCCCCTCCCAGCACGATGAACAGATCATCCGCCGGCTCGCCCTGGCGGATCAGCACGTCGCCGGGCCGCGGGCGCAGGCGCCGGCCGGCCCCGGCCATCCAGGCCATGTCGGCGTCGTTGAGAAGGCCCATGATGTAGAGGACTTTACGCATGGCGGACTCCGGATTGGATCGACGGCCAAGGGCCTGGAGACATCACTGCACCAGCTGGCGCTGGGCCAGCGTGGCGAAGGGACCGGGGCTGTCGATCAGGGCCTCGTAGCGGCCGGACTGCACCAGCCGCCCCTTCTCGATGACGAAGATGCGGTCGACACCCTGGATGGTGCTGAGCCGGTGGGCGATGACGATGCGGGTGACGCTCAGCTTGCTCAGCGTCTCGGTGACGATGGCCTGGGTGCGGTTGTCCAGGGCGCTGGTGGCCTCGTCCAGCAGCAGCAGCCGCGGCCGGTGCACCAGGGCGCGGGCGATCAGCAGGCGCTGGCGCTGGCCGCCGGACAGGGTGCCGCCGCCCTCCATCAGCACGGTGTGCATGCCCATGGGCATCTCTTCGATATCCCGGTCCAGCCCCACCATGCGGGCGGCGGCCCAGGCATCCTCCAGCCGCAGTCCCGACGGGCCCAGGATGTTGGACGACAGCGACCCCGCCGAGATGCGGCCGTTCTGCAGCACGACACCGATCTGCCGGCGGACCGCCGCCATGTCCAGCCGGCTGGCCGTCCTGCCGTCGAACAGCACTTCGCCCGTTTCCGGCCGGTCGAAGCCCAGGAGCAGGCGCAGAATGGTGGATTTGCCGCTGCCCGACGGGCCGACCAGGGCCACGAACTGGCCCGGCTCGATCTCCAGGTCCAGACCGTCCAGCACCGCCGGACTGTCGCTGCCATAGCGGAAGCGCACCTGGCGCAGCGCCACACCGCCCTGCAGAAGACCCGGCGGCTCGGACTCCGCCGTCCCCTCGGGCACCGCCTCCAGCAGAGGCTTGGCCCGCTCGATCAGCGGCAGGGCCATGGTCAGGCCGGAGGAGGCCTTGCCCAGCCCGACGATGGCCGCCATCAGCTGCCCGAAAGCGGCGGAGAAGGCGACGAAGGCGCCGGTGGTCATGGCCTGCCGGGCCTCGCCCGCGGCGACATTCCCGCTGGTGGCCGCCGCCGTCAGGTCGGCCTTCAGGAAGTAGGCCAGCGCCCCGAACAGCACGGCCGTGCACAGGGTGGGCAGGAAGGCCATCACTGTCTGTTCCACCGCGGCCCAGCGCCGCCCGGCCACGAAGCGGTCGCGCTGGTGGGCATAGCGCCGCGCCCACTCGGCCATGGCCCGCTTCTCCGCCGCCGCCGTGCGCAGCTTGCCGATGCCCATGATCAGTTGCAGCACGAAGCCGTCCAGCCGGCCCTGATGGCGGATCCGCTCGCGCTCGTGCCGCAGTTCGGCCAGCGAGGTGCCGACGATGACGGCGGTGGTGGCCAGCGACAGGACCAGGGCCACCAGGGCCAGCCGCCCGTCATAGCTCAGCAGCAGCCCGAACCCCACCAGCCCGAACACGGCGCCCACCAGCCCGCCCGTGACATTGCTGCCCAGGATGGCGCGGGCATTCTGGATGCCCAGCAGCCGGTCGGCCAGATCACCGGCGGTGAAGCCGCGGAAGAAGCGGGCCGGCAGCCGCAGCAGCCGGTCCATCAGCGCCGGGGCGGCATTGATCTCGAACCGCGCCTCCAGCCGTTGCAGCGCCAGCCCGCGCACCAGCTCGAAGGCGCCCTGGCCGATGGCCGCCGCCACCAGCCCCGCCATCAGCGCCAGCAGCGCCGGCACCTCGCCATTGGGCACCAGACTGTCGAAGGCGATCTGCATGCCCTTGGGCACGGCCAGCCCGACCAGGGCCGCCGCCGCCCCCGCCAGGGCCAGACGCAGCAGGTCGCGGCCATTGCCGCGGGCGCCCAGCCGCATCAGGTCGCGGAAGCGCAGGGGGTCCGCCGGGAAACTACGGTAGAGCTGCCAGGCCTCCGGCTGCAGCCGGGCCGCCAGATCCGCATCCAGCGGCGCATCCAGGCCCAGCCCGGCCACACGCCAGCCCTTTCCCGCCGGCAGCAGGGCCACGGGCCGCTTCTCCTCGTCCAGGAAGGCCAGCAGGGCGTCGGCGGCGCTGCGCTCCCAGCCGGGCCGCAGCAGCACGCGCCGGCGGCGCAGGCCCATCTGGGCGAAGGTCTCGTCCACACCGGTGCCCGGCGGCGGCGCGGCGGTAAGTGCCGGCATCGGCTCGCCCAGATGCAGCAGGATCCGGGCGATGGCCGTGGTCAGCGGCTCGCCCGTCTCCACCGCCGGGCTATGGTCGCGCCCGTCCAGGGCGCCGGCCAGCCGGCCCAGCCCGCGCGACAGCGCGTCGGCCTCGTCGCGGGCGCGCTGTCCGGCCACGGCCTCGCCGGCCCGGGCCTGACGGCGCAGGCGCTCGGCCACGGCCTCCAGCACGAAGGCGTGGAAGCGCGCCAGCGGCGGCGGCACAGCCCCAGTGGGCTCCAGGACCAGCGTCGTCTCTTCCGGGGCCGTCAGCCACAGCCGGTCCACCAGCGGCAGCGGCGGCGCCCCGGCGGCCACGGGGTGGAAGCCCAGGAGATCGGCCGTGCCCCGCTCCACCCGCAGCCAGAGCACGCGCCGGGCATCGGCCGCCAGAGTGGCACCGGCGGGCAGAATCTGTGCGCCCGGTTCGGCCACCCGCTCCGACCAGGGCATCTCCAAGGCGGCGGCCTGGGCCAGCCGCACGATCCAGGCCTCCGCCGCCGCCGCGTCCGGCGCCGCGCCGCAGCGGCGGGCACGGGACCCCAGCGAACCCACGGCCAGCAGATGCAGCCCGGCTGCGGGCGCCACATCCAGCAGCACACCGCCCTGCGGCACCCGGAACAGATGGTGGCGGCGGCCGTCACGGCCGGCGCCGTCGCGTTCCACCGCGAACAGGTCGAAGAACCCGTCCTCCACCCGCCAATAGCCGTCCCCGGCGCCGTCCAGCACCAGCGGGTGGCGATAGCCGCCCTCGAACAGCGGTCCCGTCCGGGACGTCTCCGCCGCTGTCTCCAGCGTGGTCATGCGCGCTCCATCGGCTCAGTGGGCGGAGATCAGGCGGGCATATTCGCCGCCCTGGGCCAGCAGCGCCTCGTGGCTGCCGCGTTCGACGATGCGGCCCCGCTGCAGCACCACGATCTCATCGCAGTCACGCACCGTGCTCAGCCGGTGGGCGATGATGATGCAGGTGGCGCCGCGGCGGCGCAGCCGGTCATCGATCTCCTTCTCCGTGGTCGGGTCCAGCGCCGCCGTGGCCTCGTCCAGCACCAGCACCGACGGATCGCTGACCAGGGCACGGGCGATCTCCAGCCGCTGGCGCTGGCCGCCGCTGAAATTGCCGCCACCCTCCTCCACCCGCGCCTCCAGCGTGCCGGGGCGGGCCGCCACCTCGTCCAGCAGGGCGGCATCCTCCAGCGCCCGCAGCAGCCGCGCATCGGGCACGGAGCGGTCCCACAGGGTCAGGTTGTCGCGCACGGTCCCCTCGAACAGGAAGATGTCCTGATCCACCGCGGCCAGCAGCCGGGCGCGCTCCGCCGCCGGGATCTCGGCCAGCGGACGGCCGTCGATGCGGATTCTGCCCGACCAGGGCTGGGCCAGCCCGGTCAGCAGCCGGCCCACCGTGGATTTGCCGCTGCCGGAGCCGCCGACCAGGGCCACGCGCATGCCGGGCTTGAGATGCAGGCAGAAATCCTGGATCAGCGGCGGGTCCAGCGGGCTGTAGCCGAAGTTCAGCCCCTCGATCTCCACCTCGCCGCGGGCCGGCGGCAGCCCGCCTTCGGGCAGATCGAGGCAGGGGTCGGTGGCGTTGGCGAAGGCATCGTCGATGCGCGACAGATCGGCCCGCGCCGACTGGGCCTGGCTGGACAGGCCGACGAAGCGGCCGATGGGCTCGGAGAAGCTCTCGGCCAGGCTCTGGAACGCCACCAGCGTGCCGATGGTCATGGCCCCGTCCATGACCCGCGTGGCCCCCAGCCCCAGCACCACCACATTGGCCAGGGTGCGGAACAGCGTCGGTGCCGCCGCCAGCAGCACCTCCATCTGGCCCAGGTCGCGCCGCACCTCCAGCAGATTGGCCTGATGGCCGGCCCAGCGCTCGAAGGCCTGGTTCTCCAGACCCGACGCCTTCAGCGTTTCGATGGATTGCAGGGCACCGATGGAGGCGGCCGCCAGCTTGGCCCCGGCCGAGGCCTGACGCTGGCTGGACTGGCGCTGGTGGGCGGCGATGGCACGCAGCAGCAGCATGTTGGGCAGGGCCATGCCCACGGTGACGGCGCCCAGCAGCGGATCATAGCTCAGCACGATCAGGCCCAGGCACAGGCAGGTGGCCAGATCCAGGGCGCTCTGCGCCATTTCGCCCGACAGCAGCCGGGCCACCCGGTCATTGGCGGCGATGCGCTGGGCCACGTCGCCGGCGTGGCGCTGGTTGAAGAAGCCCATGGGCAGACGCAGCACATGCCAGACGAAGCGGGCGGCGCCGACGACACCCAGCCGCGTCTCCAGCCGCAGCAGCAGCGTCTGCTGCACCAGGGTCAGCCCGGCGCGCAGGGCCGCGGTCAGCACCATGCCGACCAGCAGCGGCTTCAGCCAGCCGTCCTGCCCGCCGACCAGCACACCATCGACGAAGATTCGGGAAAAGGCGGGGATGGCGACACCCGGCACCACCAGGGCCAGGGCGGCCAGGGCGATGAACAGCACCGCCGGCCGCGACGAGCGCAGCCGCGTCGCCAGCAGCGACAGCAGACCGGGACGGGCACCGCCGGGCTGGAACCGCTCCCCCTTCTCGAAGGCCAGCACCACGCCGGTGAAGCCCTCGCCGAACTCCTCCAGTGTCACGGTGCGCGGGCCGCTGGCCGGATCGTTGAGGAACACCCTGTTCCCGGCCATCCCCTCCAGCACCAGGAAATGGTTGAAGTTCCAATGGACGATGGCCGGCAGCGGCAGGTCGGCCAGCCCCTCCACCTCTTTCTTGAAGCCCTTGGCGGTCAGGCCGAAGCCGCGGGCGGCCTTCAGCAGGTTGCTGGCCTTGGCCCCGTCGCGGGAGACGCCGCAGGCGGCCCGCAACTGTTCCAGCGGCACCCAGCGGCCATGATGGGCCAGCACCATGGCCAGAGAGGCGGCGCCGCACTCCACCGCCTCCATCTGCAGCACGCTGGGCACCTTGCAGCGCCGACCTGTCCCCGGCCGGCTGCTGCGGACCGCCCGCTGCCATACTGCGCGCAGTCCGGACATCATAGGCCGGTCGCCGCCCGCAGCAGCGGAATGACGAAGGACAGGGGCGACTGTTCGCGCACCGTCACCTCGGCGTCGGCCGGCGTGCCGGAGGTCAGCGTCAGCTCCGGTCCGGCGCCGCCGGCCCAGCGATAGCCGCTGGCCGTGCCGCTGTCGGGCACCAGATCGATACGGGCGGCGAAGGGCGGCCCGTCCTTGGAGAACTGGTTGACCAGCTGGTCGTTCTGCAGGGTGGCCTGCATGGCCTGCGGCGTGGACGGGAAGTCGGACACCGCGACCACCGTTCCGACCAGGGTGCCGAACTCCTCCTTCTTCACCACCGACGGGGCGATGCGCACGCTCATGCCCGGCTTTACCTGCTTGCCGGTCTTGGGCGGCAGATACAGCACCAGCTGCAACCCGCTGCGGCCGCTCTCCACCGCCACCACCGGCGTCCCCGCGGCGACCTGCGTCCCCACCGGCGCCTTGATCTCATTGACCCGCCCGCTGGCCGGGCTGCGCACGCTCTGGCGCTGCTCCAACAGCAGTTCGGCATCCTGGAGCTTGCGCCGCGCCTCGGCCAGATTGCCCTCGGCCGTGCGCAGTTCGCGGTCGTCATTGTTGCGGGCGGCGATCTCGTCGGCCTCCAGTTGGATCAGCTGGCCGCGGGCCTCGGTGGCGGCCTGCCTGGCCTCGGCCAGTTCCTGCCGCGTGGCATTGACGCGCTGGGCCGTGATGAAGGACCGGCTCAACAGCTGTTCCTCGCTGGACAGCCGCGCCTCCAGCACCTTGGCCTTGGCCTCGGCATTGGTCAGGGCCTGGGTGAACAGGGTCCGGCGGGCGGCGCCGTTGGCCTGCCGCGCCTCGGCGTAGGCGGCAAGCTGGCGGCGCATCTCCTCCAGCCGTGTCTCCAGTTCCCCGACGGTGGCGCGGGCATTCTCCACCCCCTGCACCAGATCGGGCTGGGCGATGCGGGCGACCACGGCGCCTTCCCTCACCGCGTCCCCCACACCGACGCTGAGGGCGACCACGGCGCCGCTGCCGGTGGCGGTGGCGGCGAACAGCTGGCCGCCGGCATTGACCAGGATGCCCGACCCCTTGACCCGCGTGGGGATCGAGCCGGTGATGCTCCAGACCAGGGCCGCCAGCGTCAGCGCCAGCAGCACGGCCAGGGCCAGCCAGTCCAGCGGCCGGGCCACCACCATGACCTTGTCCAGCTGGTCCGGTGACGCCAGCCGGTCCAGCGCCGCCTTGCGGAACAGGCGGGTCGCCTCGGGCGCCGACATCTCAGCGGCCGTCCCGGCCCGCCGGCCCGCCCGGGACCGGCCCGATGGCGGCGGTCCGGCCGGATGCGGAGCGGCTGTCGGCAGGACCGGGGGCAGCAATGCGGCGGGCAGGAAGCGGGGCCACGGTCGGTTCTCCTGGGCGGCTCGGCGGAACGGGACGGCCGGCCCCGGCGGGCCGGCCCGAACGCAGTACCCTAAGGGGGCGATGGTTCGCAGGGCGACGCTTATCTTCTATGCCGCCGGCCCCCGGCGCTATGCAGCGCCGGCCCTACCGAGGCCGGCACCGCCCGCACGCGCCCGCGGCTCACGGCGTGGTCAGGATGGCGCCGCAGATGATATCGAACAGGTGATCGGCCCGGGGCACCAGCGGCGGCTGTTCCGCAAGCCATGCCAGTGCGCTGATCAGGGCGAACAGGTCGTTGCCGTCCATGTCGAGCCGCGCCGCCCCCGCCGCCTGGGCCCGGTGCAGAAGCCGTGTGCCGGCGGCGCGCAGACCGGTGCAGGAGACATGCAGCGCCGACTCCTCGTCCGAAATCGCGGCCACCATCAAGGCGATGGCGCCACGGCAGCTGTAGGTCATGGCGACCGCTTCCCGCAGCCAGGCGACCAGGGCGCCGCCGGCCTCATCCGAACGCTCAAGATCCGCCGCCCGCCGTGCCAGCGCATCGAAATCGCTGCGCAGAAGGGCATCGAGCAAAGCCTCCCTGGTCGGGAAATGGCGGTACAGCGTGCCAAGCCCCACACCCGCCGTGCGGGCGATATCACGCAGCGACGTGTCGGCCCCGTGTTCGCTGACCAGCTGCCGGGCCACGGCGAGCAGCTGGTCGTAGTTCTTCTGGGCGTCGGCTCTCATCGTTTTCCTTGACAAGCGGATCAGTGTTCCGTTTATAACCGGATCAGTGTTCCGCATCTCATAGCATGTCCGCTCAGATGGAGAAAGCCATGCCCAGCGACCTGATGAAGGCCGTCCGCATCCACGCGTTCGGCGGTCCCGACGTGCTGGTCTATGAAGATGCCCCCAGACCGTCCCCCGCGGCCGGCGACGTGCTCGTCCGGGTTCACGCCGTCGGCGTCAATCCGCCCGACTGGTACCTGCGCACCGGCTACCGGTCGCTTCCGCCGGAATGGCGGCCACCGGGGACGTTCCCCATCATCGTCGGAACGGACATTTCCGGCACCGTCGCCGCGGTCGGCGATGATGTGCGGGGCTTCGCCGTCGGCGACGCCGTCTATGCGCTGGTGCGCTTTCCCGACGGTGTGTTCGGACTGAGCCAGGCCTATGCCGACTATGTCACCGTGCCGGCAGCGCAGCTGGCCTTGAAGCCGGCGGGCATCGACCATGTGCATGCCGCCGGCGCCCCCATGTCCCTGCTGACCGCCTGGCAGTTCATGATCGACCTGGGTCACGACGTGCCGAACCCGCTCCAGCCCGCCCGGCATCAGCCGGTGCCGCTCAGGGACAGGACCGTGCTTGTCAATGGGGCCGCGGGCGGTGTGGGGCACCTTGCCGTGCAGATCGCCAAACGGAAGGGCGCCCATGTCATCGCCGTGGCCTCCGGACGGCATGAGGCGCTGTTGCGCGATCTCGGAGCGGACCAGGTCATCGACTATACCAGGACGGCGCCCGAGGAGACCGTGCGTGATGTCGATCTCGTCATCGATTCCGTGGGCGGACCGGCCGCAGGGCGTTTCCTGCGCACGCTGAAACGCGGCGGCGCCCTGTTCCCGATCTTTCCCCTGGGCTTTTCCGGCCACGCGGAAGCCCTGGCGCGGGGCGTCACGGTATCGGCGACCCAGGTCCGCTCGAACGGCGCGCAGTTGCGGGAGGTCGGGGCTCTGCTCGATGACGGGAGCATCCGCATCGTCATCGACAGCACCTATCCGCTGGCCGAGGCGCGCAAGGCGCACGAACGGGCCGAGGGCGGGCACATCCAGGGCAAGATCGTGCTCACCGCCGATTGAGGGGGGACTGGCCGGCGTCTTGTGGACAAAATTCCTCAATCATGCTTCCCTGACCCGGATTGCCCCCGCGGCAATCCGGGTCTTGGACAGCGTTTATACAAGAGAACGTCTTTGCCTAAGGCGACAGGGGCGACAGACGCCAGACCCCGTCACCTTTGTCGCATTAAGGATAAAAATCCTTTAGAATCCACACATTGCCAGGCGACATGCCGGTGCGCCGAGGGTGCGTTTGTCGCGTTAAGGTCAGCTTAGAGCGGTTTCCGCTCACTCTGGCTCATAGCCTGCTGCGGTGAAGAAGTTCGCGCATTCAGTTGGCGTGAAGCGGTCGATGAGGGTGCCGATGGCGTTCCAGAGGCCATCGACGGTGCGTTCGGCGGCCTTGCGCAGCAGCGTTTTCAGCTTGGAGAAGGCGTTCTCGATCGGGTTGAAGTCGGGGCTGTAGGGTGGCAGGAACCGTAGTTCTGCGCCCGCCGCTTCGATGGCGGCACGGACGGCCGGGGATTTGTGGCTGGCAAGGTTGTCCATGATCACGACGTCTCCGGGCCTGAGTTCCGGGACGAGGACCTGATCGACATAGGCCTCGAAGGATCGCCGGTTGATGGGGCCGTCGAGCACCATCGGCGCGACGAGGCCGGACAGCCGCAGACCGGCGACGAAGGTCGTGGTCTTCCAGTGGCCGAAGGGGACGCCCATGCGCAGCCGCTCCCCCCGGGGCGCCCGGCCATGGGTGCGTGCCATGGCGGTGGAGGCCCAGGTCTCGTCGATAAAGATCAGCCGCTCGGGATCGAGATCGGGCTGGGCCTCGAACCAGGCCAGCCGCTGCCTCAGGATGTCCGGCCGGGAGGGTGTCAGATCTTTTGTGTAAATGAGCGGCCCCGTGGGATCCTGTTTCACAAGGAGACCACGGAATGCCAATTGACGACGAGATCATAGAAAAGCTGCTGGCTGGCTACGAGAAGCCGGAAGAC
>NZ_QGNJ01000029.1 GCF_003336875.1 Oleisolibacter albus | reverse complement strand
GCAGCCAGAACCAAGGAGGACCTTTGGCAGGCCATCGCCACCAGCATCGATGCCTTCACCCCAACTGAATGCCAAAACTACTTTGCCGCTGCGGGATATGACCTCGATTGAAAGGAAAACGCTCTAGTGCACTGACTCATTCAGAAAGTGCAGGGAGCCGGGCGATCTTGGCGAGGATGGTGCCGGCGGGCTTGGTCCAGACGAAGGGCTTGGATACCCTGTTATGCTCGCGGATGTAGCGGGTGATGGCGTCCTGGAGATCGGCCACGGACTTGAACACGCCGCGCCAGATGCTGCGGCGGGTGATGATGGAGAAGAAGCCCTCGACGGCGTTGATCCGGGAGGCCGAGGTCGGCGTGAAGTGGAAGACCCAACGCGGGTGATCGGCCAGCCCCTCCAGGACCTTGGGACGCTTGTGGGTGGCGTAATTGTCGACGATGGCGTGGATCACTTTGCCGACCGGCACCACGCGCTCGATGGCGTTGAGGAACCTGATGACCTCCTTGTGGGTGTGCTTGGGCAGGCAGCGGCCGACCACGCTGCCGTCCAGGGTGTTCAGCGCGGCGAACAGCGTGGTGGTGCCGTTGCGCTTGTAATCGTGCGTCATCGTCCCGCACTTGCCGGGCTGCAACGGCACGCCGGGTTGGGTGCGGTCGAGCGCCTGGATCTGGCTCTTCTCGTCGATGGACAGCACCACCGCGTGGCACGGCGGGTCCATATAGAGGCCGACGCTGTCTTGGCGGCAAAGGCCGGATCGGTGGAGCGCTTGAAGGTGCGCAGGCGATGGGGCTGAAAGCGATTGGCCTCCCAGATGCGCTGTACGGCGCGCAGGCTGATGCCGACCGTCCTGGCCATCTTGCGATCGCCATCGCCCGCGGCTGCATCCGCGGCGGCGCCGACCGCCGGGAGGGTAACTTTGGACGCCGACAGGGGGCAGATTCCGTGGCTGATTGACAATCAGCCGCATCACCCCGCCGTCTGCCGGTGCCGCACCAGATAGGCCAGCGTGTCCAGCGGCGTGCGGGTGGTGCAGCGGGCCTGGGCGTCGGGAAAGGCCGTGCTGGCCAGGCCGGTCAGGGTCGTGCCCGGCGGCATCTCGATGAAGAGGGTTTCGCCCAGCTCATACAGCAGGGTGGTGCTGTCGTGCCAGAGCACGGGGTTGCAGACATTGGTCGCCAGTTCCTCCACCACGGCCGGCGCATCCCGCAGCACCCGCGCCCGCCGGTTGCCGACATAGGTCAGGCGCGGTGCCCGGATGGGGATGCCGGCAAGGGCCTCGGACAGCCGGGCCGACACGCCGGCCAGAAGCGGGCAATGCGACGGCACGCTGACGGCCAGCCGCTGCGCGCGCGCGGCACCGGCCGCCCGCGCCGCCTGCACCAGCCGGTCCAGGGCGGCCACGGCACCGGTCACCACGATCTCGGTCGGGGCATTGAAGTTGGCCAGATACAGCGGTTCCGCCTCCGTGGCCTGGGAGGCCGCCAGCTGGGCCAGGCGGCGCTGGTTGAAGCCGCCGAAAGCGGCCATGCCGTAGCCCGTGGGATAGGCCTGCTCCATCAGCGTGGCACGCAGGCGGACCAGCGCCACGGCATCGTCGAAGTCCAGCGCCCCGGCGATGACGGCGGCGGTGAACGATCCCACCGACAGGCCGGCCACGGCGTCGGGCAGGACGTCACGGGTGGCCAGGGTCCGGCTCATGGCCACGCCGGCCACCAGCGCGGTCAGCTGCACGGCCAGGGTGGACTCCAGCCGCGCGGCACTGTCCAGCAGCCGCACATCCTCGCCCAGCACGCGGCTGGCCTGGTCCAGCGTCTCCGCCACCACCGGCAGCGGCGGCAGCTCATGCAGGAAGCCTTGGGTCTGGGCGCCCTGGCCCGGGCACAGGAAGGTGGTCATGGCCTTGTCTCCTCATACGGCGAAGGGGCCCAGGGATCGGCCACCAGCCGCGGACCGCGGGGTCCGCGCAGGGCCACCGGTCCGGGGCCACGGGCATATTCGGCCAGCGCCACGGCGCCGTTGGGCGTCTCCAGCAGCAGGTCGCAGCGTACCGGCAGGGCGCCAATCCCGGCCGCCAGGACGGCGGCCACGGCGCGGTCCAGCGGCGTGTCGGCACGGACGACGGCGTCCAGGTCGCTGCCGGGCGTGGCCGTGGGCCGGCCGCTCGCCAGCTCGAAGCCGACGCTGCCGGTGGGGCCGCCACGCAGCCCCAGCCGGATCAGCAAGGCTGCCAGCCGCGGCACGGCCGCCAGGGCCGGCAGCGCCGCCCGGCGCGGCGCCGGCAGCCGGTCGTAGCGGTCGGCCACGGCTTCCGGCGGGCACTGTTCGCAAACGGCACGGGTGGGCAGCCAGGCTGCCCACCGCTCGTCACGCGCCGTCCCCCGCACCCCCACGGCGATGTGCCCATCCGGGGCCGGTGCCCGCCGCACCACCACCCAGGGCGCGGCGGCCAGGGCCGGCCGCACCCAGCCGGGCATGGTGGCCGGCATGGGGCCGGTGCCGATCAGGGCATCGATCGCGGCGAGGCGCAGCAGATCATGCGGCCGGAAGGCGGACGGGCAGGCGGACCGGGGCGGCGGACGATCGGGGGACATGGGCGACGGCTCCCACGGATGCCGTTACTGCGGCGCCACCAGGGCGATGGCCACGGCCAGGCTGACGATGCTGAACAGCGAGGAGGCGACCAGGGTGGACCCGGCGACCGCCGGACGCGACCCGTAGCCGGCGCCGAAGACCAGGCCGAAGAAGCCGGCCGGGATGCCGATCAGCAGCACGACCTGGGCCGCCATCGGCTGCGGCACCTGCAGCAGGCGCACCACGCCGGCGGCCAGCAGCGGCTGGGCGATATTCTTCAGGAACACGCCCAGGATGACGTTGCCATTGATGCGGAAGGGCTGGGCCGACAGGATCAGTCCCGTCAGGAACAGACCGGCGCCGGCCGTGGCCTGGCCGATCAGGCTCAGGGACTTGCTGGCGATGACCGGGATCTGGAACCCGGACAGGGCCAGGATCACGGCCAGCATCGGGGCGATGAAGATCGGCTTCGACACCGACTTGCGCAGCGCGCCCAGGAACTGGGCCACCTTGGAGCCGCCCTCGTCCCCCTTGTTCTTCGACAGTTCCAGCAGGGTCAGCGTCAGCGGCGAGATGGTGACGGACCCCGTGGCGATGGCGATGGCCACCGGCAGGGCGGCCTGGTTGCCGTACATGCCCACCAGCAGCGGCAGGCCGATGGACGCGAAGTTCGGGAAGGAGACGGTCAGGGTCTGCACGGCCCCGTCGGCCTGGCCCAGCTTGAACAGCTTGTACTGGACCAGGGCCATGACGACGAAGACGACCAGCAGCGAGATGGCCAGCACGCCCATCAGCGAGGCGTTCTGGACGATGACGTCGCGCGGTGTGCTGGCGATGGCCGTGAACAGCGCGGCCGGCAGCGCGAACATCATCAGGAACATGTTCAACGACTTGATATTCACATTGTCGACGATGCCACGCTTGCCAGCGAAATAGCCCAGCGCCATGACAAAGAACACAGGGACCAAGGCGGACGCGATCATCATGTACATTTTCGATCACTCCCGTCTTCATCAGTTCCGTCTGAGGAAGACTCCAATTGATTGACGAAGAAAGACAGTGCGCCGGGGAGCCGGGAGCGTGGCCGCCCCCGGCGATGGACAGGCCCCGTTGCGGTCGGGGATAGCCGGTGCCCTGTGGTGCCCCTGGCACCGGCCCTGCGCGTCACGCCGTCAGACGGCGGCGTGCCACTGTTCGGCCAGCCGCCGCCGCACCTCGATGGAGGCGGCGCGCAGCTGCTGCGCCTGCGGCGAGGCGAGCCGGTTGGACAGGTCGCGTCTGCCCGAGGCGCGGACATCGGCCACGGCATCGGCCAGAACGGCGGCCACCTTGCCCGCATCGGCCGGCGTCGGCGCCGCGGCCGTCACGCCGGAGATCAGCGCATGCAGCATGCCGAGCTTGGCGTAGTTGCGGATGTCGTAGGACATGGGCGGGATCTTGTCGCCCATCTCGTCCAGCTCGCTGACCGGGCGCCTGGTGATGCGGGCGGCGGCCTGCTTGCCCATGGCGTGGACCAGCACGCCGGGGTCGTCCAGGGCCACCAGCCGGTTGGCCTGGTAGCCATGGGCCAGGAAGGCACCGGACATGCACTTGCCCACCAGCAGGGCGATGACCGGATGGCCGGCCAGACGGGCCTGGGCATAGGCGTCGGCCGCGGCCGCGCAGGCCAGATGGATGCCCAGCATCTCCTCGCGCTTGCCATAGGCCTGGCTGGTCACATCGACCACGGCGACGATGGGGCGGCGGTGGCCGTCGGTATCGGCGGCGATGGTGTCGCGCACCAGCCTGGCCAGCGTCCACCCCTGCTCCAGCCCGACCTCGCCCTTGCGGGCCCGGGGAAAGCGGTTGTCCGGGTCCGGCACCACGGCGATGAAGCGGGCGGTGTCGGCGCCCAGCGGCGCATCGACGTACAGCACCGAATTCTTGCCAGAGGCCGGCACGCCGGCCCCGCCGGTCAGGGCGTTCAGCCAGGCACGGCCGCGGCTGTCGGAAGAGGCTGTGGTGCTCATGATCATGCTCCTTTCCCCCAGGCGGCGCGCAGGGCTTTCGGGTCCGGGGCCTGGGTCGGATCAAAGGCGGCCAGCTTGGCCAGATACTCGTCGACGCGGGCGCTGCGCGGGGTGGCCGGCACGCCGGCGGCGAAGGCGGCGCGCACGGCGGCGGCGATGGCGTCGGCATCATCCTCGACCAGCGCATCCACCTGACCGATGGCGAAGCGCTGCTCGCCGCCGATCAGGCTCCAGATCGTGCGCTTGTCGGAGGCGTCCAGCTCCTGGATGCCGGCTTCCTGCTCGATCACTTCCGGGCCGTTCATGCCCAGACGGGCCTGCTTGGTGGCGACCAGATGGCTGCACAGGGAGGCGGCCAGCGACATGCCGCCGAAGCAGCCGACCATGCCGGCGATGACGCCGACCACCGGCACATGCGGCCGCAGGGCCACGATGGCGGCGTGGATCTCGGCGATCACCGCCAGACCCAGATTGGCCTCCTGCAGGCGCACGCCGCCGGTCTCGAACAGGATCACCGGCCGGGTGGGAATGCCCTTGCGATGGTCGGCCAGGGTCATCTCCAGGGCACCGGCGATCTTGGCGCCGGCGACCTCGCCCATGCTGCCGCCCTGGAAGTCGCTTTCGATGGCCGCGACCACGGCAGGCTGCCTGTCGATGGTGCCGCGCACCAGCACGACGCCGTCATCGGCCTGGGCGACGATGCCCTGCTGCGGCAGCCAGGGCGATTTCAGCCGGTCGAACGGGCCGAGGATGACCCGGCCGCTGCCGGCGTCCAGCAGGGCCGTGGCCCGGTCCTGGGCGCTCAGCTCGATGAAGCTCTTGCGGGCCAGGAACTTCTGCCAGTCCTGGGCCGGGGCGTTGACGGGGCTGCTCATTTGCTGACCTCCACGGCCTGTTCCAGGCGCAGCGCGACCATGCCGGGCGTGGCGCCGAAATCGTTGATCTCGATGGTGGCGGCCCGGTCGAAGCGGGTGAAGAAGCGGTCGATGACGTTCTTCCAGATCTGGCCGTAGCCGTTGACGCTGGTGGTGATGACCACATGCGCCTTGCCGTCGGGCGAAGGCTCCATCAGCACTTCCAGATCGCCGGAGCCGACGACGCCCACATGCACCCGCTTGGCCAGGGGGGCCGTGGCGTCGGGATAGTCGTAGTTCAGGATTTCCATGGATCGGTCTCCATCAAGGGGCAGGACCCTGCGGCGGCGGGGCAGGTGACCCTGTCGAGGAAGAGGGCGGCCGCCAGCATGTCGGCGGCCCCGCCGGGAGAAGCGTTGAGGCGCATCAGCGTGTCGTGCAGCCGGGCCAGGGCGGCCCAGCCGTCCGGCGTTGCCGTTCCGCCGGCATCCAGCACGACCCGGGCCCCGGCCATGGCGGCCCTCAGGGCCGGCAGCCCGCCGCGGTGCAGGACGCAGGTGTCGTCCATGACCGCCATCACCGCCATCAGCGCGTCCAGGCGGGCATGGGTTTCACCGGCACCGCCGGCCCGGACCCGCCGCAGGGTGGGCAGGGCCACATGCACGGCATGGGGGAAGCCGGCCTTGGCCTCGCCCCGTGCGCCCGCCACGCCGAAGCGGGCGGCCACGCTCTGGCCGTTGGACGGGGCGGCGGGGACGAAGCGGTCGGAGTAAGCGGCGATGGCCGCGGCCCGCGCCCCGATCTCCGCCGGGCTGGCGGCATGGCCCTGGGCCGTGGCCGCCAGCAGCAGGCCCAGGGCCCAGATGGCGCCGCGATGGGCATTGCTGCCGCCGGTGGCCGCCAGCATGGCCGGCTCGCCGGCCCGGCCGATGGCCGCCAGCTCTTCCCGCAGGGCGCGGGAGGCCGGCTGGCCCTCGGCTGCCTGGGCCATGGCCAGGAAGGTCGGCCGCAGTGCCCGTGCCGACCGCCGCATGGCGGCCAGGCTGAGATCGCGGTGGGCGCCGCTGCCGCGGCCATCCACCAGGGCCGGCTTGGGCGTCAGCTCCGCCTCGTCGATCAGGGCCTGGACCGCCAGATCGGCCAGACGGCCGGCCAGGGCCTGGACCTCGCCCCGGCCGTCGGGATCATAGGCCGGGGGCAGCAGGGAGGCTGGACAGGGGACACGCATGATGCGTCCCCCTTACCAGCTGCGGAACTGCGGCGGCGGGGTGTAGAGGCCGCCGGACCAGGCGACCAGATCGTCGATGCTGCGGGCCGCCAGCAGCGAACGGCTGGCCTGCTTGCGGCTGACGCCCAGATCCTCCGGCAGCGCCACGATGCCACGGGCACGAAGATCCGCCGTCTGCTTGGGATTGGCGCGGCGCCCGATCTCGGTGGCGCCGGCGATGGCGGCGATGGCGGCGCGGCGCTCCTCGCCGTTCACCTTGTAGACATAGGCGATGCCTTCCTCAGTCACCACATGGCTGACATCGTCGCCATAGATCATCACCGGGGCCACGGCCATGCCACTCTTCCGGCCGACCTCGATGGCGTCCAGGCTGTCGACGAAGGCCGGCTCACCGCCCGCCTTGAAGGTCTCCAGCGTCTGCACCACCAGCTTCTTGCCGCGGGTGATGGGCTTCTGCTCGGTGATCAGGCTCAGCCAGGCATCGCTGCTGTGGCGGCGGCCATGGGGATCGTGGCCCATATTGGGCGCGCCGCCGAAGCCGGCCAGACGGCCCAGCGTCACGGTGGAAGAGTTGGCGTCCTGGTCCATCTGCAGGGTGGAGCCGATGAACAGGTCGACGCCGTACTGGCCGGCCAGCTGGCAGAACACGCGGTTGGAGCGCAGGCTGCCGTCATTGCCGACGAAGAAGATGTCCGGGCGGGCGCGGATATATTCCTCCATGCCCACCTCGCTGCCGAAGCAGTGGACGCTGTCCACCCAGCCGCTCTCGATGGCGGGGATCAGCGTCGGGTGCGGATTCAGGGTCCAGTTGCGGCAGATCTTGCCCTTCAGGCCCAGCGATTCGCCATAGGTCGGCAGCAGCAGCTCCACCGCCGCCGTATCGAAGCCGATGCCGTGGTTCAGCGCAGTGACCCCATGGCGTTCATAGACGCCGCGGATGATCATCATGCCCATCAGCACCTGCAGCTCGCCGATATGGCGGGGGTCGCGGGTGAACAGCGGCTCCACGGCGAAGGGCTTGTCGGCCTCGACGATGAAATCGACCCAGGAGGCCGGGATGTCGACGCGCGGCAGCTCGTCCACGATCTCGTTGACCTGGGCGATGACGACGCCGTGGCGGAAGGCCGTGGCCTCGACGATGGCCGGCGTGTCCTCGGTATTGGGGCCGGTATAGATGTTGCCGTGGCGGTCGGCCTGGACGCCGCAGACCAGCGCCACCTGCGGCGTCAGATCCACGAACATGCGGGCATACAGCTCGATGTAGGTATAGATGGCGCCGATCTCCAGCTTGCCGTCTTCCAGCAGCTGGGCCACGCGCAGGCTCTGCGGGCCGGCGAAGGAGAAGTCCACCTTGCGGGCGATGCCGCGCTCGAACAGGTCCAGATGCTCGCGGCGGCTCAGCGTCGAGATCAGCAGGTGGATGTCGTGCAGCTTGGCGGGGTCGGCCTGGACCAGGGAGCGGGACAGGAAATCCGCCTGCTTCTGGTTGTTGCCTTCCAGGGCGACACGGTCGCCCGGCTTGATCAGGGTTTCCAGCGCGGGAACGATGCGGCGCGCATCGAGAACCTTGCCCGAGGCGTAGGACGAAACCGACGCCAGACGGCGCAGCTTCTCGTCCCGCATGGTGGTCCACTGGCGCACGGCGTGCGCGGCGGCCTGTACAGTCATTTCAGCATCCTCAGTTCGTCCGGGAGAACGGGAGGGGGGCGTCGGCCCGGCGGAACGGCGTCCCGTGCAGCAGCCACCCCGGTCGGGCGGCCATGGAGAACACATGACTCCGATGAATGTGTGCGACAAGCGCTTTCTTGTATACAAGATGTCCGATCCATCATCTTGATCTGCGTCAAATCGTGTACACATTTTTTGATAGCCCGACCGGCATACCCTTGGTTTGATGCGCGCCGGGGCGTTGGGCCGAGCTATCGGAACTGGCCGGGTCCGTGCGGTCTGCACGGTCAGGCCGGCCGGCCTGACAGAGGCGGATCGGCGGGTGCGGTTTGGGCGGCCGCGCTTTGGAAGGCGGGAACGGGAATGGACGCAAAGCAGGGGCAGACGGAAATGGCCGGGGGAGCGCGCCGGCGCTCGGAGGCGATCCGCGAAGCGCTGGAGGACGGCATCATCACGGGCGCCATCAGCCCCGGGGCCCATCTGGACGAGACCGAACTGGCGGAGCGGTACGGGGCCTCACGCACGCCGGTGCGCGAGGCGCTGCAACAGCTGGCGGCGGCCGGCCTGATCGAGATCCGGCCGCGCCGGGGCGCCATCGTGCCGCAGCCCGATCCCCATGCCATCCTCGACATGTTCGAGACCATGGCCGAGTTGGAGGCCAGCTGCGCCCGTCTGGCCGCCCGGCGGCTGACGGCGGAGGACCGGGCAGCCATCACCGAGGCCCATGCCCGCTGCAGCACTGCCGATGCGCTGGACCCGGACACCTACTACCATCGCAACGAGGACTTCCATCTGGCCATCTACCGGGCCAGCCACAACCGCTTCCTGGAAGAGCAGGCCACGGCCCTGCTGCGGCGGCTGCGCCCCTATCGCCGTCTGCAGTTGCGCCTTCCCAACCGCATCGCCTCGTCGCTGACGGAGCATGACGCGCTGAAGGATGCCCTGCTGGCCAACGACGCGGAACGGGCCGCCACCCTGGCCCGCGATCATGTGCAGGTCCAGGGCAGCGGCTTCGGCGACTTCATGGCCCTGCTGCGCGCCGCCGCGCGGTAGGACCCGCTGCCGCTGGGCAGCCGCGGTGGCCGCCCGGTGACCGGCCCCGCGCGCTGACGTTCGGCGCGGACAGGACGTGACCCGATGCCCGGTTGCGCAGCCCCGCCGGGCCGGGCATCCCTGGGATCTGAGCCGGCGCACGGGCGGCGGCAGAGTGGAAAGGACCGCCATGGAGCGCAAACGTATCGCCCTCGTCGCGCATGATGCGCGCAAGCAGGATCTGGTCCGCTGGGTGGCCGCCAACATCGCCGCCCTGGACGGTCAGATCTTCTGGGCCACCGGCACCACCGGGCGCATGGTGCACGAGGTGCATCCGGACCTGGAACTGACCATGCTGAAAAGCGGCCCGCTGGGCGGCGACCAGCAGATCGGTGCCATGATCGCCGAGGGGCGCATCGACTTCCTGGTGTTCTTCGTCGATGCCATGACGGCCCAGCCCCACGATGTGGACGTCAAGGCCCTGACACGGCTGGCCACGCTCTACAATGTGCCCATGGCCTGCAACGAGGCGACGGCGGACATGATCATCGCCTCTCCCCTGTTCACCGATGGCTACAAGCCCCGCCCGGCCAGCTTCACCGGCTACGAACAGCGCCCGCTCTGACCCGGGACGCCACCCCGGGCAGAAACGGGGCGGAAACGGGGCGGAAATGGGGGCCGGAACGGAAACGGCCGCCCCCTCCCCTGCCCTGCGCGACAAGGGGACGGAGCGGCCGTCACCGGCGGTCCGCACCGGGGTGCGGGCCGGCCGCCAGGGCCGGCGGCCGGCAGGCCAGGGCGACGCCGTCCATCGGTGGTGATGATGGACGGCTTCAGACCGGCGGTCACATGACTGTCGCGGCGGCGGTTTGCGCCGCCGCGATCACATGGTGCCGGATCACATGGCGCCGTAGGTGTAGGTGCGGTCCGGCACCGGGTTGATATCGTCCTCGTCGATCTCGGCCACGGCGCGGATCATCGAGCCGTCGCCCATGTACCAGCGGATCGGGAAGGCCAGGAAGCGGAAGCGCTTGTTGACCACCTTCTCCAGGTCGCCACCGAGATTCTCGACGCCGACGATGCCGTTGCCCAGCATCAGCTTGTGGCACGGCTCCCAGGTGCCGTAGCAGCCGATGGCCTCCAGCTTGCCGAACTTGGCGTCATACTTCTCCTTGCCGTGGATCTTGATATAGACGTCCTTGTCGAACTCGGCATAGGCCTCGATCCCGAACTGCTCGATGAACTCGTCGCAGACGGACTTGCCGGAATAGCCTTCCAGCTTCATGCGGGTGCCGTTGTTGCCGATGGAGGTGTGCAGCGGATGGTCCAGCGCCTGCTGGTCCATGGCCACGCACTTCACCTGATGCTTCACGAACCACTCGCCGGCCTCCACGCCGCAGCCGGTGGCGTAATGGTAGTATTCCTTGCTGTCGTCCCACTTCAGATGCATGCCGGTGCGCAGGCACAGCACCATGCCCTTCAGTTCCTCGGGCTTCACGCCGGCGCGCTCCAGCGCTTCATCCAGATCCTTGGCGGTGATCAGCCGCCAGCGCGGGGTGCGCACATCCAGGCAGACGGCGTCGCCGGTATAGGCGTCCAGTTCCAGCTCATGGGAATAAAGCGCCCGGCGGCCGTCAAACATGCGCTCCATGACGTGGCGCGGGGCATCGCAATGGGTGCCGGTATGCATGGTGATCTTCAGGGTCTGGGTCAGAACCCCGCCCTTGGCCATGCTGTGCATCGGCGCGATCTCGGGCTTCTGGAAGTACGGCCACAGCGGCATGTCACCGAAAAACGGGTGGCTGAGATCGATAAACTTCATCTTACCCATGTTTTTTCTCCAAAATATTTGGGCAATTGACAGAACCGGCTGAAATGCCGGCGCCGGCAACGGGCGTTTCCAGGACCCGGCCACGGGGACCTGACGGGGGTCACCGATCGGGTGATCGGTCCTGCGTGTCCGGAACCGGAAAAACCGTAGCACGGTACAGATGAACTGTCATGCGATGCAATGTCGCGTGACGGCGGCGAAGCTCTGCGCACAACGCATCCGGGCCACCGGGAGTGTCCCGATGGCCCGGAAAACCCGGCTTCGCATTACGAGCCGGGGATTGGTGCGAAACCGGAATGATATGGCGGCCGGATCATTTCCCGCCGCCGGCCCGCCCCCCACGATGAGGGGGCGGCCGGACCGAGCGGATGCGTCAGACGGCGCGGACCGAGACCAGGAACTGATGCACGTCGCGGCGCAGCCGGTCGGAATCCTCGGCCAGACGGGTGGCCGCCGTCAGCACCGAATGGCTGGCCTCCGTCCCCGCGGCGGCGGCCTGGGAGACACCGGCAATGTTGCCGCTGACCTGACGGGTGCCGTCGGCCGCCTCCTGCACATTGCGGGCGATCTCCGCCGTGGCCGCGCCCTGCTGCTCCACGGCCGAGGAGATGCCGGTGGAGATCTCGCGCACCTGCTCGATGATGGTGGCGATGTCCTGGATGGCGGCGACGGTGCGCCGCGTCTCCTCCTGCACGGCGGCGATCTGCTGTGTGATCTCGTCCGTGGCGCGCGCCGTCTGGGTGGCCAGGCTCTTGACCTCGCCGGCCACCACGGCGAAGCCCTTGCCGGCGTCACCGGCACGGGCCGCCTCGATGGTGGCATTGAGCGCCAGCAGGTTGGTCTGGCTGGCGATGTCGTTGATGAGGTTGACAACGGCGCCGATGCGTTCGGCGGCCCCGGCCAAGTTCTGCACCATCCCGTTGGAATAGGCAGCCCGCTCCGAGGAGATCCCGGCGATGCGGGCGGCGTCGCTGACCTGGCGGGCGATCTCGCTGATGGAGGCCGACAGTTCGCCGGTGGCCGACGCCACCGACTGGACGTTGGCCGTGGTCTGTTCGGCCGCGGCGGAAGCGCTGGTGGCCCGCTCGGCCGCGGCACCGGCGGCGGTGGTCAGGACCGTCGCCGTCTCGCGCAGGCCGGTGGCCGACTCCGTCACGGTGCCGAGCACCTGCATGACCGTGGTCTCGAACGCGCCGGTCAGGTCATCGATGGTGCGGGCACGGTCTTCCCGTGCCGCCTGCGTCGCCGCCCGCTCGGCCGTCAGCTGTTCGGCGCGGATGGCGTTGTCCTTGAACACGGCCACGGCCCGGGCCATGTCGCCGATCTCGTCGGGACGCCCGGTTCCGCCGATCTCCACGGCCAGATCCTTCTCGGCCAGCCGGCGCATGGTGGCGGACAGCGTACCCAGCAGCCGCGACACGGCGCGGAAGGACCCCAGGCTGATCAGGCCGACCAGCAGCATGGCCAGCAGCGTCCCCGCTCCCCACAGCAGCATCTGCTGCCGGGCCGCGCTGACGCGCGCCTCCACCGTCTGGGTCAGCAGACGCTCATAGAGGCCGATCATGCCGGTCAGGGCCTCGCCGCGCTGGCGCAGGGCCTCCTGCCAGACCGGCTGCACCGGGCCGGTGGCGGTTCCGGTCGCCAGCCCCCGGACGAAGCCGCGCATCTCGCCGATGCGGGCCGCCGCCGGACCGGACAGGAATGTCCGCAGGGCATCGCTGATGGCCGGCGGGGCATAGACGGTGACGCCGGGCTGGAAGGCGTCCTGGAGATGCAGCCCCATCAGGAACACGTCCGACTCGGCCGGGGACAGACGGCCGCTGCCCAGGGCCTGGGCCAGGGCCGTCTCCTCCACATGGGTGCCGTCCACATATTGCAGCAGGGCATGGAAGCCGCTGGCCAGATTGCCGATCTCGCTGGTGTCGGCGACGATACCGATGCGCTGGATGAGGTCGAACAGGCGGGGCGAGGTCGGCTGCATATGGCCGATGACATCGCCCACCTCGACCTGACGCTGATCGACCCGCGCCCGCAGTCCCGGCATGCCGTCGAGACGCTGGACGACGAAGGCGATGTCGTCGCGGGCCTCGGCATCGGGGAGGTCGGCGGCCTGGGCCGCCGCCTTGAACCGCGCCCCCGTGGCGTCCACCTCCTGGCGGGCGCGGGACAGGGCGCTGCGCACCGCGGCATCGCCGGTGGCGGCATAGCCGACGGAGGTGGTGCCCTCGCCGGGCAGGCTGACTCCGGCCAGCTGGGCCGAGGCCGCCATCAGCGCCCCCAGTTCGCGCAGGCGCGACAGCTTGTGATACTCGCCGACAGTGCGGATGGACACGATGCCGGCCATCACCACCATGAACACCAGACAGGGCACGGTGGCGGACAGCAGGATGGTCCGGAGACTGAATCTGGACATGGCCTTCCCCCGAGGACAGGTCGGCGCTCCATCCGGCGGTTCGGTAATGGCCTCTGGATGGGGCGCCGTTTGCCGGTCATTCACGGCGGGCCGGCGTCCGCATGGACATGGCGTCTGGAAAAAAGAGGGCGGAAGGGTCAGCCGTGCGGCGGACTGCCCCTTCCGCCGCCGTCCGACCTGGAGCGGGGCGTGGGCTCCCCGGTCCGCGGCCTAGGCTGGGGCCGGGGTCGGGCGGGTTTGAAATCGGGACGGGGGAAGTCCCCGTCCCGGGGGCATCGGCCGGGGTCGGCTCTGCCCTGTTTGTCGCATCCCAGTCTGTCGCAGTCCTGTCTGCCGGAAACCTGCCCGGCGCGGACCTGCCTGCGTCAGACCTGTCCGCCTCAGCCGCGTTCGACGCAGAGGGCGACGCCCATGCCGCCGCCGATGCAGAGGGTTGTGAGGCCCTTTCTGGCGCCGCGCTTCTGCATTTCGAACAGCAGGGTGGTCAGCACGCGGGCGCCGGAGGCGCCGATGGGGTGGCCGAGCGCGATGGCGCCGCCATTGACATTGACCCTGGCCGGATCCCAGCCCAGATCCTTGTTGACGGCCAGGGCCTGGGCGGCGAAGGCCTCGTTGGCCTCGATCAGGTCGAGATCGTCGACACCCCAGCCGGCCTTCTTCAGCGCCAGCCGGCTGGCCGGGATCGGGCCGGTGCCCATGACCGCCGGATCGACGCCGGCCGTGGCCCAGGCGGCGATGCGGGCCAGCGGGGTGATGCCGCGGCGGGCGGCATCCTCGGCCGTCATCAGCACCAGGGCGGCGGCGCCGTCATTGAGGCCCGAGGCGTTGCCGGCCGTCACCGTGCCGTCCTTGGCGAAGGCCGGGCGCAGCTTGGCCAGCGTCTCCACCGTGGTGCCGTGCTTGGGATGCTCGTCGCTGTCCACCACCACGTCGCCCTTGCGGCCCTTGATGGTGACGGGGACGATCTCGTCGGTGAAGCGGCCGGCCTTCTGCGCCGCTTCCGCCTTCTGCTGGCTGGCGGCGGCGAAGGCGTCCTGCTCCTCGCGGCTGAGGCCGAAGGCCCGGGCCACATTCTCGGCCGTGACGCCCATATGGTAGCCGTTGAAGGCGTCCCACAGCCCGTCGCGGATCATGGTGTCGATCAGCTCGGCGCCGCCCATCTTGGTCCCGGCGCGCAGATGCAGCGCGTGCGGCGACAGGCTCATGCTCTCCTGGCCGCCCACCACCATGATGGCGGCGTCGCCGTTGCGGATGGCCTGATAGCCCAGCGCCACCGTGCGCAGGCCCGACCCGCAGACCTGATTGATGCAGAAGGCGCTCTTCGACACCGGTATGCCGGCCTTGACCGCCGCCTGCCGCGCCGGGTTCTGCCCCTGCGCCGCCGTCAGCACCTGGCCCAGGATCACCTCGTCAACCTCGCCCGCCTCGGTCCGGGCGCGCGACAGCGCCTCGCGGATCACCAGCGCCCCAAGATCATGGGCGGCGATGCTGCTCAGAGCCCCGTTGAACCCGCCGATCGGCGTGCGCGCAGCGGCGGCGATGACAATATCCTTCATGG
>NZ_QGNJ01000028.1 GCF_003336875.1 Oleisolibacter albus | reverse complement strand
CCGAACCGCTTGGCCGCCGCCCGGCGGGACTGCCCGCCCTCCACGGCGGCAATGAGCCGCGAACGCAGGTCCAGGGAAAGAGGTCGCGTCATGCCGGCTGGCCTCCTGCTCCAGCCCGCACCTTGAATCATGTCCCGCAGAAAAGGGGAATCCCAATACGATTCCGTCAGACAGAAAATCGCTCTAGGTGTTCAGTCCCGTGGATTGATGGTGTGAGTTTATCCTGAACCGCTCTGGTTCGTTCGTCCATGATTTGCAGATGAATTCACAAGGCGTGAGGCCCCGGAGGGTCTTGAGCCGCTTGGCGAAATTATAGGTCCGCGCGAAGTCTGGCGCCGCTGGCCGGGCAGACGGAGGCCTGCCGCCAGTCCCGCCGCCGGCGGACCATGCCGCCGCCCATCCCGGCCGACAGCCTCTCTCAGGGGATGCCGCTGCCCAGCACGAACAGGATGCCGGTGAGCGCGGCCCGGCCGTTCTTGCGCGGCCGGCTGCCTTCGGGCTTGGGCGGCTCTGGGGCGAAACGGTTCAATCAGCGCCCACAGGCCGTCGGAAACGGGAGGGGCTGCCATGGCCCCTTGCCGCCGCCCAGATCCGGTCTGTTATGCGCGCTCAACTGGCTGGTATGCCGGCCAGTGCCGGGCGGACACCATCGAGACTGCCATCATGGGGTTCGGGGCGGATGCCGGCCAGGGCCGTCAGCAGCGGATAAACATCGACATTGTCGAAGGCGGGGATGCGCACGCCGCGGCGGAAGGCCGGGCCGTGGGCCAGGAACAGGGCCGCCATCTCCGGCGCGGCATTGTCATAGCCGTGGTTGCCGGCCATGGGCGGACGGGCCTTGCGGGTGCCGATGCTGACGGTGATGGCCCAGCCCACATCGGGCATGCAGTAGATCGGCGGCACGCGCGGGTTGGTCCCGTACTGGAACCGGGCCGGAATCTCCGCCTTCTTCCAGCATTGCACATGGGCGTGCGGCTGCAGCAACAGCCGTTCGGCCTCCGCCTCCTTGCCGGGGAAGGGAACCATGCCGGCGCCGGCCCCGTCGCTGACCGGCCGCGCCACGTCCGGCGGCACCAGCGATTCCAGGGGAATGGCATGGTTCGGCGGCACGTCGGCCATGCCATGGTCGGCCACCAGGATCAGGTTGGTGCTGTCATAGAGGCCGCGCTGCTTCAGGCCATCGACCAGACGGGCGATGGCCTGATCCACCTCCTGCAAGGCCGGGATGATCTTGGGCGAGGAGGGGCCGTAATAATGGCCGGCACTGTCCACCGCCTCGAAATACAGGGTCAGGAAGCGCGGGCGCTCGGCCGCCGGCCGGTCGAGCCAGCCCAGCAGCACGTCCACCCGGTCGTTGGAGGGAACCTTGCCGTCATAGAGACGCCAGTCGCTGGGCAGAACCCCGTGGATCGGCAGGTCGGAACCCGGCCAGAACATGGTGGCGGTGCGCACGCCCTGGCGCTCGGCCGTGACCCAGATCGGCGTCGCCTGCTCCCACCAGCGCGGATCATGGGACACGGCGGTGTTGCTGAGCGTGAAGGTGACGCCGGGGATGGCGGCATCCTCCATGCTGTTGTTGACGATGCCGTGATGGTCCGGGCGCAGACCCGTCACCAGCGTGTAATGGTTGGGGAAGGTCTTCGACGGAAAGGAGGGGCGCATGCCCTCGGCCAGGGCGCCGTCGGCGGCCAGGGCGTTCAGCGCCGGCGTGACGCCGCGGGTCAGATAGTCCGGGCGGAAGCCGTCGATGGAGATCAGGATCACCGGCCCGGCGGAGACGGCCGGCAGGCTCGGCGCCGCGGCGGTCGTCGGAGCGGCGGCCAGGGGAGCGGCCGGTCCCGCCGTGGAGACCGGCGCATCCGGCCCGTGGGAACAGCCCGCCAGGGCCAGCAGTCCGGCGGCCAGCGCCGCCCGCAGATATCCCGTCACCACACTGACCTTCATCGCTCGACAACCCGTCCAGATCCGAAAGGCGACGGGCTAGCAGCGCCGCGGCGCCGATTCCAGCGGAACCGGCGCCCTTCATGGAAACATCATGGAAATCGGGGGCTAGAACAGGCTGCCCTGACCGGCCGGACGGGGGGACCGGGTCCGTGCGGGCCGGTCCGGCCGCGCAGCGGGGGGCGACTCGGGTGCATCCGGTCCGGAAGCGGGGCCGATCGCCGCCTCCACCGTGCCGTCGGCGAAGCCGATGCGCACGGGCTGGCCGGGCCTTGTGTCGGCCGCGCGGGTGACGGGATTGCCCTGCTCGTCGGTGACCAGGGCGAAGCCGCGGGCCAGCACGCCCTTGTAGCTGTAGCTCTCCAGCAGCTGCCCCAGGGCGGCCAGCCGCTGGGCCTGCTGCCCCAGCCCGCGGGCATGGGCCGTGTCCAGCCGCGGCGGCAGATCAGCCAGCCGGGCCGTGCCGTCGGCCAGCTGGCGGCGGATCGGCAGCAGGGTCAGCCGGTCGGCGCTGCGGTGGTAGCGTCCCTGTTCCAGCCGCACGGCCTGGTCCAGCCCGGTGCGCAGCGCCCGCGTGGCGGCCTCCAGCCGGGTGCCGGCCAGGGCCAGCACCTCGCGCGGGTGGCGCAGGCGGCTGCCGGCCTGGGCCACGGCGGTCCGCCGCCGTTCAAGCTGGGCGGCCATGGCCAGGGTCAGCCGCTCGGCCCGGTCGTCCAGGCGCTGGACACAGCCCTCCAGCAGGGCGCGGGGGTCGCCCAGGCCGCGGCCCAGCGCCTCCAGATAGGTGCGCCGCGTCTCGACGGCGCGGCCGAGACAGGTATGCAGCCGGCGGCCGTCGTCCAGCACCTGGGCCAGCAGCTCGGCCCGCACCGGCACCGCCATTTCCGCCGCGGCGGTGGGCGTGGGGGCGCGGCGGTCGCTGGCATGGTCGATCAGGGTCGTGTCGGTCTCATGCCCCACGGCGGAGATCAGGGGAATGGCGCTGGCGGCGGCGGCGCGGACCACCACCTCCTCGTTGAAGGCCATGAGGTCTTCCAGGCTGCCGCCGCCGCGGGCCACGATCAGCAGGTCCGGCCGCGGCACCGGGCCGCCGGGCTCGATGCTGTTGAAGCCGTGGATGGCGCGGGCCACGTCCGCCGCCGCCTTCTCCCCCTGCACGGCCACGGGCCAGAGCAGCACATGGCGGGGAAAACGGTCGGCCAGCCGGTGCAGGATGTCGCGGATGACGGCACCGGTGGGGCTGGTGATGACGCCGATGACCCGGGGCAGGAAGGGCAGGGGGCGCTTGCGCTCGGGCGCGAACAGCCCCTCTGCCGCCAGCCGCCGCTTGCGCTCTTCCAGCATCTTCAGCAGCGCGCCCTCGCCCGCCAGCTCCATGGTCTCGATGACCAGCTGATACTGGCTGCGGCCGGGATAGGTCGTCAGCCGGCCGGTGCAGACCACCTCCATCCCCTCTTCCGGGCGCAGGGGCAGGCGGGCGACCACGCCCTTCCAGCACACCGCCTCCAGCACCGCCTGATCGTCCTTGAGACGCAGATAGAGATGGCCGGAGGTGTGGCGCTTGGGCTGGCTGATCTCACCGCGCACGCGCACATAGCCGAAGGCGTCCTCCACCGTGCGCTTCAGCGCCCGGGCCAGATCGCCCACGGAAAGCTCGGGGAGGTTGGAGCCGGTGCGGGCACCGCCCGGCTCCAGATCGGTCTGATGCTCGCTCATGGCCGCCAGCATAGGCAGGGAGACGCCGCGAGGGAACGGCGATCACGCCTTCTTCACGAACTCCGACTTCAGGTTCATGGCGCCGATGCCATCGATCTTGCAGGCGATGTTGTGGCCGTCGGCCCCGTCCACCAGACGGATGTTCTTGACCTTGGTGCCGCCCTTGACCACCAGGGATGAGCCCTTGACCTTCAGGTCCTTGACCACGGTGACGCTGTCCCCGTCAGCCAGGACATTGCCGTTGGCGTCGCGCACGCTGGCCTCGTCCGTGTCCGCGGCGGCGGCCGGGGCGGCATCCGGGTTCCATTCATGCCCGCAGTCCGGGCAGATCAGCAGGGCGCCGTCGGGATAGGCATTGTCCGACGCGCAGGCGGGGCAGGGGATGTCCATGATGACGTCTCGGTTTCTCGTCCAGGGATGGCGGGGCGGCGATCCTAGGCGAAGGCTCCCCTGACGGGAAGTGCGGCCTGCATGCGGGCCGGAGGTTGCGGAGCGCGGGGCCCGGATGCTAGAGCGGGGGCCGCAGGCCCGGCGGGGCGTCAGCGGATGGGCATTTTCCAGGCGGGAGGCGGCGATGAAGGTTCTGGTGGTCGGCGGCGGCGGGCGTGAGCATGCGCTGTGCTGGAAGCTGAAACAGTCGCCCCTGTGCACCGGCCTGTGGTGCGCCCCCGGCAATGCCGGCATTGCCGATGTCGCCACCTGCGTGCCGCTGTCGGCCGAGGATGTGCCTGGGCTGGTGCGCTTCGCCCGCGAAACCGGCATCGACTTCGTGGTGGTGGGGCCGGAGCAGCCGCTGGTGCTGGGGCTGGTGGACGCGCTGCGGGCGGCGGGGATCAAGGCCTTCGGCCCCACGGGCGCCGCGGCGGCGATCGAAGGCTCCAAGGGCTTCATGAAGGATCTGTGCGCCCGCCACGGCGTGCCCACCGCTGCCTATGGCCGCTTCACCGATCCGGACGCGGCCAAGGCCTTCATCCGCGCCCAGGGCGCGCCCATCGTGGTCAAGACCGACGGGCTGGCTGCCGGCAAGGGCGTCATCATCTGCCAGACGGTGGCGGAGGCGCTGGCCGCCATCGACTCCATCATGCTGGACAAGCAGTTCGGCGCCGCCGGGGCCGAAGTGGTGGTGGAGGAGTTCCTGGACGGGGAGGAGGCCAGCTTCTTCGCCCTGTGCGACGGCAACACCGCCATCCCCCTGGGCGGCGCCCAGGACCACAAGCGCGCCTTCGACGGCGACCAGGGGCCGAACACCGGCGGCATGGGCACCTACAGCCCGGCGCCGGTGCTGACGCCGGAGCTGGAGGCGCGCATCATGGCCGAGACGGTGCTGCCCACCGTGCGCGGCATGGCGGCGGAGGGGCGGCCCTTCACCGGCATCCTGTTCGCCGGCATCATGGTGGTGCCGGGGCCGGACGGGCAGCCCGTGCCGAAGCTGCTGGAGTTCAACGCCCGTTTCGGCGACCCGGAATGCCAGGTGCTGATGATGCGGATGAAGTCCGACCTGCTGCAGGCGCTGGTCGCCGCCGCCGACGGGCAGCTGGACCGCATCGACCTGGACTGGCACGCCGATGCGGCGCTGTGCGTGGTCATGGCCGCCGACGGCTATCCCGGCGACTATGCCAAGGGCACGGAGATCCGCGGGCTGGACGCGGCCCGTGTCATCGAGGACGTGACCGTGTTCCACGCCGGCACCAGGCGGGCCGAGGATGGCCGCGTCCTGGCCAATGGCGGCCGCGTGCTGGGCGTCACCGCCCGCGCCCGCACCATCATCGACGCCCAGCGTCAGGCCTATGCCGCGGTGGACCTGATCGACTGGCCCGAGGGCTTCTGCCGCCGCGACATCGGCTGGCGCGCCATCCGGCGGGGCTGAGGGCCGGGCAGGGGCATTGCCGCGCCGCGAAAGACAATTCCGGGATCGGATGTATTTGTCCTTGACCGCCCCGCCTGCCGTGCCCACCTTGGTGCTGTTGGCGCAACCAGCTGAAAGGAGGTGATCCGATGTCTCGTTCCACTGTGCGGACCCGCGCGGATCTCTCCGTCGTGACGGTTATCCTCGGGTAACCAGACGGGGGCCGCTGCGGGCCACCCGCAAGCGGATACGTCTACGGCTACCGTAGAAGGCAGGGCCGGTCCCCCTGGGGGCCGGCCTTGTTTGTTGTCCGGGGCCTGCCGCCCCCTGCATGCTGTTGCGGGCTGTTCCTTTGCCGCGGTGGCTGCTATCAAGGCGCCGTTCTTCCCTTCGGACCTTCAAGCACGGCAGACCGACCATGAACCGCCACGACCGCCGCCGCCAGATCTCGTCGCTCAGCAAGGCTCCCGATGTGGATGCGCGGCTGGCCGGCGACATGCGCGTGGCTACCGGCCTGCACAAGGACGGACGGCTGAAGGAGGCGGCGGACCTCTACCGCAAGATCCTGAAGGCCTATGAGGGGCATCCTGAGCTGCGGGTGGCCTGGTCGAATCTGGGCGCCGCCTATCAGGGCCTGGGCAAGCTGGACGAGGCCGTGCAGGCGCTGAAGAAGGCCCGTGCCCTGAAGCCCGACGCCCCGGCGGCGCACCAGAATCTCGGCATGGCCCATCTGCAGCTGAACCAGTTGCCCGAGGCGCTGGCCTGTCTGGAGACGGCAGTGGATCTGGCTCCGGCCTTCATGGATGGCTGGATGAGCCTGGGCATCGCCCGCGACCGCGCTGACGATCTGGCCGGCGCCCTGGAGGCGTTCGAGCGTGCCTGCGACCTGGCGCCGGAGGCGCCGCAGCCCCGCTTCAACCTGGCCCTGCTGCACCGCCGGGCCGGCCGCGTGGACGAGGCCCGGGCCGCGCTGGCCCGCTGCGTGGAGAGCGAGCCCCGCTTCGCCGAGGCGCTTTATACCCTGGGCAGCATCGAGGAGCAGAGCGGCGACCTGCGCGCCGCGGCCGAGCGTTATCTGGAGACGCTGCGCCTGCTGCCCCAGGCCGAACCCATCCATGCCCAGCTGGGCGGCGTGCTGCACGCCCTGGCCCGCACCGACGCCGAGACGGCCAAGACCATGGCCCAGCGCTGGGCGGAGGAGTTCCCCGCCAGCCTGACCGCCCGCAACAATGCCGCCATCCTTCTGGGAACAGGCCTGATCAGCGCCACCCCGTCCGTGGTCTAAGAGCGCTGAACAGAACGGGATTTTGGCTGTTGGGAAGGGGGTGGCTGCGCCTCTCGTCTCCGGCGCCTTATGGGCGTTGATTGAACCGTTGCGCCCCCCAGAGAGCCGCCCAAGCCGAAAGGCCCCGGTTGGAGACCCGCGCGGCGCTGACCGGTATCCTGTTCGTGCTGCGCTCCGGCATGACGTGCTGGCGGCGCTTGCAGGTGTGGCACCAAGCTGGTGTTTGGGAGCGTCTGCACCGGGTCCTCTTGGACCTGATCCTCCCCCCAGCCCGACCATGCCGCCGACATCGCTTCGTGGCTGAAAGTGCTTCGCAGCGACCCGCGTACCATCTCCACCGCCGCCGACTGGATGCACGTCCGCCAGCCGCCGGCCGTGGCTGCCTGATTTGGGGGCTAAATCAGGCATTGTGGGTGGTAAAAGGTAGCTTCAGCGGTGATTATCCTTCTCACGAGCTGAGTCCACACATCTCTTCATGCCCTGGCCATATGTTGAATAGAGATTCGTGAACGATATATGTCTTCGTCTAAGGAGCTTGATTATTCTTCGTTCCTTTTCTTCATATTTCTCTAAAATAACATGCATTTTTGCAAATCTTACCTGCCAACTATCTTCAATGTATATTGCCTGTATATCCCTGATGATGTCGCAAAAAGTAGGATTAACGAACCTGTGTTCACGTTCCATTGTTTTCCAATTTTCAGAGTAGCTTAATCTGCCAACCTTCTTGCCGTCGATGAGAGCGTCAATGGTAGAAACATACCAGCTTATCAGTGTTTCTGGATCAACATAACCAGCGAGCCAATAGTCAATTTGGTCGCTTTTTAGACCCCAATATTGTCTGAAATAGTATTCAACTTTCTCATCGTCGGAGTTTTGACCAGAAAGCTCAATTTTTAGCTTATATAATTCAGAATACCTAATATTGCAATGCATAATTACTGACATCCTGGCATTTCTGTGATTTGCCTGAATCGAAAATAGTCCCAAAAGGCTTGTGGCAAGAACTGCTGTAGCCGCAATAATTACTCCAGCAATAGTCCCTATATTGGCCATGATCTGGAATGAAACTGGATCCAAGCCCGAGGAAGACATGCGGCCTCCAGACAAATCTAAATCTTCCTAAAAGGCTATAGAGCTATCAGCCCTACTGCAATAGGCCTTTTATCGACTATTCGGAGGTTTTGGCTTCATAGCAGGCTTTACTGTATCGGGGGTATCCTCTTGCATATAAGCCTGAATGCGATCTGTCGCGATATTGCCAGCAAACACACTCGTAAAGGCGGTCTCTCCGGGAGTCGCAAAGCCCTATTGCTGCCAGTAATATTGGCTGACTCTGCTGAAAAGATGATATATTTCTGAGAATGGTTGATAAATATTTTTCCTTTTTTTAAATTTTATTTTGGATACGCTAAAATTACATACAAATAGACGCACGCCCAAAAATTTTTATTAATCGTGTGAATTGCTTCTTTAGGTGGCATTATTTTCCTCAAGCAATAAGCCCCTCGCCACCTGTCGGGCCGTGCTTTCGTGATTAGGGCCAGGACTTCATAACTAGTAGCTGACGCTGGCGGCGATCTGGACGGCGGCGAGGAAGTTGACGGCCAGCCGGTCTTATCTGCTGGCGCTTCGTCCAGAAATGGTTCTGTTAGGCGCTCTTATCCCGGCCGGACAGGGGGCTGGCGCGGGGGACCGCCGGTTCCCCCCCCCCATGCCCGCATAGGCCGGGCGCGTGGATGCGTGCGCCCGGAGCCTTGAGCGAACCGGACAGAAGCGCCGGCGGCGTCAGTAGGCGTATTCGTCGTAGAGGCGGGTCAGGTCGCCGGCCCAGGTGCCTTCGTATTTGCCCAGCATCTCCGTCGCCAGGGACACGCCGCTGTCGGCGATGGCGGCCAACGGTTCGATGAAATGGGTCTCGTCATCGCCCATGCCAGCGGTGCGGGCGCGGTTGCGCAGGCCCTCCCGGGCGATGGCGACGGTCTGCCGGGCCAGATCCTGCACGGTGCCGCCGCGGAACGGCGTGGCCAGCCCCAGGCGCGGCACATCGCGGCGCAGGGCCGCGCGCTCCTCGTCGGTCCAGTCCTTGACCAGATCCCAGGCGGCGTCCAGGGCCGTCTGGTCGTAGAGCAGGCCGACCCACAGCGCCGGCAGAGCGCAGAGGCGGCCCCAGGGGCCGCCGTCGGCGCCGCGCATCTCCAGATACTTCTTCAGCCGCACCTCGGGGAAGGCGGTGGTCAGGTGGTCGCCGAAATCGGTCAGCAGCGGCACCTGACCCGGCAGCAGCGGCAGCCGGCCATCGAGGAAGTCGCGGAAGCTCTGGCCGCTGGCATCCATGTAGGTGCCGTCGCGGTAGACGAAATACATCGGCACATCGAGGATGTAGTCGAGATAGCGCTCGAAGCCGAAGCCGTCCTCGAAGACGAAAGGCAGGTCGCCCGTGCGGTCCGGGTCGGTGTCGGTCCAGATATGGCTGCGGAAGCTCTGGAAGCCGTTGGGCCGGCCCTCGGTGAAGGGGCTGTTGGCGAACAGCGCCGTGGCCACCGGCTGCAGGGCCAGAGACACCCGGAACTTCTGCACCATGTCGGCTTCGGAGCTGAAATCCAGATTGACCTGCACCGTGCAGGTGCGGGTCATCATGTCCAGCCCGAGGCTGCCGCGCTTGGGCATGTAGTCGCGCATGATCTTGTAGCGGCCCTTGGGCATCCAGGGGATGTCGGACCGCCGCCACAGCGGGTTGAAGCCCAGCCCCAGCATGCCGAAGCCCAGATCCTTGCCGATCTGGCGCACCTGGGACAGATGCTCGCCCACCTCGGCGCAGGTCTGGTGGATGGTCTGCAAGGGCGCGCCCGACAGCTCGAACTGGCCGCCCGGCTCCAGCGTGATGTTGGCCTTGCCCTTGGTCAGGGCGATGATGTTGTCGCCCTCATACACCGGGTCGTAGCCGAAGCGGCGGTGGAACTCGCCCAGGATGGCGCCGATGCCGTCCGCCCCCTCATAGGGCAGGGGCCGCTTGTCGGCCTGGCGGAAGACGAACTTCTCGTGCTCCGTGCCGATGCGCCAGTCCGCGGCCGGTTTGCAGCCCTGTTCCAGATAGTCCAGCAGCTGCTGGCGATGGGTGACGGGTTCGCCGCGCGAGGTCGGGGGAGCGGACATGCGGGTCGGGTCCTTGGCCGGGACTGTGTTGAAGAAAGAGACAGTCGGGTATGTGTGCTCAGGTTCTGAACGGGGGCCGGGCGTCGCCGCCGGCCCGGGTCCAGTCGCCCGCCACCGCCTGCCAGACCGACAGCAGGGCGAGCGCCGCCGTGTCGGCCCGCAGGATGCGGGGGCCGAGCCCGACGGGAAGAACAAAGGGCAAACGCAGCAGCGCGTCAAGCTCTCCCGGATCGAACCCGCCTTCGGGTCCGACAAGCAGTGCCGGGACCTTCCCCTTTTGCGCTGTGACGGCGGTCACCAGCGGTGCTGCCCGCCCGGATTCCGCCGCCAGCAGCAGCGGGCGCTCCGGGTCCCAGGAGTCCAGCATCCGGGCCAGATCCACCGGCTCGCGCACGGCGGGCACGCTCAGCCGCTCGCATTGCTCGGCTGCTTCCACTGCATTGGCGGCCATGCGCTCCAGATTGACGCGGCCCACATCGCCGCGCCGGGTGAAGACCGGCTGCAGCACGCCGACCCCAAGTTCGGTCGCCTTCTCCACCACCCATTCGCTGCGGCCCCCCTTCAGCGGCACAAACAGCAGCCAGGGGCCGTCCGCTGCGCCGTCATCCTGGGGCCGCACCGGCTCCAGCGCCACCAGCTCGCCACCGGACTTGGCCAGCCGCGCCACCTCGGCCAGCCACTCGCCGTCGCGGCCGTTGAAGGCCAGCACCCGCGCTCCCGGCTCCAGACGCAGGACGGAGCGCAGATAATGGGCGCGCGGCCCGTCCAGCGGCACCGGTGCGCCGGCGGCCAGGGCGGAGTCGAGGTAAAGGCGGGTGCGGGGCAGGGGGGCCATGGGCGCTGGGACGGTCTGGGGATGGTCGGAACGGGATGGGACAGGACAAGGCCGCAGGGACGGGGCGAAGTCCAGTGAAATTGCCGCTGCTCCGTCCCGCTGGGGGCGTGACCTGCCGCCCGTTCTTCGCTAGAGTGCCGCCCATGACGCCGCAGCCCGAGTCCATGACCGCCGGCCGTCTGGGCCATACCGACATCCGCCAGGGAAGCTGGGTGGATCGCTGGCTGCCGCGCGCATGGCGGCCCTATGCGCTGCTGGCGCGGCTGGACCGCCCCATCGGCACCTGGCTGCTGCTGTTCCCCTGCTGGTGGTCGATCGCGCTGGCCGCGCCGGCCGGGCACTGGCCCGACCTCCGGCTGATGGCGCTGTTCGCGTTGGGCGCCGTGGTCATGCGCGGGGCCGGCTGTACCGTCAACGACATCCTGGACCGCAAGCTGGATGCGCAGGTGGAGCGCACGCGCGTGCGTCCCATCCCCAGCGGCGCGGTGACGACGACGCAGGCATTGGCCTTCCTGCTGGCGCAGCTGCTGGTGGGTCTGATGATCCTGTTGCAGCTGAACCCGGTCAGCATCGTGCTCGGTGCCGCCTCGCTGCTGCTGGTGTTCACCTATCCGCTGATGAAGCGCATCACCTGGTGGCCGCAGGCGTTCCTGGGCCTGACCTTCAACTGGGGGGCGCTGCTGGGCTGGGCCGCGGTGCGCGGCAGCGTGGAGCTGCCGGCGCTGCTGCTCTATGCCGGCGGCATCCTGTGGACGCTGGGCTACGACACCATCTATGCCCACCAGGACAAGGAGGATGACGCCCGCATCGGCGTCCGCTCCACGGCGCGGCTGTTCGGCGACAGTTCCAAGCGCTGGGTTGGTGGTTTCTATGTCGGCGCCTTCCTCTGCTGGCTGGCGGCGGTGGAGCCGGTGGGCATGCTGGGCACCATGCTGGTGCCGCTGGCGGTGACGGCGGCGCTGCTGATCACCCAGGTGCGGGGCTGGGATCCGGACGATCCCGCCGACAGCCTGTCCATGTTCAAGGCCAGCCGGTTCGTCGGCTGGGCCTTGCTGATCGCCATTGTCGCCGGCACGGCCGCCAAGCCTGCCCCCGTGACCGCCGGCGGCGGTGGTCCCGGCGACATGCGTGAACAGCAGCGTCCCTACGCCCCCACCTATCGTCCGCTGCAACTGGTCAGCAGCGACTGATCCGGCCGGTCAGCCTTGCGGCGGCGCGGCGGTGAAGGTGATGAGGCTGAGGGTGGCGCCGCTGGGGTCCTGGATCACGGTGAAACGGCCGACACCGGGAATGTCGGTGGGCGGCACGCAGATCCGGCCGCCCAGCGCCTCCACCATGCCGGCCTTGGCGTCCACGTCCGGCACGGCCACATAGCTCATCCAGTGGGACGGCAGGTCGCCCCAGGCGGCCCCGTCCATCTGCATCATGCCGCCGATCTCGCGCCCGCCCTGCCGGATCATGGTGTAGCGCCCCATCTCCTGCATGTCCGTTTCCGTGTAGGTCCAGCCCAGCAGGCCGGTGAAGAAGGCGCGGGCCGCCGGCAGATCGCGGCTGGCCAACTCGTTCCAGACGAAGGTTCCGTCCTGCATGCCGGTGTCGCTCATGGCTTCCCCCTGATGGTCGTCCGTCCCGCGGCCGGGGCCGGTGGCGGCAGTATTCCATGCCATCGCGCCGATGTCTCATGACGATATGGTGTGAAAGCGGTTGCGCCGGCCTGCCGCCCGGTCATAGTGCGGGGACCATGACCCCTCCCCCCGACGATGCGGCTCCGGCCGATACCGCCCCGCCTGCCCGGTCCCTGGCGGAGCGGCTGGATTTTATCCGCTCCCATACCACCCTGGCCGCGCCGCCGCTGGTGCCGGAGCTGCCGCTGTGGCAGGCGACGGAGATCACGCCGCTGTGGCAGGCCACCGAAGGCTGGCTGGCCGGCCATCAGGTGCCGCCGCCTTTCTGGGCCTTCGCCTGGGCCGGCGGGCAGGCGCTGGCCCGCCATGTGCTGGACCATCCGGCGCTGGTGGCCGGCCGCCGGGTGCTGGATTTCGCCAGCGGCAGCGGGCTGGTGGCGCTGGCCGCGGCCAGGGCCGGGGCCGCATCCGTCCAGGCCGTGGAGATCGATCCCTTCGCCGAGGCTGCCATCCGCCTGAACGCCGCCCAGCACGGGCTGGCGCTGGAGGTGACTCTGGCCGACATCATCGGCCGGCCGCAGCCGGGGCTGGCGGTGCTGCTGGCCGGCGACATCTGCTATGAGCGGCCCTTCGCCGAGGCGGCGCTGGCCTGGTTCCGCGATCTGGCCGCGGCGGGCACGCTGGTGCTGATGGGCGATCCCGGCCGCACCTATCTGCCGCGCAGCGGTCTGCTGGCCCGCGCCACCTATGCCGTTCCGACCACGCGCGAGCTGGAGGATCGGGAGGTGCGGGACACCACGGTATGGGAAGTGCCGCCGCCGTGAGCGGCACCGGCGACGCCGGGCCACGGGACGCGGGCTTGACCCGGCGGGGGCGGGGGCCGATGTTCCCCCTCACCGTTCCGCGATCCTCTGTCGGGCAGTTTTTCCATGGCCTTCGCCTCATTGCGTGAGTTCATCGCCAAGCTCGAATCCGCCGGCCGCCTGGTGCGGGTGTCGGAACCCGTCTCCACCGTGCTGGAGATGACCGAGATCCAGACCCGCCTGCTGGCCGAGGGCGGGCCGGCCGTGCTGTTTGAAAACCCGGTGAAGGCCGATGGCAGCCGCAGCGACATCCCCGTGCTGGTCAATCTGTTCGGCACGGTGGAACGTGTGGCCTGGGGCATGGACCGGGAGCCGCACGAGCTGCGGCAGGTGGGGGAGACCCTGGCCTTCCTGAAGCAGCCGGAGCCGCCGCGCGGCCTGCGCGAAGCCTTCGATCTGCTGCCGCTGGCCAAGCAGGTGCTGGCCATGCGGCCCGGCCATGTCAGCCGCGCCCCCTGTCAGGAGGTGGTGCTGACCGGCGACGACATCGATCTGGGCCGGCTGCCGGTGCAGTCCTGCTGGCCCGGCGAGCCGGCGCCGCTGATCACCTGGCCGCTGGTGGTGACCAAGGGCCCCACCCATGACGAGAAGAACGCCCGGCGCGAGGACAATTTCAACCTGGGCATCTACCGCATGCAGGTGCTGGGCCGGAACAAGGCCATCATGCGCTGGCTGAAGCATCGCGGCGGTGCCCAGCACCACCAGCGCTGGAAGGGCGCCGGCAAGACCGAGCCGCTGCCCGCGGCCGTGGTGCTGGGGGCCGATCCCGGCACCATCCTGGCCGCCGTGACCCCGGTGCCGGACACGCTGTCGGAATACCAGTTCGCCGGGCTGCTGCGCGGCAAGAAGGTCGATCTGGTGGACTGCAAGACCGTGCCGCTGAAGGTGCCGGCCACGGCCGAGATCGTGCTGGAGGGGCATGTCAGCCTGGACGAATATGCCGACGAAGGCCCCTATGGCGACCATACCGGCTATTACAACGCTGTCGACCGCTTTCCCGTCTTCACCATCAGCGCCATCACCATGCGGCGCGACCCCATCTACCTCTCCACCTTCACCGGCCGTCCGCCCGACGAGCCCAGCGTGCTGGGCGAGGCGCTGAACGAGGTGTTCATCCCGCTGTTGCAGCAGCAGTTCCCGGAGATCGTGGATTTCTGGCTGCCGCCGGAGGGCTGTTCCTACCGCATCGCCGTCATCAGCATGAAGAAGGCCTATCCCGGCCATGCCAAGCGGGTGATGATGGGCGCCTGGTCGTTCCTGCGCCAGTTCATGTACACGAAATGGCTGATCGTCGTGGATGACGACATCAATGCCCGTGACTGGAAGGATGTGATGTGGGCGGTGTCCACCCGCATGGACCCGGTGCGCGACATCACCCGCATCGAGAACACGCCCATCGACTATCTGGACTTCGCCAGCCCGGAAAGCGGCCTGGGCGGCAAGGTCGGCCTGGACGCCACCAACAAGATGCCCCCCGAAACCCACCGGGACTGGGGGGAGAAGCTGTTCATGGACCCGGCCGTGGTCGAGCGGGTCAGCACCCTGTGGGACCGGCTGGGCCTGCCGGGGACGGGGAAGCCGATCTGGTGAACGGAACTGTGACGAATGCCATTCACCCAATCGGAACCGTTCTGCTAACTTGACGTTTGAACCGATACCGTCGGCATCAACAGCCAGCTAAGACCACCAGGAATTATGGCCCGCAGCGACCTCCTCATTTCACTTGTCCGCGCCGGCGCCGCCGGTGATCGCGACATGCTGAGGTCAACTGTCGAGGCGCTGGTCGCCGATGAGCGTGCAAAAAGTCACCACACGCTGGCTGATCGGCTTCACCGGGCATTGAACACGGTTGCCGTGACCCCGCCGCCGGTCACATCGGCTCAGATGGGCACAGGGCAGGGGCGGGATGCGATCCTTGAGGTCACGCCTCAGCGGCAGTTGGACGACCTTTTGTTGCCGCTGCCGGTTCGCCACAATGGTATGCAATTGGTCGAGGAGCACCGGCGCGCAGGGGTGCTGCGAGCCCATGGAATGGAGCCCCGCAATCGTGTTTTGCTGAGCGGTCCCCCAGGAAACGGCAAGACGTCGTTCGCTGAGGCCATCGCCGAGTCGCTGTGCCTCCCCTTCTTTCTGGTCAGGTACGACGCGCTGATCGGCAGTTACCTGGGCGAGACGAATACAAGATTACGAAAGCTGTTTGACTATATCCGTACGCAGCCCTGCGTGCTTTTCTTTGACGAGTTCGATGCCATCGGCAAGGAGCGTGGCGACACCCACGAAACGGGTGAGATCAAGCGCGTCGTCTCCTTCCTGCTGATGCAGCTCGACCAGCTCCCGAGCTATGTCATTGTCATCGCAGCGACAAACCATGCCGAACTGCTGGACAGGGCCGTCTGGCGCCGCTTCCAGATGCGCTTGGGTTTCCCCGCGCCGGACAGGGCGATGCAGGCCGCCTACATCGACCGGCTCCTTGCCCAGTGGCCTGACATCCCCCGCTTGAAACCGGCAGAGATCGCGCGTCGGCTCGGCCCCATCAGTTACGCGGAAACGTTGGATTTCTTCCAGACGGTGCGTCGCCGCCATATACTTGGCCTCGGACAAGTGACCATCGACGAGGCCCTGAAGATCGAACTCGACCTCTGGGCATCGCGCGTGATGCCGAGTGGCGGGAATGAAGAGCGATCCGACAAAGCCGTTGCTGCGACTGGAGCCAAGGGAAAACGGCGCGAGGCGGAAAAGGGCACCGGGATTTCGCCCCCCACCGCCCCCATTTGCGAAGACTGACCAGCAAAGGCAGTTCGGACCGAAGTTTGATCGGCTGCGAGACCTGCTCGGCAAGCCTGGCGGCCTGCTACAACTGCAAGCTGACCCTGAGGCGCTGGCACCAGAGTCCCTCTTGGTCTTCAAGGTGAATGGGGCCATTCCAGCTTTTGTGAACGCCGTCCGGAAGGTTCCTGGCCTGGACTGGGTTGACGAGCAGGAATGGGATGATGTTGAGGACGAAGCCGCGGCTGTCGCTTATCTGTTGGTACCCGACCAGCGCGCTCTACAACAAATCCTGTCCCTTTGGACGCGGTGGCAAGCTAGAGCGTTTTCCTTTCAATCGAGGTCATATCCCGCAGCGGCAAAGTAGTTTTGGCATTCAGTTGGGGTGAAGGCATCGATGCTGGTGGCGATGGCCTGCCAAAGGTCCTCTTTGGTTCTGGCCGC
>NZ_QGNJ01000027.1 GCF_003336875.1 Oleisolibacter albus | reverse complement strand
GGCGACAACATCCGCCTGGGCGTCCAGCTCATCGCCCCGATCGCCATGGATGAGGGCCTGCGCTTCGCCATCCGCGAAGGCGGCCGCACCGTCGGCGCCGGCGTCGTCTCCAAGATCGTCCAGTAACATCGGGCCTTCGGGTCCGGTGTGGAAAGGGCCGCCCCTCCGGGCGGCCCTTTTCGTTTGGCGCCCCGCGCCGGGATGGATCACGGTGATAGAGCTAGTGTGCCGTGGTGCGCCGCTGTATGAGAGGGCATCCTGAGATCAAGCGGCCCGCCCCATGCCAGCGCCCCTGGATATTGTCGTCATCAGCCTTCCCGCCGCCACCGACCGCCGCGCCCACATGACCGGCCAGCTGGCGGCGCTGGGCCTGTCCGTCCATGTGCTGGATGCGGCCGACGGGCGTTGCCTGGACGGGCAACGGCTGGCGGAATTGGGGTTCCGCAAATCCCCGCCGCTGTTCAGCCGGGTCCCCCTCAGCCCCGGCGAGGTCGGCTGCTATGTCAGCCACCTGCTCGCCATGCGCCGGATGCTGGAGGGCGATGCCGAGGCCATGCTGGTGCTGGAGGACGATGCCGTCCTGGAGCCGGATCTGCCGGCGGTCCTCGCCGCCATCGCCGCCCTGCCGGCCGGCTGGGATGTGGTGAAGCTGGGCGGCATCCGTACCGGCCTGTCGGTCCGCGATGTGGCCCCGCTCTGTCCGGGGCGGCGGCTGGTGCGGCTGCGGAAGCCGGCCTATGGCAGCCATGCCTATGTCATCAGCCGCACCGGGGCGCAGCTGTTCCTGGCCGAGCACAGCGATATCCGCGTGCCGTTCGACGTGCTGCTGGACTGGTACTGGCGCTCCGGCGCCGACCTCTATGCCGTCCAGCCCTGGCCGGTGACCGCCGCCGACACTCTGGCGTCGACCATCGACACGCGCACCACGGGCGGCCGCTGGGAGCACAGCCCCGGCCGCCTGGACCGGCTGCGCACCAGCCTGGCCAAATGGCGCGCCGGGGCGCGGCTGGCCGGCCTGGACAAGGCCCGGGGATTCTGACCCCGGCGCCCGGACCTGTCTAGCGCGTACCGGCCGGACCCAGCAGCCGGCGCCGCAGCCGCCAGGCCGAGGCCTCGGCATCGTTGGCCAGGCGCCACGCCTTGCGCGCCAGCTTGGCCGGCAGCGGCAGCCGGCGCCGGTCATAGCCGCGAATCCGGACCGTCTCGCGCGCAGCCGGGGCCGCGGCCCGGAACTCCGCCGCGAAGAAGGGGAAGAAGTCGTAGCGGTCCAGATAGAGGCGGCGCGCCTCGGCAATGGCGTCCAGACGGCGGCGCCATTCATCGCCAGCTACGGCGGCCCGCATGATCTCGGCGCTCTGGTGCGGATCGGACAGGTCCAGCGGCACCACCGCCTCGGACGGGAACCACGCGGCCAGATCGGGGCAGCCGATATAGAAGGGCAGGCACCAGGCCAGCAGGCAGTCCGACAGCTTTTCGGTCCAGTAGCCGGGGACGCAGGAATTCTCGATGGCCAGCGAGTATTTCGTCGGCGCCAGCGCCTCCCACTTGTCCTCCACCGGGCGGTAGCCGCGGCCAAAGCGTTCGATCAGGCCGGCGGGCAGGGCATCGACGAAATCGAGCCGCCGGCGATGGCCACGGTAGAAGCTGGCGTCGCTGATGACGGCCGAGATGGAGTCGGACTTGGGGTCCGGGGTTGCCGCCAGCAGCGCATCGCGACTCCGGCGCACATGCCATTCCAGCGCCGGGTGCGAGCGGACCCAGTGCGACTGCCGCACCGGGACATGGGAATAGACGCGTGCCACATCGGCATAGGCGCGGTTGATCCATTCCGTGGAGCCCGGCCAGTAGGGCTCCTGCACCACCGCCCAGACATTCTCCGGCGGACAGCGCACCACCACATCGTCGCGCGAGAAATTGGCGATGATGACGCCGTCGCACTCCTCCACCGGGTCCTGGGTGAAGGTGACCCCATCCAGGGTGCCGCTGCCACCAGGGGTGCGGCTGGCGGCGTCGACGATGGGATAGGCCCGCAGGACGCGGATCAGCATGGGAGCACTCGACCGGCAATGACAGATGCGGCCTCTTATCGGGCCGCCGTCGCGCCATGACAAGGGGCGGCGGCGGACATCATGCCGCTGGCGCGACGGCCCCGGCACGGCTGCGGAATCCTTAAAAAGAAGCTGTTGCCTTTCCCGCGGCGCTGGTCTACAAGACGCCCCTCTCCCCGCGGTCCGGCGGGGCGCGGCGGTGTATTGTCCGGGACGGCGTAGTCCGGGCGGACAGATCTGCCGATGCCGGTCGGGCCTCGTGTGTGAAGGAGTGTAGCTCAACTGGTAGAGCACCGGTCTCCAAAACCGGGGGTTGGGGGTTCGAGCCCCTCCACTCCTGCCATTTCCCGATCCGCGGGGGTGGCGCACAGGGATAACCGATCGCGGGCGCGCATCACAGCCGACGCGCATCACAGCGGAAACGCATAACCAGGATGATGGCTCCTGCCGCCATGGCCAAAACCAGTCCCGCCGAATTCATGCGCGAGGTGCGCCGCGAGGTTGCCAAGGTGACCTGGCCGACGCGGAAGGAGACCTTGGTCTCCACCGCGATGGTGTTCCTCATGGTGGCGCTGGCGTCCATCTTCTTCCTGCTGGCCGATCAGATCATCGCCTTCGCCATCCGGCTGATCCTGGGCATCGGAGGCTGAACCCATGGCGATGCGCTGGTACGTGGTCCACGTCTATTCCGGCTTCGAGAAGAAGGTCGCCCAGGCGATCCGCGAGAAGGCCGCCCAGAAGGGTCTCGAAGACAAGTTCGAGGAGATCCTGGTCCCGACCGAAGAGGTCGTGGAGGTGCGCCGCGGGTCCAAGATCAATTCCGAGCGCAAGTTCTTCCCCGGCTATGTGCTGGTGAAGATGGAGCTGCAGGATGAGACCTGGCATCTGGTGAAGAACGCCCCCAAGGTCACGGACTTCCTGGGCGGCGGCGGCAAGCCGCAGCCGATCTCCGAGGCCGAGGCCATGCGCATCCTCAACCAGGTGAAGGAAGGCGTCGAGCGGCCCAAGCCCTCCGTCCATTTCGAGGTTGGCGAACAAGTGCGCGTCACCGACGGCCCGTTCACCAGCTTCACCGGCCTCATCGAAGAGGTCGACGAGGACAAGGCCCGGGTCAAGGTGGCCGTGTCGATCTTCGGCCGCGCGACCCCTGTGGAATTGGAATACGCGCAGGTCGAAAAGGTCTGACGCATTTCCGTCGACGTGGGGACGATTCGTTCCTATATCGACGGCCGCGCGTGGGAGGTTGGGTCCGGAAGTCCTCGGGCCGCCGTACCACGCAATCCCCCCGGCGGGAAGCCCTTGAGGGCTAGAGCCGGGCAACAGGGCGTCGGACCGGATTTCCGGGCCGGCGCCGTATCGTGAGGATGTCATGGCGAAGAAAATCGTCGGTTACATTAAGCTCCAGGTTCCGGCCGGCAAGGCCAACCCGTCGCCGCCCATCGGCCCGGCGCTGGGCCAGCGCGGCCTGAACATCATGGAGTTCGTGAAGCAGTTCAACGCCAAGACGGCGCAGCTGGAACAGGGCATGCCCATTCCGGTCGTGATCACCGCCTATGGCGATCGTACCTTCACCTTCGTCACCAAGACCCCGCCGGTCACCTACTTCCTGAAGAAGGCCGCCGGCATCGACAAGGGCAGCAGCACGGTCGGCAAGGGCGCCACCGTCGGCAAGGTGACGACGTCCCAGGTCCGCACCATCGCCGAGGCCAAGATGGCCGACCTGAACGCGAACGACGTGGAAGCCGCGATGAGCATGATCATCGGTTCCGCCCGTTCCATGGGCATCGACGTGGTGGAGGGCTGATCCTATGGCGAAGATCGGTAAGCGCCTGAAGAAGGCTGTCGCCACCATCGACCGCGACAAGTTCTACGTCCTCGCCGAAGCGGTGAAGACGGTCAAGACCAACGCCACGGCGAAGTTCGATGAGACCATCGAGATCGCCATGAACCTCGGCATCGATCCGCGCCACGCCGACCAGCAGGTCCGCGGCATGGTCCAGCTGCCGAACGGCACCGGCAAGACCGTGCGCGTGGCCGTGTTCGCCCGCGCCGGCAAGGCCGACGAGGCCAAGGCCGCCGGCGCCGACATCGTCGGTGCGGACGATCTGGCCGAGCAGATCCTGGGCGGCACCATCGATTTCGATCGCTGCATCGCCACCCCGGACATGATGGGCGTGGTCGGCCGTCTGGGTAAGGTGCTGGGTCCGCGCGGCCTGATGCCGAACCCGAAGCTGGGCACCGTGACCCCGAACGTCGCCGAGGCCGTGAAGGCCGCCAAGGGCGGCGCCGTGGAGTTCCGCGCCGAGAAGACCGGCATCATCCATGCCGGTGTCGGCAAGGCCAGCTTCAGCGAAGAGGCCCTGGCCGAGAATGTGCGCGCCTTCGTGGCCGCCATCAACCGGGCCAAGCCGGCTGGCGCCAAGGGCACCTACATCGAGAAGGTGTCGCTCTCCAGCACCATGGGTCCGGGCCTGAAGCTCGACATCCCGGCGCTGGTCGGCGAGCTGAACGCCTGATCGCGTTGTGAGTTTCCGGCCGGGGCAGGGTGACCTGATCCGGCCGGTCCGGGTGTCGGTCCTTCGGGGCCGGCGCCCACCCTGTCCGAGACTGCAGGTGCCGCGCGGGTCCGCCCGCAAGGCTTAATGCCCTGCATAGACGGGAGCGGTACCAGAAATTTCCAGGACCGGACGGGACTCCCGCACGGGCCCGGGCATGATGGCTCTACGCTTCTGGGACAGGTGAACCGGGTCCGGGCGACGGGAAGCCGCCGGTCGGGCCAATACCGTGAACCGGGAAGACTGGCGCCGGGCAACCGGCAAGAGCCTGTCCCATTTTGGAGGCGAACCGTGGACCGGACACAAAAGGAAGCGACGGTCGCGGCCCTGAATTCCCAGCTGCAGAAGGCTGGCCTCATCGTTGTGACCAAACAGTCGGGCATGACGGTGGCTGAGGTCAGTGATCTGCGGCGGAAGATGCGGGCCGCGGGCGCTAGCTACAAAGTGACCAAGAACCGGCTCGCTCGCATCGCCCTCAAGGGCACCCAGTTCGAGGGAGCCGAGAGCCTCTTCAAGGGCCCGACCGCGATCGCCTATTCGGTCGATCCGGTCGCCGCCGCGAAGGTGGCAATCGATTACGCCAAGACCAACGACAAGTTCCAGATCGTTGGTGGCGGCCTCGGCGCGCAGACCCTGGACGCCAAGGGCATCGAAGCCCTGTCCAAGCTGCCGTCGCTCAACGAGCTGCGTGCAAGCCTGCTCGGCATGATCCAGACGCCTGCGACCCGTATCGCCGGCATTCTGCAGCAGCCGGGTGGCCAAGTGGCCCGCGTTCTCGCGGCCTACGCCAAGAAGGACGAGGCGGCCTGAGCCGCATTTCCGACTACGCTCTATCAGAGTCCCTAGGAGACCATCATGTCCAAGCTTGAGAAGCTGGTTGAAGACCTGTCCGCCCTGACCGTCATCGAGGCCGCCGAGCTCTCGAAGATGCTCGAGGAGAAGTGGGGCGTGTCCGCCGCCGCTCCGGTGGCCGTCGCCGCCGTTCCGGCTGCCGGCGCCGCCGCTCCGGCTGCTGCCGCCGAGGAGCAGACCGAGTTCAACGTCATCCTGGTCGATGGCGGTGACAAGAAGATCAACGTGATTAAGGAAGTCCGCGCCATCACCAACCTGGGCCTGAAGGAGGCCAAGGACCTGGTCGAGGGTGCGCCGAAGCCCGTGAAGGAAGGCGTCTCCAAGGACGAGGCTGCCAAGATTAAGAAGCAGCTCGAAGAGGCTGGCGCCAAGGTCGACGTTAAGTAATAGTGTCGACTGGAGTTGCATAGGCTGGCGCCGGACGGTGGCCGCCCCGGAAGGGGCGCCGCCGCCCGGCGTCGTCTGTCTTTTTCGGCAAGGGTTGAAGAAGCCCCGGCCGAGTGCCTGCAAAGCTGGTTCTCCAGCCTGTTGCAGGCGGCAGGAGCGGATGTCCGGCCCGAGGCCGGGTGGAGGCTCCGGCCAGAGCGTGAAACGGCGCGGCGCTGCGGCGGCCCGGCAGGGGCGCTGCCCGCGTCGATTCGCGTATTGGGGCGGTGACCTTTCCGGGCCGCTGCCCCCGAAGTGCTTGAGATAGAGCGCGCGCACTGAACCGGGCGAGTTCACGAGAGGCATTCATGGCCAAGTCGTTCACGGGACTTAAGCGAATCCGCAAGAGCTTCGGGCGCATCCCCGAAGTGACCCGCATGCCGAACCTCATCGAGGTTCAGCGCAGCTCGTATGACCACTTCCTGCAGATGGACGTGGTGCCTGAGAAGCGCGCCAATCTGGGGCTGCAGGAAGTCTTCAAGTCGGTCTTCCCGATCAAGGACTTCTCCGAGCGCGCCGTGCTGGACTTCGTGCGCTACGAGCTGGAGCAGCCGAAGTACGACGTCGAGGAATGCCAGCAGCGCGGCATGACTTTCGCCGCCCCGCTGAAGGTGACCCTCCGTCTGACCGTGTTCGACGTCGATGAGGATACCGGCCTGAAGTCCATCCGGGACATCAAGGAGCAGGACGTCTATATGGGCGACATGCCCTTGATGACGGCCAATGGTACCTTCATCATCAACGGCACCGAGCGTGTGATCGTGTCGCAGATGCACCGCAGCCCCGGTGTGTTCTTCGACCACGACAAGGGCAAGACCCACAGCTCGGGCAAGTACCTGTTCGCCGCCCGCGTCATCCCCTATCGCGGCTCGTGGCTGGATTTCGAGTTCGATGCCAAGGACATCGTCTATGTCCGCATCGACCGCCGCCGCAAGCTGCCCGCCACCACCCTGCTGTACGCCCTGGACGGGGCGGACACCGAGTCCGCGCGCGCCGAGCGCCAGGCCCAGGGCAAGGATCTGCTGCCCTATGAGGCGCAGGGCATGTCGCGCGAAGAGATCCTGAATTTCTTCTACGAGACGATCACCTACATCCGCGGGACCGACGGCTGGAAGACGCCGTTCAACGCCGAGCGCATGAAGGGCGTCAAGCTGTCCTCCGATCTGGTGGACGCCCGCACCGGCGAGGTGCTGGCCCAGCGCGAAACCAAGATGACGCCGCGCCTGCTGAAGCGCCTGACCGACCAGGGCCTGACCGAGATGAAGGTCGGGGTCGAGGACATCGTCGGACGCTATCTGGCCGTCGACATCATCGACGAGAAGACCGGCGAGGTGCTGTACGAGGCCGGTGACGAGATCAGCAGCGCCGCGCTGGAGCGGCTGGAGAAGAGCGGCGTCGAGGAACTGCAGATCCTCAACATCGATCATCTCAACATCGGCCCCTATATCCGCAACACCATGGCGGCCGACCGCAACGCCAGCCGTGAAGATGCGCTGATCGACATCTACCGTGTCATGCGCCCGGGCGAGCCGCCGACGCTGGAAAGCGCCGAGGCCCTGTTCCACGGCCTGTTCTTCGACCAGGAGCGCTACGACCTGTCGGCCGTGGGCCGCGTGAAGATGAACGCGCGCCTGGCCCAGACCACGGACGACCAGATGCGCGTCCTCCGCAAGGAGGACATCCTCAAGATCCTGAAGATCCTGGTGGAGCTGAAGGACGGCCGCGGCGAGATCGACGACATCGACCATCTGGGCAACCGTCGCGTCCGCTCCGTCGGCGAGCTGATGGAGAACCAGTACCGCGTCGGCCTGCTGCGCATGGAGCGTGCCATCCGCGAGCGCATGAGCTCGGTAGAGATCGACACGGTCATGCCGCATGACCTGATCAACGCCAAGCCGGCCGCCGCGGCCGTGCGCGAGTTCTTCGGCTCGTCGCAGCTGTCGCAGTTCATGGACCAGACCAACCCGCTGTCCGAGATCACGCACAAGCGTCGTCTTTCGGCCCTGGGGCCGGGCGGTCTGACCCGTGAGCGCGCCGGCTTCGAGGTGCGCGACGTGCATCCGACCCATTACGGCCGTATCTGCCCGATTGAGACGCCGGAAGGCCCGAACATCGGTCTGATCAACAGCCTGGCCACCTATGCCCGCGTCAACCAGTACGGCTTCATCGAGAGCCCGTACCGCAAGGTGATCGATGGCAAGGTGACCACCGAGGTGGTCTATCTCTCCGCCATGGAAGAGGGCCGCTACATGGTGGCCCAGGCCAACGCGCCGCTGGATTCCGAGCAGAAGTTCGCCGAGCCGCTGGTGTCCTGCCGCAAGGGCGGTGAGTACCTGCTGGCCCGGCCCGACATGATCGACCTCATCGACGTGTCGCCGAAGCAGCTGGTGTCCGTCGCCGCGGCGCTGATCCCGTTCCTGGAGAACGACGACGCCAACCGCGCGCTGATGGGCTCGAACATGCAGCGTCAGGCCGTGCCGCTGGTGCGCGCCGACAGCCCGCTGGTCGGCACCGGCATGGAGGCCACGGTGGCCCGCGACAGCGGCGTGACCATCGTCGCCCGCCGCGCCGGCGTGGTCGACCAGGTGGACGCCACCCGCATCGTGGTGCGCGCGACCGAGAACGCCGATCCGGCCGCCCCGGGCGTGGACATCTACAACCTGCTGAAGTTCCAGCGCTCCAACCAGAACACCTGCGTCAACCAGAAGCCTCTGGTGAAGGTGGGTGACCGGGTGCAGAAGGGCGACATCATCGCCGACGGTCCGTCGACCGACCTGGGCGAGCTGGCCCTGGGCCGCAACGTGCTGGTCGCGTTCATGCCCTGGAACGGCTACAACTTCGAGGACTCCATCCTCATCTCCGAGCGCATCGTGAAGGACGACGTGTTCACGTCGATCCACATCGAGGAGTTCGAGGTGATGGCCCGCGACACCAAGCTGGGCCAGGAGGAAATCACCCGCGACATCCCCAACGTGGGTGAAGAGGCCCTGAAGAACCTGGACGAGGCCGGCATCGTCTATATCGGCGCCGAAGTCCGCCCGGGCGACATCCTGGTCGGCAAGGTCACGCCGAAGGGCGAAAGCCCGATGACCCCGGAAGAGAAGCTGCTGCGGGCCATCTTCGGCGAGAAGGCGTCGGACGTGCGCGACACCAGCCTGCGTCTGCCGCCGGGCGTGGCCGGCACCGTGGTCGAGGTGCGCGTGTTCAGCCGCCGCGGCGTCGACAAGGACGAGCGCGCGCTGGCCATCGAGCGGGCCGAGATCGAGAAGCTGGCCAAGGACCGGGACGACGAGAAGGTCATCCTGGAGCGCTCCTTCTACACCCGCCTGAAGGAACTGCTGATCGGCCAGACGGCCGCCAGCGGGCCGAAGGGCGTGCGTGCCGGCGAGACCATCAGCGACGAGCTGCTGAAGGGCCTGCCGCGCAGCCACTGGCGCCAGATCTCGGTCGAGAGCGACCAGGTCATGGAGTATATCGAGCAGACCGGCAAGGTCTTCGATGACAGCGTCCAGCGCCTGCAGGAGCGTTTCGAGAACAAGGTCGAGAAGCTGCAGCGCGGCGACGAGCTGCCGCCCGGCGTGATGAAGATGGTCAAGGTCTTCGTCGCGGTGAAGCGCAAGCTGCAGCCGGGCGACAAGATGGCCGGCCGTCACGGCAACAAGGGTGTGGTCTCCCGCATCACCCCGATCGAGGACATGCCGTACCTCGAGGACGGGCGCCATGTGGATATCGTTCTGAACCCGCTGGGCGTGCCCTCGCGCATGAATGTCGGTCAGATCCTGGAGACGCATCTGGGCTGGGCCGCCGCCGGCATCGGCCGCCAGATCGGCGAGATGCTGGACCGGCTGCGCGCCGCCACCGTGGAGGCGGCCGACAAGGCCAAGACCGCGGAGGAGCTGAAGGAGCGTCTGCGCAGCGTCTATGGCGAGGCCGTCTACGAGAACGACATCGCCCCGATGTCGGACGCCCAGCTGATGGAGCTGTGCGCCAACCTGCGGCGCGGCATTCCCTTCGCCACACCCGTTTTCGACGGTGCGCGCGAGGACGATATCTGCCGCATGCTGGAGACGGCGGGTCTGGACCGCTCGGGCCAGTCGACCCTGGTCGACGGCCGCACGGGCGAGCCCTTCGACCGCAAGGTGACCGTCGGCTACATCTACATGCTGAAGCTGCACCACCTGGTCGACGACAAGATCCACGCCCGCTCCATCGGGCCGTACAGCCTGGTCACCCAGCAGCCGCTGGGCGGCAAGGCCCAGTTCGGCGGCCAGCGCTTCGGCGAAATGGAGGTGTGGGCGCTGGAAGCCTACGGTGCCGCCTATACGCTGCAGGAGATGCTGACGGTGAAGTCGGACGACGTGTCCGGCCGCACCAAGGTCTACGAGGCCATCGTCCGCGGGGACGACAACTTCGAGGCCGGCATCCCCGAGAGCTTCAACGTCCTGGTCAAGGAACTGCGCTCGCTCGGCTTGAACGTCGAGCTGAACCAGAAGGCCTACTGATCGCGCCTTGATCTCGCCGGGCGGGGGGACCAATTGCTCCCCGCCCGGTCTTCGAAGACGCCCGAAATTCCGACGCCAGGGCCAGCGTTACGGCCCACCCCGAGGGGAGACGGCACATGAATGAGTTGATGAACATCTTCGGCCAGCCGCAGGGGCCGCAGAGCTTCGACCAGATCCGCATCTCGATCGCCAGCCCGGAGCGCATCCGCTCCTGGTCGTTTGGCGAGATCAAGAAGCCGGAGACGATCAACTACCGGACCTTCAAGCCGGAGCGCGACGGCCTGTTCTGCGCCCGCATCTTTGGTCCGATCAAGGATTACGAGTGCTTGTGCGGCAAGTACAAGCGCATGAAGTACCGCGGCATCATCTGCGAGAAGTGCGGCGTCGAGGTGACCCTGTCGAAGGTCCGCCGCGAGCGCATGGGCCATATCGAGCTGGCCTCGCCGGTGGCGCACATCTGGTTCCTGAAGAGCCTGCCGAGCCGCATCGGCCTGCTGATGGACATGACTCTGAAGGATCTGGAGCGGATCCTTTATTTCGAGAACTATGTCGTCATCGAGCCGGGCCTGACCGACCTCAAGCTGCACCAGCTTTTGTCGGAAGACGATCTGCTGGACCGCCAGGACAAGTTCGGCGAGGACACCTTCACCGCCAAGATCGGTGCCGAGGCCCTGAAGGACATGCTGTCCGCCCTTGACCTGGTCGAGGAGAAGGCCCGCTGCCGGGAAGAGCTGCGCGAGACCTCCAGCGAGGCCAAGCGCAAGAAGCTGGTGAAGCGCCTGAAGCTGATCGAGGCTTTCCTGGGCATCCCCCAGGAGGTCGAGGATGTCGGCGCCTTCGAGCGTTTCGACGGCTACAAGGAGCGGATCGAGCGTCCCGACGCCCGTCCCCTGTTCAAGGTGTTCCCGGAGGCCACGCGGCCGGAATGGATGATCCTGGACGTGGTTCCGGTGATCCCGCCCGAGCTGCGCCCGCTGGTGCCCCTGGATGGCGGCCGTTTCGCCACCTCCGACCTCAACGACCTGTACCGGCGCGTCATCAACCGCAACAACCGCCTGAAGCGGCTGATCGAGCTGAAGGCGCCGGACATCATCGTGCGCAACGAGAAGCGCATGCTGCAGGAGGCCGTCGACGCCCTGTTCGACAATGGCCGCCGCGGCCGCGTCATCACCGGCGCCAACAAGCGTCCGCTGAAGTCCATCAGCGACATGCTGAAGGGCAAGCAGGGCCGCTTCCGTCAGAACCTGCTGGGCAAGCGCGTCGACTATTCCGGCCGTTCGGTCATCACCGTGGGGCCGGAGTTGAAGCTGCACCAGTGCGGCCTGCCGAAGAAGATGGCGCTGGAGCTGTTCAAGCCCTTCATCTACGCCAAGCTGGAGTTGTACGGCCTGGCCTCCACCATCAAGGCGGCCAAGCGCATGGTGGAGAAGGAGCGTCCCGAGGTCTGGGACATCCTGGAAGAGGTCATCCGCGAGCATCCGGTCATGCTGAACCGGGCGCCGACGCTGCACCGTCTGGGCATCCAGGCCTTCGAGCCGACCCTGATCGAGGGCAAGGCCATCCAGCTGCACCCGCTGGTCTGCACCGCCTTCAACGCCGACTTCGACGGCGACCAGATGGCCGTGCACGTTCCGCTGAGCCTGGAGGCCCAGCTGGAAGCGCGCGTGCTGATGATGTCCACCAACAACATCCTGTCGCCCGCCTCCGGCCGCCCGATCATCGTGCCGTCCCAGGACATCATCCTGGGTCTGTACTACATCACCATGGAACTGCCCGGCGCCAAGGGCGAGGGCATGGTGTTCGGCACCATCGGCGAGATCGAGCACGCGCTGCAGGCCAAGGTCGTCACGCTGCACTCGAAGATCCAGTCGCGCTATCACACGGTCGATGAGAACAACAATCCCATCACCGTGCGCGTGACCACGACGCCGGGCCGCATGCTGCTGTCCGAGATCCTGCCGCGCCACCCGGCGATCAAGTTCGAGATGATCAACCGCCTTCTGACCAAGAAGGAGATCGGCAACATCATCGACAACGTCTATCGCCACTGCGGCCAGAAAGAGACGGTGATCTTCGCCGACCGCATGATGAAGCTGGGCTTCACCAATGCGTTCAAGGCCGGCATCTCCTTCGGCAAGGACGACATGGTCATCCCGGCCGAAAAGGAGAAGCTGATCGCCGAGGCCCAGGAGCGGGTCAAGGAGTACGAGCAGCAGTATCTGGACGGCCTGATCACCCAGGGCGAAAAGTACAACAAGGTGGTCGACGTCTGGTCGGAGACCACCGAAAAGGTGGCGACGGCGATGATGAAGGTCATCGAGCAGCCGCGCCCCGGCTTCGGCGTGAACTCCGTCTACATGATGGCCCACTCCGGCGCCCGTGGTTCGCCCGCCCAGATCAAGCAGCTGGCCGGCATGCGTGGCCTGATGGCCAAGCCGTCGGGTGAGATCATCGAGACGCCGATCATCTCGAACTTCAAGGAAGGCCTGACGGTGCTGGAGTACTTCAACTCCACGCACGGCGCCCGTAAGGGTCTGGCCGATACCGCCTTGAAGACGGCGAACTCGGGCTATCTGACCCGCCGTCTGGTCGACGTGGCCCAGGACGCCATCATCACCGAGGAAGACTGCGGCACCACCAATGGTCTGACGGTCAAGGCGGTCATTGACGGCGGCGACGTGATCGTGCCGCTGTCGGAGCGCATCCTTGGCCGTACCTCCACCTTCGACGTGGTCAATCCGCTGAACGGCGAGATGATCGTTGCCGCCGGCGACCTGATCACCGAGCGCGAGGTGGAACTGATCGACCGTGCCGGCATCGACAGTGTGCACATCCGCTCGGTGCTGACCTGCGAGACGCAGGACGGCGTCTGCGCCCATTGCTATGGCCGTGACCTGGCCCGCGGCACGCGGGTCAATATCGGTGAGGCCGTGGGTGTCATCGCCGCCCAGTCCATCGGTGAGCCGGGTACGCAGCTGACCATGCGTACCTTCCACATCGGTGGCGCCGCGCAGCGTGGTGCCGAGCAGTCCTTCATCGAGGCGACGCTGGACGCCAAGGTGATCGTGCGCAACCGCAACCTGGTCATGAACTCCGAGGGCTACCCGGTGGTCATGGGCCGCAACTGCGAGCTGGCGCTGCTGGACGAGCAGGGCCGCGAGCGGGCCAAGCACCGCATCCCCTATGGCGCCAAGCTGAACAAGGCGCTGGCCACCGACGGCGCCCCGATCAAGAAGGGCGACCGTCTGGCGGAGTGGGACCCGTATACCCTGCCGATCCTGACGGAAAAGGAAGGTACGGCCACCTATGTCGACCTCGTGGAGGGTGTCTCCATGCGCGAGGTGATGGACGAGGCGACCGGCATTTCCAGCAAGGTGGTGGTGGATTGGCGTCAGCAGCCGCGCGGTGCCGATCTGCGTCCGCGCATCACTCTGCGCGACGAGTCCGGTGAGATCATGAAGCTCGCCAACGGACTGGAGGCCCGCTACTACATGAGCGTGGACGCCATCCTGTCGGTGGAGAACGGTGCCCGGGTCCGGGCCGGCGACGTGCTGGCGCGTATCCCCCGCGAGTCCTCGAAGACCCGCGACATCACCGGTGGTCTGCCGCGCGTGGCCGAGCTGTTCGAGGCGCGTCGTCCCAAGGACTTCGCCATCATCTCGGACATCGATGGCCGCGTGGAGTTCGGCAAGGACTACAAGACCAAGCGCCGCATCGTGGTGAAGAACGACGAAACCGGCCAGGAGCAGGAGTACCTGATCCCCAAGGGCAAGCACATCTCCGTGCAGGAGGGTGACTATGTCCAGAAGGGCGACCTGCTGATGGACGGCAACCCCGTTCCGCACGACATCCTGTCGGTGATGGGCGTGGAGGCTCTGGCCAACTACCTCATCAACGAGATCCAGGACGTCTATCGACTGCAGGGCGTGAAGATCAACGACAAGCACATCGAGGTGATCGTCCGCCAGATGCTGCAGAAGGTCGAGATCACCGAGCCCGGCGACACCACCTTCCTCACCGGGGAGCAGGTGGACCGCGTCGAGTTCGAGATCGAGAACCGGCAGGTCCAGCGCCGCCTGGAGGAAGGCGAGCAGGATCTGCGCTTCGCCCAGGGCAAGCCGGTGCTGCAGGGCATCACCAAGGCGTCGCTGCAGACCCGCTCCTTCATCTCGGCCGCCTCGTTCCAGGAAACGACCCGCGTCCTGACGGAAGCCGCCGTCCAGGGCAAGGTCGACAGCCTGGAAGGCCTGAAGGAGAACGTCATCGTCGGCCGTCTGATCCCGGCCGGCACCGGCTCCGTCGTCAACCGCCTGAAGCAGATCGCCGCCGAGCGCGATCGGGCGCTGCAGGAGGGCGAGGGCGGAGAGACCCCGGCTCTGCCGGACACGCAGCAGACCGCTGCCGAGTGACGTTTGCTTCGCGTTGAGTAAAGAAAGGGCCGCTCCGTCAGGGGCGGCCCTTTTCATTGCGGCTCCCGGCGCATGCGCACCGGGGATGGAGGCGGGAGATGAAACGGATCGCTCTGATGCGGGTGCTGTTCTCGGTGCTGTGTGGTCTGGGCGGGGCAGGGCTGGTGCAGATGCTGCTGGAGCGGTTGCCGGCGGGCCTCGTGCTGTCCTGGCAGGCGTCGGCGCCGCTGCTGTTCAGCCTGTTGCCGATTGTGGTGGGGGCGGGTGCCGCCCTGGCCCATGTGTTCTGGCTGCGCGGCCTGCTGCTGGAGACCGCCCGCCGGGTCGCGGCCCGGCCGAAGCCGGCCTCGGCGGCAGGTCCCGCGGCGGGCGAGCGCTGGCGTCCCGAGATCCGCAACTGACCGGACGGGGTGTCGGCCCTGTGGGGGGCTTTGTCCGGGGCGGTGGTGCGCCCTGGCCGGCACCATCACCATCGCGTGACAGGCCCGTGCGAGTCCCAGGCCATTGGCGGCATCACCGCTGTGGCGCCGACGACCATCCGTCCGACCACCATCCGTCCGACCGCCGCGGGTGACCGACCGCCGTGGGGGAAGAATGACGGAAGGGCCGGCGATCGGCCCGTTCCCGTGGCCGTCTCTCAGCCGATGCGGCTGCCCCAGAGATCGTATTCGTCGGCCTCGTCGATGCGCACGCGCACCATGTCGCCCGGCTTCAGCGCCGTCTCGCCATTGAGGAAGACATTGCCGTCGATCTCCGGCGCATCGGACCAGGACCGGCCGATGGCGCCATCCTCATCGACCTCGTCGATCAGCACATCCATCTCGCGCCCGACCTTGGCGGCGAAGCGCTTGGCGCTGATTTCCTGCTGATGCGCCATCAGCCGGTTCCAGCGCTCCTCCTGCACCTCCGGCGGCACGGCGCCGGGGATCTCATTGGCGGGGGCACCCGCCACCGGCTCGTACTTGAAGCAGCCGAGCCGGTCGATCTGGGCTTCGGTCAGCCAGTCCAGCAGATACTGGAAGTCCTGCTCGGTCTCGCCGGGGAAGCCGACGATGAAGGTGGAGCGCAGGGTCAGGTCCGGGCAGCCCTGACGCCACATCTTGATGCGGTCCAGCACCTTGTCGGTGTTGGCGGGGCGCTTCATGGCCTTCAGCACGTTGGGGGCGGCGTGCTGGAAGGGGATGTCGAGATAGGGCAGCACCTTGCCCTCGGCCATCAGCCCGATGACCTCATCCACATGGGGATAGGGGTAGACATAGTGCAGGCGAATCCAGGCGCCGAGATCGCCCAGCTCACGGGCCAGATCGATGAACTTGGCGCGGACCTGCCGGCCCTTCCACTTGCTCTCGGCATAGCGGGTGTCCATGCCGTAGGCGGAGGTGTCCTGGCTGACCACCAGGATCTCCTTCACGCCCGCCTTCACCAGTGCTTCGGCCTCGGCCAGCACCATGTTGGCGGGACGGCTGACCAGATCGCCGCGGATGGACGGGATGATGCAGAAGGTGCAGCGGTTGTTGCAGCCCTCGGAGATCTTCAGATAGGCGTAGTGGCGCGGGGTCAGGCGCAGACCCTGGGGCGGCACCAGATCGAGATAGGGGTCGTGCTGCGGCGGTGCGGCGCCATGCACGGCCTCCACCACCTGCTCGTACTGGTGCGGGCCGGTGACGGCCAGCACGTTGGGATGGGCCTGCCGGATCAGACCCTCCTCCTTGCCCAGGCAGCCGGTGACGATGACCCGGCCATTCTCCTTCATGGCCTCGCCGATGGCCTCCAGGCTTTCGGCCTTGGCGCTGTCGAGGAAGCCGCAGGTGTTGACCAGCACCACATCCGCCCCGTCATAGGAGCCGGAGATCTCATAGCCCTCGGAACGGAGCTTGGTGAGGATGCGCTCGCTGTCCACCAGCGCCTTGGGGCAGCCGAGGGAGACGATGCCGACCTTGGGGGCGGCGGGCAGGGATTTGGGCATGGTCATGATCGGGGTACCTCCGGAACCCGCGCTATATAATGTGTGCCGGCGGGCAGTGCCACGGGGATGCGCAGGATCGCCCCCGCGCCCGGCGGGAAGGTGCGTTGCGCCGGCGCGACTCCGGGATCGGGAGGCAGGACAACACCGCCCTCTGCAAGGGCAGGGACCCGCCGACGGCACGGATTCCCGGGACTGTCCCGGTGGCCTTCGGCGCGCCTGGCCATTCGCCGCAGATGCAGGCGCCGGACCGGTTCCGTGCGGCGCTGTGGCGGGGCCTGGAAATGGCAGGGCAGACCCGCCCCGGCAAGGCCGCAAACCCCGCGGATTGAGTCCTATCGCGCTTGACGCACCGGTATCGCGTCACTATAGTCCGCGCACCGTTTTCGGGGGGCAGGCTGTAGTCTGCCTTCGTGCAGCCTAGACGCTGTCCCCAAGCGGGCCGCCGCCCAGCCTTCCGCTGTCGACCGGTCCGCCCCAGGAACCCCCCGAGACTCAACATAGCCGCACCCGAGTCCTTGTTCGGACGGCGTTTGGAAGATGCCCGCGCGGCGCGAATCGCACCGCATGCGGGTCTTTTTCGTCGTTTCGGGTGGTTTGGGTGCGGATAGGTACTGGAATTCACGGCTCCCCTGTCGGGGACTAGAGAAGGCGAAGGGCGTCAATGCCGACGATCAATCAGCTGATCCGCAAGCCGCGGGCGCCGCTGGTGGCGCGGGACAAGGTTCCGGCCCTGGAGGAATGCCCGCAGAAGCGTGGTGTCTGCACGCGCGTTTACACCACCACTCCGAAGAAGCCGAACTCGGCCCTTCGTAAGGTGGCCCGCGTGCGCCTGACCAACGGCTACGAGGTCATCAGCTACATCCCCGGCGAGGGCCACAACCTGCAGGAACACTCTGTCGTCATGATCCGTGGCGGCCGCGTGAAGGACTTGCCGGGCGTGCGCTACCACATCATCCGCGGCACGCTCGATACGCAGGGCGTGAAGGACCGGAAGCAGCGCCGGTCGAAGTACGGCGCGAAGCGGCCGAAGTAAGGAGAGAAGTCCATGTCTCGTCGTCGTAAGGCCGAGAAGCGCGAAGTTCTGCCGGACGCCAAGTTCGGTGACATCATCCTCACCAAGTTCATGAACTGCCTGATGTATGACGGCAAGAAGTCGGTGGCCGAGTCCATCGTCTACGGCGCCCTTGACCGCATCGAGCAGAAGGCGAAGGCGGACGCCCTGCAGCTGTTCCACGACGCCCTGAACAACGTCCGTCCGTACCTGGAAGTCCGCTCCCGCCGCGTCGGTGGTGCGACCTATCAGGTGCCGGTCGAGGTTCGTGCCGAGCGCGCCCAGGCGCTGGCCATCCGCTGGATCATCGGTGCGGCCCGTAACCGGTCCGAAACCACCATGACCGAGCGCCTGTCCGGTGAGCTGCTGGATGCCGCCAACCAGCGCGGCACCGCGGTGAAGAAGCGCGAAGACACGCACCGCATGGCTGAGGCCAACAAGGCCTTCTCGCACTACCGCTGGTAAGGCGAACAGGCTCAGCACCCAGGCGAACACACGCTCATGCCCCGGTCCCACCCACTCGATCGCTACAGGAACATCGGCATTGCCGCGCACATCGATGCCGGCAAGACGACGACGACTGAGCGCATCCTGTACTACACCGGGAAGTCCTATCGCATCGGCGAGGTCGACAACGGCACCGCCACGATGGATTGGATGGAGCAGGAGCAGGAGCGTGGCATCACCATCACGTCGGCGGCGACCACCTGCTTCTGGCGTGAGCATCGCATCAACATCATCGACACCCCCGGTCATGTGGACTTCACCGTCGAGGTGGAGCGCAGCCTGCGGGTGCTCGATGGCGCGGTCGCGGTGTTCGACGGTGTCGCCGGGGTGGAGCCGCAGTCGGAGACGGTGTGGCGGCAGGCGGACAAGTACCGCGTGCCCCGCCTCTGCTTCGTCAACAAGATGGACCGCGTCGGCGCGGACTTCTTCCGCACCGTGGAGATGATCCGCGAGCGGTTGGGGGCCAATGCCGCCGTGCTGCATCTGCCCATCGGGGAGGCTGCCGCGTTCCGCGGCATCGTCGATCTGGTGGCGATGAAGGCGCTGGTCTGGTCGGACGACCGGCCCGGCTCGCCCTTCGCGGTGACGGAGATCCCGGCCGAACTGGCCGAACAGGCGGCCGCCCTGCGGGCGCGTCTGGTCGAACAGGCGGTCGAGCTGGACGAGGCGGCGACCGAGGCCTATCTGGCCGGTCAGGAGCCGGACGCTGACGCCCTGCGCGCCCTGATCCGCAAGGGCACCATCGCCCTGCGGCTGGTGCCGGTGCTGTGCGGCTCGGCCTTCCGCAACAAGGGCATCCAGCCCATGCTGGATGGCATCGTCGACTACCTGCCGTCGCCGCTGGACATCCCGGCGGTCAGCGGCCAGGTGCCGGGTGGGGCGGACGAGACCCGCGCCACCAGCGACGATGCGCCCTTCGCCGCTCTGGCCTTCAAGGTCATGAACGATCCGGTGGTCGGGTCGCTGACTTTCGTGCGCATCTATTCCGGGCGTCTCGCCCGCGGGGCCGAAGTGCTGAACGCCGCCAAGGGCGAGCGCCAGCATGTGGGCCGCATGCTGCTGATGCATGCCAACAGCCGCGAGGAGATCGAGGCCGCCTGCGCCGGCGATATCGTGGCCCTGGCCGCGCTGGAGCAGACGACCACCGGCGATACGCTGTGCGATCCGGCCCATCCCATCGTGCTGGAGCGCATGGAGTTTCCCGAACCGGTCATCGAGGTGGCGGTCGAGCCGAAGACCCGGTTCGATCACGACAAGATGGCCGCGGCCCTGTCCAAGCTGGCGGCGGAGGATCCCTCCTTCCGGGTCGGCGTGGATGCGGAATCCGGCCGGACCGTGATCAAGGGCATGGGCGAGCTGCACCTGGAGATCATCGTCGACCGCATGCGGCGCGAGTTCCGGGTCGAGGCCGATGTGGGCACCCCCCAGGTGGCCTATCGGGAAAGCGTGACCCAGCGGGCCGAGGTGGACCATACCCACCGCCGGCAGACGGGCAACGCGGCGCAGTTCGCCCGGGTGAAGCTGCAGCTGGAGCCGCTGGCCCCCGGCGAAGGCTTCCGGTTCGAAAGCAAGGTCGGTCCCGACCGGCTGTCGAAGGACTTCGTGGCCGCCGTCCACAAGGGCGTGGACGCGGCCAAGGATCAGGGGACGGTCGCCGGCTTCCCGGTCGTCGACACGAAGGTGACTCTGCTGGATGCTGCCGCCCACGATGTGGAAAGCAGCGTCCCGGCATTCGAGATCGCGGCCCGCGCCGCTTTCCGCGACGGCATGCAGCGGGCCCGTCCGGCTCTGCTGGAGCCGGTCATGAAGGTGGAGGTGGTGACGCCGGAAGAGTATCTCGGCGACATCATCGGGGATCTGAACGGACGTCGCGGCCAGATCGTCGTCCTGGACCAGCGGGGCAATGCCCGGGTGGTCGAGGCGAAGGCTCCGCTGGCGACCATGTTCGGATACGTCAATTCCCTGCGCTCCATGAGCCAGGGAAGGGCGCAGTACAGCATGCAGTTTGACCATTACGAGCAAGTGCCGCAGTCCATTGCGGACGAAGTTCGCGCCAAGGTGGCCTGAAATCCACCTTCATCCGATCAAGAGGACGAGAGACCATGGCGAAGGCAAAGTTTGAGCGGACGAAGCCGCACTGCAACATCGGCACGATCGGCCACGTGGACCACGGGAAGACGTCGCTGACGGCGGCGATCACGAAGGTTCTGGCTGAGACCGGTGGGGCGA
>NZ_QGNJ01000026.1 GCF_003336875.1 Oleisolibacter albus | reverse complement strand
TCCAGAATCACCCGGATCACTCCGCACCCTCCAACGTGGAGATCGCTACACCTTGTCCAAAGATCCACCCCAACCGCCAGACCAGATCAACAACCCAGACCAACCGCGGGGAGCGGCTATGTAGGCCGGTGACGGAGGCATTGCAAGCAGATTCCACCGACCCCTGCATTTAAAGGGAAGACCTTGGCAAGCGGCCGCCCTGGCGGAAAATGATTCCGGACGGGCGTCAGGCCAGATCGTCGCAACATGGCGGATTGTCTGGGGTTTTCACCGATGTACGCGGGATGTTCACGTTGACAGTGGCAGACCGGTCACGCAAGGTCTGGCCCGGATCATGGACGATCCATCCCGCGGGCAGGAGACATCGGAGCATGCAGCAGGAAGGACAGGTCGTGCGGAAGCGGCTGGCATGGGCGGGACTGACCGCTCTGGGCACGATCGGTCTGGCGCTTCTGCTGACCCATGCTCCTTTTGAGGGGACCCGCGAGGCGCCGCGGACACCGGATGGCCTGCCCATGGCCGCGCTGCCGCCGGTTGCCGACAGCGGGTCCACAGCCGCGGCGGTCCCTGCCATCGATCTTGATGCCGGCCAGGGGCCGAACCTGGCCGGAGAGGCCTGGGGCGATCTGGAACAGGATGCCGACCCGGTGCAGCGCCGTCTGGTCAGCCTGGGCCGGGGCGAGACGCTGATGCAGCTGCTGCTGGAGGCCAATGTCCCGCAGGACAACGCCCATGAGGCGGTGACGGCCCTGACCGCCGTCTACAACCCCCGCCGGCTGAAGCCCGGCCAGGAGTTCGAGGTCCTGTTCGACCGGTCCTCCGGCGAAAGGAAATTCGTCGGCTTCACCTTCCAGCCCACGGTCGAGCGCTCCGTCTCGGTCAATTTCGATGGCGCGCGGTTCCAGGCCGCCGAAACGGCCAAGCCGCTGGAGCGGCGTCTGGTGGCGGCCAAGGTCGAGATCAATTCCTCGCTGTTCGAGGCGGGCAGCCGTGCCGGCGTCCCCATCGCCGTGCTGAGCGCCCTGCTGAAGAACTACGCCTACAATGTGGACTTCCAGCGCGACATCCAGCCGGGCGACGGATTCGAGATCCTGTACGAGCAGTTCGTCACGCCCGAGGGCGATGTGGCCCGTGACGGCGAGATCCACTATGCCGCCCTGACCCTGTCGGGGAAGCGCAAGCCGATCTACCGCTTCGATGATGGCGACGGCCCGGCCGAGTATTTCAATGCCCTGGGCGAATCGGTGCGCAAGGCCCTGCTGCGGACCCCGGTCGACGGTGCCCGCCTGACCTCCGGGTTCGGCATGCGCATGCATCCGGTCCTGGGCTTCAGCAAGATGCACAAGGGTGTGGATTTCGGCGCCCCCACCGGCACCCCGATCTATGCCGCCGGCGACGGCACCATCGACGAGGTCGGCCCCAAGGGCAGCTACGGCAATTATGTGCGCATCCGCCACAACCGCGAGATCAGCACCGCCTATGCCCATATGAGCCGCTTCGGCACCGGCCTGCGCCGCGGCGCCCGCGTCAGCCAGGGGCAGGTGATCGGTTATGTCGGCGCCACCGGCCGCGTCACCGGTGCCCATCTGCATTACGAGGTGCTGCGCGGGACCCAGCAGGTCAATCCGCTGTCGGTCGACCTGCCCACCGGGCGCAATCTCGAGGGCAAGACCCTGGCCAGGTTCAAGGCCACGATCGCCCAGACCGACAAGCAGTTCCAGGAGGCGCTGTCGGGTGTGGCCCTGGTCGCCGCCCCCGCCGACGCGGCGGTCAAGGGCAAGGGGTGCCGCGTGGCCCCGGGCTGCTGAGCCGCCCGCCCATTCCAGACCGAGAAAAGGCCGGCCCCTGCGGGGACCGGCCTTTTTCATGCCTTGCCGCCGGGAAAACCGGCGGGCGCCGCCCCGACCGGTGTCCCGACCGGGGCGGATCGGCCATCAGTGCAGCGTGCCCGGCTGCCGGCCCCACTGGGAGGGCATGGGCAGATGCACCGGTTCGCCATCGAGGGTCAGCCCGTCCGGCCCCACCGTCACCGTCACCGTCTGCCCGTCCTGGATCCGGCCCTCCAGCACCCGGGTGGCCAGCGGATTCTGCAGTTCGCGCTGGATCACCCGCTTCAGCGGCCGGGCGCCATAGACCGGATCATAGCCCTTGTCCGCCAGCCATTGGGTGGCCGGCTCGTCCAGGTCCAGGGTGATGTCGCGGTCGGCCAGCAGCTTGCGCAGACGCTGCAGCTGCACCTGGACGATGCCGCCCATATGCAGCCGGCTCAGCCGGTGGAAGATCAGGATCTCGTCCAGCCGGTTGAGGAATTCCGGCCGGAACGAGCCACGCACCACCTCCATCACCTGGTCGCGCACCGACCCCACATCCTGGCCTTCCGGCAGGGTGGCCAGATATTCGGAGCCCAGATTCGAGGTCATGATGATGAGGGTGTTGCGGAAATCCACCGTGCGGCCCTGGCCGTCGGTCAGGCGGCCGTCATCCAGCACCTGCAGCAGCACGTTGAACACGTCGGGGTGCGCTTTCTCCACCTCGTCGAACAGCACGACCTGGTAGGGCCGCCGCCGCACCGCCTCGGTCAGGGCGCCGCCCTCCTCATAGCCCACATAGCCCGGCGGGGCGCCGATCATGCGGGCGACCGAGTGCTTTTCCATATATTCGGACATGTCGAGCCGGACCATGGCCGTCTCGTCATCGAACAGGAACTCGGCCAGGGCCTTGGTCAGCTCGGTCTTGCCGACGCCGGTGGGGCCGAGGAACAGGAAGCTGCCGATCGGCCGGTTCGGGTCCTGCAGGCCGGCGCGGGCCCGGCGCACGGCATTGGAGACGGCGATGATGGCTTCGTCCTGGCCGATGACGCGGCTGCCCAGCTTCTCCTCCATATGCAGCAGCTTCTCGCGCTCGCCGGTCAGCATCTTGTCGACGGGAATGCCGGTCCAGCGGCTGACCACGGAGGCGATGTCGCCATCGCGCACCTCCTCGTTCAGCATCCGGTGCTGATTGGCCTCCTGCGCCGCCCCCAGCTTCTTTTCCAGCTCGGGGATCACGCCATAGGTCAGCTGGCCGGCCTTGGCCCAGTCGCCGGCGCGCTGGGCCTGATCCAGTTCGGCGCGGGCCTTGTCGAGATCCTCCTTCAGCTTCTGGGCGCTGTTCAGGCTCTCCTTCTCCGCCTGCCACTGGGCGGTGAGGGTGGCCGACTGCTGCTCCAGCTCGGCCAGCTCGTCCTCCAGCTTTTCCAGCCTGTCCCTGGACGCCGCATCGGTTTCCCGCTTCAGGGCCTCGCGCTCGATCTTCAGCCGGATGATGCTGCGGTCCAGCTCGTCGATGGCTTCCGGCTTGCTGTCCACCACCATGCGCAGGCGGCTGGCCGCCTCGTCGATGAGGTCGATGGCCTTGTCCGGCAGGAAGCGGTCGGTGATGTAGCGGTTGGACAGGGTGGCGGCCGCCACGATGGCGCTGTCGGTGATGCGCACGCCGTGGTGCAGCTCGTACTTCTCCTTCAGGCCGCGCAGGATGGAGATGGTGTCCTCCACCGTCGGCTCGTTGACGAAGACCGGCTGGAAGCGGCGGGCCAGGGCCGCGTCCTTCTCGATATATTTGCGGTACTCGTCCAGCGTCGTGGCGCCGACGCAGTGCAGCTCGCCGCGGGCCAAAGCGGGCTTCAGCATGTTGGACGCATCCATGGCGCCATCGGCCTTGCCGGCGCCGACCAGCGTATGCAGCTCGTCGATGAAGACAATGATGTCGCCGGCCGCCGCCTGGATCTCCTGCAGCACGGCCTTCAGCCGCTCCTCGAACTCACCGCGGAACTTGGCACCGGCCACCAGGCTGCCCAGGTCCAGCCCCAGAAGCTGCTTGTTCTTCAGCCCCTCCGGCACGTCACCATTGACGATGCGCTGGGCCAGCCCCTCGACGATGGCGGTCTTGCCCACGCCCGGCTCGCCGATCAGGACCGGATTGTTCTTGGTGCGACGGGCCAGCACCTGGATGGTGCGGCGGATCTCCTCGTCGCGGCCGATGACCGGGTCCAGCTTGCCGTCGCGGGCAGCCTGGGTCAGGTCGCGGGCATATTTCTTCAGCGCGTCATACCCCTGCTCGGCCCCGGCCGTGTCGGCGGTGCGGCCCTTGCGCAGTGCGTTGATGGCCTCGTTCAGCTTCTGCGGCGAAGCACCGGCATCGGCCAGCACCTTGGCAGCCGGCGTGCCGGTGGTCAGGGCGCAGGCCAGCAGCAGGCGCTCGGCGGTGACGAAGCTGTCACCGGCCTTCTGCGCCACCTCCTCGGCCGTGGCGAAGACGCGGGCCAGCTCCCGGCTGAGGCCGACGCCGCCGGCCCCCGGCCCTTCCACCTTGGGCACCTTGCGCAGTTCCGCCTCGACACCGGTCAGGGCGAGGGCGGGATCGCCGCCGGCGCTGCGGATGAGGTTGGCCGCCAGACCGTCCTTGTCATCCAGCAGGACCTTCAAGAGATGTTCGGGGGACAGCTGCTGATGGCCGCTGCGCAGCGCCAGCGCCTGCGCCGCCTGGACAAACCCCTGGCTGCGCTCGGTGTATTTCTGGAAATCCATGCCTCAATCTCCCTTGGGCTGCTCCCATCGTCCTCATGAGGCCCGATCGAGCGATGATCCACGTCAGTGTGCGATCCGGGAGGGATCGAAGCATATGTTGGCAGAGGCGTGCCATCCTGCAAGACGTCGGACGGGCCTGCCTCCGCCAAAGGTGCTATGACGCCGGGGCCGGGGCCGGCCCTGTCCGGGCGGCGTTTCCACAGCCCCTCTCCAGCAGCAGGACAGTCCCCGCATGATCCATCCTCTCGCGCCTTCCCGTCTGCGGCCCTTGCCCCGGCTGGCCTTCCTGCTGCGCCGCGGCTGGCAGAGGTTGCGCCGGCCGCTGACCCTGGGGGTGCGCGTGCTGGTCCGGGACGAGACCGGCGCCGTGCTGCTGGTGCGGCACACCTATATCGAGGGCTGGCATCTTCCCGGCGGGGCCGTGGACCGGGGCGAGACACTGGGCCAAGGCGCCCTGCGCGAGCTGCGCGAGGAGGTGGGGCTGGAGGCCAGCGCGGCGCGTCTGCTGTCGGTGCATGCCCGTTTCGGCCCCTGGGGCCACGACCATGTGGCCCTGTTCGAGGCCGGTCCCTGGCAGGGAAAGCCGACGGTCCAGGCCTTCGAGATTGAGGAGGCGCGTTTCTTTCCGCTGGAGGCGCTGCCGGCGGACCTGTCCCCCGCCACGGGCCGGCGGCTGCGGGAACGCTTCAAGGGAGAGCCGGTGTCGGAGCGTTGGTAAGGCCGGATTCCCTGCCTCCGCGGGGGGCGGATGCCGGATGGCACCCGCAATTCGTCAGCACAACCGTTCCTCGGCCGAACCCTGTGCGGTTGACAAGCCCCTGCCGCACCGCAATATGCTGACGCCATGACAATCGCCGCCATCCACTATTTCCCGGTCAAGGGCCTGTCGCACCAGCCGCTGACCCGCGTCGCCCTGGTGGCGGGGGAGACGCTGCCGCAGGACCGGCGGTTCGCCATCCTGCACCGGGCCTCCGGCTTCGATGCGGCCGAGCCGGCCTGGAAGCCGAAGAGCAACTTCCTGATGCTGCAGCGGGACGAGAAGCTGGCCACGCTGGAGGCCCGCTATGACGCGGACAGCTGCACCCTGGTGCTGCTGCGGGCCGGCAAGCCCGTGGCGCGCGGGCGGATCGACACCCCCACCGGACGGCTGCTGATCGACCAGTTCCTGTCGGCCTACATGCACGGGTCGGCCGCTCCCGGCCCCTACAAGCTGGTCGAGTGGCAGGGCCACGCCTTCACCGACATCCCGGACAAGGCGGTGTCGCTGATCAATCTGGGCAGCGTGAAGGATCTGGAGCGCGTGACCACGGCGCCGGTCGATCCGGTGCGGTTCCGCGGCAACCTGCTGCTGGACGGGCTGGAGCCCTGGGCCGAGATGCAGTGGGTGGGCCGGCGCCTGCGCATCGGCGGCGCCGAGCTGGAGGTGTTCAAGACCATCACCCGCTGCGCCGCCATCGAGGTCAACCCGGCCAGCGGCGAGCGCGACATGGCCCTGATCAAAGCCCTGAAGAGCGGCTTCGGCCATGTGGTCTGCGGCGTCTATGCGCGTGTGGTCACGGCCGGCGAGGTGGCCGTGGGGGACGGCCTGTCGCTCGGCTGATCCATGCCGGCCGCGGGGCGGCAGGCCGATAGAACGGGAGACACCGGAACACCGGGCCGGGACCGCTCGGGATGCGGCCCTGCCGGTTCGCGCCCGGATATTCCCAAAGCACCCCGCCGTAACGGAAACGCCCCGCAGTGCCGGCCTGTCACGCAGTCGACGGCGCCGGTTCAGGCGCTCATCGGCTCGCGGTCGCCCTCGCCGCCCGCCTCGGACTCGTCGCCTTCGGCCATATCGTCGCCCTCGTAGGCGCCATTGCCCTGGGTCTCGCGGCGCGGGCCGACATCCTGCCGGCTCCGGCCTTCCTGCTCGTTGATCAGGCCGATGATGCGGTAATAGTGCTCGGCATGCTGCAGGTAATTCTCGGCGGCGATACGGTCACCGGAGGCCTGGGCGTCGCGTGCCAGCGCCTGATACTTCTCATAGATCTGGAAGGCGTTGCCGCGGATACGGACATCAGGGCCGTTGCTGTCGAAGGTCTGGTGCCGCAACGGCACGTTCTGTCGACGACCCTGCTGGTTGTTTCCGCCATTCGGGTTGCCGTTGCCGCCATTGTTGCCACGGCCGCGCGAGCGCCTGGAGTTCGGTCCCTGTCTCATTCGATGTTTGCTCTGGCCCCAATTGGTTTCGCCCCCCGGCCATCCGGCCCGGGCCTTCCCGTCCCGACGGGTCCCGTCATCAACGCCGCAGGAAACCCTCGCGCCGACGGACCCAGCCATGCCGCGCCAAGCCCTAAGAAGGTCCTGACGGATCGGCACCATGTCGGGATCGACCACCCGGTCCGAATCGACTCTACCGCAAGCGACGGGCCGCAAGACCTGCCGCGACCGACACTGCGATCCGGTCGACCTGGGGGTGCACGGGACATCCCGGCATCGGCCCCTTCCGGGGCAACAGGCGCGGCTCATACCCCATGTCAAGCCGCCCTGATGGCAGCGACCCTAAACGCAGTTCCGCGCCAATCCAACAGGTTTTTTGCGCCGCGCGCCGTGAGGCCGTGCGAGCGGGCGGCGCCAGACTGCCGGACGAAGCATATGGTCGCTTTTTTTGCCCCGACCAGGGGGCACCTCCTTCGGCGCGCGGCCGGGTCAGGCATGACCCAGCGTCACCCGATCCCGCCCGCCCAGGTCACACACCGTCTCCACACCATGCAGTCCGGCAGTGCGCAGCAAAGCGGCCACCGCCGGCCCCTGCTCCGCCCCATGCTCCAGAACGGCCAACCCGCCGGGGCGCAGCAGCCGGACCAGTTCGCCGGCCAGATGCCGGTACGGGTCCAGCCCGTCGATGCCGCCGGCCAGGGCGCGGCGCGGCTCGTGCCGGGCCACCTCGGGCTGCAGGCCGTCGATCTCCCCGTCGGGGATATAGGGCGGGTTGCCGACAATGAGATCGAAGCAGCCGTCCAGCGCGTCGGCCCAGCTTGCCGCCACGAAACCGGCACGCTGGGCCAGATCCAGCAATTGAGCGTTGCGGGCGGCCACGGCCGCCGCCGCCGGGCTGAGATCGACGCCCACGCCGGTGGCCTGGGGATATTCATGCAGCAAGGCCAGCAGGATGGCCCCAGTCCCGGTGCCCAGGTCGAGGATGCGCCAGGGCCGCGTCCGCTCCGGCCGCCGCTTCAGCACCGCCTCCACCACGGTTTCCGTATCGGCGCGGGGGATCAGGGTTTCCGGCCCCAGCAGCAGCTCCAGCCCCCAGAACTCCCAACTGCCCAGCAGGCGCTGCAACGGCTCCCGCGCTTCCCGCCGGCGCAGCAGCGCCTCGAAGGACAGCGCCGCGGCCAGGGCCACCGGCTCCGCCCCGCGGCGGCGCAGGGCCAGGCGCGGGATGCCCAGCACATGCTCGGCCAGATAGCCGGCGTCCAGGGCCGGGCTGTCGATGCCGGCCGCGGTCAGGCGCCGGACCGCATCGGCCAGCAGGGCGGACAGGGTGGGATCGTCGGGCACGGGGCCTCACGCCAGGAGACACAAGGGTCGGGGCCTGCGGCCGACCCTCGGCAGGCCGGGCAGCCCCCGCCCGCTTCGGAATAGCGCAGGGTCCGGCCCCAACGGAAGGGTTATCCGGCCAGACCGCGCAGCACGGCGAAGGGATTGTCCGGGTCCACCGGCCGGGTCTGGCGCTCGGCCCGCCGCTTCTCCAGCCGCTTGTGCCGGCCGGAGCGGACCCAGACCGGCGGCTGCCCCGCCTCCCGGGCCGGTCGTTGCGCCCAGCCCAGGGCTGCCAGCACCCCGGCCAGCTCGTCCGGGGCGCAGCCCAGCAGCGGGGCCAGGTCGGCCACCTGCGTCACCGGCCCCTTGGCCTGCCGCTCGGCCAGCAGGGTTTCCAGCCGGTCCAGCATATCGACACGGATGGCGCGGGGGCCGACACGGGGATAGCCCACCGCCTCCAGCAGGCCGTCCGGCCCGCCCGCCGCCGGCACCGACACACGGCCCGGTGGCGGCACCGGCGCCGGCAGCGCCGCGCCATGGCGCACGGCCCAGAGCAGGGCACGCAATCCCACCGCCGCCGGCTTGGCCAGCTGCGGCAGGAACACATGGCTGAAGCCCAGCCGCAGCCCCAGCCTGGCCAGATCGCGGCGCTGGTCCCGCGCCAGCCCCTGGATCAGCGGCTCCAGCGGTCCGCGCGGCAGGGCGCCCAGCGCCTCCGCCACCTGAAAGGCGATGCCGCGGGCCGGGCCGGACAGGGGCGCGTCCGCCAGCCGCAGCAGCGGGGCCAGCCGCCGTTGCACCTGCGCCTGCATCCAGGCCGCCAGCCGGGCGCGGATGCGCTCGCGCTGGCCGGACTCCAGCAGATCGTCGTGGAGCGCCCGCAGCTGCGGCGCCAGCACCGACGCGCCGGCGGTCAGCCGGGCCAAAGGCGCCCCGGCCCAGCTGATGATCCCGTCGTCGCCCAGGGTGAAAGCCCCGTCGTCCGCGGCCTCCACCCGGCCGACGCGCTGGGCGATCTCGTCCTTCAGCGCCCGCCGCGCCGCCGTCATCAGGGCGCGCTGGTCCTCGGCCGCCACATCGGCTTCCAGCGTGAAGCGCAGGCCGTCCAGCCGGCCGACGGGATGGCCCTCCACCATGACCTCGCCGCCCTTGCCCACTGATCCCAGCAGGTCGCGCCCGTCGCGCAGCGACTTCACCAGCCCGGCCGAGCGTTTGTCGACGAAGCGCTGGGTCAGCCGTTCATGCAGCAGGTCGGACAGCTTGTCCTCGATGGCGCGGGTGCGCGCCTGCCAGTGGCGCGGGTCCACCACCCAGTCGGCCCGGTGGGAGACATAGGTCCAGGTGCGCACATGGGCGATGCGGGCCACCAGCGCGTCGATGTCGCCTTCGGCCCGGTCCAGCCGCTCCACCTGGGCCGCCATCCAGTCCGTGGGCAGGCGGCGGCCGGGGCTCATCAGATGCTGGAAGATCTGGGACAGCAGGCGGGTATGGGCATCCGACAGCACCTTGCGGAAATCCGGCACCTGGCAGACCTCCCACAGCAGGCGCAGATCGGCCGGGCGGCGGCACAGCCGCGCCACCTCGGCATCCCGCGACAGGGCCTGCAGGGCCTGCTGGTCGTCGGCCTCGCGCACCCGGATCAGCTCCGGCGCCGGCGGGCGGGCATCCAGCGCGCGCAGCAGCAGCGGCAGGGAGCGGAAATCCAGGTCGCTGTTGCGCCACATCAGCTGGGTCAGCGGCGGAAAGGTATGGCTCTCCACCGCCTCGATGGTCTCCTCGTCCAGCGGCGGACAGTCCCAGCTGGTGCCGAAGGTGCCGTCGGACAGGTGGCGGCCGGCGCGGCCGGCGATCTGCGCCACCTCGGGCGCCCGCAGCCGGCGCGGCTGCATGCCGTCGAACTTCGACAGCCGGGCGAACCAGACATGGTCCACATCCATGTTCAGGCCCATGCCGATGGCGTCGGTGGCGACCAGATAATCCACCTCGCCGGCCTGGTACATGGCCACCTGGGCGTTGCGGGTGCGGGGGCTCAGGGCGCCCATGACCACGGCGGTGCCGCCGCGGGAGCGCCGCACCATCTCGGCCAGCTGATAGACCTCGGTGACGCTGAAGGCCACGATGGCGCTGCGCGGTGGCAGCCGCACCAGCTTCTTGTGCCCGGCATAGCTGAGGTTGGAGAAGCGCGGACGGCTGACGATCTCCACCCCGCGCACCAGTTTCTGGATCAGGGGGCGGGCGGTGTCAGACCCCAGGAACATGGTTTCCGCCCCGCCACGGGCGTGCAGCAGCCGGTCGGTGAAGATATGGCCGCGCTCGGGGTCGGCGCAGAGCTGGATCTCGTCCACGCAGAGGAACTCCACCGGCCGGTCCAGCGGCATGGATTCCACGGTGCAGATCCAGTAGCGCGGGGCGGCGGGGATGATCTTCTCCTCGCCCGTCACCAGGGCCACCTGCCCCGGTCCGCGCAGCTTCACCACCTTGTCGTAATTCTCCCGCGCCAGCAGGCGCAGCGGAAAGCCGATCATGCCGGTGCGGTGCGCCAGCAGGCGCTCCATGGCCAGATAGGTCTTGCCGGTGTTGGTCGGCCCCAGCACCGCGACGATGCGGCCGGACGAGGAACCGGAGGAGCCTGATCCGGACTGGGCGGCGCCCGGTGCGGCGCGGGCGGGGACGGGCGCGGGATTCATGCCCAACATCCTTGGTGCTGCGCTGCGGGATTGCAAGGCTCCCGCGGTCAATCGGGGTATGCCCACCCCCTCCGCCCCGGCCGGGGCCGCCCGGGGTCACAGAATAGCCATGGGAGCATGACAGAGGAATGTCCTGGTTCCGTTCCGTGTCCAGGTCCGTCCATGATGCATGCATCCACCCGCCACCTGTCCCGCCGCCCGGTCTGCTGCTCGGTCTGTCCCCCGGTCCGCCGTCTGGCCCGGCCCCTGCTGGCTTTGGCCCTGGCCCTGCCGCTGCTTCCCCCCTTGCCCGCCGAAGGCCAGGAGGTCACCCCGGATGGGGCCGCCCAGCTGGAACGGCTGCTGGAAGGGCGGCTGGCGCGGCTGGCCCGCGGCCCGGCCGACCGCTACCGGCTGGAGCGGGCGCCCGATGCCGGCGTCCGGGCCGAAGGCGCCGCCTATGCCGTGACGCTGCCCGACCTGCGGCTGGTCACGCCGGACGGGTGGCTGCTGGAAGCGCCGGTCGTGCAGGCCCGGGTCACTCCGCAGCCCGACGGCGGCTGGGCCTGGACGGCGAGCCTGCCGGCGACGCTGGCCGTGTTCGGTCCCCAGGGCTTCCGCGCCGGTGAGGTGACCCTGGGCGAGCGCACGCTGGAAGGGCGCTGGACCGCCGATCTGGAAACGCTGGAGGCGCTGGATCTGCGTCTGGCCCGGATCCTGTTCACCCCGCGCGAAGGGTCGGGGCGCGTCAGTGTCGGCCAGATCTCGGCCCGGCTGACGCCGGAGATCCACCAGGACGGGAAATGGACCGGCCCGGCCAGCCTCAGCATCAGCGACGTCCAGGCCCGCACCCCGGCGGGCGCCGAGCAGCTGGCCCTGAAGAGCCTGTCGGTCCAGGCCCAGATCAGCGGGCTGGACACGGCCCGCTATGCCGAATGGAACGCCGCGATGGCCGCCCGCGCCGCCGCGGATGACGGACGGGAGGGGCTGTCCCCGGCGGAGGCCAGGGCCTTGGCGGCGGCACTCCCGCATCTGGACGGGATGCTGGGCCAGCTGAAGGCCACGGTGCAGGTCAGCGGCCTGCGCCGGCTGGGGGAGGATGGCAGCCGGACCAGCCTGGCCGACGGCAGCGCCAGCCTGACCCTGACCGGACTCACCTCGGAGAAGGCCGGGCTGGATCTCAGCCTGCGCCACAAGGGGCTGGCCCTGGACGGCCCCGGTATCCGTCCCGAGCAGATCCCGGCCAGCGGCGAGGTGCGGCTGGCCGCCAGCGGCCTGCCCCGCCGCGCCCTGCTGCAGGCCTATGCCCAGCGGCTGGAGCAGACTCCGGCCCTGGGCGAGACCGGCGCCCGCAAGGCTTTCGAACAGCAGGCGCTGGCGGCCCTGGGGCGGGCCGGGGCGGAGCTGACCCTGTCGAAACTGGTGCTGGACGCGGCGGAGGCGGGCCTGTCCGGGTCGGGCACCCTCCACTTCACCGATACCAGCCCGCGCGGCCTGACAGGGTCCCTGGCCCTGGCCCTGCGCGGGCTGGACGGGCTGATCACCCGGGCCAGCGCCGCCAATGCCGGCGACCCCGGCCGCACGCTGGCCCTCTATGCCCTGCAGGGGCTGGGCCGACCGGAGACGGACGGGCAGGGCCGCACGGTCCAGTCCTATCGGGTGGAGATCGGGGCCGACGGCCGCATCCTGCTGAACGGCAACGACTCCACGGCGCTGGTGCAGGGGCTGCTGTCGCTGCGCTGATGCGGGCCGGTGACCGGGGCGCATCCACGCGTCCCGCTTGCGCCCGGCGTTTGTTTTCCCCATATCGACGCCGCGGTCCTGGCACAGCCCGGACAGCACCGCCCGCAATCGGCAAGACGAACAGTGATCCAATCCGGAAGGTAAGAAGCGATGAGTGAGGAACGGCTCAGTTTCCAGGCCGAGGTCAGCCGCCTGCTCGACATCGTGGCCCACAGCCTCTATTCGGAGAAGGAGGTCTTCCTCCGCGAACTGATCTCCAACGCCTCGGACGCCTGCGACAAGCTGCGTTACGCCGCGCTGACCAACCCGGCCCTGACCGCCGACGGTGCCCCCTTCGCCATCCGCCTTGTCATCGACAAGGACGCCAGGACCCTGACGGTCATGGACAATGGCATCGGCATGGGCCGCGACGAGCTGGTGGAGAATCTGGGCACCATCGCCCGCAGCGGCACCGGCGCCTTCCTGCAGTCGCTCAGCGGCGACGCCAGGAAGGATGTCAGCCTGATCGGCCAGTTCGGCGTCGGCTTCTATTCCGCCTTCATGGTGGCGGAACGGGTGGAGGTGTTCAGCCGCAAGGCCGGCGAAGCCCAAGCCTGGCGCTGGGAGAGCGACGGCAAGGGCAGCTTCACCGTGGCCGAGGCCGGCGACGATGCGGCCCCGGCCCGCGGCACCCGCATCGTGCTGCATCTGCGCGAGGATGCCGGGGAATATCTGGAAGAGGTCCGCCTGCGCCAGGTGGTCAAGACCTATTCCGACCACATCGCCGTGCCGATCCGCCTGGGCAGCGGGGAGGATGCCGAGTCGCTGAATGCCGCCTCCGCCCTGTGGACGCGGCCGAAGAGCGAGGTCACGGCAGAGCAGTACAAGGAGTTCTATCACCATGTCGGCCACAGCTTCGACGAGCCCTGGCTGACCCTGCATTGGCGGGCCGAGGGGGTGATCGACTACACCGGCCTGCTGTTCGTGCCGCAGCAGCGCCCCTTCGACCTGTTCGACCCGCGGCGCAAGCATGGCGTGAAGCTCTATGTCCGCCGCGTCTTCATCACCGACGAGGCCGAAGGGCTGGTGCCGTCCTATCTGCGCTTCCTCAAGGGCGTGGTCGATTCCGAGGATCTGCCCCTCAATGTCAGCCGCGAGATGCTGCAGAACAATCCCGTGCTGTCGAAGCTGCGGGCCGGCATCGTCAAGCGCGTGCTGGGCGAGCTGGCGAAGAAGGCGGAGGATGCGGACAGCGCCGCCGATTATGCCCGCTTCTGGGACGTCTTTGGCCCCGTGCTGAAGGAGGGGCTGTACGAGGATTACGCCCACCGCGACGAGCTGCTGAAACTGGTGCGCGCCCGCAGCACGGCGAGCGGCGGCGATCTGGTCAGCCTCGACACCTATATCGGCCGCATGAAGGACGGGCAGGACGCCATCTTCTACATCGCCGGCGATGACGCCGCCGCGCTGGAGAAGAGCCCGCAGCTGGAAGGGTTCCGCGCCAAGGGCATCGAGGTTCTGCTGCTGACCGATCCGGTGGACGAGTTCTGGATCGGCAGCGTGCGCGAGGTGAAGGGCAAGCCCTTCAAGTCCGTCACCCGCGGCGGCGCCGATCTGGCCAAGGTCAAGGGCGGGGAGACGCCGGAAGCAGCGGCCAAGGACGCCCCGGCCGAGGGCGACCTGTCCAGCCTGATCGCCCTGGTCAAGCTGACCCTGGGCGATGCCGTCAAGGATGTGCGCCGGTCCGAGCGGCTGACCGACAGCGCCGTCTGTCTGGTGGCCGACGAAGGCGACCTGGATATCCATCTGGAGCGGCTGCTGAAGCAGCACAAGCAGCTGGAGGGCGGGGCCGCCAGGCGCATCCTGGAGCTGAATCCGACCCACCCGCTGGTGAAGCGCCTGTCCGAGCGGGCCGCCAGCGGTGGCGCCGGCACCGGGCTGGAGGATGCGGCCTGGCTGCTGCTGGACCAGGCCCGGATCCTGGAGGGCGAGTCGCTGCCGGATCCGCTGGCCTTCGCCCGCCGCATGGCCACCGTCATGGAAAAGGGCCTGACGGCGTAACACCGGCGCGCCCGGGACCGGGCGCGCCCCCACCGTTCCGGTCGGGATGGTGGGGGCGGACGCAGGGCGGCCCTGCCAAAGCCGCCCTTTTTCCGCCGCGGAACCCCGCTACCTTGGGGCCAGGGCGAGCATACGGGGTGGAGTTTTCATGCGTCGGTGGTTTGTCTGTCTGGGCGCCGGTCTGCTGGTGGCCAGCATTTCCCTTCCGGTCGCGGCGCGCAGCTTCACCGAAGCCCTGCAGCACCGGCTCACCACCGGCGTCGGCGCGCCCAAGGCCGACCAGGACGGCCAGACCCTGGCCCTGCTCGGCCGCTTCTACGAGGGGCGCAAATTCGCCCCCGTCTGGATCGAGGGCAACCACCCCAGCGCCCGCGCCGGCGCCCTGCTGGCCGTTCTGAAATCCGCCGATGCCGACGGGCTGGACCCCAAGGATTACGGCGTCGGCCGCATCGGCACCCTGCTGGAACGCGGCGACTCGCCCGATGCCCTGGCCGAGCTGGAAGTGCTGCTGTCCGCCGGGGCCGTGAGTTTCGGCCGGGATCTCGGGTCCGGCCGGCTGGAGCCGTCGCAGGTGGATGCGGAGCTGTTCGTGCAGCGCCGGGAAGTGAAGCCCGGTCCGCTGCTGGACAAGGTGGCGGCGGTCCCCGATCCGGCCGCCGTGCTGCGCCCGCTGGCCCCGAAGCGCCCGGAATATGCCGGGCTGAAAGCGGCCCTGGTCCGGTATCGCGCCTTGGCCGCCGCCGGCGGCTGGCCCCAGGTGCCCAGCGAGGGCGAGACGCTGAAGCCCGGCCAGAGCGATGCGCGGGTGCCGCCCCTGCGGCAGCGCCTGCGCGCCACCGGCGAACTGCCGGCGGGATCACCCGACCCGGCCGATCCGCTGCTGTACGATCCGCTGCTGGAGTCCGCCGTGCGCCGGTTCCAGCAGGAACACGGGCTGGAACCGGACGGCGCCGTGGGCAAGGGCACCTTCGCCGCGATGAACGTGCCGGTGGACCAGCGTATCGGCCAGATCGTGCTGAACATGGAGCGCTGGCGCTGGATGCCGGACGATCTCGGCCCCCGCTACCTCATGGTCAATCTGGCGGCCTTCTCCCTGGCCGTGTTCGAGAACGGTCACCCCATCCACAAGGCCCGCGTGGTCGTCGGCGCGCCCTATACCCGCACGCCGGTGTTCAGCGAATCCATGACCTATCTGGAGCTGAACCCCTATTGGCATGTGCCGGCCAAGATCGCGGAGAAGGAGATCTTCCCCAAGGCCCGCAAGGACCCCGGCTATCTGGTCAAGCATGGCTATGTGCTGCTGTCCGACTGGACGGAAAGCGCCGTGCCGCTGCCCCCCGGCAGCATCGACTATGCCAAGCTGGGGCTGCCGGGCCACCGCTTCCGCGTGCGCCAGGAACCGGGCGACCAGAACAGCCTGGGCCGCATCAAGCTGATGTTCCCCAACCAGTTCGACGTCTATCTGCACGACACCCCGTCGAAGACGCTGTTCTCCCGCGCCAACCGCACCTTCAGCCATGGCTGCATCCGGGTGGAGAACCCCTTCGACCTGGCTGAGCTGATCCTGCGCCTGACCGGCACCACCGGCTGGGACCGGGCGCGGCTGGACCAGGTGGTGGCCAGCAATGTGCGCACGGTGGTGCGGCTGAAATCGGCCCTGCCGGTGCATCTGACCTACATCACCGCCTTCGTCGAGGATGACGGCACCGTCAATTTCCGCGGCGATATCTATGGCCGTGACCGCAAGCTGGCGGCAGCCCTGCTGGCCTCCCGCATCCATTGGCCGCAGGTGGCGGCGGAGGCGGCCACGGTTCCCGGCCATACCGATGGAACGGAACAGGTCACCCCGGCCCGGGCTCCTTAAGGAATCCCGGGGCAATATCGGTCGGGGTACTTCCCGGTGCATTTGTGCCTTGCTTCAGCGCCATCGTTCTGCCATGACTGCATGCGTGTCCCGCATGGGACGCACATCGACCAGAGTTTGATCGTGTCATTTGCGCCACAACCAGAGTGGTGAAAATGGCGGGTTCGGCAGCGGCACAGGCGGCAGCGTACAGGCGACGGAGGGGTGGACGATGGTGGCTCGGCTGATGGCGTTCCTGCGGACTTCGCAGACCCAGACCAGCACGGCCGATTGTTCGTCTCCGACGGCCTCTTCCACCGGCAGCACCGTTCCGGCCGATTCCGGCCGCCGCGGCTTCCTGACGGGTCTGGGCCGTACAGCCCTGGGTGTCGGCGCCGCGGTGTGCCTGCCGACCCTGATCCCGGCCCCGGCCGAGGCCGGCAGCCTGACCAACCCGCGCCGGGTGTTGAGCTTCGTCTCCCCCCACACCCGCGACACGCTGAAGGTCACCTATTTCGCCGATGGCCGCTACATCCCGGCGGCGCTGAAGGACGTCAACACCATCCTGCGCGACTGGCGCACGGGCGAGGTGACGCGCATGGACCCCAAGCTGCTGGACCTGCTGTTCCAGCTGCGCCAGCGCCTGCGCACCGATGAGGCCTATCAGGTGATCTCGGGCTACCGCAGCCCGAAGACCAACGCCGCCCTGGCGCGTGCCAGCAAGGGCGTGGCCAACAAGAGCCTGCACATGGAAGGCAAGGCCATCGACATCGACCTCAGCAGCCGCAACCTGGCCCGGATCCGCCAGGCCGCGCTGGAGCTGCGCCTGGGCGGTGTCGGCTATTACCCGAAGTCCAGCTTCGTGCATGTGGACACCGGCCGCGTGCGCGAGTGGAACGGCGCCGCCATCTGACCGCTGCGCCCGACGCCTCGGCGCCCCATCGGCCAAGCGCCGGACATCCAGCATCCTCCTGACATCGTCATCCCCTACGGAAGCGCCCGGCCGTGCAGCGACACGGGCGTATTTTCCATTTTTGCGGTTGAAACGACACATGCCGTCCGCCGCTCGGCTGCGCCATTGCCCATCCCCTCCCCGGGGATGGGACTTGCCCGCCATCGGCGTGGTCGTTAGGCTGGTCCCATGAGCCACGCCAACAATCCCGAGATCCTGAACCGGCTGCGCCGGGCCCAGGGCCATCTGGCCGCCACCCTGCGCATGGTGGAGGACGGGCGCGACGCGCTGTTGATCGCCCAGCAGCTCCAGGCCGTGCTGAAGGCCCTGGACAAGGCCAAGACCGAGCTGGTGCTGCACCACATCGAGCATCACCTGGAGGAGGCGACGGGACCGCTGCCGCGGGAAACGCGGGAGCGTCTGGCCCACATCGCCGACCTCAGCAAATATCTGTGAGCGCCCCCATGAACCGACACCCCGCGCCGGCAGCCACCCCGGACCGTTGGCACCACGATCATGGTTTCGGTCAGGACAAGGCCGCCGCCGGCGAGCGCCGCACCCTGCTGGTGGTGGTGCTGACCGCCGTGACCATGGTGGTGGAGGTGGGGGCGGGGCTGTGGACCGGCTCCATGGCGCTGCTGGCTGACGGGGTGCACATGGCCTCGCACATGGTGGCGCTGGCCATTTCGCTGTTCGCCTATGTCTATGCCCGCCGGCACGCCCACGATCCGCGCTTCAGCTTCGGCACCGGCAAGGTCAACGCCCTGGCGGGCTTCACCGGCGCCCTGCTGCTGGCCGTGGTCGCCCTGGGCATGGGCTGGGAAAGCCTGGGCCGGCTGCTGGCCCCCGGCGACATCGCCTTCGACGAGGCCATCGCCGTGGCCGTTCTCGGTCTGCTGGTCAATGCCGCCAGCGTCGTCATCCTGGGGGGGCATGGGCACCACGACCATGACCATGACCACGATTATCACCACAACGAAGGCCACCACGGCGAAGGCCAGCACGGGCACGGCGCCCATGACCACGATCATGACCACCCTGATCACGACCATCATGGACACGACCATCATGGACACGGGCATCATGGACACGGGCATCATGGACACGGGCACGAGGACCACAATCTGCGCTCCGCCTATCTGCATGTGCTGACGGATGCGCTGACCTCGGTCCTGGCCATCGCCGCCCTGCTGGGCGGCAAATATGCCGGGGCCGGCTGGCTGGACCCGGTCATGGGCATTGTCGGTGCCGTGCTGGTGGCCAACTGGTCGCGCGGCCTGCTGCGGACCACGTCCGGCGTCCTGCTGGACCATCAGGCCGCGCCGCCCGTTCTGGCGGAGATCCGCGCCGCCGTGGAGCGCGGGGGCGACCGCGTCAGCGACCTGCATGTCTGGTCGGTGGCGCCCGGCGTCCATGCCGGCATTCTCTGTGTGGTCAGCCCCGCCCCGCAGCCGCCCGACCATTACCGGGCGCTGGTGCCGGCCGATCTGGGCATCCGGCACCTGACGGTGGAAGTCAATCAGGGAGGCTGACGCGCCGGCCGGCCACTCGACGGCCATTTCCCGCATCCGAAAGGCATAACCACCTCCAGGCGTGGAACCGCCATAATTTCCGCCTACAATCCCGGACCTTTCTATCCGGTCCGGACCGCCTCCATGCCCCTGTCCCGTCGCCCCCTGCTGCCGTCGCTGCTGTCCGCCCTGCTGCTGTCCTGGCCGGCCCAGGCCGCCGTCACACCGCTTGAGCATGGGCCCGATCTGACGGGCGACCAGCCGGCCTATTGCGCGGTCTTCTCCGCGCCGGTGAGGCAGGAGGGGGTGACGCTGAGGGATTTCGTCAGCATCGACCCGGCCACCGACATCGCCGTGACCGCCCAGGGCAAGCAACTCTGCCTGCAGGGTCTGACCGCCGGCCAGCGCTACACGGTGACCGTGCGCGCCGGACTGCCCGCCACCGACGGGTCCATGCTGGCCGCGGCCTACAGTTTCAACGCCGCCCTGCCCAACCTCGCCCCGTCGGTGCGCATCGGCGGCAGCGGCTTCGTCCTGCCGCGGGAGGGCAGTGCCGGGCTGGGGATCGAAACGGTCAATGTGGACACGCTGCGGGTGAAGGTCTACCGGGCCAGCGACCGGCTGGCCTCGCGCCTGACCCTGTCGGGCGACCTCGATTCCTATGATGCCCGCCATGCCGCCAACAGGGACGCCTCCCTGGTCTGGAGCGGCGAGATGGCGGTGAAGTCCAGCCCCAACCAGAAGGCGACCACCGCCTTTCCCCTGGCCCTGGCCCTGCCCAAGCGCGCGCCCGGCGTCTATCTGGTGGCGGTCGAGGACGCGGCGCTGACGGCCGATGACGATTACGAGGCCCGGGAGGCCCGCAGCACGGCGCGCTGGCTGGTGGAGACGGACATCGCCCCCACCACCTACACCGGGCAGGACGGCCTGACCGTGGTGGCCCGGTTGCTGTCGACGGCGCTGGCGGCCTCCGGCCTGCGCGTGACCCTTGTGGCCGAGGACAACCAGATCCTGGGCGAGACCAGCACCAACAGCGATGGTGTGGCCCGCTTCGCTCCCGGTCTGCTGCGCGGCCAGGGCGGTGCCCGCCCGGCCAGCCTCATGCTTTACGGTGCGGGCGGTGATTTCAGCCTGCTGAAGCTGGACCGGCCCGGTTTCGATTTCAGCGATCGCGGGGCCGACGGCCGCCCGCCGGTGGGCGAGATCGAGGCCTTCGTCTGGACCGAGCGCGGCATCTACCGCCCCGGCGAGACCGTGCATGCGGCCCTGCTGCTGCGCGACCGGCTGGTCAAGGCGGTGGACGGGGCGCCGGTGACCCTGGTGGTGCGCCGGCCCGACGGGCGCGAGTTCCTGCGCCGCACGGTGAAGCCGGTGGCCGGTGGTGCTGCCCTGGACATCCCGCTGTCGTCCGGTGCCCGCCGCGGTGACTGGAGCGTGACCGCCCTGCTGGAGGGGGGCAGCGAGCCCGTGGGGGAAGCCCGGTTCGAGGTGCAGGACTTCGTTCCGCCCAAGCTGAAGGTCAGCATCGATCCGCCCGCGCCGGACATGATCCTGCAACCGGACGTGCCGGCCGGCATCGCCCTGACCGCCCGCTTCCTCTATGGCGCCCCCGGCGCCGACCTGACGGCCGGCGGCACGCTGCAGCTGCGCCGGGATCCAAAACCCTTCCCCGCCTTCGCCGCCTTCCAGTTCGGCCCGGACAAGGCCGGCACCGGCGATGTCATGGATCTGGACATGGTCCAGACCGATGCGGCGGGCCGGGCCGAACTGTCCGTGCAGGTCGGCAAGGAGGAGGTGGGGGCCGCCCCCATGGCCGCCGCCATCACCGTGGAGGTCCAGGAGCCCGGCGGCCGCGCCACCCGGGACAGCGTGACCCTGCCGGTGCGCGGTGCGCCCGTCTATCTTGGCCTGCGCCCGCAGTTCCCGGACAAGCGCGCCAAGGAGGGCCAGGAGGCCGGCTTCGAACTGGTGGCCCTGGACCCGCAGGGCAAGCCGCTGGCCCGTCCCGACCTGCGCTGGACGCTGTACCGCGTCGAGCGCCACTATGTCTGGTACCAGCAGGGCAACCGCTGGAACTGGCGGTACAGCGAGCGGGAAAGCCGGGTGGCCGGCGGCACCGTCGCCGCCGATGCCGGCCGGCCGGTGCGCATGGCCGCCGCGGTGGACTGGGGCCATTACCGGATGGAGGTGGTGGATACCGCCAGCGGCGCCAGCACCGATCTCGGCTTCTATGCCGGCTGGACGGTTCCCGATGACGGGCAGGAGGGCACGCCCGACAAGGTGGAGGTGGGGCAGAACCGGCCCGCCGCCAAGCCCGGCGAGTCGGTGCAGCTGAAGATCACCCCGCCCTTCGCCGGCCAGATGCAGCTGGTGCTGGCCGGGGACAAGGTCCATTCCGTGCGCAGCCAGACGGTGGGCACCGATCCCGTCACCCTGGATGTCACCGTGGACAGGGACTGGGGTGCCGGCGCCTATGCCCTGGTCAGCTTCATCCGTCCGGTGGAGGCCCAGGGCGGCCACCGGCCCGTCCGCGCCGTGGGGCTGGCCTGGATCGGCGTCGATGGCCGCGACCGGCAGCTGGCTGTGTCGGTGCAGGCGCCGGAGCGCGTGCGCCCGCGCCAGACCGTGCCCGTGACGGTGACGGCGGCCGCAGCGGACAGCACGGCCTTCGTCACCCTGGCCGCGGTGGATGAGGGCATCCTGAACCTGACCCGCTACGCCGCCCCCGACCCCTATGCCCATTTCTTCGCCAAGCGCCGTCTGGGCGTGGCGATGCGCGACCAGTATGGCCGGCTGCTGGACGGCAATGCCGGCCTGGCGGGCGCCATCCGCGAGGGCGGTGATGCCGAGCTGGGCGGGGCCGGCCTGCCCGTCAGTTCCAGCCGCGTCGTCGCCCTGTTCAGCGGCGTGGTGCCGCTGAAGGACGGCAAGGCCGTGATCCCACTGGAGGTGCCGGACTTCGCCGGCACTCTGCGGCTGATGGCCGTGGCCTATGATGCCACGCGCCTGGGCGGCGCCAGCGCCGACATGCTGGTGCGCGATCCCGTGGTGGCCGAGCTGGTGCTGCCCCGCTTCCTGGCCCCCGGCGACATGGCCGACGCCACCCTGCTGCTGCACAATGTGGAGGGCAAGGCCGGCGACTACACGGTCAAGCTCACCCCCACCGGCCCGGTGACCCTGGCCGATCCGCTGCCGGAAAAGCGCCCCCTGGCCGCCGGCGAGCAGAAGCTGGAGCGCGTGGCCCTGAAGGCCGATGGCGCCGGCATCGCCGGCTTCACCCTGGCGGTGCAGGGGCCGGACGGGCTGTCCTTCACCCGCAGCTGGGACCTGACGGTACGCCCGGCCCAGGCGCCCGTGACCCTGGCCGAGGTGCGGGAACAGGCCCCGGGTGAGCGTCTGACCCTTTCGGCCGCCCTGCTGGAGCCGTTCCAGCCCGGCACCGCCCGCCTGTCGGTCGGCTATTCCCGCCTGCCCGGCATCGATGTGCCCGGCCTGCTGAAGGATCTCAACCGCTACCCCTATGGCTGCACCGAACAGACGGTCAGCGTGGCCCTGCCATTGCTGGCCTTCCCCGAGGTCTCGGCCAGGCTGGGGCTGGAGCAGCCCGGCACCATCGGCCTGCGGATCGAATCGGCGCTGGCGCGCCTGCTGGAGCGGCAGAAGCCCGATGGCAGTTTCGGCCTGTGGAGCGCCAGCGACGACTACGCCTCGCCCTGGCTGCAAATGTATGTGCTGGATTTCCTGCAGCGGGCACAGAAGGCCGGCCACGCCGTGCCGCCCACCGCCATGGCCGACCTGACGGGCTGGGTCCGCAGCTATGTGGGCGGTCGGCTCAATGGCGGCGGCGCCGAGGTCGAGGCCGCCAGCTACGGCGCCTGGCTGCTGGCGCGTGCCGGCACCGCGTCCCTGGGCGATCTGCGCTACCTCAACGATGCCGTGGCCCAGGCCGCGGAGCGGAAGAAGGGCAGCAAGTCCCGCACGCCGGTCGAGGCGGTGCAGGGCTCCCTGGCCCATGCCCAGCTGGGGGCCGCCCTGACCCTGGCCGGCGATACGCGCCGGGCGGCGGAAGCGTTCGAGCGGGCGCGCAAGGCCCTGGGCAGCGCCGGCCGCGACTATTACGCCTCGCCGGAGCGGGAGGCTGCCGCCACCCTGGCCGTGGCCGCCTCGGTCGATGACAAGGCAACGGTGGAGGCCGCCGGCGCCCTGGTGCAGCGGCTGGCCAGGCAGAAGGATCCCTGGTCCTACAACACCCAGCAGAAGGGCTGGCTGCTGCTGGCGGCCCAGGCCCTGCTGGCCGGCGGCGAGGCCCCGTCCATCAGCGTGGACGGCCCGGTGCAGAGTGCCGCCGGCACGGCCACCCTCAGCGTCGAGCCGTCGCCGGAGCAGCTGGCCCAGGGCTTCGCCCTGACCAACAGCGGCAGCGGTCCCGTCTGGCGCTCGGTCACGCTGACGGGCGTGCCCAAGCAGGCGCCGCCGCCGGTGGCGGCCAACGGCCTCAGCCTGAACAAGAGCTTCCACACGCTGGACGGCACGCCGCTGGACCCGGCCCGTCTGCCGCGCAACAGCAAGATCGTCGTGGTGCTGGACGGCCGCCTGGACAGGAAGGGCAGCGCCGCCCGGCGCACGCTGGTGCTGGTCGATCCGCTGCCCGCCGGCTGGGAGATCGAATCGGTGCTGCCGCGGGAGGCCGACGGCACCAGTGCCGCCGCCTGGGCCGGCGAGGTCAGCCGCCCCGCCCTGCTGGAGGGCCGGGACGACCGGCTGGTGGGCGTGGTCGAGCTGGGCTGGTCCTGGTACGACGAGGACGAGGCGGAGACGACCGACGTGAAGCCGCTGGGTGACACCGGCTTCCGCATCGTCTATCTGGCGCGCGCCGTGACGCCGGGGCAGTTCACCCTGCCCCCGGCCACGGTGGAGGACATGTATGACAGTGCCACCATCGCCCGCACGGCCGCCGGACGGGCCACCGTCACGGCAGCCCCCTGAGCCGGACCGGCGCCGGGCACTCTTGCGGGCCCTGCGCAGCGGCGTCCTGGGGTGCGGGCTCGTCTGCGGCGGGGTCCTGCTGGCCGACCGGCTGTTCCCGCCGGATCTCGGCCGCTATCAGGCGCGGTCCACGCTGGTGCTGGACCGCGACGGCGGCACGCTGCGCGGCTTTCTGTCCCCCGATGGCGCCTGGCGGCTGGAGGCCGGCGTCGAGGATGTGGCGCCGCTCTATCTCGACCTGCTGCGCGGTTACGAGGACCGGCGCTTCGACCGGCATCCCGGCATCGACCCGCTGGCCCTGCTGCGCGCCGTCGGTCAGGCATGGCGCCACGGCCGTGTGATCTCCGGCGGCTCGACCCTGACCATGCAGGTGGCCCGCCTGCTGGAGCCGCGGCCACGCACGCTGTCGGCCAAGCTGATCGAGATGCTGCGGGCCTTGCAGCTGGAGGCGCACTACAGCAAGGCGGAGATCCTGGGCTTCTACCTGACCCTGGCGCCGTTCGGTGGCAATCTCGAAGGGGTGCGGGCGGCGTCGCTGGCCTATTTCGGGCGGGAACCGGCGCAGCTGACCCCGGCGCAGGCCGCCCTGCTGGTGGCCCTGCCCCAGTCGCCCACGGCGCGCCGGCCCGACCTGCATCCCGAAGCGGCGCGGCGCGCCCGGACCCAGGTGTTGCAGCGCCTGCACGCCGCCGGACGGCTGGATGCGCGGACGCTGGCGGAGGCGGACGCGGAACCGCTGCCCCTGGCCCGTCAGCCCCTGCCCCGGATCGCCCCGCATCTGGCCGAACGGCTGGCGGGCGCTTCCCCCCCCGGCAGCACCCTGCGCACGACGATCGATCCGGCTCTGCAACGATTGGCCGAGCAGGTGGCCGCCACGGCGCGTCAGCGCCTTGAGCCCGAAGCGGAGGTGGCGGCCCTGGTGCTGGAGATCCGCAGCCGCGCCGTGCTGGCCTATGTGGGGGGCAGCGTCAGCGGTCCGGCCGGACAGGTCGACATGGTGCGGGCGCTGCGCTCCCCCGGCTCGACCCTGAAGCCCCTGCTCTACGCCTTGGCCTTCGAGGGCCTGCCGCTGCATCCGGAGACACGGATCGAGGATCGGCCGATCGCCTTCGGGGCCTACCGGCCCGGCAATTTCGGCGGCGGCTTCCGCGGCAGCCTGACCGTGCGCAGCGCCTTGCAGCAATCGCTGAACGTTCCCGCCGTGGGCCTGCTGGCCCGGCTGGGGCCGGCCCAGGTGGCCGGACGGTTGCGCGCCGCGGGCATGCAGCTGGCCCTGCCGGGCGGACCGGGAGCCGAGGCCGGCCTGTCCCTGGCCCTGGGCGGAGTCGGGGTGCGGCTGGAGCATCTGGCCGGCGCCTATGCCGCCCTGGCCGATGGCGGCGTGGCACGGCCGCTGCGCCTCCTGGCCGACTCGCCGGTGGCAACGGGGACCCGGCTGGTCGATCCGCGGGCGGCCTGGTCCGTGGTCGATATCCTGCGCGGCACGCCGCCGCCGGACGGACGCAGCCCCGATCCGGACCGGCCCCTGGCCTACAAGACCGGCACCTCCTACGGGTTCCGCGATGCCTGGGCCGCCGGCTTCACCCCCGATCATGTGCTGGTGGTCTGGGTCGGGCGGCCGGACGGCACGCCGCGGCCGGGGGCGGTGGGGCGGGACGAGGCGGCGCCGATCCTGTTCCGGCTGGCCGACCTGCTGCCGCGGGGGCGCGGCTTCCCGCCGCCGCCGATGGGCGTCCTGCCGACGGGGGCGCCGCTGCCGGAGCCGTTGCGCCATTTCGAACTGGACCCGCTGCGGGCCGTGGTCGCCACACCCCCCGCGGCCGCACCGCTGGCCGTGGCCTTCCCGCCGGACGGCGCCGAGGTGGATCTGGCTGCCGGATCGGGACAGCCCGAGGCCCTGCCGCTGGAGGCTATGGGCGGGCGCCCCCCCTTCCGCTGGCTGGTCAACGATCTTCCCCTGCCGGGCGGGGAAGAGGGGGAGGGCGCCCGGTTCTGGCAGCCGGACGGGCCGGGCTTCGCCCGGATCACCGTCATCGATTCGGCCGGGCAGCAGGCCCGGTCCACGGTGCGCCTGCGCTGACCATGACGGGGGCCGGTGCGGGCGTCAGGCCACCAGGGCGGCGACCTTGGCCGCCAGCAGGCGGCAGAGATCGGCGGGGGCCAGTTCCAGCTGCAGGCCGCGCTGGCCGCCATTGATGAACACGGTCGGCGCCGACAGGGCGGTTTCCTCCACCGCGGTGGGCACCCGCCGCTTCTGGCCGAAGGGGCTGATGCCGCCCACATGGTAGCCGGTCAGCCGCTCGGCGTCGGCGGGACGCAGCATCTGGGCACTCTTGCCGCCGAAGATGGCGGCCAGCCTCTTCATGCTGACCTCGTGGTCGGAGGGGATGACGGCGCAGACGGGCTTGCCGTCCACCTCGGCCATCAGGGTCTTCAGCACCCGGCCCGGCGGCATGCCGATGGCCTCCGCCGCCTGCAGCCCGACGCGCTCGGCGCCGGGATCATACGCATAGCTGTGCAGGGTGAAGGGGACACCGGCCTTGGCCACCTCCTGGGTGGCGCGGGTGGTCTTGGACATGGGCATGGGCTCCCTGGACGGACGCGTCCGGACAGACGCGCCGGGACAGACGCCCCTGGGGGACGTGCTCCTGAGGGACGTGCTCCTGGCGCCGCCGGAACCGGCGGGCCGTATCGAGAATGGGCGCGAAGCGGCCATGTGCTCAAGTCTGGATGCACAGGAGGCCGGCATGCAAAACGCCGCCACCCCGGACAGGGATGGCGGCGTTTTGAAAGCGGATCGGGAAGCAATGAAGAATGGTTTTCCAGTGCGCTGAGCGGACCTGGCGGCGACCGACTCTCCCACGTCTTGAGACGCAGTACCATAGGCGCGGAGGGATTTCACGGCCGAGTTCGGGATGGGATCGGGTGTAATGGCCCTCGCTATGG
>NZ_QGNJ01000025.1 GCF_003336875.1 Oleisolibacter albus | reverse complement strand
AACCCGACGGGGCGGTTCGTCATCGGCGGCCCGGACGGCGACGCCGGTCTGACCGGACGCAAGATCATCGTGGACACCTATGGCGGTGCGGCGCCGCATGGCGGCGGGGCCTTCTCGGGCAAGGATCCGACCAAGGTGGACCGTTCGGCGGCCTATGCCGCGCGCTATCTGGCCAAGAATGTGGTGGCGGCGGGTCTGGCGGAGAAGTGCACGATCCAGCTGAGCTATGCCATCGGCGTGTCGCATCCGCTGTCGGTCTATATCGACACGGCCGGCACGGGTCAGGTGGACGAGGACAAGCTGGCCGACGTGCTGCGCCAGCTGATGAATCTCAGCCCGCGCGGCATCCGCGAGCATCTGGGCCTGAACCGGCCGATCTATGCCCGCACCGCGGCCTATGGCCATTTCGGCCGTGAGCCGGAAGCCGATGGCGGCTTCGGCTGGGAGCGCACCGATCTGGTCGACGCCCTGCGCCGCGCCTTCTGAGCCGCACAGACACCGGAAACCGGATGCAACGGCCCGCCCCCCAGGGGGCGGGCCGTTCGTCTGTCGGGGGTGATCATCAGGGAGTCCGCCACCGCCGCGGTTGAGCCCTACAGCGCCGGCGGCGTCCGCACCGGCGGCAGGGCGTTACATACATCCACATGGCCGGCGGCACGGATGAAGAAATCGTCCTGGCGCTGGCGTTTGGCCTCGACCCAGGCGGCATAGCTGGGACTGGTGCTGCGCAGGACCTGAGCCGGTGTGCGCTCGGCCTCCGGCACGTCGCTGGCGAAGCGGACCGATCTCAGCACCACCCGCTGCTCCGGCTTCTCATAGAAGCCCAGCTGCCCGGTGCCGCGCGGCAGCGCCGACAGGTGCTCCATGCCGGACAGAACGCGGCCGACCAGGGTGATGACCCGGTCCAGGGCGCGGGGGCTGTGGCCGATGACGACATAGAGTTCAGCGCCGCTGCCGGTGTCCACCGCCATGTCGCGCCCGACGCCGACGATGCCATAGCAATGGGTCATCCAGGCTTCGCCTGTGGTCGGGTCACGGGCGGCCGGGAAGCTGCCGACCACCCCCACCTCGGGCGCGAAGCTGTCGGGGTCCGGCAGCGGTACGAAGGGCAGGCCCGCTGCACCGCCGGCGACGGTGAATTCCGGCGCCAGCTTGGCCTTGGCCGTCTTCATCGGCTTCGGCGTCTCCTCCGGCATGCCCCATTGGGTGACGTAGTTGTCCTGCACCCGCACCACGGCCACGCCCCGGTACCAGTCCTCGGCCGCCAGCAGACGCATATTGGCCACATGGGCCGGTGCGAACTGCGGCGCCAGTTCGATCACCACCCGCCCGGCCGGCAGCTCCAGATACAGCGTCTCCTCCGGGGCCGGGCTGCGCCAGTCCGCCGCCGGGGCGGCTGCCAGCACCTCCGCCGGGGTCGCACGCTTTTCCGCGTCGGCGGCGCCGGCCGGCAGCGGAGGCATCAGCGGGACAGCCAGGATGGCGGCCAACAGGGGCAGGGCGGCAGGGCGGAGCATGCGGGGTCCTCGGGCGGGTCGATGGTCCCCCACTGTTCCAGAGCCGGGCGGCCGCGGCAATGCCGTGGTCGCGCCACGGGCCGGCATCGCGGTTCAGCCCAGGGGTTTGCCGATGAAGGGATTCCAGCCGCGGGCCGCCAGCACGGCCCAGGCCGTCGCCCCCAGATGGGGCCGCCGGTAATAGTAGAAATCGTCACTGGTACTGTCCGGCCCGATGGCCAGCCCGGTGGTGATGCGCGGCTGGCGCGTGGCGTAGAGGTAACCGCCCTCGCTCCACTCTTTGTCCAGTTCGCCCAGCAGCCGCCGGACCTCGTCCATGCGCCCCGCCAGCCGATAGGCCAGCGCCGCCTGGGCCGTCCCCTCCAGCCAGATGCCGTCGGCATCGTCGTTGAAGTCGAATCCCCCCTGGGCGGCATGGCGGGCCTCGACCCAGTCCAGGCTGCGCCGCCACGCCACCGGCGCATCCGCCAGCAGCAGTGGCCAGAGCTGGGCATCCAGGCCGGAAAAGGCGTTCGGCGTGACGCCGTCGGGGAGCGTTCCTGCCAGGAACCGGCCCTGGTCCGCCTGCCACATGGCCGCGACGAAAGCCTGGGCCTGGCGCGCATACCCGGTCCAGGGACCGGCCGGGTCCAGCCTGGCCATCCAGGTGAAGGCGGCGGCCAGATCGGTGTTGTGTTCGGTGGAGCGCCAGGTCAGCCGCACCGGTGCCGTCTCGAAGCCATGGACGCCGCCGCTGAAGCCGCCGGCACCGGTGTCGCTGGCCGTCGCCTGCACCGCCCAGCGCAGCAGGCCGGCGGCGGCATCCCGGTAATCGGTGCGGCCCGACTGCTCGTGCAGGGTCAGCAGGGCCAGCGCGGCCCAGGCCACATTGCCGGTGGCGGTGCCGACCTGATAGGCATCCTCCACCCATTGGTTGGCGCCCTTGTCCCACCAGCCCGGCGGCAGGGGCGGCATCTCTTTCAGCGCTCCGGCGCGATAGGCGTTGCGCAGACGGCCGTTCGGCTCGGCCCGGTCGCCGGTGGCCGCCGCCAACAGGGCCTCGCCGATGCGGTTGGCCTGCTCCGGTCGGCCGCAGGCCACCAGGGCGATGGCGGCCAGGGCATTGTCATAGGTGAAGGCCGACTCACGCAGCGGCGGTTCGAAGGCGGGGTCCCCCTTGCCATCCGGGCCATCATAGCTGCGCAGGAACACCGGACGGCGGGTGGAGACATCGTCCACCCGCTGTGCCAGCACGGCACATCCATCCGCGGCCGCCGCCACCGGGATGATCCCCGGCACGGGGGCGGCCAGTATCAGCATGGTCAGGATTGCGGACAGGAGGGAGTGGCGCATGGGCGGGAATCCTCGGGCGAAAGGACCAGGGTGCGAACGGGCTGTGGCGGCATCATGGCGGCGGATCCGGCCAAGGCGCATCCAGCTCCGGCCCGCTCTGGTCACGGCCATCCTATTCCCGGTCATCCCTGCCGTGCCTCTGTTCGTCCTGCCGCCGCTGGCGGCGTTGCAGGGTCACGAACAGGGCGATCAGCAGCGCTGCCCCGATGCCGGCAGCGGCCAGGGCGCCCAGCCCGCCCGCCGGAATTCCGGCAAGATCCGACGTCAGATGGAAGCCCTGCCAGGCGATGGCGGCCAGGAACAGCAGGATCGGTAGGATCAGCAGCAAGGGGCGCATGGCGGGGGCCTTCGGCGGGACAGCCTGCATTATCACGGCGTTGCGCGTCAGCGGCCAGCGCCATCATGGGGCAGGATCCGGCGCAGGGCCGTGGCCGGATGCCGGCCGCGCGGCTGCCACTGCCGTGGATAGCCGGCGGACACCTCCTCGAAGCGGACACCATCGCGCCAATGGGTCGCCGGCCTGTGCAGATGCCCGTGGACACAGGCGACGGCGTCGAACCGGCGGTGCCAGCCCTCCGTCAGCCGGGTGCCGCACCAGGGGCTGAAGCGCGGGATGCGTGGCAGGTCGATGACGTCCTGGCGCAGGGGGAAATGGTTGACCAGGATTGTGGGCAGTCCTGGCGGACGCTCCGTCGTCAGGCGCTTTTCCGTCCAGGCCACGCGCTGGTGGCACCAGGCGACGCGGCTGGGCCGGGGATAGGGGCTCAGCAGGATCTCGTCGCCGCTGCGTATCCGGGCTTCGGCCGCCCAGGCCACGGCGCCGGCGGGGTCCAGGCCCGTGGGTGCGAAGCTGTAATCGTACAGCAGGAACAGTGGCGCGATGAGGCAGGGACCACCCGGCCCGGTCCAGACGGGATAGGGATCCTCGGGCGTACAGACGCCATGCCGGCGGCAGACGGCCAGCATGGCCTCGTACTTGGCCTGTCCGCGCAGACCGCCGTCGGGACTGGGAATGGTCCAGAGTTCGTGGTTGCCGGGGACCCAGATCAGTCGGGCGAACCGTGCGCCCAACAGGGTGAAGGCAAGATCCAGATGCTCCGGCCGCTCGCCCAGATCGCCGGCCAGGATCAGCCAGTCGCCGGAGTGATGGGGAAAGTCCCGCAAGGCATCCCGGTTCTCTGCCGACGACAGGTGAAGGTCGCTGATGGCCCACAGCTTCATCGGCGCGATTTTCGTATGAATTCCGTCATGAATCATCCAGTGGTATTAACATATAGGGGCCATTTCCAATTCAACAAAAGTTTTTTGCTAGCCGAAAGGAGCGCTTCTGTGCGTTCTATTCTTCCCTTGGCTGCATTGCTTTTCCCGGTTTTCATGGGCTATCAGGGTCTTTGACCTGTTCGGGGTGATGTCATGTTGTGCCCTGCCGCAAGCCGAAGGTCGAAAGCATGCCTGTTGCACCGGCGATCTCCGTTCTGTCGCCCGCCGCCCCGTTCCTGTCCGCCTGGCGGAACCGCGCGCTGATCCTGCGCCTGGCCCGGCGGGAAATCGAGGCCCGCTATCGCGGCACCGCCGTCGGGATGGTCTGGAGCGTGCTGACGCCGATCCTGATGGTGGCGGTCTACAGCTTCGTCTTTTCCTATGTGTTCCAGCCGCGCTGGACGGTGCCGCCGGGCACGAAGGCCAATTTCGTGCTGCTGCTCTATTCGGGACTGCTGGTGTTCAACCTGCTGGGCGACTGTCTGGCGCGGGCGCCCATGCTGGTGCTGGAAACGCCCAGCTATGTGAAGAAGGTGGTGTTCCCGCTGGAGATCCTGCCCTGGATCGCCCTTGCCGGCGCCCTGTTCAACTTCCTGGTCGGGATGGGGCTGCTGCTGGGGATCTATCTGATCCTCTACGGCCTGCCACCCGTCACCATCCTGCTGCTGCCGCTGGTGCTGCTGCCGTTGGTGCTGCTGACCCTGGGGCTCGGCTGGCTGCTGGCGGCGCTGGGCGTCTATCTGCGCGACCTGCGCCATGTGGTGGGCATCCTGGTGTCCATGCTGATGTTCCTCAGCCCCATCTTCTACCCGGCCGATGCCGTGGGCGAGGCGGTGCGCAGCGCGCTCTATGCCAACCCGCTGACGCCGGTGCTGGAAATGTCGAAGGACGTGCTGTTCTGGGGAAGGGTGCCCGATGCCGGCCTGCTGACGGGCGGCGTCCTGGCCGCCTGGATGGCGGCCTGGCTCGGCCATGCCGCCTTCATGAAGCTGCGCGCGGGGTTCGCCGATGTGCTCTGAGGTGGTGATCGCCGCCCGCGGCGCTGGCAAGTGCTACCGCATCTTCCGCCGGCCGGAGGATCGGCTGAAGCAGATGCTGTCCTTCGGCCGCCGCACCTATTATTCCGAATACTGGGCCTTGCAGGATATCGATCTGCAGATCCGCCGCGGGGAGACGGTGGGCATCGTCGGCCGCAACGGCGCCGGCAAATCCACTCTGCTGCAACTGATCTGCGGCACGCTGCAGCCCAGCCGCGGCACGGTGGCGGTCACCGGCCGGGTGGCGGCGCTGCTGGAACTGGGGGCCGGCTTCAACCCGGAATTCACCGGGCGGGAGAATGTCCACCTGGCCGCCTCCGTGCTGGGGCTGACCCAGGCCCAGATCGATGAGCGCTATACGGACATCACCGACTTCGCCGGCATCGGCGATTTCATCGACCAGCCGGTGAAGCTCTATTCCAGCGGCATGTATGCCAGGCTGGCCTTCGCCGTGGCCGCCCATGTGGATGCCGACATCCTGATCGTGGATGAGATCCTGGCCGTGGGCGATGCCGCCTTCACCCAGAAATGCATGCGCTTCATCCACCGGTTCAGGCAGACCGGCACATTGCTGTTCGTGTCGCACGATGTATCCTCAATCACGGCATTGTGCGACCGGGCCATCTGGCTCGACCGCGGCGCCGTGCGGGCCGAAGGGCCGGCCAAGGAGATTGTTCACGACTACACCGCCTCGCTGTTCAGCGAGGGGGAGGCGTCATCCGGCTTCCAGATCGGGGGCAGCCGCCGGCAAGCGCCGGTGCGCGAGGGGGATGTGGTGGCGGACCGCCGTCACGCATTGCTGCAGGAAACGACGGCCCGCAACAGTATCGAGCTGTTCGACTTCGATCCCGAGGCGCCCTGGTTCGGTGCGCGCGGCGCCACCATCGACACCGTGCGTCTGCTGGCCCCGGCGGGCCAGCCGCTGCCCGCCCTGACCGGCGGCGAAGAGGTGGTGCTGGAGATCTCGGCCGAGGCCCATGCGCCCCTGCACAGCCCGATCATCGGCTTCTTCGTCAAGAACAGGCTTGGGCTGCACCTGTTCGGCGACAACACCTACCTCTCCTACCGGCAGGCCCCGGTGGCCGTGCCGGCGGGAGGCCGTGTCACCGCCCGGTTCCGCTTCCAGATGCCCTATCTGCCATCGGGGGACTTCTCCATCCTGGTGGCCATGGCCGACGGCACCCAGGCCAGCCATGTGCAGCACCATTGGATCGACGATGCCCTGTTCTTCCATGTCCAGACCTCGCATGTGGTCAAGGGGCTGGTGGGGCTGCCCATGGTCGACATCGCGCTGCAGGCGGATCTGGAGGTGGTGAGATGAGCCTTATCCCCGTTTGCGCTCCCGTCATGCGGCGCGTTTCCTGCCTTCCCCTCGACCGGTGCCTTTCGCGATGACCGACCTCCTCAATGCCGTGAAGCTGATCCGGGGCAGCGGTGCCGATCCGTCGGGGCCGACCCTGCGCATGGCGGCCGATCTGCTGGCTGCGCACCCGCTGCTGCTGCGCGTGCCGGAACGGCTGACCGATGTACCCAGCTGGCACATGCACATTCCCTTCGCCTTCTGGTGCATCGACGCCCTGCGCCCCCGCCTGTTCGTGGAACTGGGCACCCACAAGGGCGACAGCTATTCGGCCTTCTGCCAGGCGGTGGTGGCGGCGGAGAGCGACACGCTCTGCTATGCCGTCGATACCTGGCAGGGCGATCCGCAGGCCGGCCTCTATGGCGACGAGGTGCTGCGGGATCTGGAAGCGTACCACACCCCGCGCTACGACCGCTTTTCCACGCTGATCCGCTCCACTTTCGACGAGGCGCTGTCCTATTTCGCCGACGGCTCCATCGACCTGCTGCATATCGACGGGCTGCACACCTATGAGGCGGTGCGCCATGATTTCGAGAGTTGGCGGCCCAAGCTCAGCGGGCGGGGCGTGGTCCTGTTCCACGACATCAATGTGCGGGAGCGGGAGTTCGGAGTCTGGCGCTTCTGGGACGAGGTGCGGCAGACCTGTCCCGGCCTGGGCATTCCCTTCGGCCATGGGTTGGGCGTCCTGGCCGTGGGGCCGCAGGTGCCGCCGGCCCTGGCCCGGATTCTCGATGCCCCGGCCGAGGAGCAGCAAGGCATCCTCCAGCTGTTCCATCGGCTCGGCCGCGGGCTGGCGGCGGAAGGCGACCGCGTCCGGCTGGCCGGCGAGCGTGACGCCGCCCTGGTCCAGCTTCAGACGGAGGCCCTCGAACGGGAGCAGGTGGCCGGAGAGCAGGCGCGGCTGACCGCCGAGCATGCCCGGCTGGCCAGCGAACGGCAGCAGCTGACCAGCCAGTGCCAGCAGCTGACCGCCGAACGGGATCATCTCCGGGCCGAGCGTGACCAGCTGTCCGTCCGGACCGGCGAACAGGATGCCGAGCTTGCCCAGGCCCGCGCGGCGCTGGAGGAGATGGCAACGGGGCTGGCGGCGCTGGAGGCCGAGTTGGAGCAGGCGCGCAAGGACCAGCAGTCCCAGGATCTCCTGCGGTCGCAGGCGCAGTCACGCCAGGCGGCGCGGCAGGACATTCTGGACACCTGCCTGCGGCTGATGGAAAGCCGCAACCTGTCCATCGGTCTGGTCCGGCAGAAGTTCCAGCAGGCCAGGAGCGCCCTGGCCGAACAGCGCCAGCGGCTGGAGGCCGATCTGGCCGATGCCCGGCGGCGGGCCGCCGACCTGCAGCAGGAGGTGATGCGCCTGTCCGCGCATCAGGCCGGGCTGGCGGCCCGGCTCCAGGCGGTGGAGCAGAGCACCACCTGGCGGGCGACGGCCGGGTTGCGCTCGGCCATGTCCGGCGTGCCGGCCGACCTGCGCCTGACGCTGCGGCGCATGGCCAAGCTGGGCTGGTGGGTGGTGACGCCGCACCGTATGCCCGAACGCCTGCGCTTCCTGCGGGCACGCAAGGCGGAAGGGCCGGGGGCGGCCGCCCCGTCACCACAGGCCGTCCCGGCACCGGGTGCGGCGGAGCCGGCCTATCTGTCGTTCGAGCCGCGGGGCGATCTGGACATGACCGCCCGCATCGCGCCGGAGGCCGGGCGCTACGGGTTGGTGCCGCAGCCCGGCGGCTATGTCTATGTGCCGCCGCGCCGGCCGGACGATGTGGAGGAGCGGGTCCGCCGGTTGGCTGTGCGTCCGGTCTTCTCCATCGTGGTGCCGCTCTACAACACGCCGCCGGAGCTGTTCCAGCGCATGCTGGCCTCGGTCGAGGCGCAATGGTATCCGCACTGGCAGCTGATCCTGGTCGATGACAACAGCCCCGATGACGGTGTGCGCACGGCATTGGCGCAGATCGACGATACGCGGGTGGCGACCTGCCTGCTGCCCGAGAACAAGGGGATTTCCGGGGCCACCAATGCGGGGCTGGCGCTGGCCACCGGCGATTACATCGTCTTCCTGGATCATGACGACGAGCTGACGGAGGACTGCCTCTACGAACTGGCTCTCCGCATCAACCAGGACGATCCGGACTTCCTCTACAGCGACGAGGACAAGATCGCCCAGGACGGCCGCTTCACCGAGCCCTTCTTCAAGCCCGACTGGTCGCCGGACACGATGATGAGCACGATGTACACGTGCCATGTCTCCTGTGTGCGCCGCCGTCTGGTGGAGGCGGTCGGCGGCTTGCGCTCGGCCTATGACGGGTCGCAGGACTACGACTTCATCCTGCGCGTGGTGGAGCAGACCGACCGTATCGCCCACATCCCCAAGATCCTCTACCACTGGCGCATCATTCCGCAGTCGGTGGCCTCCGACATCAATGCCAAGCCCTATGCCATCGATGCCGCAAAACGGGCGCGCGAAGCGGCGTTGCAGCGCCGTGGCCTGGCTGGCGCGCTGGAGCCGGTGCCGCAGCTGCCCGGCTATCACCGCGTCAACTATTTCCTCCAGGGCGCGCCGCCGATCTCCATCATCATCCCGTCGAAGAACAACGGCGCCATCCTCAAGCAGTGCATCGACTCCATCCAGAGCCGTTCCGGCTATCGCCGGTTCGAGATCGTGGTGATGGACAACGGCTCAACGGCGCCGGCGACGCTGGATTATCTCGACAGTCTAAGCCAGCAGCCGGAGATCAAGGTCATCCGCCATGACGCGCCGTTCAACTATGCGGAAATCAACAATATCGGTGTCCGGCATGCCGGTGGCGACCTGCTGCTGTTCCTCAACGACGATACCGAGGTGCGGTCGTCCGGCTGGCTGGAGCGGCTGGGCGGTTTCGCCCAGCTGGCCCATGTGGGCGCGGTGGGGGCCAAGCTGCTTTATCCCGGTACCCGCGCGGTCCAGCACAGCGGCATCGTCAACCTGGCCACCGGCCCGGTCCATGCCTTCCTGCGCCGGTCGGCCGACGATCCCTGCTACTTCGCCCGCAACCTGCTGGAATACAACTGGGTGGCCGTCACCGGCGCCTGCCTGATGATCGAACGCGCCAAGTTCGACCGGGTCGGCGGCTTCGACGAGACCTTCCCCGTCGCCTACAACGATGTGGAACTGGGCTTCCGTCTGGTTCGGGCCGGCCTTTACAATGTGGTCTGCCCGGGCGTGGAACTGATCCACCATGAATCCTACAGCCGGGGGCCGGACGACATCTCCCCGGAGAAGCGCCGACGGCTGGAAGCCGAGCTGCGCCGCCTGTACATGACCCATCCCACCTTCTTCCAGCGCGATCCCTTCCACAATCCCAACCTGGACCAGACCAGTCCCGGCTTCGCCGTCGCCGGCGCGTGACCGGAGGACGGCCCGGCCGATGGGGCGGCCGGGCGGGGACAGGATGGCGGCAGCATAGCGGGGGCACCATGCTGACGGAGATGACGGACGCCATCACGGGCGCCGATGCCGTGTCATTCGATGTGTTCGACACGCTGTTCGTGCGGCCGCTGTCCGCACCGGAGGATGTGTTCGACCTGCTGGGGCACCGCTTCGGCGTGCCCCGCTTCCGTCGGCTGCGGGAGGAGGCCCAGGCCGAAGCCTTCCACCGCATGCAGCAGGCCGGACGGCAGGAGATCACGCTGGACGGGATCTATGAGTGTCTGGCACCGGTGGCCGTGCCGGCCATGGTGCTGCGTGATGCCGAATATGCGATGGAACTGGCGCTGACCCGGCCGAACCCGGAGCTGGCCGCCCTGTTCCGCGACTGTGTGGCGGCCAAGCCGGTGGTCATCACCTCCGACATGTATCTGCCGCGCCGATTCTTCGCGGAGCTGTTGCGCCGCCACGGGCTGCCCGAGGTTCCCCTCTTCATCTCCGCCGACCGCGATGCCACCAAACGCGACCGGGGAGCCCTGTTCGATCTGGTGACGGCCGATCTCGGCCTGCCGCCGGAGCGTGTCCTGCATATCGGCGACAATCCGCGCTCGGATGTGGAGCAGGCGCGGGCCCGCGGCCTGCAAGCGGTCCATTACCAGACCTCCCGGCGCCCGACCCGGCACGGGCCGTCGACGCCCTTCTCCTCGATGGCGCGGGGGCTGGTCCGCATCGCCGATCCGGTGCCGCAGCCCAAGACCTTCTACGATCTGGGGTACCGTTATGGCGGCCCGGCGGCGGTGGCTTTCCTCGACTGGATCGCCCGTCAGGCCGGCCCGGACGGGATCGACCATGTGCTGTTCATCTCACGTGATGGCTTCGTGCTCGACCGGCTGGCCCGGACGTTGCCGCCGGGGCTGTTGCCGCCGTCGGACTATTTCCGCGGTTCCCGCGTCTCCTTCATGATGGCGGCCACCGACCAGGACAATTACGCGGTCCAGCTGGAACAGTTCCTGGCCGGGGCGGAGGGGCTGGCTCCGCTGGAGGTGCTGGAGCGCATCGGCGTAACCCCGCCTTCCGACGCCGTCATGCGGGATCTGGGGCTGGGCGACGATGTGGTCATCGACCCCGCTCTGCGGCCGCGCATGCGGGCCTTTCTCCAGGCCTACCGGCCGGAGATCCTGAAGGTCTGCCGGCGCAACCGCGCCTGTCTGTTCCAGTATCTGCTGTCCCTGGGCTTGCGTCCGGGCATGCGCGTGGCCCTGGTCGATGTGGGCTGGCGCGGCACCACCCAGTCGGCCCTGGTCCAGGCGTTGGCGCGCATGCTGCCGATCGACGTCGTGGGCTATTATCTCTGCCTGGTGCCCGCGGCCGAGCCGGCCCTGGCCCGGACCTGCAAGGCATTGCTCTCGCCCCGGTCCCTGTCCGCCGAGCAGCTGGAGCGGATCTATGCCAACCGGGTGGCGGTGGAGCTGATGTTCTCCGCCCCCCATCACAGCGTCATCGGCTATGAAACCGCGCCGGATGGCGGCATCCTGTCGGTGGAGGATGGCGGCAGGCGGGAAGCGCCGGAGCTGGCCCGCATCTCCACCGAGATCATCCGCGGCATCGAGGATTTCGCCGCCGCCTATACCGGCCTCTGCCGCGATCTTGATCTGCGGCCCGACCCGGCGGAACTGGCCGGCATCCTGACCGACTTCGTCGGCAATATCGGCGAGGAGACGCTGCAGCTCTTCGCCACGGTCAAGGATTTCGACACCTGGGCCGGTTGCCGCAAGGCGGAACGCAGCCTGCGCGACTATCTGGCGGCGTGAGGACACGGGCGGCCGGCCCCGCGGGGCCGGTATAACCTCACCCCCGCTGTGCCGGGTCCAGCCATGGTTTGGGGGCCCGTGGCGGGAAGGCCGGCGCGAATCGGCCTGACGCCAGCGACAGGTTGGGATTGTAATAGGGGTCCCGGGTCAGCACCGGCCCCCAGCGCTGCTGCATGACCGCGATTTCCCGGCGGAACCGCTCGATCCTGGCCGGGTCCAGGTCGCTGCCCCGCGACAGGGATTCATGGTGGTACAGCTCTGCCTGCGGCGTCCAGATCACCTGATAGCCGGCCTGCCGCAGCCGCAGGCACAGATCGACATCGTTGAAGGCCACGGCCAGATGATCGGCATCGAAGCCGCCCCGTTCCAGGAACAGGGCGCGGCGCATCAGCAGGCAGGCGGCCGTCACCGCCGACAGGTTCTGCGCCAGGGCCAGCCGCCCGAAATAGCCGGTCTCGTTCCGGCCGGCCAGCGGGTGGAGATGGCCGGCCACCCCCTGCACCCCGGTGGCGATCCCGCCATGCTGTACCAGCCCGTTGCCGTACAGCAGCTTGGCTCCCACGGCCCCCACCTCCGGTCGGCAGGCCTGGGCCACCAGCACCCGCAGCCAGTCGGCGTGGATGACCTCGACATCGTTGTTGATGAAGCCGACCAGGGGGCCGTGCGCCGCCGCCACGGCGGCATTGTTGATGGCGGAGAAGTTGAACGGTCCCGGCAGCGGCAGCACCCGGACCCGCGGCTCCTGCCGCAGGCTGTGCAGATAGGCCAGGGTTTCCCGCTCGCGGCTGCCATTGTCGGCGACGATGACCTCCAGCGCGGGATAGTCGGTGCGCTCCAGCAGCCCGCCAAGGCAGGTGCGCAGCAGATCCACCCGGTCGCGGGTGGGAACGATCAGGCTGACCGGGGGTAGCGGGTCGGGGCAGAGGCGGCGGACCCGGTGATAGGGCGCGGCGCTGCCCGCCGGTCCGGCCTCGACCGTGGCCGGCGTGCCGGCGCGGGCCAGATGGTCGCCGACGGCCCGGCGCGCGGCGTCCATGGCCCGATCCAGCGCGCGGGTGGAGAAGGAGCCGGAATCGGCGAAGACCCGCCAGTGATAGAGGATGTGCGGGATATGGCGGATGCGCTCCGCCGCTTTCGCCTCCGCTGCCGTCGCCTCCACCGCCCGCAGGGTGAAGTCGTAATCCTGGCTGCCCTCGTAGCCCGGCCGGAAGCCGCCGATGCGGCGGGCCAGCGCCGTCCGGTAGACGCCCAGATGGCTGACCATGTTCTGATGCAGGAACAGTTCCGGATTCCAGTCGGATTTGAAGTGCGGATCGTGCCGCACGCCGGCGGCATCGACCTTGTCCTCGTCGGAATAGAGGAGGTCGGTGTCCGGGTGGGCCTCCAGCGTGGCGGCAACCAGATAGAGCGCGTGGTCGCTCAGCAGGTCGTCATGGTCCATCAGGGCGACGAAAGGACCGTGGGCCATCTCCAGGGCGGTGTTGCTGGCGCGGGCGATATGCCCGTTCTCCCTCCGCCGTGTCACCCGGATGCGCGGGTCCTTGCGCGCATAGTCGGTCAGGATCGCCCCCACATGCGGGGACGGGGAGGCATCGTCGGCGATGCAGAGTTCCCAATGCGGATAGATCTGGCCCAGCACACTGTCGATGGCGGCGCGCAGATGCTCCGCCGCCGTCTCGTACACCGGCATCAGGATGGAGATCAGCGGCGGCTCCCTCATCCGGGCGATGTGGGTGCGGATGGCGGCGATATCGGCCGGGCCGCGGCGGTCATGCAGATCGATCCAGCGGGCATAACCGGCATCGCGGCGCCGGGCCAGATGGTCGGCCAGCCGCAGACGGGCCCTGGCCGGGCTGCCGGCGGCCAGCAGCCGGCGCAGCAGCGCCGGCTCGTGCCGGATCAGATGGGCGGCCAGCGCCAGGGGGCCCAGCGCTGCCAGCGTCAGGGACCGCACCGTGATGTGCGCAGCCTCGGTGTGCAGGTGCAGGGCCAGCGGTACGGGCTGATCCGGCAGCCGCGCCAGCATGGCCGTTCCGTCCGCATCGTCTCCGGTCCGGATGGTCTCCAGCGGGACCCAGTCGGCGCCGTGGCGCAGCAGCAGCGTGGGCATCCCGCCGTGCCCGTCGCCACGCAGCCGCAGCAGGCACCAGCCGCCCGGCGCCGGCCCGCCGCCGAAATCCAGGCACAGCCGGGGGGCCGGTCCGGTGCGCTCGAACCGGTTGTCGCCCAGGCTCCGCAGATCCTGCTCCGCCCTCAACGTCGGCCGGTGGCGGCGATAGCGCAGCAGCCCGTCCAGCGCCGGCCGCCAGCGGGGGAGCACCGTCCCCCGCGGCCGGGCTTCCCCGCTGCCCGCCGTTCTGTCGTCCGTCGTCGCCATCAGGGGCCGGCCATGCCCGCCTGGGGCACTGCGGTCCGCTGGAACAGGGTGACGTCGGCCAGTGCCGCCTGCGGGCAGGCCGGCCCGGCGATGCCCAGGGTCAGGCTGGTCAGATCCGGGGTCAGCAGCCAGCGCGGCTGACTGTCCAACGGCAGCAGATTGATGCCGGGCCGGGCCGAAAAGGCCAGGGTGCGGCCCCATCCGGGCGTGCGGGCCTGCCAGCCGACCGTGACCGGGATGCTGTCCGCGCCCGCCCCGCGGCCTTCATCCCGGTTCCCCTCCCGGCCTCCTTCGCGGCAGGTCAGGGTGAAGGCCAGCAGGCCGGCCGTCCGCCCGTCCAGCGGTGACCCGCCGAGATCCAGGGTGAAGTGCCCGTCCCTGGCCGCCGGGGGCTGCACGGCGGCTTGCCGGACCGGCCGCATCAATGGCCGCAGCCGGTCGAAGGATCGGCCCCAGGCCGCCGGCAGGCGTTGCAGGTCCCCCTGCCGGAAGGCGGCATCGAACAGGGTCAGGTGGTGCTCGCGCTCCGCCTGCTGTCCGGACAGACCCACCCCGGCCGGCAGGCCGATGGGATGGGGAAAGCCGTCCCCGTCCGGATCGAGCAGGCCGCCCTCCAGCCAGACATTGCGGCCATCGACCGCCACTACCCGGCGCGGGCCGCTGCCGGCCAGGGTCACGGTCTGGCCCGGACTCAGGCCGGCGAGCTGGCTTTCCTCCGCCACGAAGAAGCCGGCCCGGTGGCGGGAGATGCCGCGGATCCAGTTGGGGTCGGTATGCTCCGCCGCCATGGGCGGACGCGGCGGGTCCAGCCCGGCCAGCCGGCCCAGACGATCCGGCAGCACGCCCAGGATGCGCATCCCCACCTTGACCGGGACATAGGTGTCGAGCACGAAGCGGTAGAGCAGGTGCGTCCGCAGGGCCGGTGTCTGATTGTCGAACAGCAGATTGTCCGCGGACAGGATGACCAGGGGCGGCGGCTTGGCCATCAGGCGGGCGACGGCCCGGCGCTGCTGGTCCGTGTGGGCCAGGTTCAGCGGCGCCCCGGCCTCGATGGGCACCGGCCGGCCAAGATAGAAATAATGGGCGTTGCGGTTGGTCAGATCCAGCAGCCCCTCGCCCGGGGCCAGAACAGCATCGGCGATCCGCTTCAACTCCAGGATGCGGGCAATATGCTCGGGCTGGGTCAGGCCGGTGCCCAGGGCGGGAAGGCCGATCTCCGCCCCGCGGGTCAGGGTGGCCGGTGTGGCGACCACGGGCAGGATGGCGGTGTTGACGGCGCCCAGTGTCGGCGCCCGGGTGAAGACACCGACGACCAGGGCGGCCAGCAGCAGCAGGGCGCCGCGGCCCGCCGCTCCGGCCAGGGGAAACAGCATCAGCGGCAGCAGCAGGGCCACGGCCACCAGCGTCACCACGCCCGTGCGCGATGCGCCGGCCGGATCGATGCGGCCCAGGCTGTAGCTGAGGATGGCCAGGGGGAACAGCAGGGCGAAGCTGCCGGCCAGGGCGATGCGGCGGCGTGGCAAGGATCCCGCCGGCTGCTGCCGCAGCCAGACCAGGGTGGCGACGGCCAGGGCCGGCACCACCATCCAGCCAAGCCGCAGCGCCTGGAACAGCGGATCGTCCCCCGTGCCGGCCGGCGGCAGGCTCCAGCGCCAGGGAATGGCCCAGGCCACCAGATTGATGCGGCTGTTCTCCAGCGCATAGCGCACGGCGCCAATCATCATGCCGCCGATCGGCGTCGGCACGGCCAGCAGGGCGATGGCGGCCAGCATCAGGCCGGCCGTCACCAGCGTGCGGCGGAGGTCGGTCCGCAGCGCCAGCGCCAGCAGCCACAGGGAAAAGGGCAGCAGGGCCAGGATGGCGCCACCGCCCTGGCCGGGCGTCACCAGCACCAGACACAGCACGACACCGCAGACGGCGCAGAGCCAGGCCCGCGGCCGCTGCAACAGGTCCGGCCGCAGCAGCAGGCAGAGGCCGAGCAGGATGACGCTGTAGGCCGACAGATCCACGGTCGGCTGCACCAGCACCGCCATCAGCACCAGCGTGGGCAGCAGGCCCAGCGGCAGGGCCAGGGCGCAGGTCAGGCCCGTGGCCAGCAGGGCGACGCCGATGCGGTTGCCCCAGGCGGCGGTGCTGGCCGCAGTGCCGTCGAGGAACAGCGCGGACAAGGCGCCCGGCAGATAGTCCAGCAGCCCATGGGCCGGGGTATAGTCGAGATAGGGCCGGATGCCGAACTGCTGCCATTGCCAGAACGGCACCAGGCTTTCCCCGAAATGGTAATCATCGGCCGGCACCAGCGGGATCGGCACCGGGCTGAGCGCCAGCAGGCAGACCAGACCGGCCAGCGCCAGCGGCGACACCGGCACCGGCTGGCGCAGACGGCGCAGCGCATCGCCCAGTCCCAGCAGCACCAGCCCCCAGGCCAGGGCCGGCAGGGTCCAGCGCACCGGCAGCGCCAGCGGACCGGCCGCGCCCGGTTCAAGAAAGCGGGGCGGGATCAGGGCGAAGAAGAACAGGGGCAGGCCCAGCTGCGTCAGCGCCAGCAGGCGCCGGATCTGCGCGGGGTCGCCGCGCAGAACCAGGATGGTGGTCAGGCCGGCGGCCAGCAGGCCCGCCCGGCCGATGGCGCCCGGCTCCAGCAGGGGCACCTGACCGACCCGGGCCACGGCCAGGGCCAGGGCGAAGGGCAGAAGTGCCGCCAGCCCGACGGCTGCCACGCCCTGGCCGGCGGCCTCCACCCAGGTCCGGTCGAAGGTCGGGCGGGACCGGCTGCGCAGGGCACGCAGGGTGAACAGGGCGGCCAGCAGGGCCGCGGCCAGCCCCAGGGCCGGAAAGAACGCCGTCAGCTGTCCGGCCATGGCGCGGCCGACGACGAAGGCCGCCGGCGCCAGACAGCATAGCATCAGGCCGCGCCAGGCATCGGTCGCCGCCCTATCGCCGCGGCAGGCCACGGCCGCATCCAGGCGGGCCGTGAGCAGAAGCCCGACCGGCGCCACCGCCACGAAGACTAGGGCGGCGACCAGATCCTCCAGCTTGGTGGCATCCTGCCATGCCAGCAGACCGGGGACGAAATCGGGATAGCCGGGGTGCAGTGCCATGCCGGTCCAGGCGCAAGCCGCCGCGGCTGTGCCGCACAGGATGCCGATGGAGATCGACAGCCAGGACAGGACAGGACGCGCCCCCCCTGGCCCGGCGTCCGGCAGCAGGACCTGATCCGGTCCGATGATCGTCGTCTGTCGCAATCCCATGCGGTCCCCTGGCGCCGGACAATGGTGCCGGCGCCTTTTCAGCCGGTGCTGCCGGGTGTTCATGAGAAATCCGGCTGTCCTGATCTTCTATCCAGCGGGAGTGCGTTCTGGAATGAGTTATTGTGGGCAAAAATGGCCGTCTGTTCGGAATATTGGATGATGGTTCTCAATCTTTTTTACTCGATCGCACCTGAATAATCCAATTTGTATTAGCCACAATGGCGGAGGCTGACAGGACAATGCTGGCGCGTTAATTAGGGCCATCCAGCCTTCGCGAAGGATTGGGCCGGGGAAAGGGGATCTGGTGGGGAACGGGCGGATGCAGGAGGACGTGGCTGGAACCGTCCCACACGGCGGCTTTGCCGGCGGGGGCCGATCCGCTGCCGCGGATGACGGCGGGCGGCCCGATGCGGCAGCATGATGCCCTGGTCATCGGCGGCGGCTTCTTCGGCTGCAAGGTGGCGCTGGAACTGAAGGCTGCCGGGTTGCGCCATGTGGTGGTGGCGGAACGGGAAAAGCAGCTTCTCAGCCGGGCGTCCTATGTGAACCAGGCCCGGATCCACAACGGCTACCACTACCCCCGCTCCTTCGCGACGGCCAAGCGCTCGCGGGACAATTTCCAACGGTTCTGCCGCGATTACGCCTATGCTGTCAGCAATGGCTGGGACAAGTATTACGCCATCGCCGCCGGGTCCAAGGTCAGTGCTGCCCAGTTCCAGCGTTTCTGCGCCGCCATCGGCGCCACCTGCCAGCCGGCCTGGAGCCGGATCGGCAAGCTGTTCGCGCCGGACCTGATCGAGGATGTGTTCAAGGTCCAGGAATTCGCCTTCGATGCCGCCGCCATCCGCGACCGCGTGCAGCGCGAGCTGGCCGATGCCGGGGTGGAGGTGCTGCTGGGGGCGGAGGCCCGGATCGTGGCGGCCGACGCCGATACGGTACGCCTGACCCTGGGCGGGGAGCCGGCGACGGCCCGCCATGTGTTGAACTGCACCTATGCCGCTCTGGATGCGGTGGGCTGCCGGGTCACCAGCCGCATCAAGCGCGAGCTGACGGAAATGGCCATGATCCGGCCGCCGCCGGAACTGGATGGCCTGGGCATCACCGTGATGGATGGCCCGTTCTTCTCGGTCATGCCGTTCCCGGCCGGGCGCTGCTATTCCCTGAGCCATGTGCGCTACACGCCGCATGCCTCCTGGCACGACGCGGCCGATGCCGCGCCTGCCCCGTTGCGCTCCAACGCCGAATCCATGCTGCGCGACAGCGCCCGCTATCTGCCCGGCCTGGGCAAGGCCGCCTATCTGCGGTCGCTGTTCGAGATCAAGGCCGTCCTGGCCCGCAACGAGGCGGATGACGGCCGGCCCGTGCTGGTGGAGGCCAGCCCGACCAGCCCCCGCATCCTGTCGGTGCTGGGGGCCAAGATCGACAACATCTACGACGTGCTCGACATCATCCGCCAAACGGTATGGGAGGCCTGAGATGAGCGATTCCGGCTCCATCACCGCGGTGATCGCGGTCGAGAGTCAGCTCCCCGATGCGGAGGCGCTGCTGCGCCTGGGCCAGCATCTGGCCGAGCATGCCAGCGATGCCGAGCTGGTCCTGGTGGCCAACGGGGTCGATGACGCCATGGCGCGGCGGCTGGCCGATATGGCCCAGCAACTGCCGGACAGCACGGTCCTGTTCCTGCCCCAGCGCATCGACCCCGACATGGCCTGTCTGGTCGGCATGGAGAACGCCCTGGGCGATCATGTCCTGCTCTGTGCCCCTTGCGCCGTGGTGATGGAGGCCGTGCCCGGATTCCTGGCCGCCGACGGCCGGGCAGCAGGTGAGGGTGGGTCCGACATCCTGTTCGGGGTGTCCGGCCGGCCCCCGCGGGTTGGCATCCTGCGCCGCCGCCTGCAGACCGCCTTTTACCGCCTGTATGACAATCTCAACGGCACCCGGCTGGAATTCGCGCAACTGCCGTTGCGGCTCTATTCGCGGGCGGCGGCCCTGCACATCGTCAGCGCCGCCGACGGGGAGATGCTGCTGAAATCCAGCCTGGTCCCCGGCGGCTTCCCCACACGGCGGGTCGAACTGCCGCTGGAACCCTCCTTCGCCGCGTCGCGCGGGATGCAGGAATCCGTGGGCAAGGCCGTGCGCACGCTGCTCAGCGCCAGCGCCGTCCCCATCCGCATCGTCAGCCTGGGGGCGCTGCTGACCGGCGGCCTGTCGCTGCTGACGGCGCTGTACACGCTGCTGGTCTATGTCTTCAAGGCCGATGTCCAGCCCGGCTGGACCACGCTGTCGCTGCAGCTGTCGGTGATGATGTTGCTGCTGTCGGTGATGTTCGGCCTGCTGGCCGAATATGTGGTGCAGATCCACCGCGCGCTCAGCCCGCGGCGACGGCACGTGGTGGCGCGGGAGATCCGCAGCCCCCTCAGCCGCCGGGCCGCCCGGCTCAATGTTGTCGACCAGACCGGCCAGTACCGGCTGGGGGCGCCGCCGGCCGCGACCGGCGCCGTCCGCGCCAGATAGGAAACGGGACATGCAGCAGCGCACAGCCCTGATCGGCCATACCGGCTTCGTCGGCGGGACCCTGGACCAGCCGGGCCGCTTCACCGACCGCTACAATTCCCGCAGCATCGACGGCATCCGCGGCCACCGCTTCGACCATGTGGTCTGTGCCGGCGTCTCGGCCAGGAAATGGGTCGCGAACCGCGAGCCCGAGGCGGACTGGGCCGGTATTCAGCGCCTGATCGATGCGCTGGACGCCATCAAGGCCCGCAAGTTCACCCTGATCTCCACCATCGATGTCTATCCCGATCCATCCCAGCCGCTGGACGAGACGGCGGTGCTGGACGGTCTGGAGAACCATGCCTATGGCCGCAACCGTCTGCGGCTGGAGGGCTGGGTCCGTCAGCGCTTCCCCCAGGCGCTGATGGTGCGCCTGCCGGCCCTGTTCGGGCCGGGCCTGCGCAAGAACGCCCTGTTCGATCTGCTGAATGACAATCAGGTCGACCGCATCGATCCGGACGGCGTCTATCAATGGTATCCGGTGGAGCGGACCTGGGACGATGTGGAACGCGCGCGGCGCCACGGGCTGACGCTGGTCAATCTCTTCACCGAGCCGGTGCCCATGCGGGATATCATCGCCCGCTTCTTCCCGGATGCGCCGGTCAGGCCCCAGGCAGGGGACCCCATCCACTACCGGCTGAAGACCCGGTATGCCGCCGCCTTCGGCGCCGAGGGGGAGTACAGGCTGCCCGCCGGTGCGGTGCTGGACGGGATCGGCGCCTTCGTCGCCGCGGAACGGCGGCGGGAACGGGACGGCGCATGACCCGCTTCGCCATCTCCAACCTCACCTGGCCGCTGGAGGCCGATGGCGAGGCCCTGCAGGCCGCGCGCGGCCTGGGCTATGCCGGGATCGAGATCGCCCCGGTGAAGCAGTTCGGCCCCCTGGCCGCGGCGTCGGATGCGGATATCCGCGCCTATCGCGCCCGGCTGGAGGGGGAGGGGCTCTGCTGCCCGGCGCTGCAGGGGCTGCTGTTCGGGGTGCGGGGGGCCAGCCTGTTCGGCCCGCCGACGGAGCGGACGGCGCTGGCCGCGGCGCTGACCCGTGTGGCGGAGGTGGCGGCCCTGCTGGGGGCCGGGTCCTGCGTGTTCGGTTCGCCGGCTCTGCGCGATCCTGGAAGCCTGCCGGAGGCGGCGGCGCTGGATCAGGCCACGCGTTTTTTCCAGGCCGTGGGCCGGGTCTTCGCCGACCATGGCACCACCCTGTGCATCGAAGCCAATGCGCCGTTCTACGGCTGCCGCTTCATCCAGCGCACGGACGAGGCGGCGGATCTGGTGGCCCGCATCGACAGTCCCGGCATCCGCCTTCAGCTCGATACGGGGACGCTGTTCCTGATGCGGGAGGACCCGGCGGTGCTGCGCCGCGTGCTGCCCTGGATCGGTCATGCCCATGTCAGCGAACCCGGCCTGGCTGTACTCGGCACCGGCGGCTGCGACCACGGTCCGCTGGGGGCGGTGTTCCGCGGCCTGGGCTATGCCGGCTGGGTTTCGGCCGAGATGAAACAGTGCGCGGACTGGCGGGATGCCATGGCACGCGCCCTCGACCTCATGCGGAGGGACTACCAATGACACGCGCGGAGACGCAGGCCGAGCGTCGGCCGATACCGCCCGGCGGGTTCCGCATGGCCGATGTGGAGGTGCCGGCCCATCGTGTCGATCTGTTCGGCCCCCGGCGCCATACCCACGCCCTGGTGATCCCGGTCATCAACGAGGGCCAGCGTATCCGGGCACAGCTGGAGCGTATCCGCACGGCGGCCCCGTCCGTGGATGTGGTCATTGCCGATGGCGGCTCCAGCGACGGCTCGCTGGAGCCGGGCTTCCTGACCGGGGCCGGTGTGCGCTGCCTGCTGACCAAGACTGGGCCGGGCAAGCTTAGCGCCCAGCTGCGCATGGCCTATGCCTGGTGCCTGGAGCAGGGTTATGAGGGGATCGTCACCATCGACGGCAACGGCAAGGACGGGGTGGACGCCATCGCCCGTTTCGTCCAGGCCCTGCAGGACGGCTATGATCTGGTCCAGGGATCGCGCTATCGGCCCGGCGGGCGGGCGGTCAACACGCCGCTGGACCGCCATATCGGCAACCGGCTGGTGCATGCGCCGCTGGTCTCGCTGGCCGGCGGGTTCTGGTACACGGACACCACCAACGGCTTCCGCGGCTATAGCCGCTGCTTCCTGCTCGATCCGCGGGTGGCTCCGTTCCGGTCGGTGTTCGACCGGTACAGCCTGCTGTTCTATCTCTCCATCCGGGCGCCGCAGCTGAAATACGCGGTGTGCGAGGTCCCGGTGGAGCGCGCCTATCCCCCCAAAGCCAAGACCCCGACCAAGATCAACGGCCTGTCCGGGCGGCTCGCGCTGCTGCGCGAACTGCTGGATGTGGTGGCCGGGAAGTTCCACCCCGCCGCCCGCTAGCAGCGGCTCCGTTTTCCATAGCCAGGGTGTCCCCATGGCCTTCTGCCCTCCCGGCCCCGGGGCTGCCGCCATGACGGCTGATCCGGCGGCGGTGCGCCGACCCTGGCGGGTCCTGATGCGCCGGCTCGGTCTGCTGGCGGTGTTCCTGCTGACGCTCCTTCTGGCCTATCTGCGCAATCCGTTCGCGGTCGATCTGCCGACCATGTATGCCGAGGACGGGATCTGGACAGCCCTGATCTATCGGGAAGGGGCCCTGGCCGCCTATCTGCATGCGCGGCCCGACTATTTCACGGTCGGGAACATCCTGATCCTGCACCTCGCCATCCTCATCAACGGTCTGTTCCATGGCGTGACCGAGGTGGACCACCTGCCCGCCACGATCGGCTGGGTCTCCTATGGATTCTTCGCCGCGGTGTCGTTCTATCCGCTGCTGGCGCTGCGGGCCTACCTGCCCCTGGCGGCGCGGGTCGGGCTGGTGCTGCTGTTCGCCCTGCTGCCCTTCGGCGTCATCGCGGCAGAGGTGTGGGGGCGGGCGCTCAATGCCGGCTACGCCTTCCTGGCCGTGGCCGTGCTGACCGGCCTGTGGCAGATGGCCCTGCCGCGCCGGTCCGGGTTCGACGGTCGCGTTCTCTGGCTGGACCTGCTGCTGCTGCTCTGCTGTGCCACCAATCCCATCGCCATCGCCGTGACATCGGTGCTGCTGGCGGGCCGCCTGATCCGCGGCCTCTCCGGCGGGCATCCGCGGGTCCACGGCAACGATCTTCTGCTGGTGCTGGGTCTGCTGCTCCTCACCATTCCGACGGTCAGCGGGGTTCTGGCCGCACCACGGCCGGACCACGACCAGGCCCTGACCCTGGCCGGCTTCCTGGCGGCCGGGGTGGCACGGCCGCTGCTCTATCCCTTGGTCTTCCCCTTCTATTCCCAGCTGACCCATGGGCTGGTGCTTGGCCTCACCCTGCTGCTGGGTCTGTTCCTGGCGGCCGGGGGGCGCCGGCTGCACGGGCCGGACCGCCGCGGGTACATCCTCACGGTCGGGACGCTGCTGCTGGCCAGCATCGCCACGGCGGTGCAGCGGCCCATGCTGCAACAGTCCCTGGCCGGCTATGTCCACAGCCATCCCGACCGCTATTTCCATGCCCAGAACCTGCTGCTGCTGCTGGCTGTGGTCTGGGCCGGTGTGGCGCTGATCCGGACCGGCCGGGACTGGGAACGGCGTATCGGGGTGCTGGTGCTGGCCGCGCTGGCCGCCACCATGCTGTTGAACCTGCGCACGATCCTGTTCACGGTGGATGTGCCCTGTCCGGCGGTGGCCCGTGGTTTCCATGACCAGCTGCGGGCGGCGGAGCCCGTTCCCGGACAGCCGGACCTGATGGCCGTGCCGATCTGTCCGGACCGCTGGCGCGCTCCCTATCCTACGGCGCTGCGCCCACCCCTGGCCGCGGCCGACTTTTCCGACGGCAACTGGCGCCGCGGCGTCTGGGCCCGTGTGGATGCGCCTGCGGCCGGCTTCTTCATCAACGACCGGGAAAGTGCAGGCACCATCGGACCGGGCACACGCCTGCGCTTGGGCTCCGGAACGGTGCGCACGGTGCGGGCGGTGGAGAACAACCGCCTTTGGCTCGACGGCCCGCCCCTGGACCCGGACCGTGACGGCTATCCCGCCCCCGTCCGCATCCTGGAGCAGAGTGGGGAGCGGAGCGGCTCCTGACCGTCCTGTCCTTGCGATCGGTCATGTTCGCCGGCAGGAATCTGTCGCACCTGCCATGTGGAATGCGGGATTGCACGGACCGGTGCTGTCCATTACCTCCGTAGCTTCTGATCGGGACCGTTTGCGGTCGGTGTGGGCAAGGAACGTGCGGGAATGAGCAATCTGATCGAATGCAAGGTGCTGACGGTTCACCACTGGACCGATACGCTGTTCACCTTCACCTGCACGCGTGAGCCCAGCTTCCGGTTCGAGAACGGCCAGTTCGCCATGATCGGCCTGATGGTCGACGGCAAGCCCCTGATGCGCGCCTATTCCATGGTTTCCGCCAACTATGAGGAGCACCTGGAGTTCCTGTCGATCAAGGTGCAGAACGGCCCGCTGACCAGCCGCCTGCAGCACATCCAGCCGGGCGATACGGTTCTGCTCGGTCGCAAGGCCACCGGGACCCTGCTGCTGTCGAACCTGCTGCCGGGCAAGACCCTGCACATGTTCTCCACCGGCACCGGGCTTGCCCCGTTCATGAGCCTGATCCGCGATCCCGAGGTCTATGAACGCTTCGACCGCGTGGTGCTGACCCACACCTGCCGCACCGTGGCAGAGTTGGCCTATCATGACTACATCACCCAGGAACTGCCGCTGAACGAGTTCCTGGGTGAGAGCGTGGCCGCCAAGCTGACCTATTATCCCACGGTGACGCGGGAGCCCTTCCGCACCCACGGCCGGATCACCGACCTGATCCGCAATGGCCAGTTCTACGAGGAGTGCAAGCTGGCGCCGCTGGACCCGGCCAATGACCGCATCATGATCTGCGGCGGCCCCAGCGTGCTGGCGGAAAGCGTGGAGCTGATCGAAGAGCTGGGCTTTGTCGAGGGCAGCAGCGGCGCCCCCTCCCACTATGTGATCGAGCGCGCCTTCGTCGAGAAGTGAGGGCATCCGGCCAGGGCGTCGCTCCGGGCATTGTCTGGCCGGCGTCGGTATCTGCCTATTTTTTGGGCGTTGTCTAGGCGGGCCTTGCGGCGCCTGGTCTGCATCCGGTCTTCCTGCGCTCACGCACAGGGTTATCCCCAGCCGCGGGGGATGATGCGTTTGTCCGGGGCGTCGACCTGCCCGGTCAACGCCGCTTCGGGCCGAAGCGCTTGCGCGGGGCGCCGCGGAATCCGGCTTTCGCGGCCGCCTTTGCCGGGCGCCGCCGGGCCTTGGAAGCCAGGATCTCGCTCAGCCGGTCGGCCAGGGTGGCCCGGCGGGCCTGAGCTTCGGTCCGGTCGGGATAAAGGCCGGGGAATTTACGGCTGGCCCAATAATACAGGTCGCAGCTGCGCGACAGCTCCTCCAGCGACAGATCGTCCAGCTTGTCCAGGCGCGCCGGCACCACGGCACCGACGGGTACCGGCTGCTCCGTCTCCACCGCCCGGCACAGCTGGAAGAAGAAACGGGCGTCGCCGTCGCGCTCCAGGTCGGCCGGGATGAACAGCAGGGCCAGCTTGTCCTCGAAAGACAGGTCGCGCTCATCCAGGGCGCCGGCCAGCCGGCGCAGCGGCGCCATGTCGGCCACCCGGTAGGGGGACCCGGTGGTGCGGGCGGCGGCGAAGCAGTCCACCAGCAATGACAGCGAATGGCTGCCGATGCGGTCGGCCAGACGGGCCACCATGGCCCGGGTCGGGCGCACCGTCAGCGGTGTGCGGGCGCCGAGGGCGGGATCGGGCCGGTTCAGCTGCATTTCCAGCTGCTGCGGCGTGCCGCGGCCGACGACGCCATATTCACCGGTCTCGTGATGTCCATAGCGGCCGGCGCGGCCGGAGATCTGGCGGATCTCGGCGGCGGTCAGCGGTCGCACCGCCATCCCGTCGAACTTCTCCAGGGCGGTGAACAGCACGCGCCGCACCGGCAGGTTCAGCCCCATGCCGATGGCGTCGGTGGCCACCACCACATCGGCCTCGCCGCTGGTGAAGCGTTCGGCCTCGCGCCGACGCACCTCCGGGGCCAGGGCGCCATAGATGACGGCGGCGCTGAGGCCGCGGGCCTGCACCGTGTCGCGCACCGCATGCACCTCGCGGCGGGAAAAGGCGATCAGGGCGTCGCCCGGCTGCACATCGCTCCAGTCCAGCCGCTGCTCCAGCGCGTGCAGCGGCGCCTTGCGCTCCAGGGTGATGACCTCCAGCTCCTCGCCCAGATGGGCGGCGGCGCGCTCGATCAGCGGCCGCACCTCCGGTGCGCCCAGCAGATAGACGGTGCGGGCCGGTGCGCCGAGCAGCGCCGCGGTCCAGGCCCAGCCGCGGTCGCGGTCGGCCAGCATCTGCACCTCGTCGATGACGGCCACATCCACCGGTGCCTCCGGGTCCAGCATCTCGATGGTGGAGGAGATGTGGCGGGCGTCCGGTACCCGGATCTCCTCCTCGCCGGTCAGCAGGGTGGTGGGGGTGCCATCGCGGTTCAGCCGGTCCATGACCTCCAGCGCCAGCAGGCGCAGCGGTGCCAGGTACAGGCCGCTGTCGGCCCGCTTCAGGGCCTGCATGGCCCGGTGGGTCTTGCCAGAATTGGTGGGGCCGATGACCAGCTTCAGCTTGCGGCCGAGGGCCCGGGCCAGGGGGAACAGCCGTTCGAAGCGGGCGAAGTCGAACTCTGTATTGACGAAGTCGCGGCCGCGGGCCACGGCCCGGTCATGGCGCCAGGTTTCGGCGATCTCGCCCCAGCGGCGCAGGATGTCATTGGGCTGGCGGTTGGTGCGGCAGACCTTGTACAGGCGCTCGGCCAGATTGGCGAAGGTCCAGCTGTCCTCGGCTTCGCCGGCCAGGTCCTGCAGGCTCCACAACCGCTGGGCCACGTCGCCCATGGCCTGGTCCAGGCGCTGGCGCAGCTCCGGATCGGCCAGCAGGCGGTGGCGCAGCGTGTCGTCGTCCAGCCCGGTCAGCTCCTCCACCTCCAGCAGGCGCGACACCTCCAGCCGGATGGGGCCGGGCATGTCGGTCCAGGACAGGCTGTCGCCGGCGCGCAGGCGGACCCGCCCGATAGCCTCGGCGGCCTCGGCCGGGGTCAATTGCACCCCGGTGCCGTCCAGGGCACGCCTGGCCTGCTCCAGCAGGGCGTTGCGGCGTTCCAGCCGGGCCAGGGCCAGCTGGATCTCCAGGATCACGGCCTCCCGCCGTTCCTCCGGCACCAGCAGGTCGCGCCGGCCTTTGGGCAGTGGCAGGCCCAGCGGCACCAGCCCCAGGGCGATGGCATGCTCGACCCGCTCCAGACCGGTCTTGGCCAGGGACATGACCTCGGGGTGGTGGCGGGCCATGGCGTAGACCAGGTCGGGGTCGGCACCGGGAAGGCCGGGAGACTGGGAATCCATCGGACGTGTCCTGCACGATCGGCGGCGGGACCCGCTGGGACGCCCGCGACGAAAAGGAGTGGGACCTGCACCGTGCCGGTCCGCCTCTATATATAGGCATCTGCCGCCCGGGGCACACAGCCTTGTGTGTGCGGGCGCGGGGCCGGGCGCGTCTTTCGCCGTCCGTGGCACCGCTTGTGAATTTCTTCCTCTTTACAGGGTTTATGGGGAGGCCATATAAGCGCGCCTCCCGACGGGCTGCACGGCTGGTTGGGGTGGCGGACCTGGAGACGGGTCTGCGGGATCTTGAATAGAGTAGATAGGTTGGGACTGGGCCTTAAGGGGATCGCAAGTAATTGCGGTTTTGGTTCTGGGCGGCACGCAGTGTTGTTTGGGGCGGGGTTTGGTTCTGGCTTCTGGAATTTGCCCGATATATTGGGCTTCCTGGTCTGATGGCTGGGAAGTGGCGCTGAAAAAACTTCAAAAAAGCGTCACGGCGGTGTTGACAAGTTGGCGCCGCGGTCTTATATCACTGGGCATCGGGCGGCGCTGAGGCGCTGGCCGGTTCTGCCGGAGACGGTGGCGGCGCTGGTTGCTTTGGATGCGATCGGGGTGCTGTGCCGGGTTTCGGACGGGTTCTTGGACAAGTGAAGTTGGTGTTGAGAAGGGATGCGCAGGCGGCGGATCTTTGGTTGGGCCATGTTGGTTCGATTGGGGATGCTGGCGCATGTGCAT
>NZ_QGNJ01000024.1 GCF_003336875.1 Oleisolibacter albus | reverse complement strand
AGCCAGAACCAAGGAGGACCTTTGGCAGGCCATCGCCACCAGCATCGATGCCTTCACCCCAACTGAATGCCAAAACTACTTTGCCGCTGCGGGATATGACCTCGATTGAAAGGAAAACGCTCTAGCGGAGGCGGGCATCGAGCCTTCCGTCGGCAGCGATGACAACGCTCTGGCAGAGACCATCAACGGCCTCTACACAGCGGAAGTGATCCATCGACGCGGACCCTGGCGATCCTTCGAGGCCGTCGAGTTCGCGACCTTGGAATGGGTGGACTGGTTCAACCACCGGCGGCTCCAGGAGCCGATCGGCAACATTCCGCCCGCCGAAGCCGAGAAACGCTACTGCGCCATGCTGGAACAACCGGCCATGGCCGCGTAACTCACCATAATCGGCCTCCGGCAAAGCCGGGGCGGTTCACTAAAAATCTGTGGGTTTCCCGTAAGTCACCGCCGAGCTAGGACTCGGTATTGCGCTCTTGCCAGCGTCGGGATTAGGCGTCTTCATCAATAATTCCGAGCGGGTCACTGGTTTTGATGATCTCTCGAACTTCTTTCGCAGTGTTTGGAATTCATTATTGTGGAAATCCATGATTTCCTGAAAATCAGGAACCACGCTCTTTTTACCAAAAACAAATATCTCTGGTATCTCTCCACTCGACTTCTGAGTTTCTTCGGCCTTCACATCTAAAGATGCCGCAGCGCTCAAAATAAAAGTAACGCACGGAAGGAATAGCAGAACACGTTTTTCTTGTGTGTTGGCAGGAAACTTTGTTTCGGCGTTGGCCGAATGACGCCTCATGGATCGCCCCCTTATGTGGTGCGCCTGAACCATAGATGCGGATATCCGGAGAATCTAACTCAGTCAGTCCGCTCTATAGTTACGGCACAAAGTGGTTTTGCTCTCCAATCCAGCGCGTTTCAAGCGATAATTGGCACTCTGTGACCAACGCCCGGTTACTGGGGATCTTCTGGAGTCTACGATCGGTGGCGCGCCAAGGAAATTCTGCATTGCCGAAATCCGTATAGGCGACTGATGTGCTCCCCAACGTGTGTTCGGTCAGAGTTGGAGTCCTCTGGTTTCATGACCCTGACCCGGTCTCTCCTCCACCTGGAACGAGAGTCCGGCGGCTTCTGAAGCGCTCCCCGTTTTTAGGCCAACCGACACGACAGCACGATGCTGGAAGCGGTCGTCGACGCCGTCCCGCCAAGCTCCATGCCGACAAAGGCTACAATTTCGCCAAGTGCCGACGCGCCTTGCGACGGCGCGCCATCGTTCCCCGCATCGCCCGGCGCGGCATTGAGTCCCGCGAGCGCTTGGGCCGATACCGCTGGGTCGTCGAGCGCACGCTCGCGTGGTTCGCTCGCTTCCGCCGCCTCGCCGTCCGTTACGAACGCCGCGCCGAGATCTTCCTCGCCTTCCACAACATCGCCGCCGCCCTCATCACATGCCGCTTCGTCAAGCGGTACCGATGCTGACGCCGACTGTTCTGTTAGACGCTCTTAGCTGCCCAGGATGGTATCATCCGCACCGGTGTACCCATCACCCAGGGTCAGCTGGGCCAGATCGACCGTCGTGACAGCCGGTGCGGTCCAGGCTCGGCGTTGACGTGCCACTGTCGTCGGCGATGTTTCGGACACATGGGTGGCGTCATCATGGCTGCCTTGCAGGCTGTCCGACTCAACAATCATGGAACTGCTCCTTCTCACCGAAAAAAATATACCTGCTTTTTTTGCGCTCAATTTGTTTAAAAAACCAACCCATACCGGCCTGCACACCAAGAAGGATCATCCATTTCGAGTACATAATGTTTTGGGCGCTAATGGGTGAAGGTGCCGCTGCCGATAGGGGGCGGAATTTTGGGGCGAGGCGGGTGCTGAGGTGGGCGCGCCCGTCTGGGAGTAGGCACGCCATGCTCACCTTCGCCCGATGCCATCACGGAACCGGCGCGGAACCTGCGCGCGCGGGAGAAGGCCAGCACCAACACGCTTGCACGGGACCGGCTGCGCTTCCTGCGGCTGCTGAATGAGGCGCGGGTCGCGGCGCTGTCCACGGCGGCTCGCGCCCAGTTGATGGCGTTGGCATGGCCGAGGCGGTCCATGAGGGCCCGGTGCAAACGCTCCCAAACACCAGCTTGGCGCCACGCATGCAAGCGCCGCCAGCACGTCATGCCAGAGCGCAACACGAACAGGATGCGGTCAGCGCCACGCGGTTGCCCAGCCGGGGCCGCCCGCCTTTCGGCTTGGGCGGCTCTGGGGGACGCAACGGTTCAATCAGCGCCGGCGGAAGCAGCAGCCCGACGCCGTCCGCCAACGGGCGGCCTTGCCCATGGCCCCGGCCGTCCGCCGGGGACGCACCGATGCCGGCCGCTGTCACGAGCGGCTGATAACGGGCGGCATTCAGGACCTGCCGGCGTCACTCATAGACGGCATAAAGTTTCTTCGCCGGCTCCAGCACGGACCAGATCCCCTGGAATCCCGCCGGAACCACGAAGGCGTCACCGGCGCGGAAGGTGCGGGCCTCGCCCCCGTCCGCCGTCAGCACCACCACGCCGTCCAGCAGGTGGCAGAACTCGGTCTCGGTGAAATGGACGCGCCAGCTGCCCACGGCACCGGTCCAGACACCGCAATTGAAGCGCCCGTCCGGGCTGGCGAACAGGTTGGCCGCCCGCTGCACCGGATCACCATCGATGATCCTGGCTGCGTCGGGCCGGTACGGCTCGGCCGGCAGATGCTGGTCCTGGAAGCTGATGACGGGCGGCACGGTGGACGGCATGGGTCCCCTCCCCTGGCGATGACGGTATGCAGGCAAGCCTAAACCGGTACGCCCGGCCGGAAAAGAAGCCGGCCGGGCGCCCTTGTGCTTTCCATCCACTCCACGGTAGGAGCGGGCAGGAAAGAGGCATCGACAGCAGCGGGCCGCAGACACGACTCGCCTGGATGATCCGTATCAGCCCGCCCGGTGCGGCCCGATGCCCGGTGCGGCCTCCTCCTCGTCGCCGACCAGCGGTGCCGCGAAGCGGCGGTAGAGGGCGGGCAGGACCAGCAGCGTCAGCAGGGTGGCGCTGATGAGACCGCCGATGACCACGGTGGCGATGGGGCGCTGAACCTCGGCCCCGACGCTGGTGGACAGCGCCATCGGCACGAAGCCCAGACTGGCCACCAGGGCCGTCATCAGCACCGGCCGCAGCCGTGTCTGCGCCCCTTGCCGCACCGCCGCCTCCACGTCCAGGCCGCGGACGCGCAGCTGGCGGATCGAGGACAGCAGCACCAGCCCGTTCAGTACGGCGATGCCCGACAGGGCGATCATGCCCACGGCGGCGGAGATGGAGAACGGCATGCCGCGCAGCCACAGCGCCAGGATGCCGCCCGTCAGGGCCAGCGGCACGCCGCTGAACACCAGCACGGCGTCCCGCGCCGACCCCAGCGCGCCGTAGAGCAGCAGGAAGATCAGGGCGAAACAGGCCGGCACCACCAGTATCAGCCGCGCCCGCGCCGCCAGGAGGTTCTCGAACTGCCCGCCCCAGTCGATCCAATAGCCGGGCGGTACGGTCACCGTGGCGGCGAGGCGTTCCTGCGCCTCGGCCACGAAACCACCGATGTCCCTGCCGCGGACATTGGCCTGGACGACGACCCGGCGCTTGCCATCCTCCCGGCTGATCTGGTTCGGCCCTTCGGCGATGCGGAAACGGGCCACCTCGCCCAGCGGCACAGTGCGCACGGCACCCGGCCCCCGGGATGCGGCCGCCTCGGCGGCCAGTGGGATAGGCAGTGGGATGGGAAGGCTTTCCAGAGCGGCCGGATCGGTGCGCAGCGCTTCCGACAGCCGGACCACGATGTCGAAGCGCCGGTCGCCCTGATAGACCAGCCCGGCCTCGCGGCCGCCGACGGCCAGGGCCAGCACCGCCTGCACATCGGCGACGCTGAGCCCGAAGCGCGCGGCCCTGGTCCGGTCCACCTCGACCGTCATGAAGGCGGCCCCGGCAACCTGCTCCACCCGGACATCGGCGGCGCCGGGCACGGCCTTGACCGTCTGCGCGATCCGGTTGGCCGTGGCAAGCAGCGTGTCGAAATCATCGCCGAAGACCTTGATGGCCACGTCGCCGCGCACGCCGGCCAACAGCTCGTTGAAGCGCAGCTGGATGGGCTGGCTGACCTCGTAGACCTGGCCCGGCAATTGGGCCACCGCCGCTTCCAGCCGGCGGATCAGCGCCGCCTTGGACAGGCCGGGATCGGGCCATTGCTCCCGCGGCTTCAGCATCACGAACATGTGGCTGATGCCCGGTGGCATGACGTCGGTGGCCACATCGGCGGTGCCGGTCTTGGAGAAGGCATAGGCCACCTCCGGGAAGGCGGTGATGGCCGTCTCGATCTCCATCTGCTGTGCCGTGGCCTGCGCCAGTCCGGTCGAGGGAATGCGGAAGGAATTGAGGGCGATATCGCCCTCGTCCAGCTGGGGGATGAACTCCTGCCCCAATTGGGTGAACAGCAGCAGGCTGCCGCCGAACAGCAGGGCGGCCGCGGCCGTCGCCCGCAGCGGCGCCCGCAGCGCACGCTCCAGCAGCGGCCGGTAGGCACGGCCGGCCTGCCGGATGATGACATTCTCCGTCTCGTCAACCCGGCCCGTCACCAGCATGGCGATCAGGGCCGGCACCAGGGTCAGCGACAGGACGAAGGCGCAGGCGAGCGCGATGATGACCGTCAGCGCCATGGGCTCGAACATCCTGCCCTCCACACCGGTGAAGGTCAGCAGCGGCAGATAGACGGTGATGATGATGGCCTGCCCATAGACCGAGGGCTGGATCATCTCCTTGGCGGCGACGGTGACCTCGTGCAGGCGTTCGCGCAGGGTGAGGATGCGGCCCAGATGGTGCTGACGCTCGCCCAGGCGGCGCAGGCAGTTCTCGGCGATGATGACGGCCCCATCGACGATCAGGCCGAAATCGAGCGCACCCAGGCTCATCAGGTTGGCGCTGACACGCGCCCCCAGCATGCCCGTGGCCGTCAGCAGCATGGTCACGGGAATGACCAGCGCCGTGATCAGCGCCGCACGCCCGTTGCCCAGCAGCAGGAACAGGACGGCGATGACCAGCAGGGCGCCCTCGGTCAGGTTCTTCGCCACCGTCCGGATGGTGGCGTTGACCAGATCGGTGCGGTCCAGCACGGTCTTGACGACGATGTCCGGCGGCAGCGCGGCCCGGACCGTATCCAACCGGGCATCCACGGCGGCCGCCACGGTCCGGCTGTTCTCGCCGATCAGCATCAGCGCCGTGCCGACCACCACCTCGCGCCCGTTCTCGCTGGCGCTGCCGGTCCGGACCTGCTGGCCCGGCTGCACGGCGGCGACGTCGGCCAGACGCACGGGCACACCGCCACGGGTGGCGACCACCACCGCCCCGATTTCCGCCGGGGTCGACAGGCGGCCGTCGGCGCGGACGATGAACAGCTCGCCATTGCGTTCCAGTTGCCCGGCCCCCAGGCTCTGATTGGCCCGGTCCAGGGCCACCGTCAGATCGGCAAAGGTCAGGCCGGCCGCGATCAGCCGGGCGGGATCGGGCAGCACATGGTATTGCCGCTCATAGCCGCCGATGCTGTCGACCCCGGCGACACCGTCCACGCCCTTCATCTGCGGGGCGACGATCCAGTCCTGGACCGTGCGCAGATAGGTGGCCTGCTCCACCGGTGTGGCCAGCAGCTCGCCCTCCGGCGTCAGATAGGCACCATCGGGCTGCCAGCCGGGCTGCCCAGCCTCGGCCTTTGCCGCCACGAAGGGGGCGAATTCCACGGTCCACATATAGACCTCGCCCAGGCCGGTCGAGATCGGCCCCATGGACGGCGCCAGGCCGGGCGGCAGTGCCGCGCCGGCCTGGGCCAGCCGCTCCCCCACCTGCTGGCGCGCGAAGTAGATGTCGGTCTTCTCATCGAAGATGGCCGTCACCTGGGAGAGGCCATTGACCGAGATCGAACGGGTCGCGTCCAGGCCGGCGATGCCGGCCAGGGCCGTTTCCACCGGGAAGGTGACCTGCTTCTCGACCTCGAAGGGGGACAGCGCCGGGGCGCGCGTGGTGATCTGGATCTGGTTGTTGGTGATGTCCGGCACGGCGTCGATCGGCAGCCGCAGCAGCGACTGGACGCCGAAGGATGCGGCCAGTGCGGCCAGCAGCACGACAAGGAAGCGCCGCTGGACGGAAAAGGCGAGGATGCGTTCGATCATGTCCGCCGCCTCAATGGGTGTGGGAGTGCTCGGCCGCGCCCTTGGACGCCTCGGCCTTGAGCAGGAAGCTGTTGCCGCTGGCGACCGGCTCGCCCGGCACCAGACCCGAGAGGACCTCCACCATGCTGGCGTTGCGGCGGCCGACAGCAACCGCGCGGGGGACGAAACCCCCGTCGGTGCGCGCGAACACCACCGTCTGACCGTTCATGGTCTGCAATGCGGTGGCGGGCACCGCCAGCGCCGCAACGGCATCGCCGGTGGCAATGGTTCCGGCGGCGAAGTCACCCGGCCGCCAGGTGCCGTCGGCATTCTCCAGGCGGGCGACCACGCGGGCGGCCCCCGTCTGCGGGTCCAGGGTGGGGCCGGCGAAGATCACCCGGCCCTGCGCGCTGCGCCCGTCCGTGCCCTGCACAGTGACGGCCTGTCCTTCGCGGACCAGCGGCAGATCCTGGGCATAGACCGGCAGGTCCACCCAGACCACGGACAGGTCGGCGATGGTGAAGACCGTCCTGTCGGCAGCGACCAGTTCCCCCCGCACCGCGGTGCGGGCGATGATCCGTCCGGCAATCGGCGACCGGATCTCCAGACGGCCCAGACTCTGCCGCCCCTCTCCGGGCAGGGCTTCGATGGCGGTTGCCGACAGGCCCAGGCTGGCGAGGCGTTGCCGCGCCGCATCCAGGCGGATACGGCCGGTTTCCGCCGCCGTGCGGGCGTCGAGATAGTCCTGCTCGGCGGAGATCTTCCGACGCCAGAGATCCTCTTCCCGCTTCAGCGTCGTGCTGGCCAGCGCCTCCTCGCGGCGGGCGGCCAGATAGTCGGCCTTGGCCTCGGCAAGGTCGCGGCTGTCCAGCACGGCCAGCACATCGCCGGCGGCCACCCTGTCCCCCAGTTGCCTGTCGACCGAGGCCACCACCCCCGCCACGCGGGTGGCGACATCGGCCATCCCATCGGCATCGGGCACGATGGTCCCGGTAACCTGGATTTCCCGGGACACATCGCCGGAACCGGCCGCCACGATCTGGATACCGGCCCGGGCGATCTGGGCGGCGCTCAGATGGATGGCGCCGTCTCCGTCTTCATGCCCATGCCCGTGCCCGTCATCAGCACCAGCCTCGGCCCCCTCCTCGGTCCCGTGGTCGTCCGCCTCGCCGGCCCCATGCTCATGGTCCTCCCCCTCGGCATGGGCGGCACCGGCGCGCGGGCCGGCCCCATGGTCATGGGCCAGGTCATGCGCCCAATAGCCCAATCCCGCCGCCAGCAGGGCCAGAGCGGACACACCGATCATCGTCGTCGTCTTCATCTTCATGGGATCACCTCTGCCCGTCCGGGCCGGTCGTCGCCGTCAGCCGCTCAAGCTCGGCCCGCGCCGTGTGGAAGCCCTGCAGGGCATCGATCAGATCAGCCTGCGCCTCGGCGAGGGTGCGCTGGGCATCGAGGACCTCCAGGTAGGAGAACTTGCCCTGCCGATATCCCTCCCGGGAAAAGGCGAAGGCCTGCTCGGCCGCCGGGATGATCCGCTCCTTCAGGGTGGCGGCCGTATCCCGCGCCGCCTCCAGGCTGCTCCGTGCCGCCAGCATGCGCCGGTCGAGATCGAGCCGCGCGGCGGCAAGATCCGCCTCGGCCGCGGCCGCCTCGGCCCGCGCCCGGGCAATCGCCCCCCGGTTGCTGTCGAAGACGGGGATGGGGATGCTGACCCCGACGAGAAAGGCATTGTCGCCGGACTCGCGGAACCGGCGGACGCCGGCGGACAGGGTGAGATCGGGAACAGCGCGGCTGCGCTCGACCTCCACCGCGGCCCGGCCGCGGACCACCTCCACCTGCCGCCGTTGCAGGTCGGCCGTTTCCGCCGGCACGGGACCGTCCGCCGCCGGTGCCGGCAGGTCCAGACGCAGGAACCAGGCGTCATCGAGCGGGCCGGACAGCGCGCCGGGCAGCGGCGTGGCGCCGATCAGCCCCGCCAGGGTCCGGCGGGCGGCGGCAGCGCGCTGACGGGCCTGATCGAAGGCCAACTCGGCCTGGCGCCGGGCGATTCCCGCCCGGTCCGCCTGCACCACCGTCTCCCGCCCGGCCGCGACACGGGCCTCGATGGAACGTTCCACCTCGCCGGCCAGACGGACGCGCTCCCCGGCCAGGACCACGGCCCGGTCGGCCGCCGCGGCCGCGGCGAAGGCCGTGCGCACATCGCGCACCAGATCCAGCTGCGCGGCGGTGAGTTCCTGGCCGGCGGCGAGACGGTCGGCGCGGGCGGCCGCGACGCGGGCCCCGCGCTTGCCGCCAAGCTCGACCGTCTGCGTCAGCCCATAGGTGGCCTCGACGCTGCGGTATCCACGGTAGGGGCCGGACCCCTGGAAATTCTCAAGCTCGACCCCGAGTTCGGGGTTGGGCAGGACATCGGCCTGATCCATCGTGGCCGAAGCGGCATCCAGACGGGCCCGGGCCGCACCGATGCGCGGTTCCGCCGCCAGGGCGCGGGCAATGGCCTCGTCCAGAGTCAGGGATGGCGGCGCCGGCAGCGGCGCGGATAAAGGCGCGGGCAACGGGGCCGGCTGGGGGAACTGGCTGGCGGGCGGCCCATCCTGGGCAACAGCCGCCGGCGCCCAGGCGATTCCCATCGCCAGGGCGGCTGCGAAAGGCAGACGCATGATTTCTCCGCGTACGAACAGACGAACAGCGGGCGCGGCGGATGCCGGCACCCGGATGCGGTCGGTTCGTCAGAGACGCGGAGGTTCGTAGGGGAGACCGGGCTCTGCCCCCTGCGGCAGCAGGGCGTCTTCGGGCAGCAGCCGCAACGCGGTCCATTCGATCAGGACGCCGGGACGCCCCAGGCGGTCGGCAACATGGACATGACCGCAGCCATGATGGCAATCGACATAGCTCTTGGTCGATCCGCCATCCGTCACCGCGCCGTCATCGGCGGACTGGCCATGGCTGTGTGGTGCGTCGGCGGCATGGATCGGGCCGGGCGCAGCGAACAACAGGGCCAGAAGCAGCAGAATGGCGGTGAGCAGACGCATGGCCCGACCTTAGGGGAGCGCCACCCCCAACTCAAGGGCCAAACGGCGCCGCGGGCGGCACGCCGAGAGGCAATGCACGCGGGCGGCGGCGATGCCGGACGACTGTATCAGGGCGCGGACGGCGGAGCGGTGCGTCCCGCCCGCTGGGCCGCAAGCTCCTGGCGGGCGATGGCGAAATCGTGCTGGAAGGCGGGGTCGGCCTGCAGCCGGGCCACCAGCGCCGCGCCGACAAGGCGGCCGGCCTCCACATCGCTGGCGTAATGGACACCGCAGACGACACGGCTTTCGCCGTAAGCCAGACCGCGGGCCAGCACGGCATCGGCGCGGTCGGGTGCCATTTCCGCCAGCACCAGGGCCCAGGCCCAGCCCGTGGCGGCATGGCCGGAGGGATAGGAGCCGCTGGCCGCCAGCCATTTCTCCGGCACGATGCAGGTCGCCGCCGGCTCGGACACGAACGGGCGCGGCCGGTTGAAGCCGCGCTTGGCCGGCCCCTGGACGGTTTCCAGATCGCCCAGCATCCGGCCCAGCAGCAGGGCCAGCGTCGGCATGTGCGCGGGCTCGAAACGGATGCCCAGCGCCTCGTCAAAGATGCGGGGCGCACGCGGCGTCTCGATCTCATTGTCACCGGCCGCCATCTGCCAGCGTGGGCTGTCCTTCAGGGCGCGGGTGGCCCGGTAGAGGGCGATGTCGTCCTGCTCCCGCAGCGAACCCTTGTCCGGCGGCGGCGGCAGGAAATGAGCGGCGTTCGGCGCCGTCTCCGCCGACAGATAGCCGTGCGGATGGTCGCGGAAGCCCGTCCACAGGACCGGCACGTCCGCCGGGTCCGCCGCCATGGCGCCCGGTACCACCGCGGCTCCGGTCATGGCGACGGCGAGGATGGTGGCAGCCAGCAGGCCGGCGGTCGAACGGCGGGTCATGCGGAGATCCGATCCTCTGGGCATCAGGCCGGTTGGGCGCCGGGGCGACCATCCTCGACCACCCAGCTGTTGAGGGTGGCCACCGTGGCCTTGGGGTCGCGCACATTGCTGACGGTCCGGTAGCGGGTCAGCATGCGGGTCGGGGTGACATCGATGGAGATATAGCCGCGCAGACGCCCTTCGAAGAATTTGATGTGGGGATTGCTCGGCATGTACGACATCAGCGCGTCATGGGGCGGTCCGCCGGAGGTGATGGAGGTGCCGACAAACTCGGTCGCCACGGTCCGGGACGCGGAATCCCGGCTGTCCAGCTTGACATCGTTGGTCCAGAAGGAATGGTAGTCCCCGCTCAGCACCACGGGGTTGCGCGGCTTCAGTGTCACCAGCGCCTGAGTCAGACGATCGCGCGCCGCCGGGAACCCGTCCCAGGTGTCGGTCCAGTAGCGGGTTTCCTCGCCGGCCTTCTCGAAACGGAGACCGGCCATGACCAAGTCCTGGCCCAGGATGGTCCAGCGGGCATTGCTGCGGGCCAGACCGTCATAGAGCCAGCGCTCCTGCTCGAAGCCCAGGAAGGTCCGCGACGGGTCCAGCCGGTCGGGACAGGCGCTGTCGGTCATGATCTGCCCCTGCGCGCCCCCCGCCACATCGACGCAGGGCTGGCGGGAGCGGTACTGGCGGCCATCCAGCATGAAGAATTCGGCCAGGCGACCATAGCGGATGCGGCGATGGATCGGCATCTGCAACCGCGAATCCAGCCGCGTCCGGCGGATCGGCATGGCCTCGTAGAAGGCCTTGTAGCCGGCGGCCCGCCGCTTCAGGAAATCGCTGCCGCCCGCCCCCGGCTCCTGAGTCCAGATTCCTGAGTAATTGTTCAGCACCTCATGGTCGTCCCAGACCGCAAGGCAGGGGGAAACGGCGTGCAGGCGCTGCAGGTTGGCGTCGGTCCGGTGCAGGGCATAGCGGTTGCGGTACCCGGCCAGCGTCGTCGCTTCCTCCAGATCATAGGAACGGACGGTGTTGGCCTTGCGGGCGCCGCCGACCGTGTATTCATAGATGTAGTCGCCCAGGAACAGCGTCAGATCGGGGGCCTCATCGGCCATGTGCCCGTAGGCGCTGAAATAGCCGTATTCCCAGTGCGAGCAGGAGGCCACGCCCAGCCGCAGCAGATCGACGGGCGCGTCGGGGGCGGGCGCCGTGCGTGCGTGCCCCGCCGGACTGCGCTGGCCGGCAGCGGTGAAGCGGTACCAGTAGGGACGGCCGGGCTTCAGCCCGGCCACTTCCACATGCAGGCTGTGGGCGTCCGCCTGTTCGGCGACCACCTCCCCCGCGGCGACGATATGGCTGAAGCCCTCATCGGCGGCCACCTCCCAGCGCACCGGGATCGGTGCCGACAATCCGCCGAGGCCGTCCGGCGCCAGCGGATCGGCCGCCAGCCGGGTCCAGAGGACGAAACCGTCGGGCGCCGGGTCGCCGCTGGCCACGCCCAGCGGAAACAGATAGGCACCAGCGGCCGGCGCCCGGCCAAAGCGCAGCACCAGCGGTGCCGCGACCAGACCACCGAGCAGCACACGCCGGTTCACCGGCAACAGGGAGGAGGGGGGAAACATGGACGGTCTCCGGGAAACGCAGGATGAAGAGAGGGGGACCGGCGCCGGCCGGTCCCCCCGTACCGACCGCGGCGTTACATCTCCACGGTCAGACGCACGCCCAGGGTACGCCCCTGGCTCGGCGAGGCGGTGGGGCGGGCCGAGCCGTTGAAGCCGTTGCGGGTCTCTTCATAGTAGGTGTTGGACAGGTTGCGGCCCCAGACGGCGAAGCGCCAGTTGGAGTCGGTCGGGCTCATGCTGAACGAGGCGTTCAACAGCCAGTATCCCGGCAGGACGGAACTGGAGGCCGCACTGTAGATGGCATCCCGCTTGTTGTAATTGGTTTCCGCACGCCAGTCGAAACCCACCAGGGTCCAGTCGTAGGAGACGGACCCTCCGTAATTAAATTTCGGGAACTGCAGGGGTTCGCCGGAACGGTCGTTGGAGATGATGGTGGTCCAGGGACCGTTCGGCGGGTTGGCCTTGTCCGTGGCCGTACCGTCGATGGCGAAGTACTCGGTGTACTTACCCTTCTTGTAGCCGAAGTTCTGGGCGATGGTCAGGCCCTCGATGGGGACCCACAGCAACTCGACCTCGCCGCCATAGATCTCCGACTTGGGCACGTTGGTGATCTTGCCCAGCCGCCCGCTGTCGCGGTCATACTCCAGACCCTGGACCTGCTGGTCCTTGTAATCGTAGTAGAACAGGGCGCCGTTGATCTGAAGCTGACGGTCGAACATCTCCGACTTTACACCAGCCTCGTAGGCGATGACGATTTCCGGCTTGAACGGCGTGGCCGAGGTGCCGTTGTAGGTCGTGAAACCGCCCGACTTCACGCCACGGGACACGTTGGCATAGAGCATGGCCCCGTCGGTGACCTTGTACTCGACGCCGGCGCGGCCGCTGAACTCCGACAGGTCGGTGTCATAGGTCTGCTCCGGCCCCGCAGCGACGTTGAGGCGGCGGGTGCCCGAGGTGGTCAGGCTGCGCTCCTCATATTCGTAACGCAGGCCGGCGATCAGGTTCAGCCGGTCGGTCACGGCATAGCTGTTGTGGGTGAAGATGCCGACCGCCTGGACGTCCTGGTCATACGGCGTGTTCAGCAGCGGCTGGATGCCACGGAACTGGGTGTAGAAGCCACCATCGATGCTTTCATCGGCATAATGGGTGCCGATCATCCAGTCCAGCGGGCCATTGTCATGGGAGGACAGCCGCAGCTCCTGCGAGAACACGTCCAGATCATTGTAGAAATAGACGTCAGATTCCTGCAGGCGGGTGCCGTCCCAGTCATTGTATTCGGAGCGGCTGAAATTCTGATAGGCCGTGATCGAGGTCAGATCGGCCCAGCCCAGATCGGCCTGGACATGGGCGGCAAGGTTCAACCCGTCATTGTCGCGGCCCGGCTTGGCATCCAGGTCACGGCCGGCAACGGCGGCCAGCTCCGACGAGATCTGCCAGCCGGTGATACGGCGGGCCGTGTCGGCCGGATAGGTGACTTTGCCATCGGCCGAGGTGTAGGGACCGCGCAGGCGGAAGCCCAGCCCGTCCGACTTGTCGACCTGATAGGTGGCGGACACGTCGACGGTCACATCATCGAGCGCATCCCAGGTCAGACGGCCGCGCACCGCGCTCTTATCGGTGTCGCCCAGCTTCTCGCCGGTGTCGCGGTTGTACTGCCAAGCGCCGCCCTGCTCGGTCACGGCAGCCAGACGGCCGAGAAGACCCGGCGCGATCTGGCCAGAGACGAAGCCTTCCAGCTTGTAGCGGTCATAGGAGCCATATTCGGCCGTCATGCCGGCATGGGTCTCCGCCGTCGGGGCGTTGGTGATGATGTTGACCGCACCGCCCGTGGTGTTGCGACCATAGAGCGTGCCCTGCGGCCCGCGCAGCACCTCGATCCGGGCGATGTCGAACATCGCGCCCTGGGTGGTGATGGTGTAGGGGTGCGCCACCTCGTCGACATACACACCGACAGTGGAAGCGTTGTTGCTGGAATATTCGCGGGCGCCGATGCCGCGGATGCGGAACTGCGGCTGGCCGCTGCCGAACTGGCTGTCCACCTCCATGTTCGGCACGACATTCTCGATGTCGTTGACGACCCGGACAGCCTTCTCGTTCAGCGCTTCCCCGCCGATGACGCTGAGCGAGAGACCGACATCCTGGCTGGACTGTTGCCGGCGCTGGGCCGTAACGACAATCTCTTCGAGCACGCCCTTGTCGGTATCGGACTTGGTCTCGGCCGCGACGGGAAGCCCCGCCGTCACGGCCAGAACGGCGCTGGACGCGCCAAGCAGAAAGCGTTTCATGCCATCATCCATCGGGGCGCGCACGAGTATCCCCATCCCCCCGCGCGGACCGGTGAGTTGCAGACAAGATTGACGACTGCGGTCTGGCCAAGGAATGGAACTGCGGCAGGCGCGGGAGAGGAGTGCCCACGCCATCTGCGCCACACCAGATCAGCAGATGTTCGACGACGACGCGGGTGTACTCGACGGACATGACGCTTTCGTGAAGACTGGCTGAAGTCTTCTTTACGATTTTTTGTGAAACGCACCGAGTATTATTATTTGATACAAAGCAATCATACAAATATATGATATCTGAAATCTTGGTTCCAAATCCGTGCCGCCGTTTATCCCTGATCGGTCCGCAGCCGGTAACCGACACCGGGTTCCGTCACGATCAGCTGCGGCTGGGTGGCATCGGCCTCCAGCTTCTGGCGCAACTGGTTGACATAGACCCGGAGGTAGGCCGTGTCCTCCACATGGGCCGGCCCCCAGACCGCACGCAGGATCTGCTGGTGGGTCAGAACATGATCGGCACTGCGGGCCAGAACGAACAGCAGATCCTGTTCCCGCCGCGACAGGCGGACCTCGGCCCCGTCGCGCTGCACGATCCGGCGGTCCAAGTCGATCTCGACGCCGCCGGCCGTGACCACGGCCGGCTTCGGGGCCTGCGGTGACCGGCGCAGCGCCACCCGCACCCGAGCCATCAACTCGGCGATGCCGAAGGGCTTGGCGACATAATCCTCCGCCCCACGGTCCAGCGCCTCCACTTTGTCGCCCTCCCCCGCCCGCACCGACAGCACCAGGATGGGCACGGCGCTGTCCTCACGGATGGCGCTGACCACCTCCTGCCCGTCCATGTCGGGCAGGCCCAGATCGAGGATGACCAGATCGGGCGGATCGGCCCGGACCAGGGCCACGGCCTCCGCCCCGGTTTCCGCCTCGGCCACGGCATGGCCGTTGGCGCCCAGGCTGATGCGCAGGAAACGTCGGATCTGCGCCTCGTCATCGACCACCAGGATACGGGCCATGCTCAGACCTTCCCTGCCGGCGCATCCAGGACCGGCGCATCCCGGGCCGGACCATCCGGGGCCGGACCATCCGGGGCCGCACCGTCCGGCGGGGCCGGCGGGAGATCGGCCGGCACCGGCAGGCGCAGCACCAGACAGGCGCCGACCCCATGCATGCCATCCAGCACGCCGATGCTGCCGCCATGGGCCTCGACGATGCCCTTGGCGATGGCGAGACCCAGGCCCGTCCCCGCCGTCTGCTGATCGCCACCGGCCACACGGTAGAACATGTCGAAGACCCTGTCGCGGTCCCCCGGCGGGATGCCGGGTCCCTGGTCGCAGACCTCCGCCACCACCTGATCGCCCCGGCGCCGGGCCCAGATGGTGATGCTGCCGGTTGCCGGGCTGTATTTGGCGGCATTGTCCAGCAGGTTGAACAGCACCTGTTCCATCAGCACCGGATCCAGTTGCAGCAGCGGCAGGTCGGGGGCCAGATCCACCCTGACGGGACGGCCCCGCAGCAGCGGCCTGGCCCGGGCCAGTGCCTGCGCCACGATGTCGGAGAAGTCGGCCCAGTCGGTCTTGGGCTTCAGCCCGCCGCTGCCCAACCGGGTCATGTCCAGCAGGTTCTGCACGAAGCGGTTCAACCGCTCCGCCTCCTCCTGGATGGTGCGGGCCAGCTCGCGCCGGGACTCGTCGTCAAGCTCCGCCTCCAGAGTCAGCAGGCTGGTGGAGGCGCCCAGGATCGACACCAGCGGCGTGCGCAGATCATGGGACAGCGACGACAGCAGGGCGGTGCGCAACTGCTCCTTCTCCCGCGCCACCTCGGCCGCCTCGATCTCGCGCACCAGCTGGGTCCGCTCCAGGGCCAGCGCGGCCTGATCGGCCAGCGTGTCCAGCAGCCGCTCCTGATCGGCGGACAGACGTCCTCCCGGCCGGTCCACGGCCACCCCCAGCACGCCGACGGTGCCGCGCAGGGTCTTCAGCGGCAGGAACAGCCAATCGGCCGCCGGCAGGGTGTCGGAACCGCGACCGGCCCGCTGGCCGTTGAGCCAGGCCCATTGGGCGGCGGCCTCGGCCCGGTCGTCGAGCCTGTCCTCGGGCGGATACCCGGCCCGGATGCGCAACGGACCGTCCACCGGCAGCAGCACCAGCGCCCGTCCTTGCAGCGTGGCGGCCACATGGTGGACCACGGCCCAGAGCACATCGTCCTCGCCCGCCGCCGACGCCACCCGGCGGGAGAAATCATAGAGGTTGGCCGTCCGCCGCTGGCTTGTCCGCGTCGCCTCGATCTGCGCCCGCAGGCGCGAGGCCAGCTGCCCTGTCAGGATGGCGGCCACCAGGAAGAAGCCGATGGTCAGCAGGTCATCGGAAGTGTTGACGCGCAGCGAAAAGCGGGGCTCGGTGAAGAAGAAATTGAAACTGAAGAAGGCCGCCACGGCGGTGACGACGGACGGCACCAGTCCGAAGCGCGTGGCAGTCACCAGCACAGCCAGCAGATAGACCAGACTGACATTGGCGATGGGCAGCAGGCTGAACACGGCCCAGGACAGCAACGTGGCCGCCACCAGCGCCAGCGCCGCCCAGCCATAGGGCTGCCAGCCGGCCATGTCCGCCCGGTCGGGCGGCGGGGCCGTCGGTGGGGTGGTCACCACGGCCGGTGCCGCACGATCGGTCGCCGTGCCGACCAGCAGCACGTCATAGGCGCCGGCCCGGCGCAGCACATCATCGGCCAGCATCCGCCCGAACCGGCGCCGGCGGCCGCGGCCGAGCACGATCTGGCTGACATTGTTGGCCCGCGCCCAGCCCAGCAGCTCGGCCGTGATGTCCTCACCGGGCAGCACCACCGTCTCCGCCCCCAGCTGCTGCGCCAGCCGGAAGGCCCCGGTCACCTCGGCCTTGGCCGCTTCGGGCAGGCCGGGATGGCGGTGTGTCTCCACATAGGCGACGGTCCAGGGGAGCTGCCGGCGTTCGGCCATACGCGCCGCCGCCCGCACCAGCCGCGGGGCCGCGGGGTCGGCACCGACCGCGACCAGGATGCGGTCGCGGGTCGGCCAGGGGCCGGCGATCCCGTGGCGCCGCATATAGGACAGCATCTGCGCATCGACGCGCTCGGCCGCCTGACGCAGAGCCATTTCACGCAAGGCCGTGAGCGTGCCGGTGGAGAAGAAACGGTCCACCGCCCGTTGCGCCTGATCCGGCACATAGACCTTGCCTTCGGCCAGGCGCTTGCGCAGCTCCTCCGGCGGCAGGTCGATCAGCTCGATCTCATCCGCGCCCTTCAGCACAGCATCGGGCACAGTCTCGCGCACCGCCACGCCGGCGATGCGCTGGACCACATCATTCAGGCTTTCCAGATGCTGGACGTTGAGGGTGGACCAGACCTGGATGCCGGCCGCCAGCAGCTCCTCCACATCCTGCCAGCGCTTGACGTGGCGGCTGCCGGGAATGTTGCTGTGGGCCAGCTCGTCCACCAGCACCAGCGCCGGCCGCCGGGCCAGGATGGCGTCCAGGTCCATCTCCTGGAACACGCGGCCCCGATACTCGACGGCGGCGCGCGGCACGGTGTCCAGGCCCTGAAGCAGACGTGCAGTCTCGGCCCGGCCATGGGTCTCCACCAGCCCGACCACCACATCGACCCCGTCGCGGCGGGCGGCATGGGCCGCCTCCAGCATGGCATAGGTCTTGCCCACTCCGGGAGCGGCCCCGAGGAAGATCTTCAGCGTGCCCCGCCGCTCGCGGTTGGCCGCCTCCAGCAGGGCATCGGGCGACGGGCGGTCTGTATCCTCGGATTTCACCATCGGCGTCTCGGCAAAGGCGGGGGGGCGCCGCCGGTCTGAACCCGTCTCAGGGCGCGCGCGGCGCCCGCTGGTCCAGCAGCAGATTGAGCTTTAGCACGTTGACGGCGGGCTCGCCCAGAAGGCCGAAGACCCGTCCCTCGGTGGCCGCGCCGATCAGCCGCCGCAGCTCGGCCGGATCAAGTCCGCGGGCCGCTGCGACACGCGGCACCTGCCACAGGGCGGCGGCGGGGGTGATGTGCGGATCAAGCCCGCTGGCGGACGCCGTGACCAGATCCACCGGGACCGGCCCGACCGCACCGGGATTCGCCGCCTTCAGCGCCATCACCCGCGCCTGCACCGCGGCGATCAGAGCGGCGTTGGACGGTCCCAGGTTGCTGCCGCCGGAGTTCGAGGCATCATATCCCGCCCCGGCCGCCGAAGGCCGCGACCAGAAATAGTCCGGGCGGCTGAAGCCCTGCCCGATCAGGGCCGACCCCAGCACGGTGCCGTCGGCACGGCGGATCAGGCTGCCCGCGGCCTGGTCGGCAAAGGCAAGCCGGGCCACGGCGGTCACGGCCAGGGGATAGGCCAGCCCCGTCAGCAGCATCAGGGCCAGAAGCAGGGTCAAGGCGGGACGCAGATGGGCGCGCATGGACGAGTCCTCCTTACACGAGGCCGAGGGCGTTGATGGCAAGGTCGATCCCCTTGATGCCGAGGAAGGGCACGACCAGACCGCCCAGCCCGTAGATCAGCAGATTGCGCCGCAGCAGGCTGGCGGCCGGGGCCGGGCGGTAGGCGACACCGCGCAGGGCCAAAGGGATCAGCAGAATGATGATCAGGGCGTTGAAGATGATGGCCGACAGGACGGCGCTGGCCGGGCTTTCCAGCCCCATGATGTTCAGCGCCCGGAGCGGCGGATAGGCGGCGATGAACAAGGCTGGGATGATGGCGAAATACTTGGCCACATCGTTGGCGATGGAGAAGGTGGTCAGCGCCCCGCGGCTCATCAGCAGTTGTTTGCCGATCATGACGATCTCGATCAGCTTTGTCGGATCGCTGTCCAGATCCACCATGTTGCCGGCCTCGCGCGCGGCCTGCGTCCCGGTGTTCATGGCCACGCCCACATCGGCCTGGGCCAGGGCCGGGGCATCGTTGGAACCGTCGCCGCACATGGCAACCAGCCGGCCCTCGGCCTGGTACTGGCGGATCAGCTCCAGCTTCCGTTCCGGCGTGGCCTCGGCCAGCACGTCGTCCACCCCGGCCTCGGCGGCGATGGCCGCCGCCGTCAGCGGATTGTCACCGGTGATCATCACGGTGCGGATGCCCATGGCGCGCAGGGTGGCGAAGCGCTCGCGGATGCCCGGCTTGACGATGTCCTTGAGCGCGACCACGCCCAGGATGCGGGCGCCGTCGGCCACCACCAGCGGAGTGCCGCCGGCCTTGGCCACCCGCTCCACCTGGGTGGTCAGTTCGCGCGCCAGCGCCGAGCCGATGGCAGCCTGCTCCTCGACCCAGGCACGCATCCGGTCCACAGCCCCCTTGCGGATGCGCCGGCCGCCGATGTCGACGCCGCTCATGCGGGTCTGAGCCGTGAAGGGGATGAAGATTGCCGTCGCCTCCGGGTCCGCCGCCGCAAAGCCGAAGGCCCGCCGTGCCAGGGCCACGATGGACTTGCCCTCTGCCGTGTCATCAGCCAGCGAGGCCAGCAGGGCCGCCTCAGCCAGTTCGCGCTCCTGCACCCCGGCGACGGGCAGGAAGTCCGACGCCTGCCGGTTGCCCAGGGTGATGGTGCCGGTCTTGTCCAGCAGCAGCACATCCACGTCCCCTGCCGCCTCGACCGCGCGACCGGATTTGGCGATGACATTGAAGGTCACCAGCCGGTCCATGCCGGCGATGCCGATGGCCGACAGCAGCCCGCCGATGGTGGTGGGGATCAGCGTCACCAGCAACGCCACCAGGAAGGCGACCGGCACCAGGAAGCCGGAATAGCTGGCGAACCCCTGCAGGGTGACCGTCACCAGTAGGAAGATGATGGTCATCCCCACCAGCAGGATGGTCAGGGCGATCTCGTTCGGCGTCTTCTGGCGCTTGGCCCCTTCCACCAGTGCGATCATGCGGTCGAGGAAACTTTCCCCCGGATTGGCCGTGATGCGCATGACGATGCGGTCGGACACCACCACGGTGCTACCGGTGACGGCGGACCGGTCGCCGCCGCTCTCCCGGATCACCGGGGCGGATTCACCGGTGATGGCACTCTCATTCACCGTGGCGATACCCTCCACCACCTCACCGTCGCCGGGGATGGTATCGCCGGCCTCCACCAGCACCAGATCGCCGGCCCGCAGGCTGGCGGCGGCCACGCTGTCCCAGACGGAGGCATCAATGGTGGCCAGCCGTTTGGCCATGGTTTCCGTGCGGGTCCGGCGCAGACTGGCGGCCTGGGCCTTGCCACGTCCCTCCGCCACCGCCTCGGCGAAATTGGCGAACAGCACGGTGAACCAGAGCCAAGCGGCGATCTGCCCCGTCAGCAGCCCCTCGCCCCCCCGCAGCAGGTCACGGGCGAAGATCAGGCTGGTCAGCAGCGCCACCACGGCGGTGACGAACATCACCGGGTTGCGGAACAGCAGGCGCGGGTCCAGTTTGCGGAAGGCCACACCCACGGCCTGGGCGGCGATGCGGCCATCCAGCAAGGTCGCAGTCCTGGAATTCATCATGGCATGGCTCCGAACAGGGTCCCGGCCTGCAGGCTGAGATGCTCGGCGATGGGGCCGAGGGCCAGGGCCGGGAAGAAGGTGAGGCCGCCGACAATCAGGATGGTGCCGATCAGCAGCACGATGAACAGCGCCCCATGGGTGGGAAAGGTGCCGGGACCGGCCGGCGCCGCCTTCTTGCCGGCCAGCGAGCCGGCGATGGCCAGGGTCGGGACGATGATCGCGAAGCGGCCGAGCAGCATGGCCAGACCGGTCAGGCTGTTGTGGAACAGGGTGTTGGCACCGAAACCGGCGAAGGCAGAGCCGTTGTTGGCCGTGGCCGAGGTGTAGGCGTAGAGAATTTCCGACAGCCCGTGCGGTCCCGGGTCCTGCACACTGGCCAGGGCAGAGGGGAGGACGGTGGTCAGGGCAGCCCCGCCCAGGGCGCCCAGGGGAAAGACCAGCACGGCGATCAGCGCCAGTTTGATCTCCCGGGCCTCGATCTTCTTGCCCAGATATTCCGGCGTGCGCCCCACCATCAGCCCGGCGATGAACACGGCCAGAATGACGAAGACCAGCATGCCGTACAGCCCGGCGCCCACACCGCCGAAGATCACCTCTCCCAGCATCATGTTGACCAGCGGCACCAGGCCGCCCAGCGGGGTGAGACTGTCATGCATGGCATTGACCGACCCGTTGGAGGCCGCCGTGGTGGCGACTGCCCACAGGGCCGACAGGGTCGGGCCGAAACGGACCTCCTTGCCCTCCATGTTGCCGCCGGCGGCCAGATCGCTGCCGGACATGTCGACGCCCAGCGCAGCGATGGCGGGATTGCCCTGGGCCTCGGCCCAGCAGGCGATCCCCAGGCCGGCCACCAGCAACAGGACCATGGCCATCCAGATGGCCCGCCCCTGGCGCACATCCCCCACCATGCGGCCGAAACTGTGTACCAGCCCCGAGGCCAGCATCAGCAGGTAGAGGCTTTGCAGCAGGTTCGACAGCGCCGTCGGGTTTTCATAGGGGTGGGCGGCATTGGCGTTGAAGAAGCCGCCACCATTGGAGCCCAGCTGTTTGATGGCGATCTGACTGGCCACCGGTCCCTGGGCGATCAGCTGTTGCCCGCCCTCCAACGTGGTGGCGGTGACGGCGCCGTCGAAATTCTGCGGCACACCCTGCCAGACCAGGACGATCGCCGCCAGCAGGGCGAAGGGCAGCAGGATGTAGAGTGTGCCGCGCACCAGATCGGCCCAGAAATTGCCGATGGTCCGGCCGGCCCCGGCGGGCTGCGGCCGGCGGGCGAAACCGCGGATCAGCGCCACGGCCACGGCGATGCCGGTGGCGGCGGAGACGAAGTTCTGCACCGTCAGCCCCAGCATCTGCGACAGGAAGGACAAGGTCGTCTCCCCGCCATAGGCCTGCCAGTTGGTGTTGGTGGTGAAGCTGACCGCCGTGTTGAAGGCAAGGTCCGGCGCCACCGGAGCAAGACCGGCCGGATTGAGCGGCAGCCAGGCCTGCAGCCGCAGGATGGCGTAAAGCAGCAGCAGGCCCATGAGGTTGAAAGCCAGCAGGGCCAACGCATAGGCGGTCCAGTGCTGTTCCCGGGCCGGGTCGATACCGGCCAGACGGTAGAGCCCGCGCTCCAGCGGGGCCAGCAGTGGCGTCAACAGGGTGCGCTCCCCCGCCATCACCCGCGCCATATAGGCGCCCAGCGGGGGCGTCAGCAGCAACAGCAGGCTGAGATAGGCCAGGATCTGGAGGATGCCTTCGGCGGTCATGGCCTCAGAACTCCTCGGGATGCAGCAGCGCGTACAGCAGGTACGCCAGCAGGCCGAGGGCGACGACGCCCCCGGCGATCAGGTCGATGGTCATCGGATTGCCCCTTCAGAGCCGGTCACAGCCATGGGTCAGGGCGGCGAAGGCGGCGAAGGCCACCAGCACGGCAGCCAGAAAAACGAGGTCGAACATGATGCGTCCCCGCGCTCGGTTCTTGCGACCGGTCGAGCATGGGCGCCCCCGCCATAAAGGATCGAGACGGGAGTCTGGGTGTGCGCATAAAGAGCGCGTAAAGACGGGCGCTCCCCGCGTCTTCCCCGCCAGGGGCGGAGTCGATCACATCACAGTGCAGACGACATAGGGGTCGGTCCGGCGGGCGCCGTCAGCCCGGCGTCGCGCCCGGTCCAGCACCAGACGCTTCAGGGCCAGCGGCACCGATTCCCGTTGCGGCCAGCGGATCTCCAGGCCGGCATTGCGGCATTCGAGTGCGATCTCGCGGCCATTCTCATAGCGGCGCTGATCCGCCTCGCTCAGCCGGTCCAGCCGCCCATAGTCGAAGGGCAGTCCCGCCATCGCCTCCTGAAAGCCCTCGTAGAAGCGCGGATGACGCAGGGCCGTCCTGGCCTGCCGCCAGTTCAACGCACCCCGGATCGGGTCGTTGGCGGAGGAATCGGGCTTCGGCACCCAGCGGCCCCGGCCACCCTGGCCGGCCACCCTGTCAGCCCCCTCTGTCGGAACACGCATGCTGGACCCGGATCGACCAAAAATGTTACGTTATAACGCTTCATATTTAGGAGGATCGGGATCCGATGTCAAAAGCGTTGCAGGGCATGGTGATGGCGGGGTGGCCCCTTCACCCGTGCCGACGGACGCCTTCATGCTGACCGTTGCCCCCGTGATGCCGCGTGGGCTCGATCAGGCCCGACGCCATTATTGCCGCATGCTGGAGCGGGCCCGGGCCGACGGGCTGGACGAGGACGTCATCCTGTGGGGCGTGGCGGTGGAAATGATCGACCGGCTGGCCGATCGGTACGGCGCCACGGCCACGGCGACACTGTTGCGCCAATTGGCCGATCTCACCGAACACGACGGACGGGCCTGCCGCGGGTAACCGGATCGAGCTGCGGCAGCCCCGGGGGCAATCATGTCGCGCCCGGATGCGCGCAGGGCCTTTGCAGCGAACGCGTGACCGGATCGGCCCGGCCCATGCTAGGCAGGCCGGACCGCTCCGCCGAATGATGGACCCGTCATGAGCCCTGACAAGTTCCGCTTCAGCTCCGCCCGGGATGTGGCGCAGGCCCTGCCGCCGCCGGATCGTCTGGCCCTGTTCCTCGACGTGGACGGCACCCTGATCGGGCCGACCCATGACGACCGCGAGGCCGGTGTCCCCGCGGAACAGCTGGCCCTCCTGGGCCGGGTCCGCGCCCTGACCGGCGGGGCCCTGGCCATCCTGACCGGACGCACCATCGACATGGTGGACGACATGTTCGGCCCCCTGGAACTGCCGGTGGGCGGCCTGCAGGGGGCCGACCGCCGCCTGCCCGACGGGCGCCGGACGGCGCTGTCGCTGACCGACCGGCAGCGGACGATCATCCATGGGCTGGAGCAGGAGATTGCGACCGCTCTTCCCGGCGTCACGGTCGAGCGCAAGCTGGCCGGTCTCACCATCGTCTTCGACGAGGATGCCGAGGTGGCAGCACGGGCCGCGGCCATCGCCGTCCGCCATGTGGGCACGGCCTTCGCCGTCATCCGCGGGCGCATCGCCATCGACATCGTGCCGCCGGGGGCGGACAAGGGTACGGCGCTGGCCATCTTCGCCGGCGAGACACCCTTTTCCGGGCGGCAGCCCGTGCATATCGGCGACGACGTGCCCGACCGCCCCGCCTTCACGGCGGCACGCCGCCTGGGCGGCTTCGGCGTGGCGGTACACAACCCCGTCAGCGAAGCCGATTACGCCCTGTCCAGCCATGACGATGTCTGGACCCTGTTGGACGCCTACGCCAGCCTGCACGGCTGAAGGGCGGCAAAGCGGCCCCCGCGCCTTGGCGGGGGCATGCGCACGGCCGGTGCCCCGGTGAGGGTCACCGGCCGTCGCTCTTAGGCGGCGCGCACCTGGGCCAGGAAACGGTTCACCTCGGCCCGCAGCCCTTCGGCCTGACCGGACAGCTGGCGGATGCTGTCCAGCACCTCATTGGCGACCTTTCCACCCTGACCGGCGGCGTCATTGACCCCGCCGATGCTGGACGACACCTCGTGGCTGCCCTGGGCGGCCTGCTGCACATTGCGGCTGATCTCCCGCGTGGCCGCGCCCTGCTCCTCCACGGCCGAGGCGATGGAGGTGGCCACATCGTTGACGCGGCCGATGACCTGGGCGATGCCCTGGATCTCCTGCACCGCCTGCACGGTCTCGTTCTGGATGTTGGCCACCTGGGCAGCGATGTCATCCGTGGCCTTGGCGGTCTGGCTGGCCAACTGCTTGACCTCGCTGGCCACGACAGCGAAGCCCTTGCCGGCCTCGCCGGCACGGGCCGCCTCGATGGTGGCGTTCAGCGCCAGCAGGTTGGTCTGGCTGGCGATGGAATTGATCAGTTCCACCACGGCGCCGATGCGTTCCACGGCGGCGACCAGCCCCTCCACCTTGCCATTGGCCCGTTCGGCACTCTTCACCGCCTCGCGGGCGATCTGGGCCGATTCCACGGCCTGACGGCTGATCTCGCCGATAGAACTGGTCAGTTCCTCGGTGGCGGCGGCCACCGTCTGCACATTGGCCGAAGTCTGCTCGGTGGCGCTGGCGGCGGCGGCGGCCAGCGAGCCGGTCTCGTCGGCGGCCTGGGCCATGGTCCGCGCCCGATCCTGGATGCCGGCCGCTTCGCGGGCGACATCATGGATCAACCCGCCCACCGACTGCTCGAAATGATCGGCCAGCTGCGTGGTGGTGCGCCGCTTCTCCTCCTCGGCGCGACGCGCCATCTCGGCCTGCTGCGCCTCCAGCGCCGCCTTGGCCTGGGCGTTCTCCTTGAACACCTGCAGGGCCTGGGCCATGCCGCCGATCTCGGTCCGGCGTTCCGCCTCGGGGAAGGTGACAGCCAGGTCGCCGCCGGCCAGCGCTGTCATCTTGGTGCGCAGGGCGTGCAGGGCCAGCACGATGTTGCGGTTGATCAGGAAGGCGATCAGCACCAGGGCACAGACCGGAATGGCGGCCACCATGCACAGCTTGACCAGGAAAGCATGATAGGCGGCATCGATGTCGTCGGTATAGACGCCGGACCCGACGATAAGGCCCAGCGGCTGGTAGCGCTGGACATAGTTGGTCTTCATCAGAGGAACATCGGACCCCAGCTTGGGCCAGACATATTCGACGATGGCGCTGTCTTTCGTCTGCATGCTGTCGACGATCTCGCGGACGAAGTACTTGCCGGCCTTGTCCTGCAACTGCGTCCGGTCCGTGCCGACGGCCTTGTGGTTCGACGGGTTGGCGACGGCGATGCCCTTCATGTCATAGGCGAACAGATAGTCGGACCCGCTGTGATAGGACATGGCATGAATGGCGCCACGAAAACGCGCCAACGCCTCGTCCCGGGTGATGGTCTGCGCCTCGACGTCGCTGTTCAGCCCCGTGGCCACCCCGACCGCCAGTTCGACGGCCGAGCGGATGGTGTCGATGCGGTCATCGATCATCCGCTGGTGGGTGTAGCTGCTGCTGACGGCAATGACGATGAGCGGCGCCAGAAATGAGAGGGCGACAAGCACCGTCAGCTTCACCCGCACCGTCAGGTTTTCCAGAAACTTCATCACACAGTAACTCCCGATCTGAAGGCTGGATCGTCGCAGGCCGCACTCCGGCGCAGACATAAGCCGACGTCCCCGGATCGCCTGACAGAACGGACGGCAGAGCGGACAATCGCACGCGCCGCCTCACTAGAGACAGATAACCAGCACCGGCTTTAAATAGCACAACCGAATTAAAGAATCACCAATAAAACAGTTAATGCGGAATTTGCTCAAATATAATCTAGTGAAACGATCATGCGACACCAATGACTCGATGCGCATTATTATATTTTATTTCTCTCATCCGTTTTGGTTATCAAACCAAAAAACTCCCGCCGGATTGATCCGGCGGGAGAAGGCACCTAGACGAGGAGTACGCTGACACTCAGAAGGCGAACTGTGCCCGCAGAGTAATGGCGTCGGCGTCAATGTCCTTGGCGGTGGACCAGGACGGACGGTCAACATTGATGAAGCTGTAGTTCAGCATGAAGCGGAAGGCGTTGTTCAGGTACCAGTTGACGCCCAGCGTGACCACATCCTGCTCGCCCTGCAGGTCGTTTGCCGCCAGCTTGGAATCGGTGAGATCGGCCGTGGAGTAACGGACGGCCACTTCCCAGGCGCCGATGCCGCCGCCCTGGCCCAGCTTGAACGGCGCGTTGATCTTCGGGGCGCCGAAATTGCCACCGGCCACGCTGTAGGGACGCTGTTCGCCGGTCAGGAACCAGCCGCCGGCCACGTACCAGCTGTCAAAACCCACATCGCTCAGGTTGTTGCGGCGGCTGAACTCGTAATTGTAATGCTCCGCCATGGCCCAGAAGGATTTGTAGGTGGCCCCGAACTCACCGCCATAGACGGTATAGTCCTTGGTGTCGATATTGCCGGTGCCGAAGGCCCACTGGCCGTTGGCGGTGCCCACGGTCAGGCCGCCCTGGCGGGTTTCCGGCCGGTCGGACAGGCTGTAGGTACGGGCGGAAACGCCGGCGGTCTGGCCCGGCTTGAACAGATGGCCGCCGGACACGCCCAGATGCACCTTGTAATCATCGCCGGTGGCGGCCAGCACGCTGGCGCGGCCGATGACGGCGGCCTGGTCGTCACGCGGACCGCTGTTGCTGATCTGGTCGCCGGTGACATAGGCGGAGATGCGGTAGCGCTCGCCCCACTGGCGGAAGCCGGCCGACAGGCGCGCCTCGTTGGCGATGGTCATGACTGCCAGATTGGTGGTCTGGCTCTTTTCGATGAAGGGAATGTCGTTGGAGCCGATGCTGTCCATCAGGGTCAGCGACGGCTGCATGGCGCCGAAATCGATGCTCCAGTTCTTGAAGCCGGTGTAGCTGAAATTGGCCGCCTGCAGGCGGGCGTTGGAGCCACGGTTGGCGCCGCCGGTGGCGAAGTCGGTATTGACGTCGAAGACCCAGTCGTTGAACACCTTGCCGCCGATGCCCAGGAAGGCGCGGCGGAAGTTGAAGCCGTCCGCCAGATCACCGGTATTCTTGCTGTCGGTCCAGTAGCCGTAATCCAGGTGGATGCGGCCGCGCAGGGACACGTCGAAGGCCTTGTCGGGCGAGACGAAGCGCGGACGGCCATTGGCCACGGTCACCGTGGTCTGCTCGGACAGCTTCTTGTCCACGGCCTTGATGTCCTTGCCGACACTGTCCTTCAGCGTGTCGAGCTGGCTCTGCAGGGCCTGGATCTGACGGTTCAGGGCATCGATCTGTGCCGCGGTGGGGGTCGGCGCACTCTGGGCGGCGGCAAGGCCGGGGACCAGGATGGCGGCACCCAGGATAGTGCCGGCCAGCAGCGTGTTCTTCGCCATGATGAATTGCCTCCTTGGGCTCTCTTCTTCGATTGGGCTGGAAGGGTCCCCCCGTCCCGCGCAGGACGTCCTTCCGGATTGGTTGGTAAGCGGGACCGATTGGATGAACCATCCCTCTATCGGGATAGGGTCGGAGCGAGGGAAAAGGGCGGAAGGGCCAGCCGTGCGGCGGACTGGCCCTTCCGCCACCGTCCGACCTGGACCGGGGCGTGGGTTTCCCGGTCCGCGGCCTAGGCTGGAGCCGGTGTCAGACGGGTCGGGAACCGGGCGGGATGCCCCCGCCCGGATGTCTCGAAGCAGGCGGGATCAGCCGCGTTCGACGCAGAGGGCGACGCCCATGCCGCCGCCGATGCAGAGCGTGGCCAGACCCTTCCTGGCATCGCGCTTCTGCATTTCGAACAGCAGGGTGGTCAGCACGCGGGCGCCGGAGGCGCCGATGGGGTGGCCGAGCGCGATGGCGCCGCCATTGACATTGACCCTGGCCGGA
>NZ_QGNJ01000023.1 GCF_003336875.1 Oleisolibacter albus | reverse complement strand
GTCTCCACCTTCCTGGACATCTACATCCAGCGCGACATCGAGGCCGGCGTCCTGACCGAAGAGCAGGCGCAGGAGATGATCGATGACATGGTCATCAAGCTGCGCATTGTCCGCTTCCTGCGCACGCCGGAATATGACCAGCTGTTCTCCGGCGACCCGACCTGGGTGACCGAGTGCCTGGGCGGCATGGCCATGGACGGCCGTCCGCTGGTGACCCGGAACAATTTCCGCATGCTGCAGACCCTGTACAATCTGGGTCCGGCCCCGGAGCCGAACCTGACGGTGCTGTGGAGCACGCAGCTGCCGCGCGGCTTTAAGGATTTCTGCGCCAAGGTCTCGGCCGACACCAGCGCCATCCAGTACGAGAACGACGACCTGATGCGGCCGCATTGGGGCGACGATTACGGCATCGCCTGCTGCGTCTCGGCCATGCGCATCGGCAAGCAGATGCAGTTCTTCGGCGCCCGCGCCAACCTGGCCAAGGCCCTGCTCTACGCCATCAACGGCGGCGTGGACGAGAAGTCGGGCGCCGTGGTGGCCAAGGGCTTCGAGCCGATCACCGGCGACGTGCTGTCCTATGACGAGGTCGTGGCCAAGTTCGACAAGATGATGGACTGGCTGGCCAAGACCTATGTCAAGGCGCTGAACACCATCCACTACATGCACGACAAGTACGCCTACGAGCGGATCGAGATGGCGCTGCATGACCGTGACATCCTGCGCACCATGGCCTGCGGCATCGCCGGCCTGTCGGTGGCGGCGGACAGCCTCTCGGCCATCAAATACGCCAAGGTCTCGGTCATCCGCGACGAGTCCGGCCGCGCCGTCGATTACAAGATCGAGGGCGAGTACCCGGCCTATGGCAACAATGACGACCGCGCCGACACGATCGCGGTGTGGCTGACCAAGACCTTCATGGACAAGGTCGCGGCCCAGCCGCACTTCTATCGCAAGTCCATGCCGACCCAGTCGGTGCTGACCATCACCAGCAACGTCGTCTATGGCAAGAAGACCGGCAATACGCCGGACGGACGCCGGGCCGGCGAGCCCTTCGCCCCCGGGGCCAACCCGATGAACGGCCGCGACCGCAAGGGCTTCGTCGCCGCCGGCGCCTCGGTGGCCAAGCTGCCCTACGACTCCGCCCTCGACGGCATCAGCTGGACCGCCTCCGCCACCCCCGACGCCATGGGCCATACCGAGGCCGAACGGACCCGAAACCTCGCCAACTGCCTCGACGGCTTCGCCGCCGCCGGCGGCTTCCATGTCAACGTCAACATCTTCAAGCGCGACATGCTGCTCGACGCCATGGAACATCCCGAGCTCTATCCCCAGCTCACCATCCGCGTCTCCGGCTATGCCGTCAACTTCGTCAAGCTGACACGCGAGCAGCAGCTCGACGTCATCAGCCGCACCTTCCACGAGCACATGTAAGGCCATCGGCCGTCCATCCTCCGCGATGGACGGCCACGGCTCATGCCAGGTCCCGATGGGTTCGGCTCATCGGGACCCGGTAGGGTGGCGACAGCCAACGGCCAGCCCGGTCCCCGACCGGGCTGGCCGTTGGCGTTTCAGGCCATCCCAACGGTTTGCGGCTTTTCCTGCCTTCGCCATGCCGATGCTGCGTGCCCGGCCCGCGGTCGGCCGCGACAGGATGGCGCGGGTGGGCAAGGGGATCGACGGCAAAGCGGCAAGTAATCAGTCCTCGCGGCCGCGGAGATGACAGAACCGCGACAGGTCTGGCGGCAATGATGGCGTGGGGCGGTTCCGTCCCCCATCCATCAAAGAACGTCATTCCGAGGAACGACCCATGCGTCGATACCTGCTCCTGGCGGGGTGTGCCCTGCCCTTGGCCTGTCTTGTCTCTCCCGTACTCGCTCAGAGCACCAGTTCCTCAACGGAGCTGGAGCGTCTCGTCCGCGCCCAGGCGGAGGAGATCGCCAATCTGCGTGCCCGGCTGGACACGGTGGAAGGCAAGGTCGCCAAGCCGGCACCCGCGCCGGCCAAGTCCGCCGGCAGTGCCGACATCAAGGCCGTGTGGGGCGAGGGTGCCCCCACGCTCACCAGCGAGGACGGCTCCTGGAGTTTCAAGCCGCGTGGCCGCGTGCTGGTGGATGTCAACAACACCAGCGGCTCCCGCTATGACGCGCGCAACCTGACCACCACCGGCACCCGCGCGCTGCGCCTGGGTGCCGAGGGTGAGATCGGCGCCCACTTCTTCTACCAGTTCGAGGCCGACTTCGCCGATAACGAGATCGACGTGGTCGCGGCCTATCTGGGCTGGCGCGGCAAGATGGGCGACCTCGGCTATGATGCCCGTGTCGGTAACCTGTTCAACGACCGCAGCGTCGATGGTTCCACCTCGTCGGACGCCACCCCGTTCCTGGAACGCAATGTGGTCGCCACCGCCATCATCCCGCAGCGGGGCTTCTTCGGCGTCGGCACCATGGGCCGCCTGTTCGGCAAGGGCTGGCACGTTTCGGTCAGCGCCACGGGCAACGACGTGGATGGCGACCATAGCCAGAGCGACGCCTTCGTGCTGATGGCCCGCGGCCATTGGAATCCGGTGGTGACCCAGACCGCCGCCCTGCATCTGGGTCTCTGGGCCTTCGAGGAGGACCTGCCGGACAGTGCCCACCTGGCCGTCACGCGCAACACCGCCATCGGCGGCCGCTTCAACAGCAATCTGCGCATCGGCAGCGGGCCGCTGCTGGATGCGGCCGGCAGCCTCGGCTATGGCGCGGAACTGGGCGGCTATGCCGGGCCGGTCTGGGCCATGGCGGAGGCCGGTCAGCGCGAAGTCAGGCTTTCGGCGCAGCCTGACGCCACCTATGATGCCGCCAGCCTGTCGGCCGGCTGGTTCGTCACCGGTGAGAAGCCGCCGCTGAGCACCCGCACCGGCGCCTTCGGCAAGCCGAAGGTCAAGGCCTCCGTCCTGGATGGCGGCATCGGGGCCTGGGAGCTGACGGCCCGCTACGAGCATCTGGACTTCGGCGACGCGGCCAGCCGCGGCGACGGTTGGGCCGCGACGGCGGGGGTCAACTGGTACCTCAACGACTTCATCCGGCTGATGCTGAACGGTATCCTGTGGGAAACCGACAACCGCGTCGGCAGCTTCGTCGGCAAGGATGACGGCCAGACCGTGACCGCCCGGGCGCAGATCTCCTTCTGATCGGCCGGCGGCACACCGCCCGGACCCAGGACAGGCCGCCGGACAGAAATCCGGCGGCCTTGTTCATTTTACGTTCATGCCCTCCCGAAAAATCCGGTTTTGTCGTCCCCGTCTGTACTCACCCTCTGCACCGTATCCGCGGTGTCTTCACAAGCATGCCCCTTGCCGCGGCAGCCCGTTGCCATGGCCGAAGGGGCGAGCATCCGGCGGTATTCACATATAAGAATGCACACCCCTTCTGCAGTCGGGAACTAGTTCCCGAATACTCCCGGAATAGTGCTCTAGACACTCCCCGCATCCCCATGTCACCGATTCCCCAGGCGCAAACACCGAGAGGACCGTCGTATCGCGGGCGAACGCCACTGACGCTCCAATAACCGAGCGGACAGATCACAAACAATGGGGAGGAAATCTGATGAGTCTGCCCAGGACTGCGGCGTCACACGCCGCTGTTGCAGCTCTTCTCGCCGGTGGAGTCTGTCTTCTATCATCCCAGGTCCAGGCCAATGACAAGCTCGTCGAGCTGTCGAAGAGCAATGAGAACTGGATACTGCCCGGCCGGACCTACAGCGAACAGAACTTCAGCCCGATGACGCAGATCAACCGGGACAATGTCAGGCAGCTGCGGCCCGCCTGGTCGTTCTCCACCGGTGTTCTGCACGGCCATGAGGGCACGCCGCTGGTCGTTGGCGGGAAGATGTACGTGCATTCCCCCTATCCCAACACCACCTTCGCCCTGTCGCTGGACCAGCCCGGCAAGATCCTGTGGCAGAACAAGCCCAAGCAGGACCCGACGGCGCGGGCGGTGGCCTGTTGCGATGTGGTCAACCGCGGTCTGGCCTATTGGCCGGGCGACAAGGATGTGGGGCCGCTGATCCTGCGCACACAGCTGGACGGCCACATCGTGGCGCTGGATGCCGAGACCGGCGCCGAGCGCTGGAAGATGGAGAATTCCGACATCAAGGTCGGCTCCACCCTGACCATCGCGCCCTATGTCGTCAAGGATCTGGTCCTGGTCGGCTCATCCGGCGCGGAACTGGGTGTCCGCGGCTATGTCACGGCCTATAACGTCAAGACCGGGGAGCAGGTCTGGCGCGCCTATGCCACTGGTCCGGACAAGGAACTGCTGCTGGCCGACGATTTCAATATCCACAACCCGCATTTCGGCCAGAAGGGGCTTGGCACCAACACCTGGGAAGGCGAGGCCTGGAAGATCGGCGGCGGCACCAACTGGGGCTGGTATGCCTACGACCCCAAGGCCGATCTCTTCTATTACGGTTCCGGCAATCCCGCGCCCTGGAACGAGACGATGCGGCCGGGCGACAACAAATGGACCATGACCATCTGGGGCCGCGATCCCGACACCGGACTGGCCAAGTTCGGCTATCAGAAGACCCCCCACGACGAATGGGACTATGCCGGCGTCAACGTCATGATGCTGTCGGAACAGAAGGACAAGGATGGCCGCGACCGCAGGCTGCTGACCCATCCCGACCGCAACGGCATCGTCTACACGCTTGACCGCGAACGCGGCGACCTGATCTCCGCCGATAAGCTGGACGAGACGGTGAACTGGGTCAAACAGGTCCGGCTCGATACCGGGCTGCCGCAGCGTGACCCGGAGTTCGGCACCCGCATGGACCATAAGGGGCGCGATATCTGTCCCTCCGCCATGGGCTACCACAACCAGGGGCACGACAGCTTCGATCCCGCCCGCAACCTGTTCTTCATGGGCATCAACCATATCTGCATGGACTGGGAACCGTTCATGCTGCCCTACCGGGCCGGCCAGTTCTTCGTCGGCGCCACGCTCGACATGTATCCGGGGCCGAAGGGCGACCGTCAGGGCTATGAAGGGCTGGGGCAGGTCAAGGCCTACAACGCCATCACCGGCGGCTACAAATGGGAGGTCATGGAGCGTTTCGCCGTCTGGGGCGGGACCATGGCCACGGCGGGCGGTCTGGTCTTCTACGGAACGCTGGACGGCTTCATCAAGGCCCGCAATGCCGACACGGGCGAGCTGCTGTGGAAGTTCAAGCTGCCCTCCGGCGTCATCGGCCATCCCATGACCTATGAGCACAAGGGCGTGCAGTATGTGGCCATCAATTACGGGGTGGGTGGCTGGCCCGGTGTGGGGCTGGTCTTCGACCTGACCGACCCGACCGCCGGTCTGGGGGCCGTGGGCGCCTTCAAGAAGCTGGCGAACTACACGCAGATGGGGGGCGGCGTGATGGTGTTCTCGCTGGATGGCAAGAGCCCGTACACCGAGGACATCAACGTTGGTGAATGGGCGCCCCGCAAGGGCGGCTGACGGTCGGGAAGGGGGCGACGGCGGTGCTCCGCGCACCGGCCGTCGCCCCGCCGGCCCCTGCACAGCCGCCGCCCAATCCCCGCCCAACCGTTGCTTCAGCTTAGCGCCCACCCTGCCCAGTGGAGGACCCGATCCATGAGTGCGCCCGTCCTGCGTGCGCGATGGCTTGCCGGCCTTGCCGTCACCACCACCCTGAGTGCCATCCTGACCGGCGGTTCGGCCGCCCTGGCGGCGAGCGCCGCGAAGGAGCCGGCCCTGCGCATCTGTGCCTCGACGAAGGAGGCGCCCTATTCCAGCGGCGACGGCACCGGCTTCGAGAACCGGATCGCCGCCAGCCTGGCCAAGGCCATGGGCCGCAAGGCCGAGTTCGTCTTCACCGACAAGTACGCCATCTATCTGGTCCGCGACTCTCTCAACGCCGGTGCCTGCGATGTGGTGGTCGGTGTCGATGTGGATGACGAGCGCATGCTGACCACCGATGCCATCTACCGCACCGGCTATGTCTTCGTCAGCCGCGAGGACCGGCAGTTTGCCGGGACGAAGTGGGAGGATGCCGGCCGGCCGGATCTCGGCCGCTTCGCCATCCGCTTCCATGGTCCGGGAGAGACCATCCTCAAATATACGGGCAAATGGGAGGACAATGCCGCCTACCTGTACAGCCTGATCAACTTCCAGTCGCGGCGGAACAGCTACAACAATGTCGAAGCCGCCCGGCTGGTGAGCGAAGTCACCAGCGGCGAGGCCGATCTTGCCATCGCCTTCGCCCCCGACGTGGCCCGCTATGTCAAGGCCTCCGGCGTGCCGGTGCGCATGCAGCTCATCGACAACGACATCCCCCGGCCGGACGGAAAGATCGTGCCGCTGCACTATGCCCAGGCCATCGGGGTGCGCAAGGACGATGCCTCCCTGCTGGCCGAGATCAACGCGGCCCTGCCCAAGGTGCGCGCCGACATCCGCCGCATCCTGGAGGAGGAAGGCATCCCCCTCTTGCCCCTGGGCAGCTGATGCCCCTTCGCAGAAGGACGAAGCAATGAAGAAAAAGGGAGTCTACGGTCTGGCCTGTGCCGCCGCAGCAATCGCGTTGTCGCTTCCCGCCGTCGCCGACATCCAGCTCTTCAATGTCGTCACCGGGGAGACGCTTGATCTGAGCTCCGCGCTTCCCGAAGGCAAGGATACGGAGGCGGTGAAGACGTTCCTGGCAACCGGGGTCAACATCTACAATGAAAACCCGGCGACGCTGAAGCGCGGCGAGGAGATCTACCTGACCGCCTGTTCCGGCTGTCACGGTCACGTCGGGGAAGGGAAGATCGGCCCCGGCCTGAACGACGATTATTGGACCTATCCCGGCAACGACACCGATGCCGGGCTGTTCCGGACGGTCTTCGGCGGTGCGAAAGGCCAGATGGGGCCGCAATACGGCCATCTGACCCTGGACGAGATGCTGCTGGGCATGAGCTGGGTCCGGCATTTCTACACCGGCGCCCCGGACACGGCGATCTGGCTGACGCCGGAACAGCGGAAAGGCTTCAAACCCTTCCCGAAGACGACGGCCTCGGCCGAATGACGGCCGTCGATCGATCTTTCAACCATAACCCTGTGGGAGGAGCAGCGATCATGCGGACATATCTTGCTGTTGCGGCGGCGATCCTTGTCGCCGGACTGGCGCCGGGCGCCCTGGCCTATGACGGCACCAAATGCAAGGCCCCGGGAAACTGCTGGGAGCCGAAGCCGGGTTATCCCGAGAAGATCCAGGGTTCGAAATACGATCCCCAGCATGACCCGATGGAGCTGAACAAGCAGGCGCAGTCCATCGCCGCCATGGAAAAGCGCAATGCCCAGCGGGTGGCGCATCTCAAGAAGACCGGCAGCTTCGTCTACGACGTCTCCAAGATCCCGAAATGACCGGCGCCCTGCCGGCGGAAGATGCTGCCCGTGTCATCAGCACGGGCGGCATCTCGTCCCCTTTTCCCGAGGCCCGTCTGCTGCATGGGACCGATGCGTTTGCCCTCCGATCCTCCCCTTGATCCCGTGGTTCCCGGTCCGGTACCGCCGGTCATCGACCTCGCCCACTGGCGCCAGCAGGCGCTGGCCTTCGAGCAGACCGTCGCCCAGGCGGTCATCGGTCAGGCGCAGGCGCTGCGGCTGTTGGTTCTTGCTGTCTTCTGCCGCGGGCATGTGCTGCTGGAGGGGGATGTGGGTGTCGGCAAGACCACCCTGCTGCGGGCTGTCGCCCGCGCGCTCGGCGGGCCGTTCGAGCGGATCGAGGGCACCATCGACCTGATGCCCAACGACATCCTGTATTCTGCCTTCGTGGCCGAGGACGGGCGGCCGCGCATCCAGCCGGGGCCGATCCTGCGCCGGGGCGGGGATCTGGCCGTGTTCTTCTTCAACGAGATCAACCGGGCCCGGCCGCAGGTGCATGCGCTGCTGCTGCGCATCATGGCGGAACGCAGCGTCAGTGCCTTCCAGCAGGATTACGGTTTTCCCGACCTTCTGGTCTTCGCCGACCGCAACCGGGTGGAGCGGGAGGAGACCTTCGAACTGCCGGCGGCGGCGCGGGACCGGTTCTTCATGGAGATCGGCATCGAGGCGCCCGCCGATCCGCATCTGCGCCGGCAACTGGCCTTCAGCCCCCGGTTCCATGATGCCGACCGGCTGATCGCCGGCCTGCCGGATGCCGTCATCGATTTCCGCCGGCTCAATGCCGTCGCCGCCGCCATCCAGGATCATGTCCAGGCCGGCGAGGAGGTGGAGGCCTATACCTTCGCCCTGTGGGAGGCGCTGAAATTTCCCCATCGCCACGGCATTTCGCTTCCCGGGGTGGCCATGGACCGGCTGGTGATCGGCGGTGCCAGCCCCCGTGGTGTCTCGGCGCTGGTGCGGGCGGCACGGGCGGCGGCCTGGCTGGACGGGCGCGACTATGTGGTGCCGGAGGATCTGCGGCTGGTGTTCGTGCCGGTGATGGCGCACCGGCTCTTCCTGGCACCGGCCTACGAGGCGCGGCGTGAGCAGATCATGCCCGCGCTCTGCCGGGCCGTCTTCGATGCCGTGCCGACGCCGCGCTGAGGGGACCGCCATGGACAGCGACAGACTGGCCGACAGCTTCGCCGACATCGCCTACCGCGTCCGCGGGCGTCTGTTCGGCGCCCGGCCCGGGCGTCATCGCAGCCGTGCCAGCGGTGCCGGCGGCGCTTTCACCGGGCTTGTGCCCCTGCTGGACCGGCCCGACCCGCGCCGTCTCGACCTGCGCGCCTCGGCCCGTGATCCGTTCGGCACCCTCTGGGTGCGGGATGTCGAGCAGAGCGTGGATGCCCGGGTCATCCTGCTGGTGGATTTCTCCGGCTCCATGGGTTCGGTCGGGCGGACGTCACGGGCCGATCTGGCGCGGGCGCTCTGTATCGGTCTGGCCACGGCCGTCGAGCGGTCCGGCGACCGCTTCGGCCTGATCCTGGCCGGGGAGCGCGTGTTTCCCGACAGTCTGCTGCCGGCGCTGCGGCGGCGCGGGTCTGCGGCCACCGTCGCGGCGCTGACCGCCGCCGTCGAGCCGCAGGGGGCGGGAGCGGCCGGGTTGCTGGAGGCGGTGGATCTTCTGCCCGCCGCCCGCTCCATCGTGCTGCTGCTGTCCGACTTCACCTTTCCCCGCGACCAGCTGGACCTGGTGCTGGACAAGCTGGCCATTCACGATGTCCGGCCGATTCTGCTGCGCGACAGCGCCATCGATGCGCCATCACCGGCTTTCGGGCTGGTGACCCTGCACGATCTCGAAACCGGCCGCCGCCGGCTGATGCTGATGCGTCCGTCCGTGGCTGAACGCTGGCGGGCGGCGGCGGACGAGCAGCGGCAGGCGGTCCGGCGCACGCTGATCGAGCATGGTCTGGCCCCGATCGAAATCACCGATCAGATCGATGTCGATGCCCTGTTCGACGCCCTGGGGGACCAGGGGGGGGCGGCATGACGCCGGCCGCGCCCGTCCTGTCCCTGCTGGCCCTGTTACTGCTGTCTCCGCCGCGGTCAGCCACGGCGGCGGAGCAGGCCATCCTGGCACCGGCGCATAGCCATGGCTGGTGGATCGGGGATGTCATCCCGGTGCGGGCCACGGTGCTGCTGGAGCAGGGCTTCCGGATCGATCCTGCCTCGCTGCCACAGCCGGGGGCGTTGGACTACTGGCTCGATCTGCGCGGGGTGACGGTCGTGGACGAGAAGGGGCGGGACGGGCGCCGCCTCCACCGCATCGAGTTCACCTATCAGACCTTCTATGCCCCGCTGGAGCCGCGGGCCATGACCATTCCCCCGCGCACCCTGGCGTTCGTGCGCGACGGGCAGCGCCTCAGCGTCACCGTTCCGGCCTGGAGCTTCGTCACCTCGCCGCTGCGTGAGATCATGGCGTCGAGCCGGCCGGAGGCTATGAAGCCGGACGCTGTCGCGGCCGTGATCAATGTCCGCCCCCAGGAGTGGCGGGCCGCCCTGTCGGCTGGCCTGGCCCTGGTGGCCCTGCTGCTCCTGGCCCGGCACCGGGCCTGGGGACCGTTCGCCCGGCCCGATCGTCCGTTCGCTGCGGCGGCGGCGGCCATCCGCCGCCTGAACCGGCGCGGGGCAGGGGCGGAGGCGCAGCGGGCGGCCTTCCTGGCGCTGCATCGGGCCTTCGACCGTGCCTCCGGTCATCGCCTCGTCGCCGCGGATGTGGCCGGATTCCTGGCTGTGCGCCCGCAATACCGGCCCCTGTCGGCGGAGATCGCCGGCTTCTTCACGGCATCGCGCAGCCTGTTCTTCGGCCGAGCCCCGGAGCAGGCGCTCGCCCGCTCCTCCACCGCCGCCCTGGCCGGCCTTGCCCGCCGTCTGGCCCGGGCCGAACGGGGACGGCCATGATCCCGCTGCACCCAGCCCTGCCGCTGTCCCTGACGCTGGATCATCCGTGGGTCCTGTTGCTGCTGGTGCTGTTGCCCGTGCCACTGCTGCGGTGGCCGTACCGGGCCAGCGACCATCCGGCCCTCGATCAGGTGCCGCCGGACGGGCTGTCCCGCCTGGTGGATCTGGGGCTGCGGACTGCCGGTTTCTGCGCCGGAGCCTGCCTCATCCTGGCGCTGGCCGGGCCGGTCGGCGGTGGGCAGACGGTGACGCGCCAGGGCACCGGGGCCAATATCGTCCTGCTGCTGGACCGGTCGTCCAGCATGGACAACAGCTTCGCCGACCAGCAGCCCGACGGGCGAGAGGAGGCGAAATCCGCCACCGCCAAGCGGCTGCTTCTCGACTTCGTCAACCGCCGGCCACGCGACCGTATCGGTGTGGCGGCGTTTTCGACCGCTCCCTTGCGCATCCTGCCGATGACCGACCACCGCGACGCCGTGCGCGCCGCCATTTCCGCCATGGATAGGCCCGGCCTCGCCTATACCGATGTGGGCCGCGGGCTTGCCCTGGCCATCGGCCTGTTCGACGAGCGGACCGCCGGTGAATCCCGGGCGCTGATCCTGGTCTCCGACGGGGCGGGCGTCATCGAGCGCGAGGTGCAGGCCATGCTGCGCAGCGCCTTCGCCCGCATGCCTGTCAATCTCTACTGGCTGTTCATCCGCTCCAGGGGCAGCAACGGCCTGCAGGACGCACCGGCCGATGGCACCGCCGATACGCCGCAGACCCGACCGGAGCGCCACCTGCACCTGTTCCTGCAGACACTGGGTGTGCCCTATCGCGCCCTGGAGGCACAAAGCCCGCAGGCGGTCGCGGATGCGATCGCCGAGATCGACCGGCTGGAAGCCAAGCCGATCACCTATCGCGAGATGCTGCCGCGACGGGATCTGGCGCCGCTGTTCTATCGGCTGGCGGCCGTCTTCACCGGCCTGCTGCTGCTGGCGGCGCTGGCCGAGCGGACATTGGTTCCGGCCGGCGCCGGGCGCCTCCCACTGGTCCGGTCCCGATGGGAGCGGCGATGAACCCCGCCCGCCGCCCCGCTCCGTTCCGTCCCTCCGATCCCGGCAGCCTGCTGCTGGGGCTGCTGGCTGCCGGTTTCGCCTTGGCCGCCGGCCTGTTCGGCTGGCAGGCCTGGGACGGGCGGCGCACCCGGGCGGAGGTGCTGGCCTTGGCCGCCGGACAGGACCGGCCGGTGCCGGAGTCCGCCCGTCCGGACCTGCTTCTGGCCCGCGCCGCTTTCCTGCTCGACCGAGGCCGGGTGGAAGAGGCGGAAGCCCTGATCGAGCCGATGCAGCAGCGGCAGCAGCCGCAGCGCCTGGCCATGCTGCTCTACAATCTGGGCAACGGACGGCTGCGCACGGCTTTCGCCGCCATGGAGGCGCAGAAGATCGATGATGCCGCGGCCAATATCCGCGTTGCCAAGGACCATTACCGGCGCGCGCTCGCTGTCGTGCCGGATGATTATGATGCCAAGTTCAATCTGGATCTGGCCATGCGGCTGGTGCGCGACTTCCCGCGGCAGCAGGGCGAGCCGGACGAGGATGCCAAGCCCATGAGCGTCTGGACCGATCTTCCCGGCCGGCCGAGAGGGCTGCCGTGAGGCGGGGGCGCTTTCCGGCCCTGCGCTCCCTGCTCCTGGCCGCCAGCCTTCTGGCCGCGCTGCTGGCATCGCTGCGGCCCAGCCTGCCGGGAGAGCGCATCACCTACAGCCTGACCGTGGTGGTGGACATCACCGGCAGCATGAATGCTCGTGACCAGCGCAGCGGTGACGCGGCGGTCAGCCGGCTGGACAGGGTGCGCACGGTCCTGCCGGAGGTGGTCGCCCGGCTGCCCTGCGGGTCGTGGGTGGGGTTGGCCATCTTCACCGAGCGGCGCAGCGTCTCCCTCTTCACCCCCGTCGAGGTCTGCGAGAATTTCGCCCCGCTGACCGATGCGATCCGCGGACTCGACTGGCGCATGGCCTGGGAGGGGGACAGCCGCATCGCCGAAGGGGTACGGGATGGGCTGGATCTCGCCGCGGCGCAGTCCTCCGACATCCTTTTCCTGACCGACGGCCAGGAGGCGCCGCCGCTGCCCTGGGACTGGCGACCGCCGGTACATCCGGGACCGGGCGCCGGGCTGCTGATCGGTGTCGGCGGGGCGGCGCCGGTGCCGATTCCGAAATACGACGAGCGCGGCCGGGAGATCGGCGTCTATGCCGCCACCGATGTGCCCCACGAGTCCCGCACGGGTGCGCCGCCGCCGGATGCCGCCGGCCGCCCCGGCTGGCATCCCCGCAACAACCCCTATGGCGAGGCCGGGGCCGGCAGTGAGCATCTGACACAGCTGCGGGAGGAGCATCTCCGGCTGCTGGCCCGGCATTTCGGCCTGGGTTATGCCCGCCTGCAAACGGCCGATGCCCTGGTCCAGGCCATCCGGACCCAGGCACGCCCCCTGGCGGTGCCGGCCATGCGGGATCTTTCGGCCCTGCCCGGTGCCGCCGCCCTGCTGGCGCTGCTGCTCTCGTACCTTCGTATGCGGTCCCCCGGCGGTGGGCGGCCGTCCGTCTTCCAGTCTGCAATTCCAACGGCAAGAGGTGTTCCCGTGTCCTCCTTCCGAATACTGCTGTTCGTCACCGCGCTGGCCGGGTCGGGTCTGGCGCCGCTTCCGGCCTCGGCGCATGGCCCCACACCGCAGAAGGTGGCGGAGCATGTCGATATCCGGGCGCCGTGCGAACTGGTCTGGACGAAGCTCAAGGATTTCGGCGCCATCGGGCAATGGCACAGCGCCGTCCGGGCCGTCCGCGCCAGTGGCGCCAGCGCGCCGGGCAGCACGCGGGAGCTGACGCTGGAGAATGGCGAGACGATCACGGAGCGGCTGGACGATGTCGATGGCACCAGCCAGTCCCTCAGCTACCGGCTGTCGGTGGAGAATCTCAAGGCGCTGCCCGTCAGCTTCTATACGGCCCGCATGGGCGTCACCCGCTCCGAGGACGGCCGGGGTTGCCGCGTCGATTGGGATGGCCGCTTCTATCGGGGAGACACCACCAACGAACCGCCGCCCGAGCTGTCGGACGAGGCGGCGGTCACCGCCATGACACGGTTCTTCCAGACCGGTCTGGCCGGTCTGGCCAAGGCCATGGAATAAGGCCGGTGTCGCCCGCTGTGCCAGTCCTGCTGCTGGTGGCCGCCCTGCTGTTGCCCGGGGCCGCCGCCGCCGGCTGCGCGCCCGCCTTTGCCGTGGTCAGCCAGGGGGCGGCACGGCTGACCGTTCTGGGGCTGACCGTTCCGGCGCCGGACCGTCCGGCCCCGTGCGCGACGATTCCGCTGGCGGCGGCCCCCGCCGGTGTCGCCCTCACTGCGGACGGGGGCACCGCCTATGTCGGACATCCTGATCTCGGTCGCATCAGCGTGGTGGACCTGTCCGCCGGTCGGGTGGTGACGGAGATCGCCACGGGGGGCCAGCCCTTCGGACTGGCCCTGGTCCCCGATGGGCGTCTGCTCGTCTCCGACTGGAGCGGCGATGCCCTGCTGCTGCTGGATGTGGCAGGTGACCGGCCGCCGCAGCGCATCTCCGTTGGCAGGGCGCCGTCCGCGGTTCTGGTCGATGCCGCCCGCGGCCGGGCCTACAGCATCGACCGTGACAGTGATGCCGTGTCGGTTGTCGATCTTGCGGCGCCGGTCCGCATCGCAACGATTGCCGTGGGGCAGGCTCCGTTCGCCGCCGCCCTGTCCGCCGATGGAACCCGACTGTTCGTGGCCAATATCCGCAGCGGCGATCTGTCGGTGGTGGATCTCGCCGCCGGGCTGGAGGCGGCCCGCATTCCCGTTGGCGGCATGCCCTACGGGGTTGCGGTGGTGCCGGGAACCGGCGAGGTTCTGGTCACCGACCAGGAGCGCGGCCGCCTGGTCCGGGTTGATGGAAACTTGGGAGCGGTGGTGGGGAGCGTCAGGGTTGGCCGCTATCCCGAGGGGGTCGTGGTCCAGCCCGACGGCGGCCGGGCGGTGGTCGCCAACTGGTTCTCCGATACAGTTACACTGGTCGATCTGCGGACAGAGGCCACCACCGAACTGCCGATGGCGGCCGGTCCCCGGCAGATCGCCACGGTGCCGGCAGGCATGCTACCTTAGCCCAATTGCTGGTGTCTTCGCCCCGCATCACCATACGCTGATGGCGCCTTTGGAAAGGCTCGCTTGGAAGGGTGCCTGTGGGGGGAACGCCATCCATGTCCATCAGCGCGTCTTGGCTGTCCGGCCCCGTGCGGCAGGGGCGGTCCCGGCGGGAGCATGTGGCCCGCCGACTGGGAATGAGCTTCCGCGTCCGGGTCATCCTGTGTCTGAGCGGCTTCGGCCTGCTGGTCTGGACCCTGATGGCCGTGGGTCTGCTGGTGAATGCCCGGACGGCGGTGGAACGGGAGGTGACCGCATCCTTTGGTCTGGCACGTCACTATCTCCAGTCCAGGGAAAGGGAGATGGACCGGGCCACGCCCGCAGGGCTCCCCTTTTCACCCACGGCCTTGCCCCCGGATATGGTTCCCCCCCGCCATGTCCGGATCTATGCCGTCGGCCCCGGGGGGGAGACGGTTCCCGTGCAGCCGCCCCTGATTCCGGCCGGCACCGGCGATGAGGCGGTGCCGCTATGGTTCGCCAGCCTGATCGATGTTCCCACGCTGCGGGCCGAGTTCCCCGTCATGGTCCAGGACCGCCCCCCGGACCGCTCCTGGACGCTGGTGCTGGAAAGCCATGCCCATGACGAGATCCTGGAGGTCTGGGGGGATGTCCGCTTCGTCCTTCTGCTGCTGGCCCTGTCGTCGGCGCTGGTCGTCGGCAGTGCTGTTATCGGGCTGAACAGCATCTTCTCGCCGCTGCTGATGGTGGCGGAGAAGATGCGCCACCTCGGTACCGGCCGGCCGGATGTCCGTATCGGACGGCTGGCCGTGCCCGAACTGGCCTATATCGCCGACCGCTTCAATGAACTGGCCGAGCGGCTGGCCGACCAGGAAGCGGAGAACCGCGATCTCAACCGCCGGCTGCTGGTGACGCAGGATACGGAGCGGCGGCGCATCGCCAATGATCTGCATGACGAGTTGGGGCCGCATCTGTTCGGCCTGCGGACCGTCATCGAAAGTCTCAGCCGCTCCCTGCAGGACGGCAAGGGACCGGACCGGGGCGGGCTCCGGGACGGGCTGGGTACGCTGGCGGAGATGACACAGGCGGTTCAGCAACAGACGCGCCGGATCATCTCGACCCTGCAACCCATGTCGCTGGGCGAGGTGCCGGTGGCCGAACTGGTCGAGGACATCGTGGCCACGATGCAGCGCATCACCCCCGATGCCCGCATCGAACTGCAGGCGACGACGGGGCCGGTCCCCTATGGCGCGTTGATCGACCTGACCGTCCACCGTTTCGTTCAGGAAAGTGTGCTGAATGCGCTGCGCCATGGGCAGGCCCGGCATATCGTCATCATCCTGGCGCAGGAGCGGGGAGGGCGGGGCGAAACCCTGGTCCGGGCCCGTGTCACCGATGACGGTGCGGCCGGAATCGCCCTGCCGGTCAAGCCGGGCTATGGCCTGTCCGGCCTGTCCGAGCGTCTGCGTGCCCTGCGGGGCGAGTGGACACCGCCGACACGGATCGGGGACCGGACCATGACGGAGATTGTGCTGCCGGTGGATGGCAACCGGATCAGCGAGCAGCGGGGGTTGTGAACAGCCACGTCAACAGCGCTGCGGCGAAGGGGATGTTCCATGAGTGGTGTTCTGATCATTGATGACCATCCCATCGTGCTCCAGGGCTTCCGGCGGCTGGTGGAAAGCCATGGCGTCGGACAGGTCTTCACCACCTCCTGCCTGCTGGAGGCGTTCCGGATCTACCGCAGGACGTTCCCCGACATCCTGGTCCTGGACCTGTCGATCGGACGGCGCCGGCTGGCCGGCGTGGGCTTCCTGCGCCGCTTCCGCAGCGTGGACAAGCACACGCCGATCCTGATCTTCAGCATGCATGACGACCCCGTCATCGTGCGCAAGGCGCTGGCGGCCGGGGCGACGGGGTACATCCACAAGGACGCGCCACCCGCCGAGATCGACCGGGCCTTCACGACGGTGAAGGCCGGACAGCCCTTCATCGGCCCCGACCTTGCCATGGAGGTCGCCCTGCTCTCCCGCCTGCATGAACGGCCGGACCTGCGGGATCTGACCCGTCGGGAGGCGGATGTGCTCGGTCTTCTGGCCGAAGGGCGGTCCTACAGCGCCATCGCCGACGAGTTGGGCGTCAGCTACAAGACCATCGCCAACATCTGCTCCATCCTGAAATCGAAGCTGGAGGCCGAGACGCTGCCGGACCTCATCTACAAAGCCGTCCAGCGCTTCACCATTCCGCCCCAGGCTCGCAGCAGCCCGCGGGCGGGCAGGGCATAGCGTGGCCGGCCGCCGCTCGCGGTTTTGCCTCGCCGCTGCCGTCCTGGTCTTGCTGTCCTGTGACGATCCACCGGCGCCGGCGCCGGCCGGCCCGTCCGCCACGCAGCAGCAGACGCTCCCATCCTGGCTGGCACCGGACGATCCGCAATCCCCGGCCCGCTGGCTGGCGGACCGGCGCCCCTGCGCTGGAGATGGGCGCGAGGCCCTGCTGGCGGAGAGGCTGGATGCGGCAACGCGGGTCTACCGGGAATCCCGGCGGATGATCGCGAACAGGCTGGCCCAGGTGGAGGACTTCCTTGCACAGCGGGGGGAGATGCGCTGCCCCGAGAGCATCCTGGCGGACCTCATGCTCGACTCAGGCCAGCGCACGGGGCACGACGTGTCCTTCGGTGCTGTGCTGCAGGCCTATATCGTGCTGCGCCAGGACGGCATTGGCCACGACTCTGCCATCGCACAGATCCGGCGGTCTTCGGATGGACAGCGGTCCCTTAGTCCGGAGAGGCAATGGACCCCGGCAAGGCAAGAGCAGACGGACGTGAATATGCCTTAAATATCAGGTCGCCGCCGGAATCAGGCCCAGGGTGGAAATGAACTGCCGCAAATTTCCGCCTGTGAACAAATGACCGGGAATTCCGGCCCGCCGGGCCGCTTCGACATCCAGATCCTTGTCGCCGATCATGCAACTGCGGGCAGCATCGACGCTCCAATGCGCCATCAGATCCTGCAACATACCCGGCTCTGGCTTGCGCCAGGAACAGGTTTGGCGATAGCCGGGCAGATCGCCGTCAGGATGGTGTGGGCAATAGCGGAAATCATCGATATGGGCACCGAAATTCCGCAGTTCCTGGTTTATCCTGGCGTGCAGCGTGCCAACGGCGGACTCGTCGTAGTAGCCGCGCGCGACTCCAGCCTGGTTGGTGACGACAAAAACGGAAAAGCCCGCATCGTTCAGAGCGGCGATGGCCTGGGGAGCCCCCTCGATCCAACGGAACCGGTCCCAGTTGCCGACATAGCCATCATCGTGATTGATCACCCCGTCACGATCAAGGAAAACGGCGGGGCGCCGCAGACGCTGCGGAATCTCCGTCTGGGCCCGTTCATAGTCGGTGGGAATGCCGATGTCGATGAAGTAGCCTTCGTGGCGGAATCCCGCCAAGCTGGCTTCCGCCGCCAGTGTCGGCAGGATGTCGCGCTCGAAGGAGCAGACCGGCTGCAGCCGATTGAGCAGAGCCGGCCGGATCACATAGATACCAGCATTCACCAGACCGGGGCCGGGACCCGGCGGACGTTCCAGGAATTCGCTGATCCGGTCGCCATCCAGGGTGACGACACCTGAGCGCGAGGCATCGGCAACATGCCGCAGCGCCAGGACGGCGGGTGCGGCCGGATGATTCGCCGCTTGGCGTAGGAATTCCAGCAGGTTGATATCGAACCAGGAATCCCCGTTCATCAACAGGAAATCACCGGTGATCCGGTCGCGGGCGTTATGAATGGCCCCACCGGTCCCCGCCCGTTCCGGCTCGACCACCAGTGACAAGGACAGCCCGAACTGACGGGCGATCGGGTGGTCCTCGATATAGGCCTCAATCTGCTGTGCCTCGAACGCGGCCAGAAAGATGATGTCGCGGAAGCCGTGGCGTGCAAGTTCCAGCAGCAGAACGTCCAGGAAGGGCGCACCGGCCACCGGGAGCAGCGGCTTCGGGGTTTTCGCCGTCAGCGAGCCGAGGCGGGAGCCAAGGCCCCCACAGAGAATCATGGCCTGGGTCAGCATGGAAGAGCCTGGGCAGACGTCGGAAGGGGCGGGGAGTCCTCATCAAGGACCGGCCCGGAGTCGCCGGGCCGGTCCGTATCTGAGGGTCAGACGTTGCTGAAGCGCCGGTTGTTGATCATCTGATAGACCTTCAGCAACTCGGTGATGCCGCGGTCAAGGCTCCAGTCGGGCTTGAAGCCGGTCGCCTCAAGCTTGGCATTCGAGACGATGTAATCCCGCTTGTCCGGATCCTCGCCCACCGGGGCTTCCACGAATACGAAGGACGGCACATGCTCGCGGATCTTTTCACAAAGCTCGATCTTCGACAGGTTGGCGTCGGAAAGGCCGACATTGTACGGCTCGCCGTTCATCCGTTCGTAATTGTCCAGGGCATGCATGAAGGCCTTGGCCACGTCACGGACATGGATGTAGTTCCGCTTGAAATGGCCTTCGAACAGGAGGACCGCCCGGTCGGTGGCTGCCCGGTAGGTGAAGTCATTCACCAGCAGATCGACACGCATGCGCGGGGAAACGCCGAAGACCGTGGCCAAGCGTGTTGTGATGCCGTTTCCGGAATCCAGCACCGCCTTTTCTGCGTCACACTTGGTGGTGCCGTACATCGAGATGGGCCGCAACGGAGTGGTCTCGTCGCAGAACTTGCCCTTCTCGCCGATACCGTAGCCGCTGTTGGTGGTCGGATAGACGATCTTCTGATTCTTGCTCAGCAGACGGACCAGGGTGATGATGGCATCGCGATTGATGGTGGTGGCACCAATGGCATCCTGGGCGCACAGCGGGGCCCCGACCAGGGCCGCCAAGGGGATCACCGCATCAGCCTTGGCCACCAGATCTTTGAGGATCCGCTCGTCACGAGCATCGCCTTTCACAACCTCGAACCCCTCATAGGCGCAGCAAGGCGCCAGATGGGGCAGGCCGTCAGGGAAGCGGTCGAGGACGGTCACGCTCTTGCCGGCAGCCAGCAATTGGGGAACCAGAACCGAGCCGAGATAGCCGGCCCCACCAGTAACCAGAATACGTTCGGACATTGCAATTCCTCTTGTTGCCGGGACTGGAAGCCCGTCTCGCTTCGCAGAGTTCATGAACTTGGACTGCGCATGCCACTTCCCCGCCGGAACGCTATAGATGGTAAAGCGTCCTCTGCATGGATCAGCCGCAGCCGAATGCCAGCCCTTCTGTGGATCCCGGCCACAATCCCGTCAAGGGGCTTTCGGTCGCTGCTTTGATTCGACGTCCCGCGCCAGCGCTCTTGAGAAGATCGGTAAAAAAGCAAGGAGCGCCATATAGGGGAAGACCTCTGTGGATTGATAGAAACACGTCTGGATCAGTGCTGAAATATACAAGGAGCGAAGTATCAGGTGGTTTTTGCTAAGGCTTGGGTATACTGCAAATATAGTCATATAAAAAGACAGCATTCCAAAAATGCCAAAATTGATAAGCTGCTGAAGGACGCCGGATTCTGCGACCCTTTGGTCTCCATCGGATAGGTTGCCGACGGCATTGCCGACTTGTCCTGTGTATTCTCCAAAGAAGAACTGCGTATCCAGCCAGTGATTTATTACCCAGGTCCAGGTTTCAATTCTTGAAGAGTTTCCGCTTTCCTGGAGGCTGCCGAACTGGGCTATGCGTTGAAGGCTTTCCGACTCATTGTACAGTGTCGCAAGGACAATGGCGGCGACGGTTATGCACAGGCACCAGCCGAGCAGGAAGCGTACGCGCAGGCGCCAGGACAGTCGAAAAAACTGCATCATCGAATAAAAGCCGATGGTTCCCAGCAGCACGACTGCCCCGGAACGTGAGCCGCTGACGGCCAGTCCGACAATGCAGAACAGGGCAACCAGAAAATAAAGGGGGCTGCGCAGCGATATGGCCCCCTGCGCCAGACATCCGGCAATGATGATCACCAGCAAGGGGAAATGCAGATAGCTGCCCGTCGTCGAGGGTGGTCGGAACATGGACTGTCCGGGCAGGGTTGCGATGCCGACCAACTGCAGCAGTGCCACTGCCGTCATGCCGATGCCGGCAAACGCCAGAACAAGAAGGATTCTGCGTGCCGATATCGCATAAATTTCAAATCCACAACCGACAATAAACAAATAAAGAATATAAATATTAATTAAACTTCCAACTATTCCAAAAACAAACCCATCTCTTTCCATTGTGAGTATTGCTGATATTAGAGATGATATTCCAAATATGCACGTAAATACAACGCTATATCGAAGGTGAGGTGTCGTTTTTACTTTAAAAAAAAGCAAAAGCGACAGGGTGAATATGGTCCACAGCGCAAACTGTGTTCCGTACCCGACAATCTTCCCCGCCGCCACTTCAAAAACGCCTCGAGTACACAAGGTCAAAAAGGAAAAGAAGAAAAATACCGTAAAGCCGACGCTTCCCGGCGACGCCTTGTGCGAGATCTGTGCGTCAGCCTGATAGGATGCGGTGCTCAATGACATTCTCGGGTTTCCGCCCTTGGGAATGGCTTTCGACCGGTTTGGCCAGGGCAGTTATGTACGGGAACCCGGCTTGGCAGGGCAAGCCAAACCTCGTCAGGTCAATTCAGGGAATGGCTTCGCAGGGCCCCGTGCGCAGTGTATATGGATGGAGCAGTGACGCCTGTCTGGCGCCACCAGGCCGAATGAAAATCGTCGGGTTGGGGGGGCAGAAATGCCCAGGCAAGGTTTCCCCAGGCCGCCGATTCTCCAGGGGAAGGGCTGTTTCGACATGTGGTCTCTGGACACTCCGGGGGACTGGCTATAATCGACGTCGACATGTACGCATGCTTGTGCTGTAAGCGGCGGACGGGGACTGAGAGGGGGTCGTTTGGATGCGGACGATTATTGTAACTGGGGGCGCCGGGTTTATCGGCTCGGCGGTGGTGCGTCAGTATTTGTCGGAAACTGATTTTCGCATCGTGACGCTCGATAAGCTCACTTATGCGGCGAACCTGTCTTCAATTCCTGGCTATGACACGCACCCACGCCATCGTCTGGAGCGGGTTGATATCTGCGATGCGATGGAAGTCCGGCGGGTCCTGGCCGAACAGCAGCCGGATGCGATCATGCATCTGGCGGCGGAATCCCATGTTGACCGCTCGATTGACGGGCCGGGCGCCTTTGTCCAGACCAACGTTGTCGGCACGTTCACCCTGCTCCAGGAAGCCCTGGCGTACTGGCGAACCCTGCCGGACGGGGCAAAGAAGGAGGGGTTCAGGTTCCACCATGTCTCCACCGATGAGGTGTTCGGGTCCCTGGGGGATGCCGGCTCTTTTACCGAAGATACGCCCTACGCTCCCAATTCCCCCTATTCTGCGACCAAGGCCGGATCTGATCATCTGGTGCGGGCTTGGCAAGAGACCTTTGGTCTCCCGGTGGTTATGACCAACTGCTCGAACAACTATGGCCCCTACCAGTTTCCGGAAAAGCTGATTCCGGTGATGGTGCTAAAGGGCCTTAAGGGTGAAAATCTTCCGGTCTATGGTGCGGGAGATAATATCCGAGACTGGCTGCATGTGGAGGATCATGCGGCTGCGCTGCGGCTGGTGCTGGACGCCGCGGCTCCAGGTGCTCGCTACAATATTGGCGGTCATAACGAGAAGAGCAATCTCGAGGTCGTTCATGGCATTTGTGATCTGCTGGATGAGTTGGCTGGCCCGCTCCAGTCGCCCCGCCGGTCACTGATCCGCTTTGTGACGGATCGCCCTGGGCATGATCGGCGTTATGCCATTGATGCCGCCAAAATCGGTCGGGATCTGGGATGGCGTCCGCGCCACACGTTTGAGACCGGGCTGCGCGAGACCGTGCGCTGGTATCTGGAAAACCGTGGATGGTGGGAGGCGATCCTGAGCGGGGGGTACCGCGCCGATCGATTGGGCTTGGAAAAGCGGCAAGATAAAAAGGATAACTGAAATGAAGGGTATCATTCTTGCCGGTGGATCTGGTACCCGGCTTTATCCAATTACAATTGGCGTCAGCAAGCAGCTGCTCCCGATTTATGATAAGCCAATGATTTATTTTCCATTGACTACTTTGATGTTGGCGGGAATTCGGGATATTTTAGTGATTACGACTCCGCACGATCAAGTGGCCTTCCAAAGGGTGTTGGGGGACGGCGGGCAGTGGGGGCTGAATTTATCCTATGCGGTTCAACCGTCGCCGGATGGCTTGGCGCAGGCCTTTATCATCGGGCGGGATTTTATCGGCCAAGATACATGCGCTTTGGTCCTGGGTGACAACATCTATTACGGCCATAACTTCAGTCAGGCTGTGTCGCAGGCTGCCGCCCTGGAGAAGGGTGCTTGCATCTTTGCCTATAACGTGCGTGATCCCGAACGCTATGGGGTGGTGGAGTTTGATGCCAAGGGGCGAGCCCTCACCATTGAGGAAAAGCCCGCGCGGCCACGGTCTAACTGGGCGGTAACGGGTCTCTATTTCTATGACAACGATGTAGTCGATATCGCCGCGGATGTGGTGCCGTCAGCCCGCGGCGAACTGGAAATCACCAGCATCAACAACGCTTATCTGGAGCGGGGTGATTGTCAGGTGGTGCGTCTGGGCCGTGGCTATTGCTGGTTCGACACCGGCACGCATGCATCACTGCTGGAAGCGGGGGAGTTCGTCCGCGCTGTACAGGATCGACAGAACCTGCAGATCGCCTGCCCGGAGGAGATCGCGTATCACCAGGGGTGGATCTCCTCCGGGCAGGTCGAGAAAGCGGGCGATATGCTGCGGAAAACTGAATACGGGCAGTATCTGTTGCGTATGCTGGATCTCCCGGTCTTCTCCAATTGATGCCTTCCCGGCGGCGGACGGGGCTGGGGGCCGGGGCTGATGCGTGCTGGCCGCGGCTCCAGGATGTTCACCGCGTCGGCCGTGACTATTCAGTTCCGGCGCGTGATGGTGCGCGGGACCTCCTTCCGCACCGCGTCGCTATCCAAGGCGCCGGGGGCGCGGATCTCACGCCGCCGCCGGCTGCCGGTGAGTTCCGAAAACGCGGCGATGCGCTCGATGTAGGCGGGGCTCGAAAGCGCCCGTCGATTTGGACAGGCGTGGCATGGAAGTCGGCGGCTCCAGGGCGATGCCGGATCCGACGCTCCTGTCATGGCGTTGGCTGGTCGGGCCTTGGATGGGGCAGATTCGCGTTGAAAATAGTGGCGGAAAATGGATTCTCTGCTCTTCAGGGCGTTTTGGTGATTTTGAATGCGAGAGCAGAATTAGCATGAAGCAAAAGCTACTTTTTTTGTCTGCGCATATGCCATCGCTGAATGCGACCGAAGCTGGACATGTTTGCGCCTTTCGTCATTTGGACGTACTAACGCGTAAATACGAAGTTCATTTCGTTGGATTCCGCGGTAATATTTCGGCGGACTGGAATGTAGAGCCATTGTTAGAGCGGTGTGCTTCCGTCAAGCTGTTTAAGGTCGATATCCCCCGCCGCATGGCGTGGATTCTGCGTAATCCATTTTTGCCGATGACAGTAGCTGCGCGCGCATCGCATGAATGCCGCGCATATATTCGGAAATTGATGTCAATACATTCGTTCGATCGGGTTCACTTTGAATGGCATCACATGGCAAGCTATGCTGATTTGTTCGAGGGGGCAGAATTCACGACCTATGCCCATGATATTTACCACCAGACAAGCTTTCGCAAATCACAGACCGAGAACTGGTTGAAGCGGATTTTTTATAAAATCGAATTCCTACGGCTGAAAACATGGGAGGCGCGGGCGTTCGGGTGTATGGATAGAATATTTATTCCTTCAGAAAAAGATATGGAATTGCTTGAAAAGCTTGATAGCTCCTTGAAAGAACACTGCCGAGTCTCCAAGCTCAGTTTCAAGATTTATTCTCGTCGTTCGGCCGAATTCAATGGCACTCCGATTCTGGGTTTTTGGGGGGCCTATTCGAGAATGGAAAATGTCGATGCCGCCAGGACCCTTGTCCACACGGTGTTGCCGGCCATTGAGGCGCAGGGCGCGGTTGTGAAAGTGAAGATCGCGGGTGCCCATCCCCCGGCATCCTTCGGCCAGTTCCCAAAGGAGAAGGTTGAGGTGACCGGGTTCGTGGACGATCCCGGAGAGGTCCTGCGGTCGTTGCATCTGGCCGTGCTTCCCCTGCAATTCGGGGGCGGTGTCAAGATCAAGGTTCTGGAGTGCCTGTCCGCCGGGGTCCCGGTTGTCACCACGCCGGTTGGGGCCGAAGGCATTCCGTGTTCCGCAGAGCAGGGGCTGATCGTGGGTGGCACCACAGACGAACTGGCGCGCGCCGTTGTTGATCTGCTGCGACAGCCGGAGCGGATCGCCTCCCTGTCGCGGGCGGCGGCGTCCTGGGCGCGTTCCTATGCCGATACCGATGGGGCCGTCCTGCTCTAGCAGGACGCTGAGAAAGATTGAGGTGGGGCCGGCAGGGCCTCCATGGGCGGTGCGTTGGCCGACGCAAACCCCATGGCACGACGGACCCTGAAATTGTGATATCGCGGCTGGTGGTGTCCTTCAAGGACCTGACAGATGCAATGCGTGGCCGCTCCGCCCCGCCACCGGTAGTCGCAATAAAATTATCAGTGCTTTGAGATGATGGGACATTTCGCGCATGTCTGGGCGGCCATCCGGGACTTGATCTGACCGGCGCACCGGTTCACCCTCCGCACCCCCGCTGTCGGGGATTGTTTCGTCAGAGGGTCTGTCAAAGGTGTCGTCCGTGTCCGCTTGTCCTTGCCTGTTCCGGGGGCGCTGAATGTCGCTGTTCACGGCGCGTCCCCTGGACCAGTCCCAGCCGCCCTCCGGGCTGCACCGCCGGCTCGGCTGGCCGCATCTGGTGGCGCTGGGTGTCGGCGCCATCGTCGGCACCGGCATCTACACCCTGATCGGTGTCGGGGCGGAGCGGGCCGGGCCGGCCATCATCCTGGCCTTCGCCATCGCCGGCGCCGTCTGCGCCCTGTCGGCGCTGGCCTATGCCGAGCTGGCCAGCATGATCCCCGATGCCGGCGGGGCCTACGCCTATGCCCAGACCGGGTTCGGCGAGGCCGTGGCCTGGTTCGTCGGCTGGAGCCTGGTGCTGGAATATGCCGTGGCCTGCTCGGCCGTGGGGGTGGGCTGGTCGGGTTATATCGTCGCCATGCTGGGGCATCTGGGGCTGGCGCTGCCCACGGCCCTGACCGCCGGCCCCCATGCCGGCGGCATCATCAATCTGCCCGCGGTCTGCATCGTGCTGCTGGTGGCGGCGCTGCTGATGCGCGGCGTGCATGAAAGCGCGCGCTGGAATGTGGCGCTGGTGGTGGTGAAGCTGTCGGCGCTGGCCCTGTTCGCGCTGCTGGCCTTTGCGGTGTTCAGTACGGACAATCTCGCCCCCTTCACGCCCTACGGGCTGTTCGCCCAGGAGATCGGCGGCGAGACGCGGGGCGTGATGACGGCCGCCGCCGTGGTGTTCTTCGCCTTTTTCGGCTTCGACGCCGTCGCCACCGCGGCCGAGGAAGCCAAGCGGCCGGAGCGCGACGTGGCCATTGGCATCATCGGCTCCATCGCCGTCTGCACCGTCATCTATATGGTGATCTCGGCGGCGGCGGTGGGGGCCGTGCCCTTCACCCGGTTCGCCGGGCGGGCGGCACCGCTGGCCGACATCCTGATCCTGATCGGCCATCCGCTGGCGGCCTCGGTCATCTCCCTGGCGGCCGTGCTGGCCCTGCCCACGGTGATCCTGGTCATGATGTATGGCCAGACGCGGGTGCTCTATTCCATCGCCCGCGACGGTCTGCTGCCGGAGCGGCTGTCGCGGGTGGATCCCCGGGCCGGCGTGCCGCGCCTGGTCACCCTGCTGACGGCCCTGGCCGTGGCGCTGGTGGCCGGGTTCCTGCCCCTGGGCGAGATCGCCGAGCTGACCAATGCCGGGTCGTTGACCGCCTTCGTCGCCGTGTCGATCACGGTGCTGGTGCTGCGCCGGCGCTACCCCGCAGCCCGCCGTGGATTCCGCTATCCCCTGGCCTGGCTGCTGGCGCCGCTGGCGGCGGCGGGGTGTCTTTATCTGCTGTTGAGCCTGCCGCAGCTGACACTGGACCGTTTCGCCCTGTGGCACGGGATCGGGCTGCTGGTCTATGCCGCCAACCGCCTCTGGCGCCGGCGTCAGGCCAAGGCCTGACGGGCCGTGCCTCAGGGCGAGGGCTGTTCCATTGGGGCCGGAACGGGCGCCGGCCGTGTCAGGAAGCGGCGGCTCAGCCCGTGATACAGCGGCTCCGGGCAGATCAGCCGGGCTGTCCGCGCCCCCAGCACCGCCGCGGCCATCAGCGGGATCAGCAGGGCATGGCCGTCCACCATCTCCATGACAATGACAAAGGCGGTGATCGGGGCCTGGACCACACCCGCGAAACAGGCAGCGATGGCCATGACCACCAGCACGCCGCGGTCGCAGGCCGGCAGCAGCCGGGCCAGCAGGTCGCCGACCCCGGCGCCGATCGACAGGGACGGGGCGAAGATACCGCCCGGAACGCCGCTGGCCGCCGAGCCGATGGTGGTCACCAGCTTCAGCGGCATATACAGCAGTGGCAGGTCGCCGCCTTCGATGGCGGCCCTGGACTGGGCATAGCCGGTGCCGAAGGCTTCCCCGCCCGACAACAGCCCGGCGACAGCCACGACCAGTCCCCAGGCCGCTGCCCACAGCACCGGCCGGCCCCGGAAGGCGCCGCCGAACAGACGGGCCGGTGCCCCGCCGCTCCACAGCACCACCCGGCTGAACAGGCCGCCCACCAGCCCGCCCAGGATGGCGGCCAGCGGCAGGGCCAGGAATTCATGGAGGTGCGGCTCCAGATGATGGCGTCCGAAATAGACGTAATTGCCCTGCAGGGCCAGGCTGCACAGGCCGGCGATGATGACGGCCGTCAGCACCAGCCCGCTGGCCTTCTGCTCATAGGAACGGGCAAGTTCCTCGATGGCGAAGACGATTCCGGCCAAGGGCGTATTGAAGGCGGCAGCCACGCCGGCGGCCCCGCCGGCCAGCGGCAGTCCCGGCTGTGCCGGCAGTCTGGCCCGCAGCGCCACGGTCAGCAGGATGGCCGCGGCGATCTGCACTGTCGGCCCCTCGCGGCCGACGCTGGCGCCGGCCAGCATCACCAGCAGCGTGGCCAGGATCTTGCCCGTCGCCACCTTGAGGGTCAGCAGGCTGAAACGGCTGCCCCAGCCCTCGCTGGTGCGGGCGGCGATGACCTGGGGAATGCCGCTGCCCTGGGCCCCGGGGAAGAAGCGTACCGTCATGGCGGCGGCCAGGGCGAACGCCGCCGGCAGCAGAAGCAGCGGTGCCAGCGGCAGCTGCTGCCGCAATTGCGCCGCCAGATGCTGGGCCAAGTCCGAGGCCTGGGCGAACAGAACGGCAGCCAAGCCAACCAGCGCCGATCCCACCCAGAACACCAACTCCCGGCGTGAGCGCAGTCCGGCCAGACGGAGGCGCAGGCGGGTGCGGTGATGCTGGTCGGGCATGGTCCGGGACGCTCTTCGACGGCAATAGGCCGCCGGCACCGGAGCGCGGTCCGGGCCGGGCCGGCAGCACGGGGCAAGGATTACCTATTTGACGCCCAACGTTCCGGGGATGTCGACCCACGCGTTGCAATTGCTGCCTTGCAGGGAACAGGCAGTGCGCGTGCCCACTGTCGCGCCCGGTCTCCTGCCCGGCGGGGGGGTGTCTGCGCAGGTCTGCATATTCGCCATGCAAGAAAGAGGGATGAGTGAAGCGTTGTCCTGCGCTATCGGAGGAAAGCTAATGCGAGTCATTATCATTATTAGTTCCTGACCGAACAGTGTTCCAGGCCTTTGATTCTGTTTGCTGGCATGACTGTCCGGCTTGACCGGGCGCCGACGGGCAAGAGGGGGTTGGTGCTGAAGCGAAGCCGGGCGACCGGCGGGAACGCCGATGAGAGTGACGCGCCGACACGACTATGGATGACAAGGGGAAACACCGTGCCGCGCCTGCTGCTCCGCCTGAACCAGGGAACCGCCTTCGGGCTGGCCTTGGCCTGTACCGCTTTTGCCGCCCAGGCTCAGACCGTCGCCACGGGCAAAGACCCGGCCAGCAGCGATCCGGCTGCCAGCGCGCCGGCCAGCACTGCCAAGGTGCTGCCGACCCTGCAGGTTACGGAAACCGCCGAACAGGAGCTGAAGCAGGCGCCCGGCGTATCCATCATCACGGCCGAGGACATCGCCAAGCGTCCGCCGGTCAATGATCTGGCCGAGGTGATCCGGCGCATGCCCGGCGTCAACCTGACCGGCAACAGCGCGTCCGGCCAATATGGCAACAACCGTCAGATCGATCTGCGCGGCATGGGGCCGGAGAACACGCTGATCCTGATCGACGGCAAGCCCGTCTCGTCGCGCGATTCCATCCGCATGGGCCGCAGCGGTGAACGCAACACCCGCGGGGACAGCAACTGGGTGCCGGCCGAGGAGGTCGAACGCGTCGAGGTCATCCGCGGCCCGGCGGCGGCCCGCTACGGCTCCGGTGCCAGCGGCGGCGTGGTCAACATCATCACCAAGCAGCCCACGGACACGCTGGCCGGGTCGGTCACCCTGTTCACCAGCCAGCCGGAAAGCAGCGATGAAGGCGACACGAGGCGCATCGGTTTCAATCTGCGCGGCCCCATTGCCGATGGCGTGAGCTTCCGCGTTTACGGCAATTACAACAAGACCGATGGCGATGATCCCGACATCAACCGCGGCGCGGCCGGTACGGCGGCCGGTGTCAACCCGCCGGCCGGGCGCGAGGGTGTCGAGAACAAAGATATCAACGGCCTGCTGCGCTGGCAGCTGACGCCGGAGCAGGTGCTGGAGGCCGATGCCGGCTATTCCCGTCAGGGCAACATCTATGCCGGCGACCGTGCCGTTGCCAATGGCAGCGCCACCACCGGGGCGCTGGCGGAAGACGGGGCCGAGACCAACATCATGAAGCGCAGCACGGCCTCGCTGACGCACAAGGGCGAGTGGGACTGGGCCAGTTCGAAGCTGCTGTTCCAGTACGAACACACCGACAATACCCGGATGCAGGAAGGGCTGGCCGGCGGCGGCGAGGGCGCCATCAGCGGCGCCACCCCGGCCGCCGCCACCTTCGTCACGTCGAAGCTGAACAACTACAATGCCAGTGGCGAGATCAACATCCCGGTCTCCGCGCCGCTGAACATGGTGGTGACCCTTGGCACCGACTGGAAGCGCGAGGAACTGGACGACCCCTATTCCATGAGCCAGTCGGTCGCCAACGGCAGCACCATTCCCGGGATCGGCAGCGGGGCGCGCAGCGGCAAGGCCGACGCCGATGACGTCGGCGCCTTTGCCGAGGCCAATATCGCCGTCACCGCGGACTTCCTGCTGACGCCGGGTGTGCGTTTCGACCACCACAGCCAGTTCGGCGACAATTGGAGTCCGTCGCTCAACGCCTCCTACGATCTGCTGGACGGGTTGCAGCTGAAGGGCGGCATCGCCCGCGCCTTCAAGGCCCCGAACCTGTACCAGTCGAATCCGAACTATCTCTATTATTCGCGCGGCAATGGCTGCCCGTACAATTATCCCAGCCTGGGCGGCGGCTGTTATATCCTGGGCAATGACGACCTGGATGCGGAAACCAGCGTCAACAAGGAAATCGGCCTCGCCTTCGACAAGGATGGCTGGAACGCCAGCGCCACCTATTTCCACAACGACTACAAGAATAAGATCGTTTCCGGCATGGTTCCGGTGGGCACGACCACCGGCGGCACCTCGGTCGGCCGTGTCTTCCGCTGGGAGAATGCGCCCAAGGCCGTGGTCTCCGGCCTGGAAGGCAATGTGCTGGTGCCCGTGCTGGAGACGCTCTCCTTCAACACCAACATCACCTATATGACGGAAAGCAAGAACAAGGAGACCGGCGAGCCGCTCTCGATCATTCCGAAATACACGCTGAACTCCACCCTGGACTGGCAGACCACGCAGGATCTCAATCTGGTCTTCAGCATGACGCTCTATGGCAAGCAGGAGCCGCGCAAGCTGACCAGCAACGGGTCCGCCGCCACGGGCGCCGCCCTCGACGAGCGTGGGGCCTACGCGCTGTTCGGCATCAATGCCAGCTATGAGATCAGCCAGTCCCTGCGCCTCAACGCCGGCATCAGCAATCTGCTGGACCGTCGCCTGTATCGCCAGGACACCGGTACCGCTGCCGGTGCCGCCACCTATAACGAGCCGGGCCGGGCCTATTCTCTGGGCCTGACCGCGTCGTTCTGATCCCGGCCCCGGCGCAAGCCGGGCCGGGCCGGGCCGCCATCTCCTGCCGTGTGGGGCGGCGGATGGCGGCCCTTTCGTTTCCGCGCTGTCCGGCCGGGCCGCTCCGCCCGCCGGGGTCAGTGCTGCATCAGCATGCGGGTGACCGAGCCCCGGACGAAGGGCAGGGCTGCACCGGCGCGCAGGGTCAGGGTCCGGGCCAGACGGGCCGGCGGCCGGTCGTCGGTGTACAGCTCGACGATCAGCCGGGTGGCGGCATAGAGCGGCGCGCTGGCCAGCCGGTGTGCTGCTTCATACCGGCGCAGCAGCAGCGATCCGGCGATGTCGCCGCGGCGCGCGGCGGTCGATGTCACCAGCCCGGCCAGGGTCGCTGCACTCTGCAGGCCCAGATTGAAGCCATGGGCGGTGACGGGATGCATGCCGACGGCCGTGTCGCCGATCAGCGCCGCCCGCCGGGCGGCGAAATGGTGGGCATAGGTGATGGCCAGCGGATAGACATGGGCGCGGCCCACCACGGTCATGGCGCCCAGCCGCCGGTCATAGCGGCGGGTCAACTCATCGCTGAGCGCGGTTGGGTCGAGCGCGGCCAGCCGCTCGATCTCGGCCGCGGGCAGGGTCAGCACGGCCGAGGACAGCCGGCCGTTCAGCGGCAGCATGGCCATGGTCTGGCCATAGCCGAACCATTCGGTGGCGACGCCGCCATGCTCGCCCTCATGGGCGACGCGGCAGACCAGCATCGACTTGCCCAGGCGTTTGATCTGGGTGGCGATGCCCAGCTGGTCGCGGATTTTGGAGAAGCGGGAATCCGCGGCCACCAGCAGCCGGGCCGACAGGGTGCGGCCATCCTCCAGCGTCACCGTGGCGGCCTCGGTTCCGGTCCGCACGCCGGCAATCCCGGTGCCGGCCAGCAGCGTCAGCCCTTCCTGCCCCTGTACGGACTGGAACAGGGTCTGACGGATGCGGTGGTTGGGAACGAGGTTGCCCAGCCGGTCCGCGGCCTGTCCGCTGGCGAAGGACAGGGCGAAGGGGGACGGGCCGTTCAGCACCCGCGCCTCGCGCAACGGGGCCACATCGTCGTCGTTGAAGCGGGACCAGACTCCCATGGAGGTGAGGATGCCGGCGGACCGGTGCGTCAGCGCGATCTCCCGCCCGTCGGGGGCGGGATCGGCCAGAGTTTCCAGCGGCTGGCGCTCGACCAGGGCGATGCGCAGACCGCTGCCGTCCAGAGCGCGGGCGAAGGCCAGACCTGCCGGGCCGCCGCCGGCAATGATGATATCGAAGCCGTGTCCCGTGCCGCTGCTCATATCGTCTGCGTCCCAAGCCTGTTCCGTTCCATGCGCCCCGGATTGGCACATCGCGGCCGCCCCCCTGTCAAGGGAGGCCGCTGCTTATCCCTTGGAGAAATGCGCCAGGGGGGAGTTCGCCACCTCCCGCAGCAGCAGCACGAACTGCTCCGCCGCCGGCGACAGGGTCCGGTTGGCCTTGCGGATCAGCCCGATCTTGCGGGTCAGACCCGGCGTGTGCAGCGGCTCCACGCGCAGACCGGCGCAAGACGCGGCATCGACCGCCGATTCCGGCAGGACTGAAATGCCCAGACCGGCCCGGACCATGCCGATGGCGGTGGACATGTAACTGGCTTCGCAGGCCACATGGGCCGGGGTCCCCTCCTTTTCCAGCGCCCGGTCGATCAGCTGGCGCACGCTGGTGCTCGGCCCGGTCAGGATCAGCGGGAAGGCCGCCACGTCCTTCAGCAGCAAGGGGCGTTGGTTGGCCAGCGGATGATCCTCCGGCATGTAGGCGCACATGCGGTCGGACAGGAAGGGCGTGATGATGATGTCACGATCCGGTCCGATGCGGCTGCCGATACCGAAATCGACCTCCTCCGCCTTGACCATCTGCACGATGCGCTCGGCCACCACGTCGCTGACGGAAATGTCGATCTTGGGGTGGTCGGCCATGAAGCGGCGAATGGCGAGCGGCAGCAGCCCGGCTGCCACCGAGGGCAGGGTTGCCACGGAAACGCGCCCACGGCGCAGACCGGCCAGATCGTGGCTGACATCCATGATGGTTTCCAGCTCGTTCAGCACCCGCTGCAGGGATGGCATCAGGTTACGCCCGGCCTCGGTCAGCACCACCTGCCGCTTGTTGCGGTCGAACAGGCGCACCCCCAGCGCCTCCTCCAGCTGGCGGATCTGCACCGTGAGCGCCGGCTGCGACACGTTGACCTCAAGAGCAGCCCTGGTGAAGCTGCCCAGGCGGGCGACGGCCATGAAAGCCTTGATATGCCTGAATCCCTGGAGCATGACGGTCCTTGTTATAAAAAAGTTGGATTACCATGATTTAGGAAATTCAATTCCATAATCTGATCCGCCCCCCCTACCATGTCAATCAAGGACGCCGGAACAACGGACGGCGGTAAGGGGAGAAACACCCCGAAACCCTGCACGTGGTCCTCCGACGCAAGTGTCGGAAAGCAAGGAAATAGAGAGACAGTCCGGGGATTTATTCCCGGACAACGGGAGATATTGCCTGGTGTCCTGAGGGCCGGTTCACATCCGTGAATCTCCTTGTCCAACGAAGAAACAAAAATAAACTCGACTTAGCGGAGGTCCCCATGCTCGCCCTTCTCGGGTTGGCCACCATTCTTGTCCTGCTGGTGGTCATCATGTCCAATAAGATGTCGCCACTGGTGGCGCTGATCGCCGTGCCGATCATCGCGGCCCTGGTGGGCGGCTTCGGTCTTGAGACCAGCAAGTTCATCATTGCCGGCATCCGTTCGATCGCGCCGACGGCCGGCATGTTCGTATTCGCCATCATCTTCTTCGGCATCGTCACCGACGCCGGGATGATGGACCCCATCATCGACCGCATCCTGGGGCTGGTCGGCACCAAGCCGGCCCGCATCACCGTGGGCACGGCGCTGCTGGCCCTGCTGATCCATCTGGACGGCTCGGGCGCCGTGTGTTTCCTCATCACCATTCCGGCCATGCTGCCGCTTTATGAGCGCCTGGGCATGGACAAGCGGGTGCTGGCGCTGTGCGTGTCGATGGCGGCCGGCGTCAACTTCCTGCCCTGGACCGGCCCGATGATCCGCTCGGCCGCGGCGCTGAAGGTGCCGGTGACCGACATCTTCAACCCGCTGATCGCCGTGCAGTGCGTCGGTCTGGTGTTCGTCTTCACCGTCGCCTACTTCCTGGGCAAGCGTGAGGAACGTCGTCTGGGCTATACCTCGGGTGCCGTCGCTGCCGGTGGGGCCCCCATTGGTCCGGCCGCCCGGGTGCTGACGCCGGAGCAGCAGAAGATCCGTCGTCCCAAGCTGTTCTGGGTCAATCTCATCCTGACCATCTTCATCATGGGCGTGATGATCGATGGCGTGGTCGATCCGGTCGTGATGTTCATGATCGGCACCGTTCTGGCCCTGATGATCAACTATCCCAACGTCAAGGCACAGAAGGAGCGAGTCGACGCCCATGCCAAGGCGGCGCTGATGATGGCAAGCATCCTGCTGGCCGCGGGCGTCTTCACCGGCATCATGTCCAACAGCAAGATGCTGGCGGCCATGGCCCAGTCGGCGGTGGCCTTCGTTCCGGCGGATATGGCGCAGCACATCCCCTTCGCGCTGGGCATCCTCTCCATGCCGCTCAGCCTGCTGTTCGACCCGGACTCCTACTACTTCGGCATGATGCCGGTCATCGCCGAGGTCTATAAGACCCTGGGCGGCGACCCGATCCAGGTGGCCCAGGCCTCCGTGCTCGGCCAGATGACGGTCGGTTTCCCGGTCAGCCCGCTGACCCCCGCCACCTTCCTGGTCGTCGGTCTCTGCGGCATCGGCCTCGGCGAACATCAGAAATTCGCCATTCCCTTCCTCTTCGCAGCCTCCGTGGTCATGACCATCGCGGCTGCCCTCCTCGGCGTGTTCCCCTTCTGAACGCCGGGGTCTCCGTAACCAGGAGCCAATCATGAAAACGATCCGCATCGGTTCTGGCGCCGGCTATTCCGGCGACCGCATCGAGCCGGCCGTGGAACTGGCCGAAAAAGGCGACATCCAGTATCTGGTGTTCGAATGCCTGGCTGAACGCACCATCGCCATCGCGCAAGGGGCGAAGCTGAAGGATCCGACCAAGGGCTATGATCCCCTGCTGGCCGACCGCATGCAGGCGGTGCTGAAGCTCTGCCACGGCAAGGGCATCAAGATCATCACCAACATGGGGGCGGCCAACCCGGCCGCCGGTGCCGCCAAGATCCAGGAGATCGCCCGGGCGCTCGGCCTCAAGGGTCTGAAGGTCGCCGCCGTTTCCGGCGACGACGTCCTGGCCGAGCTGAAGTCCGGTCCGCACCGCATTGAGGAAACGGGTGAGCCGGCCTCTGCCATGGCGGGGAAACTGGTCTCGGCCAATGCCTATCTCGGTGCCGGCCCCATCGTCGAGGCGCTGAAGGCCGGGGCGGATGTGGTCATCACCGGCCGCGTCGCCGATCCCGCCCTGTTCCTGGCGCCGCAGATCTTCGAGTTCGGCTGGGCCATGGATGATTGGGACCGGCTGGGCAAGGGCACGGTGGTCGGCCATCTACTGGAATGCGCCGGCCAGGTCACCGGCGGCTATTTCGCCGATCCCGGCGTCAAGGATGTGGCCGATCTGGCCCGGCTGGGCTTCCCCATCGCCGAGGTGCAGGAAGACGGCCAGGCCGTCATCACCAAGGTCAAGGGCTCGGGCGGTGCCGTCACCACGGCCACCTGCAAGGAGCAGCTGCTCTACGAGATCCACAACCCGACGACCTATTTCACGCCCGACGTCATCGCCGATTTCTCCGGCGTGACCTTCACCCAGGACGGGCCGGACCGCGTGCGCGTGGCCGGTGCCACCGGCCGCGCCCGGCCGGAGACGCTGAAGGTGTCGGTGGGCTACATCGACTGCTTCATCGGCGAGGGCCAGATGTCCTATGCCGGGCCGGGAGCCGTTGCCCGCGGCCGTCTGGCCCTGGAGATCGTGCGCGAGCGGCTGAAGCTGATGGGCGTGAAGACCACCGAGCTGCGCTTCGACCTCATCGGTATCGACTCCATCCATGGTGAAGGGCTGTCCAACGCCGCCGGCATGGAGCCGTATGAGGTCCGCGTCCGCGTCGTCGGCCGGACCGAGACCCTGAAGGAAGCGGTCCGCATCGGAAACGAAGTGGAAACGCTCTACACCAACGGCCCGGCCAGCGGCGGCGGCGCCACCAAGTCGGCCAAGGAAGTGGTGGCCATGCTGTCGGCCCTGCTGCCCCGCACGCTGGTGACCCCCGTCGTCGATTATGTGGAGGCCTGACATGAAACTCCGTGACATTGCCCATTCCCGCACCGGCGACAAGGGCGACATCTCGAACATCTCGGTCATCGCGTTCGATGCCAAGGACTACCCGCTGATCGAGGCCTATGTCACGCCGGAGCGCGTGAAGGACCTCTTCGCCGGGGTCGTGCATGGCCAGGTCGTCCGTTACGCCATCCCCAGTGTCGGCGCCCTGAACTTCGTCATGCAGAAAGCGCTCGGCGGCGGGGTGACCCGTTCGCTGGCCCTGGATGCCCACGGCAAATGCCTGGCTTCGGCCTTGCTGAACCTGGACATCCCGGACCGGACGGCCTGAGCGTCCGCGGCGGGAACGGCCGCTTCCTCCCCGTTCCCGCCGCGCCTTTCTAACCGCCTGCCCACGGCAACGGCCCCGCTCCGCGCGGGGCCGAACGGGAGCGGCTGTGCTGTGAGAGAACCGTGATGAGTAAAGTGATCGATTTCGCCGACGCGGTATCCCGGATCCCGGATGGGGCGGTGCTGATGATCGGCGGGTTTATGGGTGTTGGGACGCCGGACGGGCTGGTTGAGGCGCTGGTTTCGGCGGGCCGGCGTGATCTGACGGTGATCGCCAACGACACGGCGCGGCCGGGTGTCGGGATCGGCAAGCTGATCGACGCCAAGCTGGTGCGCAAGGTGATTGCCAGCCACATCGGGACGAACCCGGAGACGCAGC
>NZ_QGNJ01000022.1 GCF_003336875.1 Oleisolibacter albus | reverse complement strand
TCCAATATTCCCCACTGCTGCCTCCCGTAGGAGTCTGGGCCGTGTCTCAGTCCCAGTGTGGCTGATCATCCTCTCAGACCAGCTACTGATCGTCGGCTTGGTAGGCCATTACCCCACCAACTACCTAATCAGACGCGGGCCGCTCCCTCAGCGATAAATCTTTCTCCCTAAGGACGTATCCGGTATTAGCGTCCGTTTCCAGACGTTATCCCGAACTGAAGGGTACGTTCCCACGTGTTACTCACCCGTGCGCCACTCCCCCGAAGGGGCGTTCGACTTGCATGTGTTAGGCCTGCCGCCAGCGTTCGTTCTGAGCCAGGATCAAACTCTCAGGTTTGATGCGATCACATCTCCAAGGCCAAAACCCCAGAAACGCAATCTCCATGACAGGGATACTTCAACGCTTAACTACATGGGTCAGGGCCAAAACCCTAACCCGATGCACATGCGCCAGCATCCCCAATCGAACCAACATGGCCCAACCAAAGATCCGCCGCCTGCGCATCCCTTCTCAACACCAACTTCACTTGTCCAAGAACCCGTCCGGAACCCGGCAGAGCAACCCGATCGCCACTGAAGCGACCCGCGCCCGCCACCGTCTCCGGAAGAACCGGCCAGCGCCTCAGCGCCGCCCGATGCCCAGTGATATAAGACCGCGGCGCCAACTTGTCAACACCGCCGTGACGCTTTTTTGAAGTTTTTTCAGCGCCACTCCCCAGCCATCAGACCAGGAAGCCCAATATATCGGGCAAATTCCAGAAGCCAGAACCAAACCCCGCCCCAAACAACACTGCGTGCCGCCCAGAACCAAAACCGCAATTACTTGCGATCCCCTTAAGGCCCAGTCCCAACCTATCTACTCTATTCAAGATCCCGCAAACCCGTCTCCAGGTCCGCCTCCTCAACCAGCCGTGCAGCCCGTCGGGAGGCGCGCTTATATGGCCTCCCCATAAACCCTGTAAAGAGGAATTTTAAAAAATCTTCACAGAAGCCGGGAACAAGATCGGGCGGTGAGGCCGGCGGGGATCGTTCACGGACGGCGGAGCAGGCCCGGTGACCGGGAACCAAGGGGCGCCGCCTGCAGTTGTCGCTGCGCCTGCCCGCACCATGGCAGGGCTGCGGAAGGGATGATGCCTGTCCCCGACCGGCCCGGCACCGCGAGCCCAGACAGGAGACATCTGCCATGCCCCCTGCACCGCAGCCTCTGGTTCCGCCAGCCTCTGCTGGCCTTCCCGCCTCCCCGGCTCCGTCGGCGAGCCTCGACGCCGCGGCCGGCCAAGTCCCCCGGCACCGGGCCGGGCTGTCCGCCTGTCTCGCCCTGCTTCTGGTCGCGGCAGCGCCGGCCGCAGCCCAGTATGATGTTCCCTATGTGCCGACGCCCCAACCGGTCGTCGACGCCATGCTGGAGCTGGCCCGGCCCGGTCCCGGCGATTATCTGATCGATCTCGGCTCCGGCGACGGGCGCATCGTCGTCACTGCGGCCCAGCGCTACCAGACACCCGGCCTGGGCGTGGACCTCAATCCCGAGCGCATCCAGGAAGCCAGAGCCAATGCCGCGGCGGCCGGTGTCTCCGCCCAGGTGGAATTCAAGCAGCAGGACCTGTTCGAAACCGACATCGGCAAGGCCACGGTGCTGACCATGTATCTGCTGCCCCAGGTCAATCTGCGCCTGCGGCCACTGATCCTGGACCGGCTGGCCCCGGGAACGCGGGTCGTCTCCCACGCCTTCGACATGGATGACTGGGAACCCGACGAGACCCGGACCGTGGACGGCAAGCAGATCTATCACTGGCTGGTGCCGGCCAGGGTGCAGGGGACGTGGTCGCTGTCAGCAGGCAATGGCGGCAGCCGGACCCTGAATCTGCAGCAGAAATACCAGCGGATCGACGGCATGCTGGGCGGCAGCCACGCCCTGCAGGAGGGGAGCCTGACGGGCACGGACATCCGCTTCGTCCTGCCGGGCGAGGACGGTAGGCCCCGCCGCTTCACCGGGACGGTGCAGGGCAACCGCATGTCCGGCACCACGGCGGACGGCGCCCCCTGGACCGCCACGCGGACCGGCTGAGCCATGGCTGTCGAGGATCGGGCCGGATCGGAGCCGGCGGCCAGCACCGCCGCCCACCCGGCCGCGGGCGGATCGAGGGTGGACAGGCCGGCCCCCGGCCTGTCCACCTGGGACGGGGTGGTGCTGCTGGTGGGCACCGTGGTCGGCGTGGGCATCTTCAAGGCGCCGGCCCTGGTGGCCGCCAATGCCGGCAGCCAGTCCGACTTCCTGCTGCTCTGGCTGGCGGGCGGGCTGGTGTCGCTGGTGGGGGCCCTGGTCTATGCCGAACTGGCCTCCACCCTGGCGGATGTGGGAGGGGAATACCGCTTCCTGACCCGCGCCTGGGGCCGGCCGGTGGGGTTCCTGTTCGCCTGGACCCGGCTGGCCGTGGTGCAGACCGGGGCCATCGCTGCCGTCGCCTTCGTCTTCGGCGATTATCTGCACATCCTGCTGCCGGGTGGCCCCGTCGGCGCGGCCCTCTATGCCGCCCTGGCGGTTCTGGTTCTCACGGCGGTCAACTGCGCCGGGGCGGCAGCCGGCACCCGGGCCCAGGGAGTCCTCACCGGGCTGCTGCTGCTGGGCATCCTGGTGCTCGCCGCCGCCAGTCTGGGAACGGAGGCGGCAGCCACCCGTCTGTCGGCACCGCCACCGTCCGGGAGCGTCACCGTGGCCGGGGCCGCCATGATCTTCGTGCTGCTGACCTATGGCGGGTGGAACGAGGCGGCCTATCTGGCTGGCGAGTTGCGGGATGTGGGACGCAGCATGCAGCGCGTACTGCTGCTGGGGCTGGCCGCCATCGTCACCCTCTATGTGGTGATGAATGCCGCCTATCTGCATGTGCTGGGGCTGGACGGCGTGGCCCGGTCCGACACGGTGGCGGCCACCCTGGCGGAAGCGACGCTGGGGCCGCGGGGCGGGCAGGCCATCGCCCTGCTGGTGGCCGCAGCCACGCTGAGCACGCTGAATGCCGCCCTCTTCACCGGGGCCCGCGCCGCCTTCGCCCTGGGCCGGGACTATCCGCGGCTGTCCCTGCTGGGCCGTTGGGACGGGCGGCGCGGCACGCCCGTGGGCGCCCTGCTGGTGCAGGGGGGGATCAGCCTGGCCCTGGTCGGCCTGGGCGCCCTGGCCCGCGATGGCTTCACCGCCATGGTGGAATTCACCGCCCCGGCCTTCTGGCTGTTCCTGCTGCTGACCGGCCTGGCCCTGTTCCGCTTCCGCCAGCTGAGGCTGCCGGCCCGGTTCCGGGTGCCCCTCTACCCGCTGACGCCGGCGCTGTTCTGCGCGGCCTGCCTGTTCATGCTCCATGCCAGCCTGGTCCATACCGGCTGGGGCGCGCTGGTCGGGGTGGCGGTGCTGGCCCTGGGGCTGCCGGCCTATGCCCTGGTCGCCCACGGCCGACGCCCCGGGCGGGAGAGGGAACGCGACGGGAGCCCGCCATAGGGAAAGGGGCGGGAACCGCCATGGAAACCACGGGCCCCGCCCCCCGATCTGCATCCAGGACGGCATCCGCTCCGCCAGCTATTCGGCCGCCGCCTGGCTCGCCGTCCCTTCGCGCTTGCCACTGGTATACGTGCTGCCCGGCCGGTTCCGGCCCGGCGGCGGCTTGCCCGGCAGCGGCGGCAGGGCCCTGGCCTTCTCCAGGTCCAGCCCGGCGCCCTCGGCCACCCGGCGCCCGTAATCCTCGTCGCAGTGCCAGAAATGCCAGACCATGCGCAGGGCGATGTGCTCGGGGCAGGCCTTCATGTCTTCCACCAGATTGGCGATGAGGTCGTCACGCTCCCGCTCGTCGAAGCTGCGGTAGCGGTCGCCGGCCTGCCTGTAGTCATCGGCCGTGCGGGTGGTCTGGTAGCGGCCGAGATGGCCCTCCACCCACGGGTGGTATTCCCGGGCCGTCCGGTCCGTCTCGCGCAGGCCGCCCATGGAGCTGGGTTCGTAGTTCACCCGCGGATTCTCCCCGGCCGCATCCACATGATAGGCCATCTGCCCGTCGCGCTGGTTGGTGCGGGCCGGCGTGGCCGGGGCATTGACGGGCAGCTGCAAATAGTTGGCACCCACGCGGTAGCGCTGGGTATCGGAGTAGGACAGGGTCCGCCCCTGCAGCATCTTGTCGTCGGAGAAGTCGATGCCGTCCACCAGCACGCCGGTACCGAAGGCGGCCTGCTCCACCTCGGCGAAGAAGTTCGAGGGGTTGCGGTCCAGCACCACGCGGCCCACCGGCAGCAGCGGGAACCTGTCCTCCGGCCAGCGCTTGGTGTCGTCCAGCGGATCGAAATCCAGCTCGGGATGGGCGTCGTCGCTCATCAGCTGCACACACATTTCCCATTCCGGGAAGTCGCCGCGCTCGATGGCATCGTGCAGGTCGCGGGTGGCGTGACCGACGTCACGGGCCTGAATTTCCGCCGCCTCGCCGCTGGTCAGGTTCCGCACCCCCAGCCTGGGCTCGAAGGAGAATTTGCACAGCCAGGCCTCGCCCTGGTCGTTGACCAGCTTGTAGGTGTTCACGCTGGAGCCCTGCATGTGCCGGTAATCGGCGGGGATGCCCCAGGGACTCTTCACCCAGGTCACCATATGCAGGCTTTCCGGGTGGTGCATGACGAAATCGTAGAAGCGCCATGGCTCCTGCCGGTTGCTGACGGGGTCCGGCTTGAAGGCGTGGATCATGTCCGGGAACTTGATGGCGTCCCGGATGAAGAAGACCTTGAGATTGTTGCCCACCAGATCCCAGACGCCCTCCTCCGTCTTGAACTTGATGGCGAAGCCGCGCGGATCGCGGGCCGTCTCCGGGCTGTCCTTGGAGCCGATCACGGTGGAGAAGCGGATGAACACCGGCGTGCGCACCCCAGTCCGGGTCAGCACCTTGGCCCGTGTATAGGTCGCGGCCGGCTGGTCGCCGATGCGGCCATAAGGTTCGAAATAACCATGGGCACCGGTGCCGCGGGCATGAACCACCCGTTCCGGGATGCGTTCGCGGTCGAAATGGGTGATCTTCTCGATGAACTGATAGTTCTCCAGCGTCGCCGGCCCGCGCTCGCCCACGCTGCGCAGGCTCTGGTTGTCATAGACCGGATGTCCCTGACGTGTGGTCAGCTGTCCGTCGCTCATGGCCTCCTCCCCGGCGCAAGGCGGGCCGCGGCCCGCATCGATCACCGCAACTGACCCGGCCGGGGACAGTTCCCTTCGACTTGGAATAATTCTAGAATTGTTCCTACTTCCTGCTCCGAGGTTTCCTGGAATGCGCTCCCGCTCCCTCCGCCGCCTGCATCCCGCCCTGCGCGACGATATCGGCGATCTGGTCACCCGCCGGCCGCTGCCGGGACCGCGCCTGCCCCATCTCGACCCGTTCCTGTTCCTGAACCATCACGGGCCGCAGACCTATGCGCCGGGCAATCGCGGCCTGCCCTTCGGGCCGCACCCCCATCGCGGCTTCGAGACCGTGACCTTCATCCTGGACGGCGAGCTGGCGCATCTGGATTCCGGCGGGCATGAGAGCATCATCACCGCCGGCGGGGTGCAGTGGATGACGGCCGGACGTGGCCTGGTTCATGCCGAGCTGTCGCCGGCCGGCTTCAAGCGCCGGGGTGGCCCGCTGGAGATCCTGCAGCTCTGGGTCAACCTGCCGGCCCGGCTGAAGCTGACCGAACCGCGCTATGTGGGCCTGCAGGCGGCCGACCTGCCGGTGGCCACGGCCGGGGGCGTGCGGGTGGTGCCGGTGACCGGCGCCTGGAACGGTGTCGCCGGCCCGGTGCGGAGCCTGACCGGATTGACGCTGATGACGGTGCATCTGGACCCCGGCGCCCGCTTCCAGGCGCCGCTGCCGCCGGGCCATGCCGTCTTCCTTTATACTGTGCGTGGCGGGATCGATATCGGCGGACAGGCGGCCCCCGCCTTCCATCTGGTGGAGCTGGACGGGGACGGCGACGGGCTGGATCTGACGGCGGGCGATGACGGCGCCATCCTGCTGTTCGGCCATGGCGAACCATTCGCCGAGCCCATCGTGGCGCACGGCCCCTTTGTCATGAACACACGGGACGAGATCGTGCAGGCGGTGCAGGATTACCAGGCCGGCCTGTTTGGCACGGTTCCGGGCCTGTGACCCGTCGGGCCGCGGTCCGGACCCCAAACCGGACCCGGCCGCACCCTTGCCAAGAGGAACGGTTTGCCCAACCCTTTTCTTTGCTGAACCGCCCCCTTTGCTGAACCGCCCCCTTTGCTGAATCGCAAGGACGGCGGGGCCGGGCATCCGCCACCCTGAGGCACGGTTCCGCCCGCCATCCTTCGACCAGGAGACCGCTGATGACTCCGCCCCTGACCGCCCTGCGCCGCCTGCCCCCGCTGATCCGCTTCATGCTGGCCCACGGCGTCGTCGGGTTCGGCCTGTCGGCCCTGGCCATGCTGGCCCTGTTCTGGAGCGATCTGGGCGGTATCGCCACACTGATGCAGAAATCCGATCTGGCACCGGTGCCGGCCCTGCTGCTGTGGTTCTTCATGGGGCTGACCTTCGGCAGCGTGCAGATCGGCACGGCAGTGATGCTGCTGCCCTATCCCGACGACGAGAACGGGCGGGATGGCGGCCACCGGGCACGCCCGCCGCTGCTGGCCGCCCTGGCCGTGCCGGTGCGCGTCACCCCCCGTCGCGGCTGACCCCTCCCTCTCTTCCGCCACCTCTTCCGCCGCGGCCCTATTCCGCGGCCAGCCCGCCGCCCGCCGCCTGCGCACGGGCCTGGGTGCCGCGGGTGAAGACCCGGTCACCGGCCAGCACATCGGCCGGGGCATGCTCCGGCCCGCCGGCCAGACGGTCATAGAGCGGGCCGAAATCGGCACCCGTCGCCTGGAACAGCTGGTCATAGCTGTCGATGACGAAATAGGTCTGCTGATAATCATCGATGCGGTAGCGGGTGCGCATGACCCGCTCGAGATCGAAGCCGATGCGGTTGGGGGACGGGTCGTCCACGGCATAGGGCGTTTCCCCGGCCGAGGACAGGATGCCGGCGCCATAGACGCGGATCCCACCGTCCTGGCGGATCAGGCCGAACTCCACCGTGTACCAGTAGAGCCGGGCCAGATTCTCCATGCGGCCCAGGCGGCGGGCCCGCAGCCCGCCCTGGCCATAGGCCTGCATATAGTCGGCGAACACCGGGTGCAGCAGCAGCGGCACATGGCCGAAGAAGTCGTGGAAGACGTCCGGCTCCTCCAGATAATCCATCTCCTCCGGGCGCCGGATCCAGTTGGTGACGGGGAAGCGCCGGTTGGCCAGATGCGCGAAGAAGGCCTCTTCCGGGATCAGGCCGGGCACGGCCACGATCTGCCAGCCGGTCGCCCGCTGCAGCCGGTCGCTGGCGCGGCGGAAATCGGGGATGCCGTCGCCGGCCTCCAGCCGGGCCAGACAGTCCATGAACTCCCGCGCGGCGTAGCGGGGCAGCAGCCGCGATTGCCGCTGGTACAGGCTGCGCCAGCGCCCATGCTCGGCGGCGCTGTAGGTCGCCCACCCCTGGTCGATGCTGAAATCCGCCGCCATGGCGGAATAATCGCCACGCAACGGTTTGCCGGTCTTGCCGGAGCTGGCGGTCTGCTGCTTGAAGCCGTCCCCCGCGTCGCTGGCCTTGGTCATGAGCCTGTCTCCTCCCGATCTGTCATGCCGGCCGGTCAAGGGACGAGCCTTGGCGGCCGGCGGTCCGCGGGTTCATGCCCGCCTGCGCCCGGCGCGCGATGACGCAGCCCGGCGGTTTCTTCATGGTCCGCAATTTTACCGCGGGCGGAGCGCCATATCCTTGCGATCCCGGCCGGGTGGGTCCGGCCGGGGGCAAGGTCCTGCCGCCCGGTGCTTCACCGGCGCAATCTTTTGCCGGGGGCCTTTTGCCGGGGGCCTTTTGCCGGAGGGGCCTTCACCGGCCGATATCGGCGGCGGGGCAAAGGCCGGGTCAGCGCCCCAGCAGATCGTCCAGGATCTCCCGGTGATGGTTGAACACCAGCGAGAAATGCCCCTCGCCGGGCAGGAAGCGGGCCTTGGCCCCGGGGATCTGGGCGGCATACCAGCGGCCGGCGGCCGGCGGCACGGTGCGGTCCGCCAGCCCGTGCCAGATGCTGACGCGGCCGCCGATGCCGGCCGCCGCGAAGCCCCAGGGGGCGGCATAGATGCAGGCATCGTCCAGCGGCCCGTCCACGCCCGTGCGCAGCGCCTCGCGCCAGCCGGCCACCAGCCGGCTGCCGAACTGGTTCTGCATCAGGTCGGGCGTGGCGTAGGGCAGGCCCAGGCCCCGGCGCAGCAGCCGGGCCAGGGCCACGGGGTCGCGCCCATTGACCAGCCGGCGCGCCATGTGGGCGGTCATGCGCAGGGCCCGCGGCCGGCGCCCGAGATTGAGCAGCAACCCGGCCGGGCTGCCGGCTTCCCAGCCCAGCCCCGGCGGCCCCAGCGGACAGACCAGGGCCGTGGCCGTCAGCCGGTCGGGGATGGCATAGGCGCAGGCGGCGGCATAAGGCCCGCCGCCCGACATGCCGACCAGGGCCACCCGGTCCAGGCCGAGGGCATCCAGCAGGGCGGCCACATCGGCCGGCCAGTCCAGCAGGGTGCGGCCGGGCCGGGCATCGGACAGGCCATAGCCCGGCCGGTCCGGCGCGATCAGGCGGACCCCGCGCAGCGGCGGCATCAGGCCGGGCTCCAGCCGCGAGCTGGGATAGCCATGGAGATAGACGACCGGCGGCCCGTCCGCATCGCCATAGCAGGCATAGCCCAGCCGGCGCCCGTCGGGGAGCATAACCGTGGCGTCGTGACGGGACCCGGCCGCGGGCGGCCGGTTCGGTGCAGTGATGCGGCTCATCCCCAGCACGTGGCGTGTCCCGGCCCCGCTGTCCATGCTCCCGGAAGGATAACAGGAGAAGATGACGGGTTTCGGGCGGTCACCGCCCCAGCGGCAGGGCCGTGCCGTGCTTCACCACGTCCAGCACGAAGCTGGACCGCACATCCTTGACGCCGGGGATCTGCAGCAGCCGGCGCATGCTGACCTCGGCGAAGGCGTCCAGGTCGGGCACCACCACCTGCAGCAGATAATCCATGGTGCCGGTCATGACGAAGCAGGACACCACTTCGGGGATGCGCTCCACCGCCTGGCGGAAGCGGGCATCGCCTTCGGCGTTCTGGTCGATCTTGACCTCGACAAAGGCCACGACGCCGAAGCCGAGCCGGCGCCGGTCCAGCAGGGCGGCATAGCCCTGGATATAGCCCGCCTCCTCCAGATCGCGCACCCGGCGCAGACAGGGGCTGGGCGACAGGCCCACCTGCTCGGCCAGATCCACATTGGACAGGCGCCCATTGCGCTGGAGCGCGTCCAGGATGCGCAGATCTGCCGCGTCGAGTGCCGGTTTGGCCACGGGGTTCCTCCCTGATTATGTTTCTTGGTGAATTATTGCGCCAGCCTGCCGATTCCCGATGAAGTTCGCAAGGACATGCCCCCATGCCCGGCCCTATCCTTGCGGAAAAGCGACCGCGCCCGCGTGGTCGGAACACAGCAGGAGGAAACGATGGCCGACGGCATGGCGACACCCCCGGCGTCACCGGCAAGCCTGTGGGACAACCCGGCCGGCACCGACGGGTTCGAATTCGTGGAATTCACCGCCGAGGATACGGGCGCACTGGACCGGCTGTTCCTGTCCATGGGCTTCACCCGGGTGGCGCGCCACCGGTCCAAGGCCGTCAGCCTGTACCGCCAGGGCGACATCAACTTCATCCTCAATGCCGAACCGGACAGCCTGGCCCGGCAGTTCGCCCGGGCCCACGGCCCCAGCGCCTGCGCCATGGCCTTCCGCGTCCGCGATGCCGCCACCGCCCTGCGCCGCGCCGTGGAGAACGGCGCCACCGTGGTTCCGGGCACCGCCGGCCCCATGGAGCTGAACATACCGGCCATCGGAGGCATCGGCGGCAGCCTGATCTATCTGGTGGACCGCTACACCAGCCCCAGCATCTACGACATCGACTTCGTGCCGGAGCCGGGCGTGGACCAGCACCCGGCGGGTGCCGGGCTGAGGCTCATCGACCATCTGACCCACAATGTGCGCAAGGGCCGGATGGACCATTTCTTCGATTTCTACGGCAAGATCTTCAATTTCCAGCAGATCCGCTATTTCGACATCAGCGGTGAATATACCGGCCTGACCAGCCGGGCGCTGACCGCCCCCTGCGGCAAGATCCGCATCCCCATCAATGAATCCAAGGCCAGCGAGGGGGATGAGAAGATCGACCAGATCCAGGAGTTCATCCGCGATTACAAGGGCGAGGGCATCCAGCATGTGGCCCTGCTGACCGACGACATCATCCACACCTTCGACACGCTGAAGGCCAATGGCGTGGCCTTCATGACGGCGCCGCCGGAGACCTATTACGAGATGCTGGACGAGCGGCTGCCCGGCCATGGCCAGGATGTGGCGGCCCTGCAGCAGCGCGGCATCCTGCTGGACGGCAAGGACAACCGGCTGCTGCTGCAGATCTTCACCCAGACGGTGATCGGCCCGATCTTCTTCGAGATCATCCAGCGCAAGGGCGATGACGGTTTCGGCGAGGGCAACTTCAAGGCCCTGTTCGAGAGCATGGAGCGCGATCAGATCCGCCGCGGCGTGCTGAAGGTGTGATCCCGTCCGGCCGGCCGAAGACCCTGGCCGGGATAAGACCGCGGCAGGGATAAGACCAACCTGCCTAAAGGTTGAGCTTTAGGCGGGTTGGAGGCCGGCGACCGTCGGCCCGCGCATCCCTGTGCGCGCAAGCCAAGCTGCCGGAGGCAGCGCCCGGCGACGGAGGGAACCTGAAATCTCCCGGTCACGATCAAGGGAGATGGGTATAAGACCGCGGCCGGGACATGTGTGACAGGGAAAGGGCGGAGCCGGCGGGGTCCGCCCTTTTTCGTCGCCGCCCCCTGGCCGTCCGGCGGCGGCCATGCTTTAACCCTGGGCCAGCAACCCCCAGGCCCGAGGCTCCATGTCCGAGGAAAACATCACCGACCGCCTGCGCCGCCGCGCCGCCCGCGCCCGTGAGCGCTATCCCGAGCAGGCGGACGACCCCGCCACGCTGGTGGGCGGGCTGATCGTGGATTACGAGGCCGCGGCCACGGAGATCGAACGGCTGCGCACCGCGCTGACCGACCTGTCGCGCCAGGCCCTGCGCGCCGCGCTGGGACCGGGCTGAGGACAAGGCCGGCGCCGGGTGGCCGCCGGGCCGGGAATTGGGGGCTGGACGGGTCCGGCGATCCCGGGCAAGAAGGTCGGGCACGCCGGTGGCGGACCAATGACCACCGGACCAGACCAGGGAGGACCCGCCACATGACCGCGCTTTATCTTGAGGATCTCCAGCCCGGCCAGCGCTTCACCAGCGCCACCCACGCCCTGACGGCGGACGACATCAAGACCTTCGCCGCCGCCTTCGATCCCCAGCCCTTCCATCTGGATGAGGAGGCCGGTGCCCGCTCCATCTTCGGCGGGCTGGCCGCCAGCGGCTGGCATACGGCGGCCCTGACCATGCGCCTGATGGTGACGGGCGATGTCCGCATCGCCGGCGGCTTCGTCGGTGCCGGGGTGGACCTCACCTGGCCGCACCCGACACGGCCGGGCGACACGCTGCAGGTCTTCACCGAGGTGGTGGAGGTCACGCCGTCGCGCAGCAAGCCCGACCGCGGCATCGCCGTCCTGCGCAGCGAAACCCGCAACCAGCGGGGCGAGGTGGTGCAGCGTCTGACCTCGCGCATGCTGGTGCCCCGCCGGCCGGCCCGGCCCTGAACGGGACCGGCCACCACAGCCGTTCCAGCGATGGCTCCGCGCCGGAACGGTTCCGCGGGAAAATTCATAGAAACATACCAATACTTAAATATGGCAGCCACTTTGCCGCACCCGATGCGCAGCAATATTAAATAAAGGCCTATTCTCGCACTGCGCCTTCTTGTCTATCCTTCCAAGCACACTGGCTGAGGATTTGATCATGCTCCAGACAAGAAGGCGTTTATCATGCTTGAGACGACGAAGAATGCCGAACTCTCGCAGATCATGGAGCGGGAGTTCTGGCAAAAGGTCCAGGATGCTTTCTCCCGCGCCACGGGACTGGCAGCAGTAACCGTTGACACGCGTGAGCCGGTGACCGAGGGCAGCGGTTTCACCCGGTTCTGCATGGACGTGATGCGCAAGAACCCGGAAGGCGCCCGCCGCTGCAATGCCTGCGACCTGAAGGGCGGCGTCCAGTCGCGGGAAAGCGGCCGCTGCGCCATCTATGACTGCCATGCCGGGCTGACCGATCTGGCCGCCCCCATCATCGTCAATGGCCAGCTGGTCGGCTCGCTGACCGCCGGCCAGATCCTGCCCGGCGCCCTCGATGAACAGAAACACACGCGCTATGCCCAGGAGCTGGGCATCGACCCGGAGACCTATCTGGCGGCCCTGCGCCAGGTCAAGGTGGTCCCGCGTGAGCAGATCCAGGCCGCGGGCGAGCTGATGTATCTCATCGCCTCGCGCATGGGCGATTTCTGGTACCAGAGCCGCTCGATCAGCGCCATTTCCGACTGCATCCAGGAAGACATGCAGACATTGTCGGCCTCGTCCGAGCAGTGCCGCACCCAGAGCGAGGCCGTCCAGGCCGGGCACGAGACCCTGTCGGCCAATCTCGACCGCATCGACACCTCGGTCAGCGATATCCTGCGCGTGCTGGAGGCCATCACCACCATCGCCCGCCAGAGCAAGATGCTGGGCCTCAACGCCTCCATCGAGGCGGCACGGGCCGGCCAGCAGGGCCAGGGCTTCTCCGTCGTGGCCAAGGAGGTGCGTGCCCTGTCGGAAAACTCGGCCGACACCGCCCGCCAGATCGGCGCCCTGACCACCGGCATCCAGAAGGTGCTGAACGACATCCAGGAGCTGGGCCGGAAGCTGGAGGGGCGCCTGCAGGCCCAGCGCAGCGCCGTGGACACGCTGCAGACCCAGTGCGGCAAGGTCAGCGCCTACGCCACGGAGATCGGCGCCCTGGCCGGCGCCCGCCGCGCCGGCTGACCCCGGGCACCCGCGTCATCCGCCACCGCAGCGGATGACGCGGGCACCCCGCCTCTGAAAATCCGGCCCATGGCAGCACATCCACGGACCACGAGGACCACGGGGACCGCGCCCGCGGACGGACGCGATCCCACGAAAGCCAGTTCGGTGAAAATTCGCTCGCTCACCCTGTCGAACGCCGCCCAAACCCGCTCCGGAGGCGATGGGACGAAGGCGACCACTGCTTTCAGCAAGCCGGGTGGGCAGATGACACTGGGGCGAGGGCGCCCACGCGATCAGGCGAACTCCCTTTCGCTCAGGCTTCCCGCCTGCCGGTCCAGCCAGCTGCTGTCGGACCAAGCGTCCAGCACCGAGTCCGGGATTGCCCACCAATGCCAGCTGCCTTCATGGTCGAGAGGACGGCGCCACGGTGTGTAACGCTCACGCCAGTCATAGCGCCGCTCAAGGGCGCCTCCGTGAACGCAGTAGGTCCTGGCAATGCCCCCCCGCGTCACCCGGAGCACGGTTTCATGACGCCCCTCCACTAAGCCCATAGCGCACGCGAACTTGGCGCCCCATGATCTGAGCTTGAGGATGCTGGCGACAAGGTTCCGCCGGACCGGGGCAGCCCTTATCAGCACTTTGCGCAATACGGGGTCATGGGGCCGGGTGGACGCGATCCAGGCCAAGGCCCCCGCCAGACGATGGTTGCCATTCGCACAGGTGGCCGCGCCGCCGACGCAGGAGAGTTCCAAGATGCCTCTCGCGCCTTCGGCGGGGAAAGGCCTGTCCAAAATATCGCTGTCGAAATAATCGAAGACACCGTGGGTCCAGCCACGGCCGTGGACTCCCTTGTTCACGACCGTCCGCCAAGTGTCCCGGTTCCCCAGAAGTCCGTCTGCTCTGCCCAGCGCAACCACGGCCTGGATAGGCACGTCGATAAAGCCATAAAGCACGGGGGGCATCGCGATCGCACACGAGTTCCCGAAATGCCCCCAGGCTGAACGGCTGCGGAGAGTAGCTGTCGAGCAGTACCTCCGTGTCAAGGAGCGGGACCCGGCACTCACGCATGCGCTCGCGGATCAGGGCTATGGGGGTGGGCAATGGATCGGCTGACATGCGTTGGCCCAAAGGTCTGTGATGAGAAGCGGGCTTCCACTGCATCAGAACGGCTCCAGAACCATGCACTGGCCCTGCGAATCCGGCCGGACCATCAGAATTTCAGCGGCCCCATGGTATCCGCCAAGGAGCATGAGGGCGCCGTCACCGGTGCGGTATCTAATCTCCTGGAGATCGGCAGGGTTGATCACGATAGCGGCTGTGGCGTGCTTCCCGACGTTGCGGAGCCAGACGTTCGGGGACGGGAAACCGGAGAAGGCGTAGGCCGCCTTCCGACCGCCAAGCCCCACCGCGTCCAGCTTGGCCGCCGATGGGCGGATGTGGATCCAACCGGGCTTGCCACCCGTTCGGCTGGCACCGTCACGAACCATCTCCAAGGCCTGTGCCGGAGTCGTGAAATGGACAACCGGCTCCCTCATGACGGCCTCCCACCTCTCCCTGGTCAGCCGCCGGGGCCAGTAACTTGGCATCTCAATGAGCAACGGCAGGACAGCGGACAGGGCTAACCACTGCCAAGGCAATCGCAGCAAAACCACAGCCAGCGCGAGCACCGCTGCCGCATAAAATTGATGTTTCAGACTCCAGAGCATCACGGAAACCCATTTGGAAACGCGCATGCTCGCCTCATGACGCCAGCGGATTTCTATTGTGACTCCGCAGAGGTTGTGGCCGCCGTCTCAACGGCGGCCACCTCCTTGGCGCGCAGCTTCACCAGCGCAGCCTGTGGGGCCAGGGCTGCCGAATGGCCGTCGCTGCCTCGGGGAATAGGGCGCCCAGCGACTCCCCCCTCACACGTCCAGGTTGGCCACCTTCAGGGCGTTTTCCTGGATGAAGTCGCGGCGGGGTTCGACCAGGTCGCCCATCAGGGTGGAGAAGACCTGTTCGGCATCGTCCACGTGGCTGATCTTGACCTGCAGCAGCGAGCGGTTGGACGGGTCCAGCGTGGTCTCCCACAGCTGTTCCGGGTTCATCTCGCCCAGGCCCTTGTAGCGCTGGATGGTCAGGCCCTGGCGGCCCTGCTCGATCACCGCTTCGAACAGCATGGCCGGGCCGGTGACGCTGCGCAGCTCCTTGACCCGGTGGCGCAGCACGCCGGCCCCGGCATAGGTGGCCTTCACCGCCTCGGCCATGGCGTCCAGGCGCCGGGCCTCGGGGCTTTTCAGCAGATCGGCATCCAGCTCGTGCCGGTGGGTGACGCCGCGGCGGGTGCGCAGCAGCACATAGCCGCTGCCCGTGGCCTCGCCACGCCAGCCGCCGATGCTCTCGTCGCTGCTGCCGGCGGCCAGCACGTCGCCGGCGGCACGGGCGCGGGCAGCCTCCTGCGCGTTCAGGCGGGCGGCCACGGCGGCGGCCATGGCGGCGGCGGCGGCATGGTCGTCCACCAGCCGGGCCGACAGCCCGCCCAGCACCGCCGCCTGTTCCACCACCTCGCGGCTGCCGGCGCGGCGCATCAGCGACAGCACGGCGGCACGGGCCGCACGGCCCTGCTCCACCAGCCCGCGCAGGTCGTCGCCGGCCTTCACCGTGCCGTCGGCCAGGGTATAGGTCACGTCCTCGGTGCCCTGGCCGATCAGGTAATCCTCCAGCGCCCGGTCGTCCTTCAGATAGCGCTCCTTGGCCGTGCCGCGCTTCACGCGGTAGAGCGGCGGCTGGGCGATGTAGAGATAGCCGCGCTCGATCAGCGCCGGCATCTGCCGGTAGAAGAAGGTCAGCAGCAGGGTGCGGATGTGCGCGCCGTCCACGTCGGCGTCGGTCATGATGATGACCTTGTGGTAGCGCGCCTTCTCGACGTCGAACTCCTCGCGGCCGATGCCGGTGCCCAGCGCCGCGATCAGCGTGCCGATCTCGGCCGAGGACAGCATCTTGTCGAAGCGGGCGCGCTCCACGTTCAGGATCTTGCCGCGCAGCGGCAGGATGGCCTGGTTCTGGCGCGAGCGGCCCTGCTTGGCCGAGCCGCCGGCCGAGTCACCCTCGACGATGAACAGTTCCGACAGGGCCGGGTCGCGCTCCTGGCAGTCGGCCAGCTTGCCGGGCAGGCTGGCCATGTCGAGCGCCCCCTTGCGCCGGGTCAGTTCGCGCGCCTTGCGCGCCGCTTCCCGCGCGGCGGCGGCCTCCACCACCTTGCCGACGATGCGGCGGGCATCCTGGGGATGCTCCTCGAACCAGGTGGACAGGGCCTCGGCCGCGATGGCCTCCACCACCGGCCGCACCTCGGAGCTGACCAGCTTATCCTTGGTCTGGCTGGAGAATTTCGGGTCGGGAACCTTCACCGAGATGATGCAGGTCAGGCCCTCGCGCATGTCGTCGCCGGACAGCGCGATCTTCTCCTTCTTCAGGATGCCGCTTTCCTCGGCGTACTTGTTCACCGTGCGGGTCAGGGCGGCGCGGAAGCCGGCCAGATGGGTGCCGCCATCCCGCTGGGGGATGTTGTTGGTGAAGCAGAGCGTGTTCTCGTGATAGCTGTCGTTCCACTGCAACGCCACTTCGACGCCGATGGCGACGCCGACATCGCTGGGCCGCTCGCCCTTGCAATAGATGGCGGGCTTGTGCAGCGCCGTCTTCAGCCGGTCGAGATACTGGACGAACGCCTCCAGCCCGCCCTCGTAATGCAGCTCCACCGTCTTGGGCTGGGCGCCGCGGGCGTCGGTGAAGACGATCAGCACGCCGGAATTGAGGAAGGCCAGCTCGCGGAAGCGGTGTTCCAGCGTGGTCCAGTCGAACTCGGTCTTGGTGAAGGTCAGCTTCGACGGCAGGAAGGTGACCTCGGTCCCCGTCAGCGGCTGGCCGGCCTTGCGGCCGCCGGTCACGATGGGGGCCTCGCCCACCGGCTTCAGCGGGGCCACGGCATCGCCATGGACGAAGCGCATCTCCCACACCCGGCCCTGGCGCCAGATGCGCAGATCCAGCACCTCCGACAGGGCGTTGACCACGGAGACGCCGACGCCGTGCAGACCGCCGGAGACCTTGTAGCTGTTCTGGTCGAACTTACCGCCGGCATGCAGCTGGGTCATGATGACCTCGGCCGCGCTGACGCCCTCGCCCTGGTGCAGGTCCACCGGGATGCCGCGGCCATTGTCGCGCACGGTGACGCTGCCGTCGGAGTTCAGGGTGATCTCCACCCGGTCGGCATGGCCGGCCAGCGCCTCGTCGATGGCGTTGTCCACCACCTCGTAGACCATGTGGTGAAGGCCGGACCCGTCATCGGTATCGCCGATATACATGCCGGGGCGCTTGCGCACGGCGTCCAGGCCCTTGAGGACCTTGATCGAGCTGGCGCCGTACTCCTCCACCTGCGGGGACGTCTGGGCGGAGGTGTTCTCGGTGTTCGTCGTCATGCGGGGGAGCTTACCAGATCGGGCGGAAAAGACGTCTGAAAAGAGGGCAGACCATACTAGATTTTGACCGGGGACAGGCGGGAATCCTCCACCCGCAGATGGGTGGCCGCCTCCCCCAGTTCAGCGAAAACCTCGGCATCGGTACCGGTCAGCCAGGCCTGGGAGCCGGCGGCCAGGATCTCGGCGAACAGGGCGCTGCGGCGGCCGGCATCCAGATGCGCCGCCACCTCGTCCAGCAGCAGCAGCGGCGCCGTCCCGGTCTCGGCCTTCATCAGCCGCGCATTGGCCAGGACGATGGCGATCAGCAGCGCCTTCTGCTCGCCGGTGGAGCCCAGCGCCGCCGGCATCGCCTTGGCCCGGTAGGTCACGGCCAGATCGCTGCGGTGAGGGCCGATGGCGGCGCCGCCCATGTCGGCATCCAGGCGGCGGTTGTCGCGCAGGGCCTGACGCAGGGCCTCCTCCGCCTCCAGCGCCGGACGGCCGGCGACGAGATCATCGACCCCGCCCTCCAGGGCCAGGCCGGGCGCCGGGAAGGGACCGACGCCCTGGGCCGCCGCCGCTTCCAGCCGCGCCGCCATGTCGGACCGGGCCACGGCCACGGCCACGCCCAGCGTGGCCATGCGGTCCTCCAGCACCGACAGCCAGGCCGGATCGGCCGGCCCCTCGCGCAGCAGCCGCGCCCGTTCGCGCAGGGCGTTCTCGTACTGGGACAGGCGGCCGGCATGGGCGGGATCGAAGCCGAACACCAACCGGTCGAGGAAGCGGCGCCGGCCCGACGCCGCTTCCAGGAACAGCCGGTCCATCTGCGGCGTCAGCCAGACCACCGACACGTGCCGGGCCAGCGCGATCTGGCCCTTGGCCGGACGCCCGTCGATATGCACCAGCCGGCGCTCGCTGTCGGGTCCGGCGCCGGGATCGCGGCCGGTGCCGATCTCCACCGGGCCAGCCGGGGTTTCCACACTGGCGGCCACGGCCCAGCCGGGGCCGGTCCAGTCGGCGCCGCCGCCACGCCGCTCGATCTCGCTCAGTCTGGCCCGGCGCATGCCGCGGCCGGGGGCCAGGAAGCTGACAGCCTCCAGCAGGTTGGTCTTGCCGGCCCCGTTCTCCCCCGTCAGCACCACGGGGCGCCGGTCACACTCCAGCCGCGCCGCGGCATAGGAGCGGAACCGGCTCAGGGTCAGGCGGGTGACGGCAAGGACAGGCAGACAGGACATGGGGATCGTCGAACCGCGGGGACCGGTCACTCGCCCGCACGGCCGGGCTGGGGGGCGATGCGCGAGGTGGCGCCGCCGGGCCGGGCGATCTCCACCATGGTCTCCAGCCGCGTCAGGCGCTTCTCATGGTCGGCCAGGGTGCGCAGCGCCTCCCGCCGCAGAACGGCGGGCCGGGGCCCGCCGTCATCGCATCCCGGCCGGCCGGGGGCCGTCGGGACCACACCCGCCCGGATCACACCCGCATGGGCATCAGCACATAGAGGGCGGAACCGTCGGCCACGTCGCGCACCACGGTGGGGCTGCCGGGGTCGGCCATCATGAAGCGGGCGCCGTCGCCCTCGATCTGGCCGGTGATGTCCAGCAGATAGCGGCTGTTGAACCCGATCTCCAGCGGGGCGGCGTCATAGGCCACCTCCAGCTCCTCCGTGGCCGAGCCGGCCTCCGGCGAGTTGGCGGACAGCGTCAGCACATTGCGGTCCAGGCTCAGCTTCACGGCCCGGCTCTTCTCGGTGGAGATGGTGGCGACACGGTCCACGGCGGCGGCGAACAGCTTCGGGTCCACCTCCAGCGCCTTGTCGTTGCCGGCCGGGATCACCCGCTCATAGTCGGGGAAGGTGCCGTCGATCAGCTTGCTGGTCAGGGTGATGCTGTCGAAGGTGAAGCGCACCTTGGTGTCGCTGAGCTGGACCTCGATGCGGTCGGCCGCCTCGTCCAGCAGCTTGCGCACCTCCAGCACGGTCTTGCGCGGGACGATGACGCCGGGAATGCCCTCCGCCCCGTTGGGCAGGGCCATCTCCACCCGGGCCAGACGGTGGCCGTCAGTGGCCACGGCGCGCAGCACGGCAGGATCGCTGCTGCCGGCCTTGGGCTTGGCGGCATGGATGTAGATGCCGTTGAGGTAATAGCGCGTCTCTTCGGTGCTGATGGCGAACTTGGTCCGGTCGATCAGCATCTTCAGGTCGGCGGCACCCAGCTCGAACCGGTGCGGCAGGTCGCCCTGCGCCATCTGCGGGAAATCCTGCACCGGCAGCGTGCCCAGCTTGAACTGGGAGCGGCCGGAACGCAGCGTCAGCAGGTCCCCCGTGGCATCCAGCTCCACCTGGCTGCCGTCCGGCAGCTTGCGGGCGATGTCGTAGAGCGTGTGCGCCGGAGCCGTGGCCGAGCCGGGGCGGGCGATCTCCGCCGGCACGCTTTCCACGATCTCCAGGTCCATGTCGGTGGCGGTCAGCGACAGCTCGCCATTCTCGGCCCGCAACTGCACGTTGGACAGGATCGGAATGGTGTTGCGCCGCTCAACGACGCTCTGCACATGCCCGAGGGACCGAAGCAGGGCCGCACGCTCGATGGTGATCTTCATCTAGGGTCCGGTTGGTTATTGCCGCCGCACCACCGTGAAACCGGGGCCGCGTGGACTGACGTTGCCTCTCCAAACCCCGCCGGCCAGGACCGGAGGGGGCCGTACCATAGCATAAGGATGGGCCTGGAACAGAGTTTTGGTTGTCCGGCAACAATCAAACCTGGGCCGGGGCGGCTGCCCACGGCTGGGCACCGGCCCGTCAGCTGGCCGGCATCAGCTCCACGGGGCCGCCGCCGGCCAGATGGCGCAGGGCGCGGCGGAGAGCGGGATGCTCCTTGCGCCAGACGCGGGTCAAGGGCGTCAGCGTCACCGCCCAGCCGCGGGCCGTGCGGCGGTGGCTCCAGGTCGCCACCACCCGGCCCTGGCGCAGCACCACGGCGCTGATCCAGCCGGCCGTGCGGTAGACGGCCGGGCGGAACCGCTCCTCCAGATACTGGCCGGTGTCGGCATGGGCCAACAGCCAGGGATCGAACAGCGGCAGCACGGTGATCTGTCCCTCTTCCGGTGCCGCCTGCCGCAGCGCCACCTCGTCCGCCGCCAGAATCCAGGCAGGCCGCCCGCCCTCCAGCGCCACGGCCAGCAGCTCCGGCGCCAGATCGCCGAAGGCCTGGCGCACCGGCTCGGCGGGGAGCCCGGTGAATTTGCGGAAATCGGCGGGCGCCGCTGGCCCGTAGACGGCGAGGTAGCGCCGCAGCAGGTCGGCCAGGGCTGCCCGCGGGTCCGGCATCGGCGGCACCGCCACCCAGCCCGGCAGATGCACGAACAGCGCCTCACGTTCCGCCTCACCCGCATCCGGCGCGGCGGCGTCGGCCAGGCCGCGGGGGCTGTGGCAGACATGGCCCAGGGCGCAGGCCAGCTTGATGACCCCGCCCCAGCTGTGCTCCAGCCAGGGTCTTGCCCACTCGCCCAGCACCGGCACCAGCCGGCGCGACAGATCCATGCGGCTGTGCGGCCCATGCTCGGCCAGCGTGGCGGCGATGGCGGCCACCAGCTGCTCCACCTGCTCCGGGCTCAGCCCCTCCCGCGCGTACCAGCGGCCATAGGCCCCGACCTGGAGCCGGCGCAGCGCCAGGATCAGCCCGAGATCGGCCGTGGGCGTGAGATGCAGGGTCGAGCGCTGGGCCCACAGCTTGACCAGGGTCCGGTCGGTGGCCAGCGCCCGGCGCATATCGGGATCGTCATGGGCGGCGGTACGGGCCCGCAGCTGCAGCAGGGCGGCGGAATGCACCTGGGCCTGGGCGCCCAGAAGACTGGCGGCCGCTGTCAGCGGACCGTCCGCCGGTCGCGTCAGATGCTGGCGCTCCAGCCGGAAGGCCAGCGCCTGCACCAGGGGAACGGGCAAGGCAGGGATGGGGGACAGGATCGCCTCCGCCGGCAGGAACGGAATGGCAACAATGACCGCGTGCCCCGATCCTGGCAAGGCCGATACCGGCAAGTCGAAGAGTGGCAGGGACGGCCCGTGCGCCCCCCGCCTGCTGCGATCCCTACTCCGCCAGCATCAGCGGATCGGCCGAGGGTTCCAGGTGGGTGAAGCGGGCCGGCTTGCCGTAGAAGCGGGTGGCCAGGGCCGTGACCCGCGCCGCATCGCCTGTCGTGAAGAAGCGCACCGGCCCATGGTCCCGGCGGTCGAACTCGGGATGGCGCCGCAGATAGGCATCCAGGCTGCGCACGGTGAGGTCGGGCTGGGACAGGATCTCCACCCCCGCCGGCAGGGCCTCGGCGAACAGGTCGGCCACCAGCGGATAATGGGTGCAGCCCAGCATGACGGCCTGGGGACGCGCCCCGCCCAACTGCTGCTGCAACGCTCCGACATAGCGGCGCACCGCCGCCACGATCTCGTCCCGCGGGGCATCGGCCTCGATCAGCGGCACCAGATCGGCGCAGCCCTGCTGCACCACCCGCACCTCCGGCGCGCGCTTGTTGATCTCCCGCGGGAAGGCCTCGCTGCGCACCGTCAGCGGCGTGGCGAAGATGGCGATGGTGCGCGGCTCCCCCGCCAGCCGGCCGGCGGGGACATCCGCCATCCAGGGCACGCCGGTGATGGCCTCGACCATGGGCACCAGCACCCCCAGCACGCGGCGGCCGGGCCAGGCCTGATCCAGCCAGGTCTGCTGCAGGCGGCGCAGCGCCAGGGCCGATGCCGTGTTGCAGGCCAGGACCACCAGCTCCGCCCCCTGGCGGAACAGCCGGTCCACCCCGTCAACCGTCAGGCGGTAGACCTCCTCGGGCGTGCGGTTGCCATAGGGCGCCGCGGCATGGTCGCCGAGATAGAGGAACTGCCGCTCCGGCATGGCCGCGTGCAAGGCCCGCAGCACCGTCAACCCGCCATGGCCTGAATCGAAAACGCCGATCATGGAAATTGTCCGTGGAATGCCCGTCCTGCCGCCTGCCCCGCCCGCGCCCCCGTGGGACCCCGGCGGATGATCGGGTTTAGCACGGGATTCCGGCAAAGGAAGGGCGTTCCCCGTGACCTTGCTCCGCGGCCGGCGCATCGCATGGCCGTGAGCCGGTCCGGCCCCGGCCTTGCCTAAGCGGCCGGGCTGTGCCTAACTCCCGTCGACCGGAGTACCCGGACTACCCACGGTGGAGAGCGCCGCCCGCCATGTCCCTGCAGTTTCCGTCCGTCCGTCCGCTGTCCCTGAGCGCCGCCCTGGGCGCGCTTATCCTGACACTGCCGCTGACCCTCGGCCCCGCCGCCGCCCAGACCCTGGGCGACATCGCCAAGCAGGCCGACCAGCCAAAGGCCACGGCCAAGCCGCAGCCCGCCCCCAAGGCCCCGACGCTGGGCGATGTGGCCAAGCAGGCCGAGGCGGCCCCGCACGCCGCCGCCACGCCGCGTCCCGCCACCCTGCCCGCCCTGCCGACCCTGGGCGACGTCGCCAAGCAGGCCGAGGCGGCCCCCCACGCCGCCGCCACGCCGGGCTGCGAGCGCCCGAAGCGGCCGGAGCGCGCCGTCGACGGCCGCGCCGCCTCGGAAGCGGAGATGCGGGCCGCCCAGGCCGAGGTGAAGACCTTCGTCGAGCAGTCCACCGCCTTCAACGCCTGCATCGACCAGCTGGTGAAGGAAAATTATGCGCGCATCACCGCCGGGGAATATCTGGCCCTGGTGCGGCAGCAGGATCTGACCTTCGTGCTGATGCAGGCGGTGGCCGACCGCTTCAACGAGCAGCTGCGCCTGTTCAAGGCCCGCGGCCAGTAGCACCGGCCGGGCCGGCCGGCCGGCAGGTGTAACGGCAGGTCAGACATAGGCGATCAGGCGCCCCAGGATCACCACCGCAGCCCAGAGCAGCAGCGACAGGCCAGCCTGCACCCGGTGCCGTGACGTCGGCCAGCCCGGTCCGTCTGCCCGGTTCCGGTGCAGACCGCCATGGAACAGCACGGCATTGACGATCCCGGCGGCAACCAGCACCAGCTTCGGCAGGAAAACGGGATTGTCGAGCAGGGCCGTAGCATCGGCCGCCGCCAGGACCAGACCGCTGGCCAGGGCCAGCACCAGGCCCCCAGCGGCCAGCGGCACCGCCACCGTTGCCACGGCCTGCGCAGCCTCGGCGCCGGCATGGCGCATCAGGCTGAGATCCAGCGTGGCGATCCCGCCCAGCAGCAGCGCCATGCCCAGCAGATGCAGCACGTTGGCGGCGGGATAGAGCCAGGGCAGCGACCGCGCCGCCACCCCCAGCGCCGAGGCTTCGGCCCAGCCCGCCAGCGCATCCATGCCGGCCCTTACCGCAATTCGACGGTCTTGCCGCCGACGCGGATGCGTTCGGCCCGGAATTCGGCGGGATCATCCCGGTTGGGATAGGCGTCCAGCGACACAGGCAGCCCGGGGCGCAGATCCGCTTCCGGCAGGCCCCGCCCCTGCATGCGCGACGGCGGCGCAAGCACCACCTCCACCGGCTTGCCCTGGTGCTGCAACCAAATCGTGACATGCGGATTGCCCCAGGATACGCGCTCCACCGCTCCGTCGAGGGTCACCGTGGTGCCGCTGTCATAGGATCCCCAGCCATGATGGGCCAGGGCTGGCAACACCGGTGAGACGGCAAGAACGGCCGCCGGAGCCAGGAAACCGAGCACAAGGGCGCGAAGGATCGGGGGCATGGGCCATCTCCTGTCCACGGGGGCGGACCCGGGACATGGGGTCGCGCCCGCGGCCCGTCAGGCCTGTCAGACGGGGCAATCCTTAAGGTCAGGTCGCGGCTGCATGGAAAATGGGCTGCGCCGGGCACACCCTTCGTTTACCTTATTGTCCTAAAGCGTGGGGTGGAACCAGCATCCGGGGTAGCCATGTTTGCCGCCATTGGCCTGTTCGGCGTGTTTTTCTGCGTGTTCGGCGGCTACGTCATCTTCGGCGGCAAGATCGGCATCATCGTCGAGGCCCTGCCGAAGGAGGTCATGATCATCGGCGGTTCCGCCGTGGCCTCCTTCCTCATCGCCAACTCGACCCATGTCATTAAGCAGTCGCTGGGCGATGTGAAGAAAATCTTCGGCGGATCCCGGTTCCATAAAAAAGAATACATGGAGCTGCTGGCGCTCCTGTACCAGATCCTGAAGACGATGAAGACAAAGGGCGTTCTCGCCATCGAGCAGCACATCGAAAAGCCGATGGAGAGCAACATCTTCAACGCCTATCCCACGGTAATGAAGGATTCTTTTACCATCAAGTTCATCGCCGATTATCTGCGCATGTTCTCCATCGGTGTCGACAACCCGCACGAGATGGAGTCGCTGATGGAACAGGAGCTGGACAAGATCAAGCACGAGGCCATGCACAGCTCCCACGCCATCCAGACCATGGCGGACGCCATGCCCGCCCTGGGTATCGTCGCCGCCGTGCTGGGCGTGATCAAGACCATGGCCAGCATCACCGAACCGCCGGAGGTGCTGGGCAAGCTGATCGGCGGCGCCCTGGTGGGCACCTTCATGGGTATCTTTCTCAGCTATTGCATCGCCGCGCCCATCGCCTCGCGGCTGAAAGCCATCGTCGAGGAGGAGATGCAGTTCTACAATGTCGTCCGTGCCGCCGTGACGGCGCATCTGGCGGGCTACGCGCCCCAGGTCTCCATCGAATCCGCCCGCAAGAAGGTGCCGTCGGACTACATGCCCGACTTTGCCGAACTGGAAGAAGCCCTGTCCCAGATCAGCTGAGGGTCCCGAGCGGCCCCGAGCGGCCGCTCCTCCGCTGCCGTGCCTGCCGTCTCCTGCCAGCTCTGCGTGTGGTACAGGCCCGCACGCTGCAAACGTGATTTATCGCAGTCCTGCCGCCGCGATCCGCTGTTAGACTATAGCGAATCGATACGAATAAGGGGGAGGATGCACCATGATCCCGAGCTATGCCGACCTCGAGAACCGTCGCAATGCCCTTGCCACGGCCGAGATGCTGCTGGACAGCGGCTGCGTGCGTTTCGACACCACCATGCCCTTCGCCGCCGCCAGCGGGCTGGAAAGCCCGCTGCATGTGGATATCCGCGGCCTGCTGGGCTTTCCCGACCGCCGCCAGCGCCTGCTGCGCCTCGCCCTGGATGAGATCGAAACGGAAATCCAACCCAGGAGCCTGGACGCCATCGCCTGTCCGACCGAGGGGCCGGGCGTGGCCATCGCCACATTGCTGGCCGACCGGCTGTGTCTGCCGCTGCTGTTCGTGCGGCGCTGCCCGTCCTGCGACCCGCACAAGCACGATGTGGAAGGCCGGCTGGAACCGGGCTGGCGCGTACTGCTGGTGGAGCAGCTGGCGACGGACGGCCAGCGCAAGGCCGCCCTGGTGAACACGCTGAACGCCGCCGGCGCCGTGGTCACCGACCTGTTCGTGGTGTTCCAATACGGTGTCTATGACGCCATCCACGAACATCTGGCCCCACTGGGCGTGCGCACCCACGCGCTGGCAAGCTGGTGGGACATTCTCGAGGTGGTGGCTGCCAACCCGCGGCTGCCGCCGGAAGCCCTGGGCAGCATCCGCGCCTTCCTGCACGATCCGTCCAGCTGGCACCGGGAGCCCATGCCCGGTCGCGTGCCGGCCTGAACGACAGCCCTCGATAGGCCCCATCCTGGTGGCGCCAAGCGGGCCGTGGCCATAGCGAACGACGGTCACGGCCCCTGGCGCCGATGGAGCAAGCTCCCCATCTCCTCCTGCGATCCTCCGCTGACACGGCGGTGGATTTTGGCCGCCGATGCGGTCAGATTATTCTGCACAAAGGCCGAAAACAGAAGCGGCCAGACAGAATCACAACAGGAGGAAACCCGGATGTTGCGTGGCCTGATGATGGACCGCCCGCTGCTGACCACGGCCCTGCTGCGCCACGGCGCGCAGAACCATGGAGGCGCCACCGTTGCCTCGCGCTTCGCCAAGGAGGCGCCGCACAGCTACACCTACCGCCAGGCCTGGGGCCGGACCCAGCAATTGGCCCATGTGCTGCTGGAGCTGGGGGTCAAAGGGGGCGACCGCGTCGGCACCCTGGCCTGGAACGACCATCGGCATTTCGAGCTGTACTATGCCGTGCCGGGCATCGGTGCCGTCTGCCACACCATCAATCCACGCCTGTTCCCGGAACAGATCGTCTACATCATCAACCACGCCCAGGACCGCTGGCTGTTCGTCGACCCGATGTTCCTGCCGCTGGTGGAGAAGCTGTGGCCGCAGCTGAAGGGCGTCGAGGGCGTGGTGCTGCTGACCACACCGGAGCTGATGCCGCAGGAGAGCAGCCTGCCGACCCTGCTCTGCTACGAGACGCTGCTGGCCGCCACCCCGCCTGCCTTCGACTGGCCGGAGTTCGACGAGAACACGGCCTGCGGCCTCTGCTACACCTCGGGCACCACCGGCAATCCCAAGGGCGTGCTCTACAGCCACCGCTCCTCGGTGCTGCATGCCTATGGTTTCCTGACGGCGCCCGGCATCAACATCAGCGCGGCCGACGTGGCGCTGGTGGTGGTGCCGCTGTTCCATGTCAACGCCTGGGGCTATCCCTATGCCGCCCCCATCATCGGCACTAAGCTGGTGCTGCCCGGCCCCAAGCTGGACGGCCGCAGCGTCTATGAGTTGATGGAGCAGGAACAGGTCACCGTCTCCTCCGGCGTGCCGACAGTGTGGCTGAACCTGCTGGCGCATCTGCGCCAGAGCGGCGCCCGCTTCAGCAGCCTGAAGCGGGTCACGGTCGGCGGCTCCGCCCTGCCCAAGGCCATGCTGGAGGAGTTCGAGAGCGTCCACGGGGTCGAGTGCTTCCAGGGCTGGGGCATGACCGAGATGAGCCCCATCGGCACCGTCGGCGCCCTGTCGCCGCAGGAACTGACCCTGCCGCTGGCCGAGCAGCATGAGCGCAAGCTGAAGGCCGGCCGCTCCCTGTTCGGGGTTGAGATGGAAATCATCGGTGCGGACGGCACCCCCCAGCCCCATGACGGGGAAGCCCGCGGCGAGCTGGTGGTGCGCGGCCCCTGGATCACCAAGGGCTATTACAATGACGAGGCCGCCAATGATGGCGCCTTCACCGACGATGGCTGGTTCCGCACCGGCGACGTGGCCACCATCGATACGACGGGCGCCATGCAGATCGTCGACCGGGCCAAGGACGTCATCAAGTCGGGCGGTGAGTGGATCAGCTCCATCGATCTGGAAAACGCCGCCATGGGTCATGATGCCGTTCAGGAGGCCGCCGTCATCGGCGTTCCGCATCCGAAATGGCAGGAGCGGCCGCTGCTGGTCATCGTCCGGCGTCCCGGGGAATCCCTGGAGAAGGACGAGTTGATGGCGTTCCTGGAAGCCCGCATCGCCAAATGGTGGCTCCCCGACGATATCGTCTTTGTCGATGACCTGCCGCACACGGCCACGGGCAAGCTGCTGAAGACGGAGCTGCGCCGGCGCTTCGCCAACCATGTGCTGCCCACAGCGGTGCAGGCCGCCGAGTAGCGGCTGCCGGCACTGACCCTTGGGTCTCAACGGGGTTTGAGGGGGGGTATGGACGGGCCACGACATCGGGCGTGAATTGGTTCACATGGAGAATCTGCACGAAAGGAGTATTCATGATGCTCCTCCCCCCCTCCATTGGCGCCCGGATCAGCCCTCCATGCTCGTCAGCCAGCAGCACTTCCTGTCTGACCTGTCATCCCGTACCGGGCTGTATGCGCGCATTGCCCGGCAGGCCGATCGCCCGGCCCTCCGCCGCCTCGTCGCGCTGGACGCGGAATCACAGCTGGCCCATGCCCCGGCTGCCGTGCGCTCGATGATGGCGGCCATCCGCGCCGAATTCCGTGCGGCGGATGCGCGTCCGGCGGTTGATGTCCTCTTGCTGCAGAGCAAACCCCAGGGGGAGATCCTGGTCGGACTGGTCCAGGCCGACTGGTCCGAGCGCAGCTGCATCCATGTCCGCGATTTCATCGTCCACCCGGACCATCGCGGCCGCGGCATCGGCCGCGCCATCCTGAACGCGCTCTGCACCGCGGCCACATCCAGCCGCCGCCGCGTCGTGCTGGAGATGTTCTATGACAGCCCGGCCCGTCATCTGGCCAGCCGGCAGGGCTTCCGGGTGGTGGAGGACACGGGCCCGATGACCCGGCTGGAATGGGCGGCCTGAACATCGGCTACATCAGGCCTGAAACCGCCCTGTGGACTGCGTCCACGCGCCGTTTCGGCGTGCCTCGGCCATCCGGCGATGGCAGGTCTACCCGAATTGAGGATTGACCTGCGGCACATTCGGGGCCAATTACCCGCCCGATGCAGAACAGACCATGACCCGCCCCCAGGCCGCGCCGTCCGCCGGGGGCGCCTCATCCGCAGTCGCCCGGAGGTGGCGGCCTGCACCCTGACCGCTGTGCCGGGACAGGGCCCGCGAACAATCGACCGCTCCAGGCGTTCGGACCCCGGATCACCGGGACGTGCCGCCGCAAGGGGCGTCACCGGGTCCCACCGGCCCCACTGGATAATGAAACAGGAGACAGACCTTGACCGATCAGCCGCTTGCCGGAAAGACCGTCGCCATCCTCGTCGCCAACGGGTTTGAGGAGCTGGAGATGACCGAGCCGCAGCGCGCCCTGCTGAAGCTCGGCGCCCAGCCGAAGATCATCTCGCCGGAACAGGGCCTGGTGAATGGCTGGCACGGTGCCGCCTGGGGCCATTACTTCCCGACCGACAAGCATGTGGGTGACGTGCTTGCCGCCGACTTCGACCTGCTGCTGCTGCCGGGCGGTGACCGTTCGGTGGCCAAGCTGGCCAACAATCCGCACACCCGCCGCATCCTCGGCAGCTTCATGGATGCCGGCAAGGGTGTGGCCGCCATCGGCAAGGGTGTCGAGCTGCTGGCCGTGGCCGACCGCGCCAAGGGCCGCACCGTCACCGGTCCGGAGACCGTGAAGGAGGCGCTGACCGCCGCCGGCGCCAAGTGGTCCGACGAGACCATGGTCGTCGACCGCGTGCTGCTGACCGCCCAGAGCCAGGAGACCCTGGCCGACTTCATCGAGACCATGACCAAGGTCTTCGTGCAGGCGGTGGAGCAGCGCAAGCAGGCCGCCTGATCGGGCGGTCCGGCGGCGGATTCTCCGGGTCCGGCCCGGCGGAACCCGCACGTGGCAGGCTGATATGGGGCGCGGAGTGATCCGCGCCCCTTTTTCATGCCCGGTCCCCTCCGCGGCACGGGCCTGGAGCACCCCCTTTGGTCTAAGGGACAAGAGACATCGCCGCGGACCGGCGGGCATGATGGGATGCCGACCCGTCCGTAGCCAGCGACCGAGGCCGATGTCTGACCGCCGTCCCGTCCCCCCGTCTTCCCGTCATCGCCGGTCGCGGCAAGGCCGCCATGGCGCCTTTGCCGCCGGCCTGTTGCTGGCCGTAGATCCCGCGGCCGCCCAGACCACCCCGGACCCGGACGCGACGGTTCTGAAGGAGGTGGTGGTGACCGGCCGCCGCGGCGGCGTGCCGGACTATGAGCGCCCGTTCGGCCCCACCGTGCTGGGGCCGGCCCAGCTGGACACGGCCCCCCAGCGCCGGCTGGACGAGGCGCTGCGCAGCGTGCCGGGCTTCGGCCTGTTCCGGCGCAGCGGCTCGCGCACGGCCAATCCCACGGCCCAGGGCGTGTCTCTGCGCGGGCTGGGACCCAACGGGGCCGGCCGCACCCTGGTGCTGGTGGACGGGGTGCCGGTCAACGATCCCTTCGGCGGCTGGGTCTATTGGAGCCGCCTGCCCACCGGAGCGGCGGAACGGGTGGTCATTACCCGCGGCGGCGGAGCCGGTCCCTGGGGCAATGCCGCCCTGGCCGGCACGGTGCGGATCGAGACGCGCCTGCCCACGGGCATCTCCGGTGAGGTTTCGGCCGGGTCCGACGACAGCTATCAGATCATCGGCCGTGCCGGCGGCAAGGCCGGCCCGCTGGATCTGGGCCTTAGCGCCAGCGCCTTCAGCACCGGCGGCACGCCGCTGGTGCGCCGGGACCGCCGCGGCCCCATCGACAGGGACGCCGACGCCGACAGCTACTGGGCCGATGCCGTGGCCGGCGCCACCCTGGGCAGCGTCCGGGCCACGGCCCGGATCTCCGGATTTCGCGAGCATCGCGGCAACGGCACCCCCTATACCGAAAACGCCACCGAGGCGCTGGACGGCAGCCTGCGCCTGGTCGGCGAAGGAACCATCGACTGGGAGGCCGTGCTCTACGCCCGCGACTGGCGCTTCGAGAGCACCTTTTCCAGCGTCACGGCGGCCCGCACGGCGGAAACCCCGTCGCTGGATCAGCACGACGTGCCCTCCACCGCCTATGGCGGCGTGGTGCAGCTGGGCTTTTCCCCCGCCGCCGGCCACCAGACCGACATCGGCACCGATCTGCGCTGGACCGAGGGGGAAACCCGGGAGTTCTTCCAGTTCCAGTCCGGCGCCTTCCGCCGCGACCGCACGGCCGGCGGCAACCAGACCGTGGCCGGCCTGTTCGTCGAACATGCCTGGACGGCCCGACCGGACCTGCTGCTGACGGCCGGGGGCCGGCTGGATCATTGGCGCAACCGGGACGGCAAGCGGGTGGAGGTCAACCGGGACACCGGCGCCGTGACCCGCGACACCCGCTTCGCCGACCGTGACGGCACGGTGCTGAACGGGCGGCTGGGGCTGGACTGGCAGGCCAGCCCCAGCCTGACCCTGCGCGGTGCGGCCTATACCGGGTTCCGTCTGCCGACGCTGAACGAGCTGTACCGACCGTTCCGGGTCGGCAATGACATCACCGAGGCCAATCCCGATCTGGGGCCGGAGCGCCTGACCGGGGGCGAGATCGGGCTGCGGCTGACGCCGGCGCCGGGCGTGCGCCTCTCCGCCGCCCTGTTCCGGGCGGTGCTGGAGAATGCCGTGGACAATGTCACCCTGCAGACCACGCCGGGGCTGAACCCAGCCACCGGCGTCACCGTGCCGGCGGGCGGCAGCCTGGCCCAGCGGCTGGGGTTGGACAGGGTGGTGGTGGACGGGATCGAGGCCGAACTGCGCCTTGATCCCGGCGAACGCGTGAGCCTGGGCCTGTCCTACCTGTTCAGCGACGGCGAGATCGACAAGGCGTCGGTCAACCCGGCGCTGGAGGGCAACCGTCCCGGCCAGAGTCCGCGCCACCAGGGCACGGCCGACCTGACCTGGTATCCGCTGGAGCCGGCGGTGCTGCGCCTGCAGGTCCGCGCCGCCTCCAGATCCTATGAGGACAGCGACAATACCGGGACGCTGGCGCCCTATGTGGTGGCCGACCTCTATGCCGGCTGGGACCTGACGCAGGCGCTGCACCTGTTCGGCACGGTGGAGAACCTGAGCGGACGCCACATCGAGACCGGCCGCCGCAGCGACGGGCTGGTCAATATCGGCCCCGGACGCCAATGGCAGATCGGCGCCCGGATGCGCTGGTGACCCTGCCGAAGGCCGGTCCGGCGCAGCAGGGGGACGGGCCGGCTTGCCCCCGCGGCGGGGGACCGCTACTCTCCGCCGCCGTTTCCATCACCCCTGTACGACAGTCGATGACCGAGGATACCGAACAGCGCCGGCTTCTGCTCTATGGCCGCCGGCATGGCCGTCCCCTGCGCAAGCAGCGCATGGCGCTGCTGGACACGCTGCTGCCGCGCCTGCAACTGGAGGCACCGGCCGGCACGCGCCTGGACCCGGCCGCGCTGTTCCCCGTGCCCATGCAGGGGTTGTGGTTCGAGGTGGGGTTCGGCGGGGGCGAGCATCTGGCCGCCCAGGCCGAAGCCCATCCCGGGATCGGCTTCATCGGCTGCGAGCCCTTCATCAACGGCGTGTCCAGCCTGCTGAAGCATCTCGATGAAGGCGGACAGCAGAATGTGCGCATCGTGCCCGACGATGCCCGCCCGGTGCTGGATGCGCTGCCGGATGCCTCGGTCGACCGGGCCTTCGTGCTGTTCCCCGATCCCTGGCCCAAGACCCGCCACGCCTTCCGCCGCTTCATCGGTCCCGACAACCTGCCGCGTCTGGCGCGGGTGCTGAAGGATGGGGCGGAGCTGCGTCTGGCCACCGACGATGTGCAGCTGTCGCGCTGGATGCTGGAGCACACCTGGCGCCACCCGGCCTTCGAGTGGCTGGCCCGCGGCCCGTCCGACTGGCGGACCCGCCCCGCCGACTGGCCCCAGACCCGGTACGAGCAGAAGGCGCTGCAGGTCGGGCGCAGGCCGGTGTTCCTGCGCTTCCGCCGCCGACCGCGGGACTGAGCGCACACCCGGATCCAAAGGTCAGCCGCCGAGGATGCGCTCGCCGGTCAGCTGCCGCGTGGCCTGCCAGAGGGCGGCGGCCGCCAGCAGAAGGCATCCGGCCGTCAGCCCGGCCAGATGCCCCGGATCGAGGGTGCCGCTGCCGACCAGATCCTTCAGCAGTTCCAGATGGCCGACCACCGGGGCCAGCAGCACCGGCCCCGTGGGGTCCTTGGACCCGAGAGTACCGGAAAAGCTGAGGATGACCGGCAGGAAGGACAGCAGCGTCAGATAGGTCTGCGCCTCCTTGAAGCTCTTGGCCGTCAGCGCCACCGCGATCTGCACCGCCGACACGGCCATGGCCAGCGGCACCAGCGCCAGGATCACCCGCAGCTGGGTCCAGACATCCAGCGGCAGGGAGATGCCCAGCTGTTCCAGCGGGGCGAAGCGCAGCAGACCCAGGCCCAACACCACCGTCAGCGCCAGACCCAGCACCGAGAACAGGGCGGTATTGGCCCATTTGCCCAGGATCAGCACCCAGGGATCGACCGGCTGGGCCAGCAGCGGCTGCAACGATTTGCGCTCGCGCTCGCCGGCGGTGGTGTCGATGGCCATGGACATGCCGGCGAAGAACGGGGCCAGCAGGAAGAAATAGAGCAGCATGCGCCCGATCTCCAGCGTGCCCCGGCCTGCGCCGGCCAGATTGGCCTCCTGCACCTGGATCGGCATCACCAGCGGCGGGGCCACGCCGCGGGCGATCAGCCGGGACTGCGCCATCTCCCCGCCGATGGCCGCGAGGTGCCGGGCCACGGTCCGGGCGCCATCGGCGGAGCTGCGGCGAAGCTCGTCGCGATAGAGCGTCACCTCGGCCGGCGCGCCACGGCGGTAGCGCTCGGCATAGAGGGCGGGGATCACCAGCACCGCATCGGCATCCCCCAGGGTGGGCAGGGCAACGGGCTGGTCCGCCGCCGGACGCCGCTCGATGCTGACGCCGCGGCGCTCCAGCTGGCTCACCAGGGTGGGCGCATGCTCGGCCCCGATCACGGCCAGACGGGGCGGGGTGGTGTCCTTGATCTGCCCGGCCAGCACCGTCAGCAGCACGGTCACCAGCACGGGGCCGAAGAAGGCATAGGCGAAGGCCGCCAACAGCGACCGGCGGTCACGTCCATGGTCGCGGAATTCGGTGGAGAAGACGGTCAGGAACTGCTGGCGCATGGCGGACCCCCGGATACGGGCGGATGGAATTGGGATGGCCGGAAAATCGGTTCAGGCGACCAGGCGGACAAAGGCGTCCTCCAGTGACGCCGTCCCGGTCTGCCGCATCAGCTCCGCCGGGGAGCCATCGGCCACGGTGCGGCCGGCGGCGACGCAGACCACCCGGTCGGACAGGCTCTCCACCTCGGCCAGCACATGGCTGGACAGCAGGATGCAGCGCCCCTCCGCCTTCAGCCGGCGCAGGGTTTCGCGCAGCAGGCGCACGCTCATGATGTCCAGGCCGCGGGTCGGCTCGTCCAGCACCAGATTCTGTGGTGCATGCACCAGGGCACGGGCCAGGGCCACCTTCATGCTCTGGCCGGTGGAGAAGCCGTCGGTGCGGCGGTCGGCGATATCGTCCAGGGCCAGGGTGGCGATGGCGCCGGTGATGGCCGCCTCCAGCGCCGGGCCGGCCAGCCCGTGCAGGCGGCCGAAATAGCGCAGATGTTCCCGCACCGTCAGGCGGGGATAAAGACCGAAGCTGTCGGGAAACCAGCCCAGCCGGCGGCGGGCGGCCTTGGCGTCCCGCTCCACCGCGATGCCGTCCACCAGCACCCGGCCGGTGTCCGGCCGCACCAGCCCGACAAGGCAGCGCAGCGTGCTGGTCTTGCCGGATCCGTTGGCGCCCAGCAGCGTGGTGATCTGCCCGTCCAGGGCGGTGAAGCTCATCCCGGCCAGCGCACGCACGGCGCCGTAGGATTTGCAGAGATTCTCGACCTGCAACATGGGAACGGTCCTGTCGGCCAGGGGTCTGGGAGAGGGGCGGAGGCTCAGGGCGCCGGCCCCATGTCGGTCAGTTGGAAGGGCGGCAGCCCCCGCTCCGACAGGCAGGCCGGGTTCAGCCCCTCGGCGCTGCCCGCCGCCACGAAATCGGCGATGAGGTCCTTGGCGCAGCCGAAGCCGGTGACATTGTGACCGGAGAAGGGGGCGACCAGATGCCTGGCCCGCGGCAGATGCCGGGCGGCCTGCTCGGCCGAGGCCGGCGGGGTCACCGGGTCCAGCCCGCCCGACAGCAGCAGCACCGGCACATCGGCCGTGGCCGGACTGTCATAGCCGGCCGGCAACGGCTCGACCGGCAGCGTGGTGCAGGCCTCGGCCCAGGCCCGGTACCAGCTGTCGCGGGTGAAGCTGCCGGCATCGGCCGCCGCCACGTCCGCCGCCGGGGTCCGCTGCACCTCTTCCCGGCAGAGCGAGCCGAGCGTGACGCCGAGATGCATGGTTTCCTCCAACATCCCGGCCCCGCCCATCGACAGGGCGAGGAAGGCGGTGGCATCGCCCCGGATCAGCCGGTCCAGGACATAGGGCAGGCGCACACCGCTGTCGGGCGTATAGAGGGCGGCGCGGATGGCCTGGACCACCCCGTCACGGGTCAGCGGCACCGGGGCGGTTGTCCCCCGCACCGGCTGGACCGTGCGGGCGCTGGCACCGCTGTCCAGCCCCGCCAGATAGGCCTCCAGCCGGGCTTCGAGGTCGGGAAAGGCCGCGGCGCAGCCGGCATCGGCGGCACAGGCGCGCAGATAGGCGCGCAGGGCGGCATCGGCCGCACGCGACTCCTCCAGGAACAGGCGGACATTGGGCGGGGCCACCCCGTCCAGCACCATGCTGCGCACCGCCGCCGGATGGGCCTTGCTGTAGAGCAGCGCCACCCGCGTCCCCCAGGACACGCCCCAGAGGTCCAGGGCGGGATAGCCGAGCGCCTGGCGCACGGCTTCCAGATCCTCCACCACATCGGGGGTGGTGACCCGGCGCAGATCCAGGTCCCAGGCGGCCCGGCAGGCCAGGATGTGATCGGCCGACTGCGCCGCGGTGAGCCCCAGGGCCGATAGCCCGTCCTCCCCGTCCGGATCATGGCGGCAGCGCAAGGGATGGCTCTGCCCGGTGCCGCGGGCATCCATCAGCAGGATGTCGCGGGTTTCCCGCACCTCGGCCAGGGCCTGGGCGATCAGCGGCCCGGCATCGCCGGCGGCCTGCCCGGGCCCGCCGGGAAGCACCACCAGGGGCGAGGCGGCGGGCCTGGCCGCCCGCGCCGGCAGCACCGCCACCTGCAGCGACAGGGTGCCCGCCGCCGGATCGGCCCGGTCCAGCGGCACCGGCACGCGATAGCACAGCGCCCGATCGGACAATCCCTTGACATGGCAGGGCGTCCCGGCTGGCCGCGGCGACGAGGCGGCGGCGTGATCCGGCGGCGGCGTGGTCTGGGCCGGGGCCGGCAGGCCGGCCAGCACCAGGCCGGCGGCCAGCAGGGCGGCGCGGAGCCGGCCCGCTCGGGCCTGGCGCCCGGTGCGGCCGGAACGTTGATGCGGGTCCTGGGATCCGATCACCCTCATGTCTCCTTTTCCCGGGCCGGGTCTTTGCCCGGTCCCTGCCTCTGCACGGCATGCGCACACGCCGCCGCCCCGATGGACGGCTGCCCGTCCGGCCGCGCGGTCAGTCGGTTTTCCATCCCACATATTTCCAGGCACCGAAGCAGGTGCCGACCAGGGCGCCGACAACAAAGGCGAGGATCCCCCACCAGGCGAAGGGCGCCTCCATCGCACCGGCCCGTTCCAGCAGACCGGCCGGCAGGATCACGGCCAGCATGGCCAGAAGCCCACCCCACAGCCCCATGCGGTTGACCGTCCGGAACAGTTCGTCCTGGCGCCGGACCAGGCGGTAATAGAGCCAGGCCGACAGCAGCCCCGGCGGCAGCGGCGACAGTGCGAACCAGATCGGTGCCGGTTCGGAGGGGCTCAGGCCCGGTCCGTGCAGGCCGACCAGCATCCCGCTGAGGCTGGCCAGGACCATCGACAGGACGAAATCCCGCTTGTCGACAGGTGTCAGGGATGACCAGCGCAGCCACAACCCGCCATAGGAGATCTCCGCCATCCCACCCCCCGGTTGTTCGTGTCGGTCGCCGAACCGATCATGACGGGATAAATGACAAGCATCTTTTACATTGTCAAGCAGGCTTTACATGCGGCGGGAAGGTCGCATCGGCCATGTCGGCCTTGCAATCGGCGGACACCCGGTTCAAGACTGGCCGTCCATATCCACCCGGGGTGCCGGCGGTTCCTGCAAGGACCGGCCGGCTGAGATCACACCCGTCGAACCTGATCCGGATCATGCCGGCGAAGGGAGGCTGAATGTCCTTATCCGAATCCACACCCGTATCCCGTCCGTCCGTCGCCGTCATCGGCGCCGGCATCATCGGCCTGTCGATCGGCTGGCGGCTGGCCGAGGCCGGCTGCCGCGTGGCCGTCTATGAGCAGGGCCGCGCCGGCCATGGCGCCAGCCGCGCCGCCGCCGGCATGCTGGCCGCCAATGTCGAGGTCGAACCCGGTGAGGAGCCGCTGGTGCCGCTCTGCCGCGACAGCGCCAGCCTGTGGCCCGGCTTCGCCGCCGCACTGGAGGCCGCCAGCGGCCTGCCGGTGGAGCTGCGCCGCGAAGGCACCATGGTCGTGGCCCTGACCCGCGACGATGTGGAGATGCTGCGCAACACCTATGGCTTCCAGGCCGGCCAGGGGCTGCCGCTGACCTGGCTGACCGGGGCCCAGGCCAAGGAGCGCGAGCCGTTCCTGAACCCGCGCACGGCCGCCGCCGTCTGGAGCCCGGAGGACATCCAGGTCAACAACCGGGCGGTGATGGCCGCCCTGCGCGTGGCCCTGACCCGGGCCGGCGGCACCCTGCACGAACAGGCCAAGGTCGATGCCGTTCTGGTCGAAGCCGGCCGGGCGCGCGGTCTGGTGGTGGGCGGCCGGGAGATCGCGACCGATGTGGTGGTGCTGGCAGCCGGGGCCTGGTCGAAGCTGGTCGGGGGCCTGCCCGCGGCCGCCGTGCCGCCGGTGCGCCCGGTCAAGGGGCAGATGCTGTCGGTGGCCATGGACCCGGCCCGGCCGCTGCTGCGCCATGTGGTCTGGGGGCCGAAGGGCTATCTGGTGCCGCGGCTGGACGGCACCCTGATCATCGGCGGCACCACCGAGGAGAAGGGCTGGGACGACCAGCTGACCGCCGGCGGCATGCTGGCGCTGCTGGACGCGGCCTGGCGCGTCCTGCCCGGCGTCGAGGAGCTGCCGGTGACCGAGACCTGGTGCGGATTCCGCCCGGGCTGCCGCGACGACGCCCCGGTGCTGGGTCCGGTCTCGGCGGTGGACGGGCTGGTGCTGGCCACCGGCCACCACCGCAACGGCATCCTGCTGGCCCCGGTGACGGCGGAGACCATCGTCGACCTGGTCCTGTCCGGCCGCGTCGACCCGCGCATCGCCGGGTTCGGGCTGGACCGTTTCGCCAAGGCGGTGGCGGCATGATCCGGGTCAACGGCAAGGACAGCGGCCGGGCGCCCGGTCCACTGCTGGCTCTGCTGGCCGAGCTGGGCTACGGCCTGGACAGCCGCGGCATCGCCGTGGCCGTCAATGGCGGCGTCGTGCCCCGCGCCCGCTGGACGGAGACGGCCCTGGCCGATGGCGACACGGTGGAGGTGGTGAAGGTGCTGCAAGGGGGCTGATGCCCCTGCCTTCACCCCGCCCCGTCCCGGCGCCGACCGAACCGCTCCCACCGCTGTTTCACATCCATCGCTGTTTCCACAGGGAACACCGGGTTGGCCGCCGCTGGCGGCCGCCCCCTTTCAGAGGTCCATCATGACCAACGATGTCCTGACCATCGCCGGCAAATCCTTCGGCTCGCGCCTGTTCCTGGGCTCCGCCGGCTATCCCAACCAGCAGGTCTTCCTCGACTCGCTGGCCGCCAGCGGCGCCGAGGTGCTGACCGTCTCCATCCGCCGCGCCGACCTGACCGGCCATGGCGAGGGGTTGCTCGATCTGGTGGCCGGCAAGGTCTGGCTGCTGCCCAACACCGCCGGCTGCGCCACGGTCAAGGATGCCGTGCTGACGGCCCAGCTGGCCCGCGAGGCCATGGGCACCAGCTGGATCAAGCTGGAGATCATCGGCGACCGCGAGACGCTGTACCCCGACGTGGAGCAGTTGCTGCGGGCGGCGGACGAGCTGGTGCGCGACGGCTTCACCGTTCTGCCCTATTGCACCGACGACCATGTGGTCTGTCAGCGGCTGGCCGATGTGGGCTGTGCCGCCGTCATGCCGCTGGGGGCGCCCATCGGCACCGGCCTGGGCATCCTCAACCCCTACAATATCGAGATGGTCTGCGCCCGCAGCCCGGTGCCGGTGGTGCTGGATGCCGGCATCGGCACCGCCAGCGACGCCGCCCGCGCCATGGAGCTGGGCTGCGATGCCGTGCTGCTGAACACCGCCGTATCGAAGAGCATCGACCCCGTGCGCATGGCCGCCGCCATGCGGGCCGGGGTGGAGGGCGGGCGGCTGGCCCGTCGGGCCGGACGCATCCCCCAGCGCCACCGCGCCGAGGCGTCGAGCCCGGAACTGGGTCTGATCGGCGGCTGAACCCCGCCCACCCGCCCCGGCCGGGAGGACCTTCAGGTCTGGACCATCAGGCCTCGGCCAGCAGGTCGGCCGTGCGGTTCAGCCAGCCGGCGAGGAAGACCAGCTGCGACGGGTCGGCGCTGACGACCTGGCCGATGCGCTTGACGCGCAGGGCCAGGACGCGGCGGGCCACGGTGCCGGGATTCTGGGCGGTCAGGGCCGCCAGGGTCTGCTGGCCGATGACACCATCGGCGGTGACCCCCAGCGCCTCCTGCAGCCAGCGGGCGGCGCGGCCGGTGCCGTAGAGCACGCCGCTATCCACCACGACCGTGCGCAGATAATCGTCGCTGATACGGTCGAACTTCGGCTGGGTGACGTACCAGGCCTGGTAGATCTGCCGCGCCTCGTCCCGGGTCAGGGCCTGGACCTCGGCCGCCGCGGCCGGGCGGCCGAGCTTGCGCCATTCGCCCAGCCGGGCGGCGGTGATGCCGAAATTGGTGGCGCCACCCTTGTCGGCGGGGTGGTTGACGAAGCCGCCTTCGGACTGCAGCACACGCTCGATAATGTCCATCCCCGGATCTCCTCCCGATCACCAGAACGTCGGGCCGGGAGTATAGCCCTGCGTTGTATCCCAGGGGAGTACGACACGCAGGGATAGCAAAAAGAAAAGGCCGGGTCACCCCGGCCTCGTCCCCTGTCGCGCACGGATGGCCCGCCTCAATCCATGGCCAGGACCATGGCCTTGAGATACTGGGTCTCCGGCAGCAGCGGATGCACCGGATGGTCCGGGCCGGCGCCGGCGAAGCGCAGGATGCGGCCCTGGCGCCCGGCCTCGCCGATGCCGCGGGCCACCTCCTGGTGGAACAGGGACGGCTCCATATTGTGGGAGCAGCTGGCCACCAGCAGCATGCCGCCCGGCGCCACCAGCCTGGCCGCGGCCTTGGTCATGCGCCGATAGGCGCGGCTGCCCACGGCCAGATCCTTGCGCGATTTCACGAAGGCCGGCGGGTCGGCGATGACCACCTCGAAGCTGCGGCCCTCGGCCACCCACTGATCCATCAGGTTGAAGGCGTCGCCCTTGGCCGCGTCCACACGGTCGGCCACGCCATTGGCCTCCGCCGCCTTCATGGCGATGGACAGCGACAGGGCCGACCGGTCCACCAGGGTCACATGGCTGGCGCCACGCTTGGCCGCCAGCACGCCGAAACCGCCGGCATAGGTGTAGAAATCGACGACCGACTTGCCCCGGCACAGATTGGCGATGAAGGCGCGGTTGTCGCGCTGGTCGAAGAACCAGCCGGTCTTCTGGCCTTCCGACAGGTCGGCGAAGAAGGTGGCACCATTCTCCTCCACCGGGACCAGGCCCTCGACCGTGCCCTTGGCGACGCGCACCTCCTCCGGCAGCCCCTCATAGGAGCGGGCGGCGCTGTCATTGCGCAGCACGATGGCGCGCGGGTCCAGCACCTCGTCCAATGCCGCCAGGATCATGCCCAGGCGCCGGTCCATGGCCACGGTGTTGGCCTGTACGACGACCACATCGCCATAGCGGTCGATGATCAGGGCCGGCAGCCCGTCGCTTTCGGCATGGATCAGCCGGTAGAAGGGCCGGTCGAACAGACGGTCGCGGATCTCCACCGCCCGGCGCAGGCGCCTGACGAAGAAACCGGTATCCACCCGCTCCGACAGGTCGCGGGTCAGCAGTCGGGCGGCGATCAGCGTGTGCGGATTGAAGGTGGCCAGCCCCAGGGCGCTGCCACCGGCATCGACAAGCTTCACCACCGATCCGGCCGGCAGCCCCTTGGCCGCCTTGTCCATTTCCACCTCGTTGGAATAGACCCAGGGATGGCCATGCTGGACCCGCTTGTGGCGGCTTGGCTGCAGACGGATGGTGGGCAGGCGGCCGAGATCGGTATCGGCCGGTGCGCTGCCGGCGGGGGAGCCCGTGACCGGGCCCGGCGGGGGGGTGATGTCGCTCATGGCCGGGGAAGATAGCCGCTCCGCGGCGCGGCGCAACGGTCAGCCGCAGAGGGGCGGCCCTGCATGCGGCACCGGACGCACGCCACCTGTGAGTGGCCGGCCGTCACGCGCCGGAAGCCATACCCCGGCGGTCACGGTCTTGACCGGCCCGTTCAGTCCGCCAGTTCCACGGTCATCGGCTTGCAGAAGCGCACCCCTTCGATCCGGTGGCCCATCTCCTGGATGCGGCCCCTGGTTTCGGGCTGCAGCCGTTCCGGCAGGGCCAGATGGATGGCGTCGCAGCGCAGCACCCGGGCCAGCCGCTCCATCTCCACCAGCAGGCATTCTGCGGCGGCCACGGGGTCGAACAGGTCCAGCGCCACCATCAGATCCACCTGCAAGGCCCGGCTGTGCCACAGGTTCGGAACGACGGTATAGGAAAACAGGCCATGGATGTAGCCGTGGCCCAGCTTGGCCACGATGATTCCAGACTGCCGCGGAGTCGGCAGCTGAATGACATTGTTGCCGCGCGGAAGCGGCGCACCAATCATTTCCGTGGCGTAGGCGCGCCAGCGATCCACATCCACATCGGGAAAAGCGGCCTGAACCACTGGAAACGCCTGGTCGATCCGGCGCGGGTCCAGCGGCTTGGTCAGGAAACTGTCGGGCATGGGAAAAATCCGGCACTCGTCAAGCTGCGACCTTGGACCACATGCTCACAAGCCGCCTTGACCTGGATCAAGCAGCCGTGTTCTCGTCCTGACGAGTGCTCCGCCTTTCGGTTCAGCCGAAAGATGGAGTGAAACGCAGAAGATCCTGTGCCCTGGGATATAAGCCAGATCTGATCAGTCTGGCGGACATTCCAACCGCTGTATGTATCGGTCGCATACATGTAAAACGTAGCGCTGCGATGGCCTTTGCTTCCGATCTGGGGCAGTTTTGGGCTTGCGCATTGCGGAAACGCGGTTTTGGGCGCATGATTAACCTGCCAACCGGCGTGCCCCGTGCGTGGGCGGTCTGGTAAAGATGTATGGGAGTCGCCTATGCCTCCATTCGATATGGGTCGTGTCCGCGATGTCAGTGCCCCGGCCGAGATGAACCCATGCGGGGCATGTCCGGTCCGGTCCTTGACTGTTTGCGCCGCCCTGGAGGCTGAAGAGCTGCGACGTTTGGCCGAGATCCTGCAGACGGTCCGCTATGAGGCCGGGCATACCCTGTTCGCCGAGGGCGACAAGGCCGACACGCTCTACAATGTCACCGCCGGGACCATGAAGCTCTACAAGCTGCTGCCCGACGGACGGCGGCAGATCACCGGTTTCCTGCTGCCAGGCGATTTCATGGGGCTGTCGGTCAATGAGGTCTATGCCTACTCGGCCGAGGCGGTGACGCCGGTGACCCTGTGCCGCTTCCCGCGCAAGCGCATGGAAGCGCTGCTGGAGGAATTCCCCAAGATGCAGCGGCGCCTGTTCTCCATGGCGTCGAACGAGCTGGCGGCGGCGCAGGACCAGATGCTGCTGCTGGGCCGCAAGACGGCCAAGGAAAAGATCTGCTCCTTCCTGCTGATGCTGTCCCAGCGTGCCCAGCGCCGCGGGCACAAGGAGAACCCGGTGCATGTGCCGATGAGCCGGGCCGACATCGCCGACTATCTCGGCCTGACCACGGAAACCGTCAGCCGCACCTTCACCCAGCTGAAGACCAGCCGCGTCATCAGCCTGCTGGAGGGCAGCAAGGTCCAGATCCACGACATGGACGATCTGCTGGATCAGGCCGAAGGCGCCTGAGCCGCCCGGTCGGGGCCGTCGGCATATCCGCTTCCCGCCGTGCTGAGGCCTCTGTCATCGGGGCACCCTTCGGAAATGGCCTCCAGGCCGGACCCAGAACCGGACCAACGGTCAGAACCGGACAAAGGGATTGAGCAGACGCCCCAGCGGCCCGGTCAGCCGCAACGGGGCGTCGGTGACGGCCAGACAGATGCAGTCCCCGTCGGGATCGGCCGTGGGCTGGTGATCGACGCTGGTGTCGGTCAATGTGAAATCGCCACGCAGATAATGGCCGGTCTGGTCGGAGAAACCGCCGGCCAGCACCAGGGTCATCTCCGTGCCGTGATGCGTGTGGCGTGGCATGGCCACGCCACTGCGCACCCGCATCAACCGTACCCGCGTCCCCCCCGTGGCGGCGTCGGCCGCAGCCGCACCGCCGACGCGCACCGGCGCCTCATCCAGACCGCGCACCACGGGCTTCCACTGTACCCCGTCCAGATCGCCGCCCACATAGCTGCGCAATGGTTCCGGCAATGCCGGACTGCCGGCGCTCGCCCGCGGCTTTGGGCCGAGAAGGGGAAGCGACAATGGCGCCGGTTCCTCGATCTGCGCCAGAATGGCATCGAGCAGACCATCACTGACCGGTGCCGTCGTCTCCTGTTCCAGCAGGGTTCCCCCCAGCGCTTCCAGCCGCCGCACCTCGGCCCGGCACAGCGGACAGAGCGCCAGGTGCGTGGCCACAGCAAGTCCGGCGGCCTCCGGCAGTGTCCCGGCGGCATAGGCCAGCAGCAGATCACGGACGGGATGGTGCGACGGGGTCATGCCTCGTCTCCCAGCAGCGTGCGCAGACGCACCAGCGCCAGCCTCAGGCGTGACTTCACCGTGCCCAGCGGCAGCTGGCGTTCCGCGGCGATGGCGCTGTGGGGTTTGTCCTCGAAATAGGCCATTCTCAACAGATCTGACTGGTCGGGGGGCAACTGGTCGATGGCCTGATGCAGGCGGGTCCGGTCATCCTCGCGCATCAGGGCGAAATCCGCGGCATCCTCCGGTTCCGGCACCAGGGCGGGATCGTCCGGGTCGATCTCCGGGCGGCGCTCCTGCCGCAGCCGGTCGATCCGCCGGTTGCGGGCGATGGTGTAGATCCAGGTGGCGGCCGAGGCGCGCGCCGGGTCGAAACTGCCGGCCTTGCGCCAGACAACGACCATGACCTCCTGGATGATCTCCTCTGCCAGGCCGGCATCCAGGGACCCACGGCAGAGGAAGGCCTTGAGCCGGGGCGCGAACAGATGGAACAAGGCGACGAAGGCACGGCGGTCGCGCTCCCGCCCCACGCGCAACAGCAGCGCATCGGCGCTTTCTGGGGCGCTTTCGGCGGAGCGGCCGGTCCCGGCCCGGTCTTCGCCGGCCGCGGAGGCGGCGGAACTGATGGGCGGTCCGGCCATGGCACCCCGTCGCGGCGACGCCGGAGCGGCATCCCGCAGGAGCTGTCCGACTTGCAGCGGACTATAGAGGGCCATGTCTACCATCGCAAACTGATACGGCGGCCCGGCCCGCTTGGATCACCCGGGCCTGCTTTTTTCCCAGATTTTTTTCTCGCCCTCGCCCGGCCCTTTCCGTTCCCGCAATCTCCGGGGATTATGCTGCATCCCGATCCTTCGTCAGGCAGTCCCAGGATTCCGTGGCCATGACCCTGCGCTTTCCCAAGGCCGTGCTTCCCGTGCTGGCCCTTGGTCTTTCCCCCGCTCTGCTGGCCCCCCTTCTGCCGGCCGCCGCCAATGCGGCAGCGGCGGAGCCGGTGCTGCTCGGCAGTTTCCGCGACTGGAGCGCCTTCCAGCTGACGGAAGCCGATGGAACCAAGGCCTGCTGGATGGCCAGCCGGCCGAAATCCCAGAGCGGCGACCCGGCCAAACGGGGGGAGGTGTTCGCACTGGTCACCCACCGCCCGGCGGAGAAGGCACTGGATGTCATCAGCGTCCTCGGCGGCTACACCTATGACAAGGACAAGCCGGTGACGCTGAAGGTGGGCCGGGAGAGCTTCACGCTTGTGGGCGACGGCGATACCGCCTGGGCCCGCGATGCCCAGACGGACCAGGCGGTGTCGCAGGCCATCCGCCATGGCAGCACCATGGTGGTGACCGCCACCACCAGCCGCGGCAGCAGGACCAGCGACACCTACAGCCTGGCCGGATCGGGGGCCGCCTATCAGGCCATGAGCAGGGCCTGCGGCATCGGCCCCTGACCAGCGGTACCGGGCGGGCCGGCGCAGAACGGCAACGCACGGGCGCCCTGCAACCTTCACCGTTTGTCGCGGTTGACTAGGCGGCCGGCTCGCTTATGTTTCCCGCGGGCGCACCGGCGGACAGAGCCAGAGGTGCGCCTTTGGCGTTGGAAAGGCCCTGATCAGGGAACGGCGTTGGCGACGAAGAAGAAGCTCTTCATCAAGACCTATGGCTGCCAGATGAATGTCTATGACAGCGGCCGCATGGCCGATGTCCTGGCGCCGCTGGGCTATGAACCCGCCGAGGCGCCCGACGGCGCCGACATGGTCATCCTCAACACCTGCCATATCCGCGAGAAGGCGGCGGAGAAGGTCTATTCCGATCTGGGCCGTCTGCGCCTGTTGCAGAAGGACAAGGCATCCCAGGGCGGGCGCATGGTCCTGGCCGTGGCCGGCTGCGTGGCCCAGGCCGAGGGCGCCGAGATCATGATGCGCGCGCCCTTCGTCGACATGGTGTTCGGGCCGCAGACCTATCACCAGTTGCCGGAGATGGTGACCCGCGCCGTGCGTGGCGCCGGCGGCGTCATCAATATCGACTTCCCGGCCGAGAGCAAATTCGACCTGCTGCCGGAAGAGGCGGGCCGCCCCGGCGGCCCCAGCGCCTTCCTCAGCGTGCAGGAGGGCTGCGACAAGTTCTGCACCTTCTGCGTGGTGCCCTATACCCGGGGCGCCGAATATTCCCGCCCCGTGTCCCAGGTCCTGGCCGAGGCCCGGCGGCTGGTGGACCAGGGCGTGGTGGAGCTGACGCTGCTGGGCCAGAACGTCAACGCCTATCATGGCGAGGGCGCGGATGGCCGTGTCTGGGGCCTGGGCCGGCTGGTGCGCGAACTGGCGGCCATCGACGGGCTGGAGCGCATCCGCTACACCACCAGCCACCCGCGCGACATGGATGACGATCTCATCGCCGCCCATGGCGACCTGCCGCAGCTGATGCCCTTCGTGCATCTGCCGGTGCAGTCGGGCAGCGACCGCATCCTGGCGGCCATGAACCGCAAGCACAGCGCCGACGATTATCGCCGCGTGGTGGAGCGCATGCGCGCCGCCCGGCCGGACCTGGCCCTGTCCAGCGATTTCATCGTCGGCTTCCCCGGGGAGACCGACCAGGACTTTGCCGAAACGCTGCGGCTGGTCACCGACATCGGCTATGCCCAGGCCTACAGCTTCAAATACAGCGCCCGCCCCGGCACCCCCGCCGCCGGCATGGAGGGCAGGCAGGTGCCGGAGACGGTGAAGGATGAGCGGCTGCAGGCCGTGCAGCAGCTGTTGAACGCGCAGCAGGTGGGCTTCAACGCGGCCACGGTCGGCACGGTCCAGACCGTGCTGTTCGACCGGATCGGCAAGAAGCCGGGCCAGTTGCTGGGCCGCAGCCCCTTCATGCAGGCCGTCCATGCCCTGGCGCCGGAGCGGCTGCTGGGCCGGGTGGTGCCGGTGCGCATCACCGAGGCCCATGCCAACAGTCTGGCGGCGGAGGTGGTGACCAGCGAAAGCGTGCATGCGCCCGCCGCGCCGGCCGGCCTTGCGGCGATGGAGGCGCAGGTTTGAGCACGGCCCAGCCCGCCCCTTCGGGGGACCGCCGGATCGACCTGCGTTTCGACGACAACCGCCTGTTGCCGCTGCTGTTCGGCGAGCATGAGCAGTATCTGGCCCGCGTGGAGAAGACGCTGGGCGTCAGTCTGATCTCGCGCGGGAACCAGCTGACCATCGCCGGCAGCGAGGACGGGGCCGAGGCCGCGCGCTCGGTGTTCGATGCGCTGTGGGACCGGCTGAAAGCGGGGCTGGAGGTCGGCCCGGCCGAGGTGGACGCCGCCATCCGCATGTCCATGAGCAACGATGCCTCCTTGCGCGGGCAGGCCCTGTCGCAGCTGTCCGATCCGCGCGGCGCCCTGCGCACCAAGCGGCGGGTCATCGCCCCACGCTCGGCCACCCAGGCCGCCTATCTCGACGCGCTGGCCGCCAACGAGCTGGTGTTCGGGCTGGGGCCGGCCGGCACCGGCAAGACCTATCTGGCCGTGGCCCAGGCCGTCAGCCTGCTGATGCAGGGCAAGGTCGACCGCATCATCCTGTCCCGCCCGGCGGTCGAGGCGGGGGAACGGCTGGGCTTCCTGCCCGGCGACCTCAAGGACAAGGTCGATCCCTATCTGCGCCCGCTCTATGACGCGCTCTATGACATGATGCCGGGCGATCAGGTGCAGAAGCGGCTGGAGACCGGGGTCATCGAGGTGGCGCCGCTGGCCTTCATGCGCGGCCGCACCCTGTCCAGCGCCTTCGTCATCCTGGACGAGGCGCAGAACACCACGGCCATGCAGATGAAGATGTTCCTCACCCGCCTGGGCGAGGGCAGCCGCATGGCCATCACCGGCGACATCACCCAGATCGACCTGCCGTCGGGGCAGATCTCCGGCCTCAAGGATGCGCTGCGCATCCTCCAGGGGGTCGAGGGGGTCGGCTTCGTGCATTTCACCGAGGCCGACGTGGTGCGCCATCCGCTGGTGGGGCGCATCGTCCGCGCCTATGACGCGGCCGGCCGCGCCCAGGCGGCAGAGAAGGCAGCGGAGAGAGGGGCATGAGCGTCCCGGAAGACCCGGCCCCGAACGGCGAGGGCGTGGACATCCTGGTCTCCATCGAGGAGGGGGCCTGGGAAGACCGGCTGCCGGCGGTGGAGGAGCTGTGCCTGCGCGCCGCCGCGGCCGCCCTGGCCAGGGCCGACGGTGTCCCGCAGGGGCCGGCGGAGCTGTCGATCGTGCTGGCCGACGATGCGCTGGTGCAGGAACTGAACCGCACCTATCGCGGCAAGGACAAGCCCACCAACGTGCTGTCCTTCGCCATCCATGCCGACGATCCCGGCCCCGGCCCCAGCCCCGGCCCTGATCGCGGGGAGGCGTGGGACGATGCCGACGGTGACGATGCCGATGGGGGAGCTGGCGCAGACGGCGAAGATTGCATGACGGACGGTGATTTCCTGTCGCCGTCGTCCCCGGTTCCTGTATTGTTGGGCGACGTGATCCTGGCCTTCCAGACGGTGGAGCGGGAGGCGGCGGAGCAGGGCAAGCCCCTGGCCAGCCATCTGACCCATCTGGTTGCGCATGGTGTGCTGCACCTGTTGGGCTATGATCACATCGACGATGACGAGGCCGAGATCATGGAACGCCTCGAAACGGAAATTCTGTCAGGGCTCGGCATTCCCGATCCCTATGTTGGACGCGACCCCGCCGGCGGGCGGCCGCGCGCGCCCGACGATCCCGGGGACGATGCGGGTCCCCTTCCACCCCAGACATGATGATGGCCGACCTCAGCGACAGTCGATCGCCCCGCGAAGACGGGGCCGAAGAACAAGGATCCATTACCCAGCAGTTCCGCGGATGGCTGCGGTCCATTCTCGGCGTTCGCGGCGGTGACACGCTGCGCGAAACCATCGCCGAGATGATCGAGGAGCGGGACGGCGCCGAAACCTCCATGGCGGAGGGCGAGCGGACGCTGCTGGCCAATATCCTGAAGCTCAGGAAGCGCACCGTGGTCGACGCCATGGTGCCCCGGGCCGACATCGTGGCCGTACCGGCCGACATCAGCCTGACCGACCTGATCGCGCGCTTCGCCGAAGAGGCGCACAGCCGCATGCCGGTCTACCGCGAGACGCTGGATGACGTCATCGGCATGGTCCATATCAAGGACGTGCTGGCCTGCGTGGCGGGAAAGCAGCCCTATGATCTGGCCGCGCTGACGCGCGAGGTTCTGATCGTCGCCCCCAGCATGCCGGTGCTGGATCTGCTGCTGAAGATGCGGCAGGCCCGCCAGCATCTGGCCCTGGTGGTGGACGAGTTCGGCGGTATCGACGGGCTGATCAGCATCGAGGATCTGGTCGAGGAGATCGTCGGCGAGATCGAGGACGAGCATGACGAGGAGGAATCTCCCCGGCTGCAGCCCCGCCCCGACGGCAGCCTGATCGCCGATGCCCGCATCCCGATCGAGGAATTCGAGGCCCAGGTCGGGCGCGTGTTCGATGCCGACGATCTGGAGGATGTGGACACGCTGGGCGGCCTGGTCTTCTCCATGGCCGGCCGGGTTCCGCCGCGCGGCGAGGTGCTGACCCATCCCTCGGGCCTGGAGTTCGAGGTGATGGACGCCGACCCGCGGCGGATCAAGCGGCTGCGTGTGCGCAACCTGCCTCAACCCATGCATGGCGGTGAAGTCCGGCATGCTGGCGCCTGACGCGGCCCGCCGGTAAACCCGCCGCAAACCAAAGAGCCGGACCTCCGACGGTGACCCAACAGATCCTTCGTTCCGGGACCGGTTCCACGGGAACCGGGCGCCCGCTTCGCCTGGCCGCGACATTGGCAGGGCTTGGCCGCTGGCAGCGGCTGGGTGCCGCGGCCCTGGCCGGCGCCGTGACCACGCTGGCCCTGCCGCCGGCCGATCTGATCCCGGTGCTCTGGCTGACCTTTCCCGTCCTGCTGTGGCTGCTGCGGGGAACGGGCACGCCGGCCCAGGCTTTCTGGACCGGCTGGGCCTTCGGCTTCGGCCATCATCTGGTCGGTCTCTACTGGATCAGCGTCGCCCTGTTCGTCGATATCGGCAAGTTCTGGCCGGTCCTGCCCTTTGCCGTCTGCGGTCTGCCGGCGCTGCTGGCGGTCTATACCGGGATCGCAACGATGGCGCATCGCTGGGCCCGGCAGCGGTTCGGCCTGTGTGGCGCGCGTGAAGCCCTGGCCCTGGGCCTGCTGTGGACGGTGCTGGAACTGGCCCGCGGCCATCTCTTCACCGGCTTCCCCTGGAACCTCATCGGCTATGTCTGGACCGACCTGCTGCCGGTGGCGCAACTGGCCTCCGTCGTCGGGGTCTATGGTCTCTCGCTGCTGACCGTGTGCATCGCCGCCCTGCCGGTGGTGCTGGCGGAGGGGCGGCCGCGGCGCTGGCTGGTGCCGGCGGCCGGGCTGGCCGTGCTGGCCGCGGTGGCGGCCTGGGGCGCGGTGCGGCTCGGCGGTACCGAGGGGCGTTTCGTCGACGGGGTGAAACTGCGCCTGGTGCAGGCGGCCATTCCCCAGACCCTGAAATGGGACCGGGGCGCGGTGATGGCCAATTTCCAGAAGCATCTCGACCTGTCGACGGCGCCGGGCTGGGACACGGTGACCCATGTCATCTGGCCGGAAACGGCCGTGCCCTGGTTCATGGGCCGGGATATCCAGCTGAACCGCGCCGTCGGCAGTGTCGCCCCGCCGGGCGGGCTGGTGCTGACCGGGGCGCCGCGCGTCTATGCCGGCCCGGATGGCGAGCAGCACTACGCCAACAGCCTGGTGGCAGTGGACGCCGCCGGGCGCACCGTCGATGTCTTCGACAAGGCGCATCTGGTGCCGTTCGGCGAGTACATGCCGTTCCGGCGCTGGCTGCCCGTGGGGGCGGTGGCCACCATCGCCCCCTCCGCCGCCGACATGACGGCGGGGCCGGGGCCGCGGACCCTGCTGCTGCCGGGCCTGCCGCCGGTCAGCCCGCTGATCTGCTACGAGGTCATCTTCCCCGGCGCCGTCATCCCCGCCGCCGGGACGGAGCAACCGCGGCCGTCCTGGCTGCTGAACCTGACCAATGACGCCTGGTACGGGCAGACGGCAGGACCGCATCAGCATTTCGCCATCACCCGCATGCGGGCCATCGAGGAGGGGCTGCCACTGGTGCGGGCAGCCAATACCGGCATCTCCGGGGTGGTGGATGCCTATGGCCGGGTAACAGCGCGGCTAGATCTGGGAAAGAGCGGCATTATCGACGCACAGTTGCCGCGACCCGCTCTCGCAATACCACCCTTTAGCACATATGGTAACCAGCTGTTGGTTGTAGCACTCTTGGTCGTGTTGGCGGCTGTTGGTTTTCCATCCCGCCGGGTGTAAGACCCCCCTGGGTGGGTGGGTCTGCAACCATACGGAAGCATAGAGGCCGGGTTCTTGACGACATACGTGCGTATGTACAATATCGGCCCAGGTTACCTTACTGGAGGTTGAATCCATGGAGACTGAAGTCCGTGTCCGCCGCGGTGGCGGGCGCCCGCGCCTGGGCAAGCCCAACCCCGTCGATATTCATGTGGGATCGCGCGTGCGGCTGCGCCGCACTCTGCTGGGGATGAGCCAGGAGAAGCTGGGCGAGGCCATCGGCCTGACGTTCCAGCAGGTCCAGAAGTATGAGCGCGGGGCCAACCGCATCGGCGCGTCGCGCCTGTTCGATCTCAGCCGCGTGCTGGACGTGCCGGTGTCGTTCTTCTTCGACGACATGCCGGCCGGCGAGCCGGCCCGTGGCGAGGCCAAATCGGCCGGCGAGCCGGAGGCCGGCGAGCTTGATCCCATGGCCAAGCGCGAGACACTGGAACTGGTCCGCGCCTACTACCGGATCACCGATCCGGCCGTGCGCAAGCGCATTTTCGAGCTGACCAAGGCCGTCGCCAGCTCCTCGGATACGCACTGACCCTGCCAAGAGGGCAACCCCGATACGTCCGGGGTGCCCCTTGACCGGCTTACGGAAGCTTGCGAAAACACGCCACCCGGGCACTCCCAGGCGGCGTGTTTCCGTGTCAGGATCACGCGCCGATCCTTCAGCAATCCGAGGCTAGACCCGTGCCGAAGCAGAATTACATTTTCACCAGTGAATCCGTGTCCGAAGGTCATCCGGACAAGGTGTGCGACCGGATTTCCGATGCGGTGGTTGATCTGTTCCTGGCGCAGGACCCG